>JAJRPG010000034.1 GCA_024280855.1 Planctomycetota bacterium | reverse complement strand
TAGGCCTCTTTTTCTAAAGGCCATCTTTCCGGTTATGATGTTGACGGCTGCGAAAAATGCTGGGCCGTTGCCGCCGGTGGAGGCGTAGATGTAATCGCCGATGTGAATGGCGCTGCCAAAGTGAATTTGCATTTTGCTGTGATGCCAAAGCTCGTTAACGGTTGTCTTCCCGCCGGTCTGAGAAAGTTTTATGGCTCGACTTCCGGTGTTGTATGCGGAAGATATGAAGAGGATGTTATCCTTAGTCCAGATAGGTAATGACGCGTTGACGTTGTAGGAGGTTTTGTGTGGGTGACGCCAGAAGAGTTTTCCGGTTGTTGGGCTTACTGCTACGATTTCGTCGGTCATGGGGATGACGACTTGCTGCTGGTTATCGACGTTGATGAGTAATGGTGAGGCGTATGAACTTTTTATGTCTAAGCTGGACCAGACGACTTCGCCGGTTTTTTGACGGAAGGCCATGATGCCATTGCCCTTGCCGCCGACGGGTAGGATGATGGTATCTTCAAAAGCGAGCGGGCTGGCTGCGTAACCCCACATGAGTTGGTTGGCGTTAAACTCTTTCCTCATGTCATGCGACCAGACTACTTTTCCGGTGTGCAAGTTTAAGCAATGCAGCTTAGCGGTGATACCTACGGTGAATACGAGGTCGCCAACGATGAGGGGTGATGAGCGCGGGCCTACGCCGAAGCCTCTATCCAGACTACTAAATAGCGGCGCGGGATAGGTATGCTGCCATTTGGGTGTTCCCGTTTCAGGGTCTAAAGCGATGACGATTTCATTTTCGTCTTGACGGTGCATGGTGATTAGTGTGTTTTGCGCGATAGAAATAGTGGAATATCCATCACCGATAGGCTTAGACCAAAGCTCTTTAGGGCCGCCTTTTGGCCAGGTGTTTTTTAGCTTGGCGTCGGGGATTGTAAAATCCCGGTTGGGGCCTCCCCACTGCGACCATTGGGCGCTGGATATGGAAGCCGTTAGGCTTAGACCTAGGATGGCGACTATAAAAGCAGAGTAGTGTCGTTTGTTTGTCATATGATTATCATTCATCTTATTTTTTTTCTCCAAAGCAATATAGTACGCCATCTTGTGTGCCAATGACCAGGCAGCCTGCGGCTACGGCGGGTGAAGCTGAGACTGGTGCGCCTGTTTCAAATCGCCAGGTTTCTTTTCCGGTTTCGATATTTATTGCATAGATGTTTCCGTCGTTAGAACCGAAGAAGACGCGCTGGCCAACGATTACGGCGGAGGAATCTATTCTGCCTTTTGTGGGAAAAGTCCATCTTACTTTGCCCGTGTTTAGGTCAATCGCGCGGAGTCGTTTATCGCGTCCGCCTACGATAGCTAGTTTTTCAGTGACGGCGGCTGAGGACATAAAAGGGAATTGTCTGTCGGGGTCTTCAAATGTCCAGCGGCGGGTTCCGGTTTTCCAATCGACGCCGATGATTTGATTGCCGTAAGTTCCGATGTACACGTTTGAACCGACAACAGCTGCGGAAGCGCCGGCGGGTGAGCCGATGGATACTTCTCGGATGCTTTTTCCGGTGCTGGCATCTAACACATGCAAACTTTCATCGCAGGCGACGGATAGTACCTGGTTGTCGGCGACGGCGGAGGTGGCGTGAACTTTGCTTTCCGTTTCAGCTTTCCAAGCTAGTGAGCCATCGGCGATTTTGAGGCAGTAAATAAAGCCATCGTAGGAGCCGACAATCACTGTGTCGCCGAACACGTTTGCCGAGGAAATGATTTGGCCATTGGTTTCGTAGGTCCATAAGCCCTTACCCGTTTTTGCGTCCACGGCGTGCATGGTTCCGCTGTCGTCTCCGAAAATCACCTTGCCACTAACAATGGTCGGCGAGGCTTGGATGAAGTCTTTGGCGTGATACTTCCATTTCATACTGCCGGTTTGCAGGTCTAATGCGTAGAGATATTCATCGTCGCAGCCGAAGTAGACGGTGTTATTCACGATGGCTGCGGACGAGGTGATGGCTTCTTCAAGCTTGAAGCGCCATCGCAGGGCAAGCTTTTTTGGTAGCGAACTCACCGCGACGCCAGTTAGGTGAGGGTTACCTCTGAACATTGGCCAGGATTGGGTGGTGGCGTGAGGCGCGGTTGATGACGAATTTTGTTCTTGAGAGAAAACTGTCGGCGAGCTTATTACTAACGAAATGAAAAGCGATATCATTATGCACACGCAGCTGCACAGATTCGCGCCTGCGTTAGCGCTTATGAAATAAGTCGAATGCTTCTTTTGGCAATTCATCACAACGGCTACCACATTAACTAAGATGGTTTGAATCTAAGGACCAGGGCTGCGCCTACACCGGCTAGGGCGATGCCCGCGTAAAACATTAGGTGCGGGGGCTTCTCTGGTTTGTTCCAAATCATTGATACGATGGTATTCATGATGGGTGCGCCTGCGAAAACGAGAGGTGCGACATAGATTGGCTTGCCTCCTTGTTTGAAGGCGAACACGATGCCAATGGCGCCAATAGCGCCGAGCATACCCGCTAAGGTTGATAGGTTGACACCCTTGGAGGTGAATTCCCACGGCTCTGATTTGGCAAACCAGATGTAGCCCAGGCAGGCTAAGGATACGATGAAGTATGCGAGGCCGACGAAAAGGAATGCGCGCAGTGCGCTGTTTTTACCTAGTGCGGTCTGGCCATGATGTAGTGTTGGCACATATGCGCCCCAGCAGAGGATGGTTAGAATGACAAACATTGGCCAAAGCTTCATGGGTTGCTCCTCGTTGGTTTAACTGAACATTTCTACAATCGTTGATACCTGGACTATTGTGCCTGCATAAGATTGTAACGGATTCTTGTGTTGGGCGGAAATTGTAAACGAGGGATTAACCACCTTCTCAACTCCGCGCAGGTTGAAACCTGCGGCTCGGAGGACTAACCCTCCATTGTGGCCTGCAATTTTTCTCTGATTTCATCTGGGATTTTTATCGAGTGGAATTTTGCACCTTGGGTCAAACAACATACCGCCGACGATCGGCCAGTGGCGATACACACGCCGCTGATTCGAAACTCGCACTTGAAAGAGACGGACTTCTCGGTGATTTCGGTCAAAGTGATGGCTAATTCCACATCATCTTCAAAACGAGCGGGACGAGCGTAATCGCAGGACACAGCTACGCGAGGCCAGCCGATATGTCCATCACCGTCGGAGATGTTCACACTGATGCCTAACGAGCGCCAGAAGCTGCATTCAACCTCCTCCATGTATCTAAAGTAATTTGAAAAGTGAACTACGCCGGCTAAGTCGGTGTCGGCGAACTGAACTTTTCTCGTTATCTTGTGGGGGTCTGGCATAATTTCTTGTTCACTTATTATTCGCTAGTTCGCGCGAGTTAAAACCCGCGGCTCATTTTTTGAAGAATTTATCTATTGTCGCAGCCGAGGGCGGTTTCGTTATTAGTGAGACCACAATCAGTGACACGGTCGAGACGGCGATGATGGTAGCTACGGGCATCATGTCCAGGAATAAATATCCGCGATTGGCGCCGTAACCCGCTTGAGCGAACAGATAAATCCAGGTTGCTGCCGTGCTAATGACACAAGCGTAAGCACCGGCTGTCGTTGTTCGTTTCCAATAGAGGGCGGCTATGACGAGCGGGAACAAACTGGCAAAGCCGCTGAAACACCATACACCAAGCGTGAACACACTGCCGGGTCGCAATAGGGCTAATAGATACGTTACGATGACAATGAAGACGACGAAAGCTCGGCCTACCAACAGACGCTGCTTATCTGACAACGCACCGTCTTTAACGTAATGAGCCACGATGTCGTTTGTGAAAATACTGCCCAGGCAAAGGAACTGTGAATCTAACGAAGACATAATCGCAGCGAGGATGCCTGCCGTAAGCAATCCGCCTAGTACCGGGCCTGTGCTAGAGGCGACGAGCTTGCCGAGGACAGCGTTGGGGTTAGAAAATCCGTAAGGTATAATGGGCTTGCCGTCGATCATCGCGCTAGTAGCCCAGACGCCAATCAACACGCAGGGGACCCACACGAGCATGATGAGCAGGGGATGCGCGATGACGGATAGCTTAAACGATTTCGCACTTTTTGCGGTTAACCAATGTTGAAAAAGGTGCGGGAACATGCCCACGCTAAGTGGGATAAACATGTACGAGAGAAACTTTAGATGACCTATGCCATGCGGCTTGACTGGCTTTTTCGGCGCACGCCCGCGATTGGATTCAGGCTTGGCTTTCCACGCGGCTAGACGTTTTTCGTACACGTTCACGTCGCCTTTATACCGCGTAAGCGTATCGTTTTCTCTAACCGTGCGGCGCAGTTTATCGGGATTATGCTTTTGCACCATGGCGGTGGCTTCTTTCATGCCGCCGAGTTTGTCGGAGATAGCTACGAAGGTGACAACGCCCAAAACGATAAACACGATGGTCTGAAAAGCGTTGGCCCAGGCGGTTCCGCGAACGCCGCCGAAGAACACATAAATCATGACGACGATGCAAATGAGGGCAGAGCCATAGGCGTAAGGAATGGCTCCGGCAGCTCGAGCGGCTGGGCCTACACCTGCTGCGGGGAAGATGTTGGGTAATGCGCCCCCGGTTAATTTTTCGATTGTCGTGCCAGCGCCCATCACACCAATGAGAAGGTATGGAATCACCAAGCCAACTAAAACAGGAAAAAGAAGCAGGCCTAAGCCGTTGGATTCAAAGCGGTCTCTGAAAAATTGAATTTGTGTGGTGTAGCCATATCGCTTGCCGAATGACCAGAGTTTAATGCCGACGACGAAGAAACAGGCGGAATGAATGATACCTGCCCAGGAGGCCATCTTGCCGTATACGCCGATGCCGTCCTTGAATGTTGCGCCGGTTGAACCGACGAGGGCGAAGGCGGTCATGGTGGTGCCGAACAATGACATAAGCAACAAGAAGGGACCGATGCTGCGCGAGGCGAGGAAATAATCAGCCGAGGTTCCTTTGAACATACGGCTACTGAAAACGCCTAAGATTAATAGCAGTCCTAGGTAGGTGAGAATAATTATTAATTGCGTCATGCGTGGCCTCCATTGTTAGAGGCTTGTGGACTAACCGGCTGAACATCGTCCAACTCGGTTGGCCAACAGTAAATGACGACGAGCGTCCATAAAAAACCGGCGGCCAATGAAATGCCTGCATGATAGGCTAACCCGATGGGTACGAAGCCAAAGACAAGCGTGTCGGAATCATCCCACCACCACCAATCGTGATGCAGGACAGCTAGGAGAATGATTAAGCCGTAGATTATTTTTTTCATGTGTTTTCCGTGCCCGTTTGCAAGTCGCTCGGCTGGGGGAGCGTAATCCATTGTCGCATGGTGTCAAACATTTGTGCAACTTCATTGTTAAACACGTCGCCGATGAGGATGCGCACGAGATGATCGCGGTGCTGCGGAAATTCCTTCATAAATTTACCGAAGCTAAAATCTCGATTATAAAAAGCCTCGACGAGCTGCCGAATCATGCTCATACCGTGCAACAATTCTGGCTCGAAGCAGCCTAACTGTTTAGCGGATAAATCTTGCTGTTCTAATCCTTGGTGAATGGCATCCGCGGCTAACTCACCGCTTTTTAGTGCCAACATAATGCCAGACGAATACACGGGGTCCATAAAACCAAAAGCGTCGCCGATGAGCACCCAGCCATCGCCAGCCATTTTGTCTGCACGATAAGAAAAGTCTGTCGTGACGAAGCCCTTGGTAACCCGCTCAGCTTTTTCCAGTCGGCGTAAAACACCCGGACACTTGGCGATTTCCTCGTCGAGCGTGGCAAGTGGATCATGGCCTCGACCAGTGCAGAGGTAAGACGGCGGTGCGACGACGCCGATGCTGGTGACGTCGTTGCAGAGCGGGATGTACCAGAACCAGCCATCTCTTTTTGGCATGTGGATGATGATCGTGGCGCCACTGTTGCGGCCTTCATCACGATAGGCCCCTTTGTAATAGGCATAAATCGCAGCGTTTTTGAACGCTGGGTCCGGGCGGCGCATCTTTAATTGCTTGGCTAATACGGAATTCATGCCGGAAGCGTCTACGATTACCTTGGCGAAAATATCTTCTACGCCAGCGCCTATCGCAATACGCACGCCTACAGCTTTTGCATCGTCGAATAAAACTTCTTTGACGCGAACCCCCTCACGCACCTGCGCACCTTTTTCGATCGCGTTGTCTAACATCATTCGGTCGAACGCATCTCGCTCGACCTGCCAGGTTGTTGAACAAGGGCTGGAATCACGATCGGTAAAGTAGAATGGCTGAGAGTCCTTACCAGAAGTTGAAACGAATTGCACGCTTTCTTTACGCGGAAAATCTGACGCTTCAAGCTTTTCGATCATGCCAAGTCTTTTGAAAGTCCAATAGGTTTGCGGCATGAGTGATTCGCCGATGTGCGGGCGAGGGAATGATGACTGCTCAAGAACCATCACGCTTCGGCTGTGCTGGGCTAGGATGGTTGCGGCGGTAGCGCCGGCTGGTCCGCCGCCAATAATCACACAATCGTACTCGGGTTTATGGTTCATGATTGATGTCTGCCATTGTCGGAAGGGCTGACATTTAGTACGACTTCAAATAATTCAATCGCGGGTTTATGATGACAATAGATGATGCCAATACGGCCAAAGTTTTCCTGGGATACGACGGACTTTACACTATGAAGAAATTCAACATTTTGCCAGATTGCTGCTTGCGGTGAAAGCCTTAACATCCAGCGAGGTTCAATGCGACGAAGCACGTCGTGAGCAATTAAAATTTCTCCTAACGGCCGATGCTTGGCGAGTATTTCGTCGTGTACATCGCTTGATAATGCCTCAAGATCGAGGCGAACAATACCGTATTCGACAATCGTGTTGGAAATCGGCAGAGTCAACAAAATTTCCCGGGTGTAAAAATGTTCATGCATATGATGTCGCAACACGCGCAGCTCGACTGGCTCGCCATGATGGTCCTGAAGCGTGGTGGTCATGTGATTTTGATGCACGAGAAGTCTTTTCACGATGGCTGGCAATTTATTTTCTTCTACTTGCTCGATGCCGTCATGACACACAGACGGATCGATAAAAGGCTTAGCGAGCAGAGACAAAGCTGTCAGCGCATTGTCGCAACTGGTGATGTGGTCAGGTCGAGAAATCACGCGGATTGGCCACCTTGAATTTGTGGTTCAAAAAAAGCGGGCAACAATCCATCCACACGGAGCAGGCCTTGACGAGACAGGTGTAATTTTTGCCCTGTAATCGTAGCAAATCCTTTATCAACCAACGCGCTAACGACATCGGCATAAACATCTAAAACATCAACCCCGAATTTATTTTGAAAATAGGCCGCGTCGATGCGCCCTAGCTTGAGCTGCAAAACAAGCTCACGAATCAAGGCTTGTCGCGGTGACATCTGGAATGCGCGAGACAGTGGCAATTCTCCAGCTTGGAGCTTGCCGATGTAGTCCTCCCATTTGTCAGCGTTTTGATAGTGCACGCCTTGAAAGTGAGAAAAGGAGGCGACGCCCATGCCAATCATATCCGCGCCGTGCCAGATGGAATCACGATAGACAAAGCCTGAACCGACGGATGGCTTGACCATCGTATAGCCACTCGACACGACATAGCCCGCGGCTTCAAAAGCTTGAAAAGCGTAGTCCACCCAGGCGCGTTTGGTTGGCCAATCTGCGACGGGCGAAGCCGTTCCGGATTGAGTCATGTCGTGAGAAATCGTGGTGTTGGGCGGCAACTCCATTTGGTAAATAGTGACGCTGTCCGGGTCGAGCGCAACAGCTTTGGCGACCGTCTCCTCCCAGGTTTTCGTCGTATCACCCACCATGCCCGCGATGAGGTCGATGTTGATTTGATCAAATCCAACCTCGCGTGCCCAATCATAAGCGCGGAAAATCTCAGGCGATTTATGCGCCCGGCCATTTAACTCTAAGACGTCGTCGTCGAAATGTTCGACGCCCAAACTCAATCGCGTCACGCCGATGGCTTTGATGGTTTCGAGCTTGCCTTTTTTAAGCGTGCCAGGCTCACATTCAAATGTAACCTCTTTGGCTTTTTCCCAGTTCCAATATTTCGCGATTCGATCAACAAGACGCTGCAACTGTGCTTCGCTTAAAAACGAAGGTGTTCCACCGCCGAAATAGACAAATTCAAAATGACGATCTTTCAGCCCTGCACGGTCGGCGTACAAGGCGACTTCTTTACCTAAGGCGTCGAGATAAGATTCTACTTCGTTGGAATTTTTGTCTGTGTAAACACGAAAGTAACAAAACTTACATCGCTTGCGACAGAACGGAATATGAATGTACAACCCGACGGGCGAAGTATCTGTTAAGGGTTTATCCAGAAAATCATTGGCCTTGGGAATATGTTCAGGCGACCACACGGAGAACGGTGGATAATTAGAGACGAAGTAAGTGCCAACTTCTGTTTTGTCGTTGAGAATTTCCAAGTTCACAGTGTTGACTCGCTTACAACAGACGCCCTTGTCCTGGCTAACATCGTTTTCAAAATCTTCAGTCTACGAGTATAACGACTTGGTGAAGCGACTCAATGTAATATCTTGTGGACAGCTATATTGACACGCAGATGTTACATGCCTTGGTCGAGATATTTAGGCGAAAGCGGCTTCGTAGATTTCAAGAAGCTCAGCTTCGCCTACTGGCCGGGGATTAAAGCCCGCAGTCCACTGTTTACTGGCTAAGGTAGCTAAAGCGGGTAGCGAAGCGCGATCTACGCCGCAATCGTCTAAACATGTCGGTAGCCCGCTGGTTGTTAGAAATTTTGACAATTGTTGGGCTAGCGAATTCGGATCAGTCGTTAAATCCTCATAAACATTTTCGCCGTTCGCACTATTAAAACGCACTACATGCGGCAACAATAGACCCACTGCTTGCCCATGAACGATACCGTAATTTGATGTCAACGGATTGGCACACGCATGAGCCGCGCCTAACATCGATTGTTCAATAGCTGCGCCAGCCAGGTGCGCACCTAACAACATATTCGCTCGTCCAAAACCATCATCAGGCGTAACCGATCCGTACGATAAGGAGAGCAGCCGCCAAGCATGTTTCGAAAATACTCTCGACACCTCATTACGGCGTGTGGTTCCAGATGTTTCAACTGCGTGGGCTATGGCATCTATCCCAGCTGCGGCGGCTACTGCTTTGGGCTGACTGCGCGTGAGTTGAGGATCGAGAATGGTGAGCCTGGGTCGAAGCCCGCCCTCTTGAGGCAAACGACGATCACCACATACCATTTTTTGCTTGGTATCTGCATCGCTAATGAGCGCGAACGATTGCGCTTCGCTACCCGTGCCAGCGGTTGTGGGTACGAGAATCATCGGCAGCAACTTTTCCGTCGCTTTACCCTCTCCCCAATAATCAGCCATCGTTCGGCCATTGGTGAGAATTAAGTTGATGCCTTTGGCGCAGTCCATCGCACTACCACCGCCCAGACCGACAATAAAATTTATCGGGTGTTGCCGCGCTAATGTCACCCCGGCTGCGACGTTGTCGGTGGTGGGATTTTCGTGTGTTCCGTCAAAAAGAAAAACGTCTACACCAGCTTTTTCTAATGAATCTTTCGCTCGATCTGCGTAACCCGCTTTTACAATACCAGGGTCGGTCACGAGCAACACACCACGCGCACCCTCTTCGCGTGCGCATCGGCCTAGTTCGTCTAATAAACCTTGGCCAAAAAGAACGCGCACAGGTGAGTGTTCGAGAATAGCGGGTAACGTGAACGAATCTTCGGTCATGCCGCAGACTCGACTTGGAAAGCG
This sequence comes from Planctomycetota bacterium, assembly GCA_024280855.1. Classification (GTDB taxonomy): domain Bacteria; phylum Planctomycetota; class Phycisphaerae; order UBA1845; family UBA1845; genus JAJRPG01. Next base: position 97,466 of record JAJRPG010000034.1, on the reverse strand, counting down.
CGCTGACGATACAAATGCTCGAACAGATTACCTTCGTGAGGCTGGTCCCAACTTAGTTGATAGGTCGGGATAGCGCCAATGTTCAAGCGATCAATATGCGAGCAAGCCATCAATCTTTTCTTAAATGACTCATCCTGCGTGATTGCGGTGGCGACCAGTGTTGGGCCTATAGATGCAGGCATTTGATCGACGGGGCACTCAACCACGGAGGCGAATGGAAACAAAAATTCACGATTGGATAGCGGATGATCTCGATCGTCGCAATGAATTATCGTCGGTAATAAATAGGCACATCGCCCTAGATGTACCAATCTTTCTTGACTACGACACGCCTGAGCCAGGTCTGTCGCGCCATCAATATTCAAATCGTTATCGATCATCGCGGAAATTTGTTTGGCGACATTAGCATTGGCAAACGCGGCTATCTGAGCGTCGGCATTGTCCGCAGGTAACGCTTGTATCGTAGAAAGTTTTTTGGCTAATGCCTCTGCGATCTCTCGCCCGTCTCTGGGAGTCCAAACCCCGGAAGCGTTAATGCAAGATCGACCGCCATTAGCTGCGATGGATGCCGCGATCATGTCAATATGCTTTTCCCAATCGTCAACCGAATCCTCGCCAAACAATACTTTACTAAATCCTGGGCCATGAACTTCTACGCGCGGATCATTTTTGTAAGGGGCCGTCGTAGCTGAGCCACCAAAGAGCATGGATCGATCGACCTGGCGAAGTAACTCGCCCGCACCAGCATGATCGGTAGGATAAAAACCAAAGGCCTCCTTCGGAACGCCGGCTTCGATAAACGCTTGAATCATGCGGTATGGCGTCCAAGGCTCCTCTCGACCTGGCTTGAGCATGAGCGGCGCTTTGAGCGCAATAGCTGGCGCCCATAATGAATGTACGCCCGGCGAGTTGCTTGGTAACACCGCCCCGAATACGCGACCGTCTCTAAAAAAGCTAAGCGTGCCGCCTGCACTTTTGCCATGACCAACATCGAGAATGGATAGATCAAAGCCGCGCGTCAAACCGCGAATCACGGTTTCGATTTGGCTCAATACATTATAAATTTTAGACGCGTTGTGACGGCAATAAGTGATCGGCATCCCCGTCGTCGATGAGAGTTGTTTCACATAATCGTTGAATGATTGCATCGTGTCGCCAAGAGGCAGCGAGGCTGTCATAAACAATTCTGCGGCGTGGCGAGACATTTCCAACAGCTCTGCGACGCTGTAATTTTCCAGCACATCGTCAGCTATTAGGTTCCTATCTCGGCCTATGATTCCGCTGTTAACCTGACTGACCAAGGCAACCGGCTCGCCTGTGGCGTGATGAAGAATCTCTACTTTCGTCATGCTTTCGTAGGGCTGACCTAGACGCAATGCGGGGATGTGCAACATCAATAAACCCCCTCAACGATGGGTGTTGCAAAACCGGAGAATGGACGCACATCACCAATACCGTCCCAGGCGAAAGCGCCACACGGCGCGTGGCGAACGCCTTCGTCGCGTTCCAGGAATCGCGGCATGAAAAATTCTTTGGTTAAGGTCGTTAACCGAGCGCGCCCTGTCTCGCCATAATCTACCACGCGATCAGTATTGTCTGGATCAACCACTTCGATCATCGCACGCGGCGATGGCGGGTAATAAATAACGCTATAATTATCTTCTGGTACATAAGGCTTATGGCAAGCAAGACCCATGAGCGTATTGCCGTAAGTTGGCACAAATTCTATCGCCCCTTCCAACAACTCTTCTCGTGCGAAGCGATGGAACTGAGCCGTTAATTGCGTACCGCCACAGAAAACACCTTTGATCCCCAGCTTCTTAAGTGAGACCTTTTCGCACAAAGCTTCGAGTAATTTGGGTGTGGTAAAAATACATTGAATGTTTTCGTGAGCACGAAGTAGAGTTAGCCCTTGGTTGATGACGTGGTCTTTGTATTCGTGCATTTCTGTCATGCGGCCCGACTTAATCAGCTTTGTTACCCATCGTGGATCAAGATCGATGCTAAAGCATATGCCCTCACGAAACTGACAAAGATGCTCTACCGCAAGGCGTAAACGTCGAGGCCCACTGGGGCCAAGCATGAGCCAATCTGCGCCTTTGGGGAAAGCTTCATCCGAGAGCGTGCCGCTGAATAATTCGTAATCAATTTTGAAATCTTCAATGTTGATCCGCGCCTTGGGTCGGCCAGTGCTACCGCCGGTTTCAAAAACATATATCGGCTTGCCAGCAAGCCCCTTGGGAACCCACCGCCTGATGTCACCTTCGCGCAGCCATTGGTCTTGAAAATTATCGAACTTATCAAGATCATCGTAAGCCTTAACTTCTTTACGCGGATCAAAGCTCATTGTTTCAGCATAATCCAGCCAAAACGGGCATCCGGTCTTGGGATCAAAATGCCACGCGATTATATCTCGCGTATGCTCATCCAGGCATTCTCGCACCTGAGATATGCGCTGGTCCAAAGATGTTCCAGATGATGTCGTCGATGATGATGTCACGGCTTAAATCCTTAACCAAACAAAAACATTACCACTAGCCACACACTACTATTTCGTTTTCTCAATCGCATACAACGTATTACGATTACTGATATAAAGTACGCCATTAGCTGCGACTGGTGTGGTGTAGACGGAGTTGCCTGTATCGTTGACAGCTATCTTTTTCAATTCTTTGCCATGCTTGAGTACGATCACTTCGCCATCTTCGGTTCCCAAAAACACCTTGCCATCCACCACAAGTGCCGAACCCCAGATAGCTGACATGGTGTCGTATTTCCAGTACTCTTTGCCGGTTTTTTCATCTAAACAATAAAGAAAACCGCTAAGATCAGCGTTATATACCAGGCCATCTGCGACAGTGGCGGATGACATGGTGCGATGGAAATCGTCACCACCGATATGCCACACGAGTCCGGTCTTAGTAATGTCGCCACGCTTTGTCGCATCAATACTGAAAAAATGTCCAGGCCCTTCGCCGTGTTCGGGGTCTTGCCCCACAGCTAGGAGGACTTTGTTATCCTGAATGACGGGCGTTGCGATGATATTATTTTTCGTGCCTCTGCCACCCAAAATCCATTTAGAATCTTGAGGATTCAGGTTGAACTTCCAAAGCAGCTTTCCGGTTGTTGCCTCATAAGAATAACACCACCCGTCACCGCCAGTGAAAATCGCCTGAGCGGTTCCGTCGATCACACCATACGCCGGAGAGGACCATTGGCCATGCAACACCTTGTCCGCTGGATGGCCTGCTTCCCAAACGATTTTTCCCGTTCGCTTATCGACAGCGAGAAAATCCGGAGCGTCTGGCACGGGCATGTTGAGGTGCCCTTCGTCCACGCCATTAGACGTCGATACGAAAATGAGATTGCCAGCGCCAACAGGCGAACTGGTCGCTAGGTTATGCGGAAAAACTTCCAGCTCTTCAAACATATCCAAGATCCAAATGATGTCGCCGTCCTGCTTTTCTGTATATTTTTCATCCTTGTATGGACCGTCGTTTTCGCCATCAAGGAATCCGTTCAAATCAGCGCACACCAACTCGCAACGGTTGCTGACGTAATAGATTCGATCACCTTCAACCCAAGGCGCAGAACAAATGCCCTGCTCAGGCCAATCGTTCACCCGGCCTGTCGGCAGCTTGTCGTGAGTAAGTTGCCAGAGAAACTTTCCGGTTTTTTCCTCGACGCAAACAATCACGCCCTTGTCGCCCTTAATATTGGGGCGAAGATACCCGCGATTGTTCGTACCAACCAAAACCTTACCCTGCGCAACTATGGGATTGCCATAAGTTTGAGAACCGAGCTTAGACTTCCACTTGATATTTAAGCCTGATTTAATGTCCCACTTTTCAGCAATGCCGGTTTCACCCGAAACCATATTTCGGTCCGGCGTGCCCCCCCACATCGTCCAATCGCCGCGATGGGCTTTGGATAGAGGCTCTGCTTGGGATGATGTGACAAGTATAAATGACAGCAGTGTTATCAATGCCGTAATACCGCGCGGGTTGAAACCCGCGGCTCGTTTTTTCTTTGTTTGCATATCAGAAATTTTCCTAATCATTTTTAGTTACTCGATAATTGTCAAAGAAGATTGGCGCACCCGTTCGACGGACCGTAGCCCCTTTGGAATAAGCATACAAGCCTGGGCTTCCTTCTGTATTGGGATGCGGGTCGATCATTTCAATGGTCCAGGCTCCTGGCTCTGCGCTATCCTTTGGCCAAACCTTACCCCGCACGATGGCTTTGCCGTCTTGAATATCAACGCGCAACTTGCCGCGATACCAAACGTCCGGCTGCATCTCATAATCTATGTCTTTTTGCACGCGAGGTATGGGAGAATAAGTCACGAGCCGAAGCTTTTTATCTCGACCGAGCATAATCAATTTGTATCGAGCGTTGATAATACCCATGTCCGGAAGTGTTGGCCTTTTGCCAGGCTTTAACTCGCCACGCATGTCCACTTCTACCGTATATCCTGTTGGCATCGGTGGCGTCGCAAAGGCTCGCATTCGCATATATTTCGCAGAAGGTCGCAAGGCCATCTTTTGGAACACAACAGTGCCATCTTTTTCGACCAGCTTCGTCTTGGCATCCACACCAATCCAACCGGGTGGCTGCGTGCCTACTTTCATGTTGTCAAAATTTTCTTCGATCGGAAGACGTGGACTCACACGCAATCTAGCCTTGGCTTTTAATTGACCATAAGTGGCCGTCACCAACCCCGCCGAAAACGCATTGGCAGAATCAGCCGTAAATGAGCCATCTTTTTCAATAGAGCCACGCGTACCAGCGACTTCCCACACGACATCCGGCGATGAAATCAATACGCCGTGGTCGTCGAACAATTTAGCGGTCAATTTGACCGTCCCACCTGGATGAAGCGTAGCCTCTGCGGGTACAACTTGCAGGCTAGTGGGTGCTTCATTATTGGCTGAAGCTTCAGCCATCATGGTTGGAACTGGAAGCGACATGGTCTTGGCATCTTTACTACCCAGGCAATAAGTCGCATCGTTATTCATAAAGTAGACTCGGCCATTGGCGACAGCGGGCGTGCCGTTGACCTCAATCACAATTTTGTCCTCGCGGGTAAACTGCTTAGTGGAAACGATTTCACAATGATCGCCCGCATCTTTGAGAATGTGAAAACGGGCGTTCACTTCGCCGAAGTATATATAGCCATCCGCCGTGACCGTGGGAGACCCCTTAGCTACGCGTCCAACACTCTCGGACCAATAGGACTTACCAGTTTTAGCGTCCAAACAGTGCATTTGCGCGGAGTTCGTCACCGCATACAAACGACCATTCGCTAGCGCCGGAGAGGAATAACCAACCTTGAGTCCATCCGCCCGCCAGACTTCGCCTGTCTCGGTGATGTCACCTTTTCCAGAAGCATCAATGCACACCACGCGGCCCATGACAGTTCCGGAAATATTTTCTTCGCTATGAGCGATGTAAACATACTTACCATCAGCAACGGCTGAGCTATTCAGCCCGCCTCTGCTTAGTTTGAAGGTCCACACCTTTTCGCCGGTGCGCGCTTTCAAACCGTAAACATTACCGTCGGCGTTACCGGCAATAAGCATTCGCTGCCCGTCTACCACGGTTACGACTGGCGCAGAATAGGTTGTGTTAAGTGGCCGACCCCCTGGTTGCGCCCACCAAGCAACTTCACCGGTTCGCTTATCAAAAGCGTAGTAGCGATGTCCAGCTTTTTTCTTGCCCGTGCCCCACTGCGTGAGGATATAAGTAAAACTAATAATGACCCGGTCTTCGTCAATGATAGGCGTTTGTAATCTGCCGCCATAACCGCTGGAGCGTCCGAAGGTTTCGGTTAATGAATGCTGCCATAAGAGCTTACCGTCACGAGACAGACATACCAATTGCCCGCCCGTGCCATGAGCGTAGACATTGCCGGTTTCGGGGTCGCCGACGACAGACGTCCAGCCCAGTCGATTTTCTACAATGTCTGTGTGAAACACGTTGATGTGATGTTCCCAGATTGTTTTTCCGGTGTCAGCATCGAGGCACACAATACGCTCGTGTAACGTTTCGTTGCCGCCTGCGGGGGCAATCATGAACACACGACCATCCATCACAATAGGCGTCGATCGGCCACCGATGGGAACCTGCCATAGCACTTGAGAATTATCATCTCCCCAACTTGTGACCATAGCCTTTTCTTGCGTAATGCCCGTTTGCTGAGGGCCTCGCCATGATGGCCAATCGTTCGCCTGAGCCATAGTACTGCAACAAATTAATATGATCGCAGTGAAATAAGTAATACGTTTCATGATGATCGTGTTCTCCCGACAGCGCTATAACCGTCTTTGATGTACTCTGGCAACTATTCTTCAGCCTTCGCAACCGTCCTTATATTTATAACTATTGTTACCCGGAACGGTTTGTATGAACAAGTCGTTTCGCTTTCATATCAAACCGCGGCAGCGTATCAGCCTTGACCGAAACGACGTCAGGGCGAAACAACAGCTTATCCCGCACCTTATTGGCGATTCGATCCTCCAGCCCGGCTGCCTTAGCCGAACTTATAGTCTCAATCTCGATACATAAATTGCAAATGCCCCCACTATGGTCAGCTATCAAGCGAAATTCTGCGACTTCCGAAAACTGCCGAATGATAGCCTCAATCGCTGAAGGGAACACGTTGTTACCCCGAATAAACAGCATATCGTCGATACGCCCCTGAATGCCGCCTTCCAATCGAGCGAAACATCGGCCACAATCACATTGATCGCGCGTGAGAACGACCAAGTCGCCAGTGCGATATCGAATGACGGGGCTGGACCTGCCTAATGTAGTTAATACCAATTCGCCTGGCTGACCGTCGGCGACTGTCGCGTTCGTGTCCGGGTCGATCACCTCAGCTATATATTCAGATTCGATGATGTGAATCCCGCCCGGCGATTCAAGACACTCAAAGCCCCACGCGCCAGCCTCGGTCATGCCCGCATGGTCGAAAAGTCTCGCGCCCCAACCAGCCTCAATGCGCTGCCTCACAGCCGGGATGTTTCCGCCCGGCTCACCGCCAACAATAATCATCCGCACAGCTGACGATGCTAAATCGATCGACTCTTCCGCTGCGACCTCAACCATGCGCATGGCGTAAGTCGGTGTACAGCAAATAACCGTAGCATCATTATCAATAATATATCGCAGCCGAGCCTTGGTCGTCATGCCGCCGGCTGCGAGTACCCTGTTCCCAAGCAACTGCGCAGCATCAAAAGCCATCCAAAACCCGATGAACGGACCGAATGAAAACGGAAACGCAACAACATCGTCGTCTTGAACCCCAGCCGCCCGAAATACAATTCGCCAACAAGTCGTACACCAGGACCACGACTCCTCCGAATCAAGCCATCGCAAAGGCTGACCACTTTTCGTGCCGGAAGTTTGATGTAGTCGAACGCACTCACTCAAGGCGCAAGAACGATTCGTACCATAGGGAGGATGAGCGTCTATATCCGCCTGAATCTCAGCTCGAGTCGTAAACGGCAATTGACTGACCGGGTCCACCATTGGGTCAAACGAAAGGCCTTCAAATTTATCTTTATAAAATGGATTGCTATCGCGCACGATAGTCATGAGCGCATCTAGCTTGCGTCTTTGAAGCTGTTCGATCGAATCACGATCCAACGTCTCTTGCTCGGCGCAATAATAGGGCATAACGTAACAACTCTCAGCATCAACAGCCTACCAGGCAACACCCACAGCGCGAGCATCTGCCTACTACACTCGAACAATTATCCATCTTCCCATTTTCAGCCCATTATGGCAACGACCCACGATTGTCACATTGTGTATTTTTTTCTCACCACACAACTGGCAAACGATATTTAGGCTGACGTTGTGACCGTCGTGATACTTGTTTACTAGCGGCGAACTGGCTTGTCTGGTTATGATACTCAGCATGGCTAACGGGCAGGACTCACACCGAGTCAACAAAAGCATGAGCATCGCCTACCTAATCGCTGGCGCAGGCGGTATGTATTGCGGTAGCTGTATGCGAGACAATCGCGTCGTCGCCAAGTTAAAATCACTTGGCTATGACGTCACCCTTATCCCGCTGTATACACCCATTCGCACAGACGAAACGGACGTCAGCGAACATCACGTTCACTACGGCGGCATCAACGTATTCCTGCAACAGAAATCAGCTATCTTCCGGCACACGCCCTGGTTCATGGACAAACTTCTCGACGCCCCAAGGTTGCTCCGAGGCGTGGGTAAATTAGCCGCGAAAACCCGTGCGGAGGATGTCGGCGCGTTGACCGTCTCCGTATTGGAAGGAAACCACGGTGCGCAGCGAAAAGAATTAAAGAAGCTTATCGCCTATCTAAAGAAAATGTCTCCCTCGCTCATCCATTTACCCAACCTCATGTTCGTAGGCATGGCTAATGACCTCAAGAAATCTTTAGGCGTCCCCGTGATATGCTCACTCTCCGGCGAAGACGTTTTCATGGACGCTCTGCCGGAAAAATTCCGCGACCGATGCTTCAAATTGGTCCGTGAAGGTGCGAGACATATCGATGGCTATATCTCACCTACTAATTATTACGCGCAACACTCAGCCACGCACTTTGGAATTCCACCTGAACGAATCCACCAAGCTGTCATGGGCATCGCCGTGCAAGATTTCCCGCCAGCAAAACCGGCTGATGCCCCTTTCACCGTAGGATATCTCGCCCGCATCTGCCCCGAAAAAGGATTGGCTAACTTAGCCGAGGCGTTCGCCATATTATGTCAGTCCCGCCCCAACAGCCGACTTCGCATCGCGGGCTATCTTGGCGAAGCCGACACACCATACTGGCAAAAAGTAGAATCCTTCCTGCGAGACAAAGGATTAAGCAGCCAAGTCGACTTTGTAGGTGAAGTAGATCGCGCGGGAAAATTGGCCATGCTTCAATCGCTGCATGTATTATCCACGCCAACAACCTACGCTGAAGCGAAAGGATTCTACATTCTCGAAGCCTTAGCCTGCGGCGTTCCCGTCGTTCAGCCTCAGCACGGCGCTTTCCCGGAACTCATTACAGCTACTCAAGGCGGCCTACTTTATGAACCAGGAGATGCCCAAGCATTGGCTACGGCGCTGATCGAATTACATGATAATCCTGCTAAACGCAGGACGATGGGGGATGCGGGCAGAGAAGCTGTAGCCACCTCGTTTACCGACGACTTAATGGCTACCCAAACATGGGCTATCTACGAGGCGATTGTCAAACAAGCGCGTGGTGCATAACCTTATTCTGAACGACCAAACGTAACAGGACGAAATCTTATGAGCCAAGCGATTCTTGACGGCGTATGTAAAACCTATCCCATAGGTACGGGGAGCCTGACGGTACTGCGCGACATATCTTTAACTTTCAAAGCTGGCGAATCCGTGGCTATCATGGGGCCATCCGGTGCGGGCAAGAGTACGCTACTCAACATTTTAGGCACACTCGAATCGCCCACGAGCGGAAGCGTTACCATCAACCAGCAAAACCCGTTCTCATTGCCAGAAAAAGCACTCGCGGGTTTTAGAAATAAATCCATCGGCTTCATTTTTCAAGATCATCACCTACTTCCACAATGCACCGCCCTGGAAAATGTCCTGCTACCGACCATGGTATCTTCCGATCAATCGTCGTCGGCTGATCGCGCTCAATCGCTTCTTGAAAAGTTGGCCTAGCTGATCGAGTCAATCATAAACCGGCTGAACTTTCTGGCGGCGAACGGCAGCGCGTCGCTATCGCTCGAGCGCTTATCAACCGCCCCGCACTGCTACTCGCTGACGAACCCACTGGAAATCTCGACCAGGCCACGGCTAAACGCGTGGTCGAAGTGATATTCGAATTGCAGCAGCACGAAGGCGTCACCTTGATTTGTGTTACGCACGACGAATCATTAGCCAATCGTTTCGACCGACGCTTGGTACTCGTTGATGGATCGCTGGATGCTAACCAATAGGAATTTCCGCGTGAGCTTATTCGGATTTATTTTTAGCAGTTTGCGTCATCACTATCGCGCTCACCTAGCCGTTGCCTTGGGCGTTGTCATTGCCACAGCTACGCTAACAGGCGCGATGATTGTTGGCGACTCCATGCGCGACAGCCTGCGCGACGTAGCCATCGGCAGACTAGGCCCGGTCACGCACGCCATGACCTCGTCACGATTTTTCCGCGATTCTCTTATTGATACGCTTCGCCAACAAGATGGCTTTGATAGCTACTTTTCCAGCGGATTTTCCGCAATTATAATGCCAGGCGGCGTGGCTCACGCTGATAGCGGCGCTCGCGCCAACCACATTCAAATCGTAGGCTTTACCGGTGGCTCGGTCATGGTCAATAAACGTCTAGCCGTGGAAATTGGCGTTAAGGTTGGCGACGACATTTTGATTCGCCTCGGTAAACCAAGCGCCATTTCTACTGAAACGCTGCTCGGCAGGCGCGACGATACCACAACAACCATGCGACTCACCGTAGCTAAATTAGCAGAGGAAAGTGACTATGCAAACTTTGGACTTGACCCACGACAATCATCGCCTCGAAACGTCTTCATTCCTCTCGAAGATCTTCAACGCACAGTAAAACAAAGGGGACGAGCCAACGCGATTCTGCTAATCGCTAACCAACATGACGCCCCCACGCCCGCACAAGATTGGCTAACGTCTGCCTTGCAACAATCAGTATCGCTCGAAGACTATGGCTTGACCTTACGCCAAGATGAATCTCGACGATATATTTCCTTAGACAGTGAAGCCATGCTGCTCGCACCGGTCGTTGAATCCGCCGCGAATTCGGTCGGGGGCGAACTACAATTGCCCACGTCCCCGATTGTAACATACTTAGCCAATTCTATTTCACTACTACAACCCAAGGCTACTGTTCACATCCCCTATTCCACAGTGGTAGCTATTCAGCCTCGTGCTGACAGTGCAATCAGCTTGACACTTACGGACTCAAGCACAATCGAAAATATCCCCAGTGGGAATCTGCTTCTCAACGAATGGGCCGCTTCAGACTTAGGCGCGTCGGTAGGCCAATCCATCGAGTTGACTTATTATGTGACCGGCGAGTTTGGTAAGCTTAGCGCCGCGACATCAACCTTTCACCTACAAGGCATCGTAAAAGATAATCCGCAATCGCTGGACCGAGGATTCATTCCGGCTTACCCCGGTATTACAGATGCCAAGAGCATGACCGATTGGGATCCGCCCTTTCCCGTAGACCTAAAACGGGTGCGCGATAAAGACGACGACTACTGGGAAAAGCATGGGCCTACGCCGAAAGCGTTTATATCTTTGGAAGACGGCAGACGCCTGTGGGCAGACAACGGCCAACCTCAAGCTCGAGCGACGTCCGTGCGGTTTCATGTATCGCCAGAACGCCCGATTCAAGCGGTAAGTGATGAAATTTCGCGACGCATGATTGCCTCAATCAAACCCGCCCAGCTTGACCTAAATTTCAAAGCCGTTCGCGCGAATGCTATCACCGCCAGTTCAGGAAGCACAGACTTCGGTGGCCTGTTTATTGGCTTTAGCATCTTCCTTATCGCATCATCCGTCATGCTCGTCGCTCTGTTATTTCGCTTAGGCGTCGAGCAGCGCGTAAAAGATATCGGCATCCTCTCAGCCGTCGGCATCCCTACGCGTACAATACTTCGCCTATTATTAGCTGAGGGCTGCATCGTCATCGCAGTCAGCGCCGTCGTGGGTCTTGCTGGCGCAGCGGGTTACGCCTGGCTAATGCTCACCGGATTACGCACGTCATGGTCCGCCGCTGCGAACGCGCCATTTTTATCGTTATCCTTGTCACCAGTCACCTTAGGTATAGGTTATGCCGCTAGCTGTGCCGTTGCTTTGGCATCCATAACCAAAGCGGTTCGGGACATCAAACGAAGCCCCACCCGAGCCATGCTTTCTGGCGCGATCCGACCAGAAAATTCCAAACACAAAAGCCCTCGCAAAAAGTGGAAAATGATAGCCAGCCTATCGGGAGTCTTCGCAATATCGCTTATGGTATTACCATCATTCACCGACGCACTCCCTCCTGCTATCGCGTTTTTTCTGAGCGGCGCCTTATTGCTGGTGATGATGCTCGCCCTCATCAGCGGTTGGCTAGCCAAAAAACAACGAAGCACCATAAAGGATGGAGGCACAGCTGCGATGTGCCTGCTAGGTATTCGCAACGCACCACGACACGCGGGCCGCAGCTTACTGATAGCATCACTCATTGCATCAGCCGCATTTCTCGTCACCGCCTTAGAGGCATTCCACCTTGACGCCACGACAGACACTGCCCAAAAAGATTCTGGCAGCGGCGGCTTTTCACTCGTTGCAGAATCCACGCTCGCACTACCCTACGACCTGAACACTGCTGACGGACGCGAAGCCTTGAACATCACTGAAAAGGCCAGCCAAACATTGGCTTCGACTTCTACCTTCCCCATGCGACTTCGACCTGGCGATGCGTCGAGCTGTCTAAATTTGTACATGCCATCCGACCCGCGATTAGCTGGTGTGTCAGACAAATTCATCAATCGTGGCGGCTTCATCTTTTCAAAATCCCTCGCAGAGTCCAAAGAAGAAATAGAAAACCCCTGGCTATTGTTACAGCGCACGCTCGACGATGGCGTCATCCCGGTCATTGGAGATGAAAACGCAGTGCTATGGCAATGGCACTTGGGGTTAGGTAAAGATTTAGTCATGCAAAACGAGCAAGGCCAAGAGGTCACGTTGCGTTTTGTCGCCCTACTCAGCGGAAGCATTCTTCAAGACGAACTCATCATCGCGGAGTCGCGGTTCACCAAACTCTTCCCATCCATACATGGGCACAACTTGTTTCTATTTGAAACACCGACAGACTCAATTGAAACCGTCAGCCAATTGTTAGAAACCGAGTTACAAGATTTTTCGTTTGACGTATCATCAAGCCAGCAACGTCTTAACGAATTCCTCGCCGTCCAAAACACTTACCTGGGCACGTTTCAAACGCTCGGCGGATTAGGTTTAATACTCGGTACCATAGGCCTAGCGGTGGTCTTACTTCGTAACGTGTGGGAGCGGCGAGGAGAATTAGCCCTAATGCGCGCCCTGGGTTTTACGCATCGCAGCTTAGGTTGGATGGTCTTAGCGGAGAACACCACTTTAGTTGTATTAGGATTGACCGCCGGCATCATTCCCGCAGCCGTAGCCATCGCCCCGCACCTCATCAACCGACCGCAGGCTATTCCCTGGGCATCTATCGTCATGACCATCGTTGGCACGCTAATCGTCGGCATAGGAGGCGGAGCAGCCGCTTTGATTCCGACCTTAAAAACCCCTTTACTCCCAGCCCTGCGCTCGGAGTAATGTGAATTACTTATTAACAATTTATGACAACAATGGGAACGCCTAGAACATGGACCAATCAAAACCAAAAATCCTCGACGTGGGACAATGCGACCTCGACCACGGAAATATATCGCGTATGTTACAATCGTCTCTTCATGCGGAGGTCGACCGAGCGCACGACTTGTCGCAAGCATTATCCGCCATCCGCGACCATGATTACAATCTTATACTCGTAAATCGCATATTCGACGCCGACGGGCAAGAAGGCCAGGCACTCATTAGCAAAGTCAAAGAAGCATCGTTCGGGAAAGAAGTCAAAATCATGCTCGTCAGCAATTTCACCGACGCGCAAGAGGCAGCCGTTGAACACGGCGCGGTTCGAGGGTTCGGGAAAAATGCCATTGGCGAGCAGGCGACGATCAAAATAATACAGGCGTCTTTGGCCTGACTCAAATCCATCAGCGACTTAGATTAGCCAGCGAGATAGCCGGCGCATACAATAATCCAAGCAGTGGTACGATCAAACAGGAGAACGCGACATGACTACGAAAAACATCTATTCAACAATAATTCTGTTGACACTAACATTCGGATGCACCGCGCAATCCCTATCAGCCGCCCCAAAAGATGACGCAAAAAACGCGCAGCTCGAAAAGAAATTTGAGACGCTACTTTCTAACGCCGTGCTTGAGGGGCTGTGGCAGATGACCGGAGAAGGGGGATTAAAAAGTAAAAAACCTCTCACCCCGCCAAAACCAGAGCGATACACCATCGTCAGCGCGAGTAAAATCGGCGAACACGATTGGCTCATCCAAGCCCGCATAGAAATTGCAGACGACAAGGACGTAACCATTCCGGTTCCCGTGCGGGTTTTCTGGGCTGGAGATACGCCAGTGATTACACTGGACGAAATCTCCATCCCCATTCTAGGCACATATTCGGCCAGGGTGATGATGCACAATAATTTTTACAGCGGTATATGGTGGTCTTACGCCAAAAATTACGGCGGCATCATGTCTGGCAAAGTCTTAAAAACTGCGCCGAGCGATTCTGCAGATGACAAAAACCATAAATAGCGAGGTCTAAAAACGCTGGCGAGAAGCTTCGGCCACCTTGGCCAGCGCCACCGTATAGGCCGATGTTCGCAGCGGGATTTTTTCGTCAGTGTGGCGTTGGTATACAGCATTCCAAGCCTTCACCATGCGAAGCTCTAATTCATGGTTCACCTTATCCAAATCCCAATTGAACTGTTGCAGGTTTTGAACCCATTCAAAATAGGACACCGTAACGCCACCAGCGTTCGCTAAAATATCCGGCACCACGCGAACGCCCTTGCTTCGTAATCGTTGATCTGCGTAAGGTGTCACTGGTGAATTCGCGGCTTCGATAATCAATTTCGCCTTAACGTCATCCACATTGTCCTCGGTAATCGCACCACCTAAAGCCGCTGGGATAAGCACGTCCACATCCAACGTAAGAAGTTCTTCATTAGTGACAGACTTCGTGCCCGGCGTACCAACTACTGAGCCAGTGTTTTTTAGATGCGAAAATACTTTGTCAAGGTCCAGCCCCTTCTCAGCGAAGATACCGCCCTGCACATCTGAAACAGCTACAATTTTCGCACCAAGGTTCGAGATCAAACGCGCGGCCCATGACCCAACATTACCAAAGCCCTGAATAGCGATTCGCGCGTTCTTGATGTCGGTGCCAAAAGCCTTGCAGGCTTCGCGGGTAATAATCATCACCCCGCGCCCCGTAGCTTCGTCTCGCCCCAGTGACCCGCCAAGATTAACCGGCTTACCCGTCACAATCGCCGGCGTATAGCCATGCTTCTTACCATACTCGTCCATCATCCAAGCCATGATTTGAGCATTCGTACCAACATCCGGGGCAGGAATGTCACGGTAAATACCAATAGCCATATCAATCTTTTGGGCGAATCCGCGCGTCATACTTTGCAGCTCCTTACGGCTCATCTGGGTAGGGTCACAAGTAACCCCTCCCTTGGCCCCGCCGAAAGGAACATCCACAAGTGCCGTCTTCCAGGTCATCAGCGCGGCCAGCGATCTAACTTCATTAAGATCAACCTCATGATGATATCGAATACCACCTTTGTAAGGACCGCGAACCGCGTTGTGCTGTACACGAAAACCATGAAACAATTCTAATTTACCGTTATCCATACGCACGGGGATTTGAACGATTAGCTCGCGATAAGGTGTGCGCAACAAAAGCTGAACCTCTTGGTCCAGCTTCATATGATCTGCCGCTTCTTGAAATTGCTCGTTCGTAATTTGATTGAAATTTACATGCGGCGCAGCCGGCCTTACAGAACTGGCTTCTCCAACAGGCGCGTCCGAAGTTGGAGCGATAGTAGCGGTGGTCATAACAAGACATCCTTAACATGGAACTAAAAAAGCAATTCGTAGAAACTACGCACGTCTCACCATAAGATCGACGTAAATGAACACACGATTGACTTGATATAGTTAAAGATGCAGAAGAATGTTAGTCGTTTTCGGACGTGAAACGTAAAAGCCCAACTTCATGCTGCTATGCAACAAAATTATTCGGTAATGCAGTTTAGTTTGTGAGCAAATTCAACCACCTCAGACGAAGCTTACCTGGGTGAAGGTTGAACCTTGTCATCTGCGTATTGAATTTCGCGGGCGAGATTCCCTTTGTCATCCCATAAACGCGATGGCCCTTGCCGTCGACCATTTGCATATACCACACTAATTTTCGTTTGGCCATTTGCATGCCAACTGGTATACGCACCGTCCCAAACGCCAGCATTGATCGTGAATTGTCGCTGTTTCTTTCCATCAGCAAACCACACAATCCATTCGCCGTGGTCCTTACCATAAAAATGCTCACCAACGGACCAAGGCTGTCCATCCTGATACCAACTTGCCCGAAGACCATGCTTTTGGCCACAATGATACTCAATTTGCAGCTTCTTTTTCCCGTTCTGCCAGTAGTGTGTCATCAAACCGTGAAACACCTGCTCGCCATCTGCATTTATCACAACTTCCTGCTGCAATGACACTTGTCCGTTATCGTATTCCTCCTCCACGACAACAATAGGTAGATCGTCACAAGCATGCCGGCCACTCAATACGTCGGCCTTCACGTCATTCTTCGGCGCAGACACGTTCGTTTTAGATTGCGTTAATATAACTTTGCTGGGCGACGGGCCGCTGGAACAACCAGCTATCATCAAGCCTAATGCCAAGCCCAAAACACCTTTGATCGTATTGAGGTCTAAATACATGAGTTTGTTCCGAATCAACTATCACTACCCTACGGCCATCGCTACCAGCCGACACATTATTCTTACGGGAAAGCATACCAAATTTTTCGCTACATGCGTAGTAGCTATTAGAAAACCTTGAGCGGACCGCGTTAATTAAGACACGGGGACGTGCTGAGCGTCTTGCCTTGCGTGGCCTGCGACCCATCAGCCCCGCTAAACGCATCAATCGCGTCGATCAAATCCAAAGAAGTTACGTTGCCGGTACCATCGAAATCGTATCGGTAAGACGATATCTCGACGTTGGGCGCAAGGCTGACATGCTCGATAAGACTGCGAACATCCTGCATATTAACTACGCCGTTTTGATCAATATCGCCTGACAATACCCCCAGACAAAATTGTTCGCCACTCGCAGAATGCGAAAAGACCGACCATCTATCTGAAGCGATTGGCCCAGATAAGTTTAATCTATAAGACTGGATCCCAATCTTTATCACTTGCAAAATCGCTGGCGTAGCCCCTCCTGCCTGACCATCAGCCAACGTGAAGTCCAAAGGCGCAGGCCGGTATCTACCATCGAAGTTTACATCAACTGTAACCCAATTCGTCGGCCCGCCATCAACACCTGCGCGACGAGCATCTATACTATCACTAGCCGGCTCTGTCGTGTTGATGGCTATACAAGGATTGCGCGGCGAGACATCACAAACGCCAGCGTCACAAAAATCACCCGTACATGGGTCGCCATCATCACAGTCAATGTTCGCGTTACAAAAACAATCAAATACCACAAAATCATCCACATACCAGCCATCTAATCCAGTGCAGCCATCCTTGCCGAAATTGAATTTCAATTGGATCGTATCGCCCGGCAAAGCTAAGCTGGATAAGTCAATAACTGACGTACCCCATCCACCACCGGCCCCAGTAAAAGCTGGCTGACCAGCTAAGGGATTGGTGTTTCCCTGGGCTACAGTCTTAAACGTCGTATTATAATCGTTGAACGAAAACGCCGAATCCGGAATCAACAACCAACTCGTTCGCCCCACAGCCATAAAGGATACGTTGCCACCGTCAAACCCAGGTTCCGTAGCCACATAATGCGTAAAAGATACCTGAGGTTGATTCACATTAAACGGCAAGCTAATACCAGGACTAATCAGCGCATGTTGAGACGATTCATCCTGCGCAACACAGTCTCCGATATTCGGGTCATCAGCCATCCAGGCAACACCTGTGCGACCCGCAGGTAGCGAACTATCTAACACCCAATTATATGGCGTAGGCGGAAGTGGAGCCTGATTGAACACGGTCCAACCAAAAGCACCGCTCTCAAAATCATCCTCAAAAAACATGCGCTGCGAGGAACAAATGGGTGGCGCTGCCGAATCAAGCACATTGACACTCGCCCCACATCGACCGTCCGTATTCATCTCCACAGCTAACAACGTCGCTTCAACTTGATCGGCATCAAACTGCGTAAACATTTCGCCAATGGGCAATCCCGTGCGCGGGTCGAGTACGAACGTGCCGACCAAATCGCTAGCCGACTGATTGAACGCCCAAAACGCATCCTTAAAATCAGAACCGGGCGTAAGGTAGTACGTCAAACCGTGAAACCAAACCGCCCCAGCCTTGATTAGCCCGATGGGTTCGATCGTAAATCCATTGAACGCACTACCATCAACGAGCATCGCAAAGGCGTGATTAGGAATACCGCTGCCACTGTGTACGCCGCCGTTATCTGAGTTGTTGGACCCACCACAAGTTTGCGCCGTACTAAAAGCCCGATTAGGATCACCATAACATCCCGGACTCCACATATCCCGGATCGCGCCGGAAAACCCAGCCGAATCCTCCCCAATTAGCCAGCGAAAACCATCGGCGTAATTATTTTGAATCACGCTGCATAAACTACTGACAGACCGATCAATACGAAGGTTGTTAGGCTCATCCAATCCGGAATAGACATAATTCGCATCCTTAGGCCAAAAAGGCGCGGACGCAGGACCGACTTCCGCAACATCGCCATTTAGCAGGTCGATGAGTTCGCCAAAAACATCTGAAAAAGATTCGTTAAGCTGGCCCGACTGATTTTGATAAATCAAATTAGCCGTAAAGCTCGTCAACCCATGCGCCCATTCGTGCCCCACAACATCATCAGACACCACACCAGCACAAAAAACCGTTTGTTGGCGGGCATCCGTCCAATACGCATTGGGGCAGGGAACCATCGGGCTTGACGATCGAACGGTCATTACCATATTCAAACCCAGACCATCAATGCTATCCCGGCCAAAGGAGCGGAAGAAATAGTCGTAAACATCGCCAGTATAGTCATACCCGGCGTTCACATCAGCAACTATATTAGGCGAATTACCTTCGCTACGAACCAACACGCCCGGCAACGCAGGCCCTACAAAAGCATCGTGAATCAAGCGATTCCTAACCGAACACGAGCGAGACCAACGGTCCAAAACACGGAGGGTATGGGCGTCTATAAAAAACGCCTCATCAACATCACCGGCATCATTGATTACGAACACCTGCCAGGCCAGATGCGGGCCTATGGACATATCACCGTACCATCCCGGATCGACGATCAGCAAAGTAGATTGAGCCACATGCGTGTCACTTTCCCCTACCAAACCCATAGCTAATTCCCCGGCTTGCTTAGCCGTGACATTTGGCACGGTGCGCAGCTTGTCGGGAATCAAATGAAATTCACCATTGGCTGCCGTTACCTGAGCGTCCAAGCCATGATGCACTTTCAACATGCCGCTAAAAACGGGAATGCCGCGATGAACCTGCCGAAAGGTAGAATGATAGCCGCCGACAACATCAGCGACGCAGCGCGAGTCATCTCGAATAAGCTGCAAATCAGAATCGACCACACCAAAATGTTGGCCATATTGTTTCAAAAAACTTTGAGCGACATCAGCACGACGATTCGACGCGGCATCGACTGGTAACACTTGACCGCGAGCTGGAACAAGGAACGTAGCCATCCCCGAATCAGACGAGCGCCGCAACACGCGCACCGCGCCAGGCGCCGCCGCGCGGGCTATCCCAGCTATGCTCAGCAACACCAATCCGTACATCAAGCATCGAAAGTTAAATCGCTGCGTGACCAGCAACTGTCCGTGGCTATTACAATTCAAGCAGAACCCCTTCTTCGTTATTCTCAGCTACAAGCACAACTTTCCCGGAAAGCGCACTCACTCCCCCATACGAGTTAATCCGACCATCACCTATTATATTCCCATAACGAACCTTCGACGACTGAAAACTTAAAATCGCTCTGGCAGGTGGAAAAACGGACATGAATCCATGAGATAATCCCAAATGTAGTCTGCGTAGTCGTCAGACAATACCCCTATTTCACTTTCAATCCATCCAGCGATGGAAGTCTGACACATCGAAGAATTCTCGGACAATCCATAAATTTGTTTTATTTTTCTCTTGACAATAGGGAGGGAGAGCGACAATAGGAATATATAGGTGTGACGTGGTAGCTTACTCTGGCTACTGCCGAACACATTACTGTCTTTCTGCTAAAGGAAATTTTAGGGCAAATCTTTTTACTGGGGAGTATGTTATGAATGTATCGAAAAAGGTTCGACTGTTAGCGCTTGTTCTTGCTGGCGCGGGGCTTAATTTGGCATATGCCGATGAGGGTGAGTCCAGGCGAAGTGATGTGCTGCGGATACTGAAAACGAACGCACCTGAGTTAGTAACACAAGACGAAGAAATGGTTCCCGATTGGGAGGCACAGCGTGCTGCTATAACGCCCGTTGTTCAGGTCGAACGGGTACTGTCCGAGCGTGCTGAAATGGGCGTGGAAGTTATCGAAGCCATCACCTTTTGGGATGACGACAATCGTTACAATTTAATTCTCGATGAAGATGGGGCTATCGTTCTTGATCTCCAAACACAAACGGTCAGTGATTGATTTACGTTCACCGTTGGTCCGGTTCCTACGATAAAAAACCCGAAAAAAGTTTTTATTGCCACTTTGGGTGTGATGGCTAGCAGAAATGGCAACAGCGGCACATTCGATATGGAAGTGGAGGATTTGACTTCTACAACAGTTATGGATGCTTTCGGCTGGACTGATGCCGCCACGGTGTTCATCGATTCGGGGACCGTCGTAGCTCTCTTCTATGCAAATGGTGAATTAGTTGAAACCCTACATTTCTCACCGCTATACCAGGAAACAGTCGAGGGCAAACAGTTGAGCCAGGATGGAATTTTGATGCTTGAAGAACCGAGGTACCAGCTCAAGCTCAAGCTCAAAAAAGTATGCGACATAGTTTATGATAAATGTGTCAATGACGAAAACATCAGTGCCTGTGGCCATTGGTTGGACCACTGCCAGCAAGCTCCGTAAAGATCACTTCGGTACTATACGCCAATGAATTAGTTATTCCGGGCGGATGAGCGGGAAATAGCCCGCGTCCGCCCTGACTTGCATCGCCAGCCATCCCGCCTATTTCACAATCCTCCCACCCGACGATACACTATCGCCCTATCGCGTAGTGGAACGAATCACAGTCGGACACGAAAGCTGGAGGATCGCATTATGGCATTAGCTGCATTCAATTTGAAAGAGTGGATTGACGAACATCGCCATCTGCTCAAACCGCCGGTCGGCAACCAATGTGTATATAAAGACAGCGACTTCATCATCATGATCGTTGGTGGGCCTAATCAGCGAAAAGATTATCATGTGAACCCCACCGAAGAATTTTTCTACCAACTCGAAGGGGACATCACGCTAAAAATCTTTGAAGACGGGAAGCGACGAGACATCTCGATCAAAGAAGGTGACATCTTTCTCTTGCCTCCGCAAATTCCTCACTCGCCGCAACGACCAGCTAACACGGTCGGCATGGTAGTCGAACGCCGCAGGCCTGAAGGTCAAAATGATCACATGCGTTTTTTCTGTGAGAAATGCGACAACGTACTTTTCAACCCGGAGTTCTACCTCGTGGACATCGTCAACCAGCTAAAGCCTTTAATGGAACAGTTTTGGAGCGATGAATCGTTGCGCACCTGCGATAAATGCAGCGCCGTTATGGAACCGCCGGCTAAGGTCTAGGCTAATCGCATTCAGCTACTTGGTTGGCAGGATTTTGCATTGTTAAAAATAGACATTCACACGCACATTCTCCCCGAACGTTGGCCCGACCTGCGCGAACGGTTTGGCTATGGCGGGTTCGTTAGTCTGGAACACCACAAACCCTGCTGTGCCCGCATGATGGTAGACGATAAATTCTTTCGTGAAATCGAGGACAACTGCTGGTCCCCCGCGCGAAGAATCAAAGACTGCGACGAAACTGGCGTTCATGTGCAAGTGCTATCAACAGTGCCCGTAATGTTTAACTACTGGGCTAAGCCTCAAGACACGCTTTATCTTTCGACCATCTTGAACGACCACATCGCTGACATCGTGCGTGAATATCCGCAACGATTCATCGGGCTTGGCACGCTTCCCATGCAAGCGCCCAAACTCGCGGTATCCGAACTTGAACGATGCGTGAGCGAGCTGGGCCTTGCGGGCGTGCAGATTGGTTCGCACATTAACGACTGGAATCTCGACCAGCCGGAACTGTTTGAAGTTTTCGAAGCCGCAGCCTCGCTTGGTGCAGCCGTTTTCGTACACCCCTGGGACATGATGGGCAAAGACCGAATGCCCAAATACTGGCTACCTTGGCTAGTGGGTATGCCAGCAGAAACGTCCCTGGCTATCTGCTCCATCATTTTTGGCGGCGTACTGGAACGATTGCCTAATCTGCGCATCGGATTCGCTCATGGCGGCGGTGCGTTTCCATTCACCATAGGCCGAGTTCAGCACGGATTCGACGTGAGGCCTGACCTGTGCGCAGTTGATAACAAAATCTCTCCACGCGACTATCTCGGAAAATTCTTCGTAGATTCCCTCGTACACGATGCGGACGCCCTACGCTTCTTAGTGAACCAAATGGGAGACAACCGCGTGGCACTCGGATCGGACTACCCGTTCCCCCTGGGAGAAACCAGGCCAGGCACACTGATTGAATCGATAAGCGAATTTCCATCATCCACAAAAGATAGGCTCCTAGCTGGTACGGCTTTGGAATTCCTCGGCGTGAATCGCCATCAATTTGAAATTAAAGGTTAAGTCGTTTTATGTCCCCAGATTCAAACAACGCGCCCGTAACAAATCCTGATTTTACAATCGACGAGTCGTGCGCGATCTCCCTGGACCAAAACGACCCGCTAGCTAAATTCCGCCAGCAGTTTTATCAACCCGGCGAAAGCAAGGGTGATTCAAAAATATATTTCGCGGGCAACTCGTTAGGCCTTCAGCCAATGGGTGTTCGAGACGAAATTTCCCAAGAATTGGACGACTGGGCAGAACTTGGCGTTGATGCTCACTTTGATGGCCACAATCCCTGGTTTTCTTATCACGAACTACTTCGCGATAGCGGCGCGAGGCTTGTGGGCGCTCAGCCAAGTGAAGTCGTGATGATGAATAGCTTAACCGTCAACCTGCACCTGATGATGGCTTCGTTTTATCGACCTACGAAGTCGCGGTTCAAGATATTGATGGACTATCCAGCTTTTCCTTCTGATGTGTACGCCATCAAATCTCAACTTGTACACCATGGCTATAACCCATCTGAAGCATTGATAGAAATCCGCCCGCGCGATGGCGAACATACGTTGCGAACCGAAGACATTGTTAAACAGATTGAGCGCGACGGGCAGCAAATTTCATTGGTCCTGTTAGCTGGAGTCAATTATTTCACGGGGCAGTTTTATGATATGCAAGCCATCACCCAAGCGGGTAAAAAGCAGGGTTGCATGGTGGGTTGGGACTTAGCGCACGCGGCTGGTAATGTGGAGATGAAGCTTCACGATTGGGACGTAGATTTCGCATGTTGGTGCAATTACAAATATATCAACAGCGGGCCTGGTGCTTTAGCGGGTTGCTTTGTTCACGAGAAACACGGGAATAATCTTGGCCTACCGCGACTGGCGGGCTGGTGGGGAAATGATCCTAAAAAGCGTTTCCAAATGCACCTTCTCCCGGAGTTTACGCCGCAAGCAGGGGCTGATGGCTGGCAGATTAGCAATCCACCGATATTCGCGGCTGCGCCATTAAAGGCTTCGCTTGCATTATTTGACCAGGCAACCATATCCGCGCTGAGAAAAAAATCCTTGACGCTAACAGGCTATCTGCAATTTTTAATCGACGATATTTCGCCCGAACGTTTTGAAGTTATCACGCCGCGACAGCCTGAGGCGAGAGGTTGCCAGCTGTCCATTTTGGTCCATCGTCGTCCGGAGGCGTTATTGCAGTCCTTAAAAGATGGCGGAGTGGTATGCGATTTTCGTCAGCCTAACGTGATTCGCGTGGCTCCGACTCCGCTGTACAATTCGTATCATGAGGTATGGCGGTTCGCGCAGGTATTGAAAATGCATTGATGATTTTGAATGCATGAAATGAGCCGCGGGCGAAATAAAATCCCGATTCATCGGGAGCCCGCGCGGAGACGAGAAGACAATATGATGCTCAATCTTGTCACAAAACGCTCTGAGACCGATCGATACACTGGAGCCGCAAGTCCGCGCAGGCTGAAGCCCGCGGCTCGTTAAAGATGGAAGCCCCATAATGTGGGTTAGTACAAAATGAGTGATTCAAAAACGCAAAAATTTACTATCGTCGGCGGCGGCCTCGGCGGTGCGCTCATGGCTGTTTATCTTGGCCAGGCTGGGTACGACGTTGAAGTATACGAAATGCGCGCCGACATGCGTGGCGGAAACATTCCAGGCGGTCGGTCCATCAACCTCGCCCTTTCTCATCGAGGCATTGTTGCATTAGAACGTGTAGGGTTAGCCGAGGAAATTCTCAAGACGGCTGTCCCCATGCGCGGACGGATGATTCATGAGGCAAATTCGTCACTCAAGTTTCAGCCCTATGGCAAAGACGATTCGCATGTTATTCATTCGGTTTCGCGCGGCGGATTAAACGTGCTTCTGCTTGAAGCGGCTGACCGCCTGCCTAATGTCAAACTTTTTTTCAATAAGAAATGCACCGACGTCCAGCTCGATACCGGAGCCGTTGAAATCCTGGACATGAAAACCAATGAGACGACAACTGTCGATGGCGGGATTGTTGTTAGCGCCGACGGCGCGTTCTCCGCAGTCCGCAGACCCATGCAAAAGCTGGACCGATTTGATTATAGCCAGGACTATTTGCGACATGGGTTTAAGGAGTTAGTCATCCCCCCTGGAAAAAATGTCTCTTTCCAGATGGCCCGCGACGCCTTGCATATTTGGCCACGTAAATCGTTCATGATGATTGCGCTCCCCAACGAAGACGGCTCGTACACCTGCACATTGTTTTGGCCTTTTACCGGGCCTCACAGTTTCGATAAGCTGCAAACCAAGCAAGACGTCGAGTCATATTTCCGCGAACATTTTCCAGACGCCGTCCCCCTCATGCCGACGCTTATGGAAGACTATTTCACCAACGCGACAAGTTCACTTTGCACCGTGCGCTGCGGGCCTTGGTACTATCGGGATAAGGTGGTGTTGCTCGGCGATGCCGCCCACGCGGTCGTCCCATTCTATGGCCAGGGTATGAATGCTTCGTTTGAAGACGTTCTCGTACTGTGCGAGTGCATGGAAAAACATAAGCCGAACTGGGAGAAAGCATTTCGAGAGTATTTCCACATTCGCAAGGAACATGTAGACGTTTTAGCGAATCTAGCTATTAGCAATTTTGTTGAGATGCGCGATCATACCGGATCGAAAATGTTTCGCCTGAAAAAAAGTACGGAAAAGTTTCTTAGCAAGCTGCTGCCATTTTGGTACACCCCCCTTTACAACATGACCACTCATACTCGAATGCTTTACGGCGATGCGATTAAGCGAGCCAAATACCAAAACCGCGTTGTCGCAACCACGGCTATTACGACGTTGGTGATTATTGCGGGCGTCATTCTTAAAACATTACTATTTTGAATTTTATTTTTTTGCAACGGACACAACAGATGCCATTAACTTACCGCGACTATTTGATGACCGACGAATTACTTTCTTTGCAGCAATCGAAATCCAACCCGCCGGAACACGACGAACAGCTATTCATAATTATTCACCAGGTTTACGAGCTTTGGTTCAAGCTGATGCTGCATGAGTTCGGTAAGATCAATCGTGATTTTTCGGACAACGACTTATTTGGTGCGATCCACACGTTCAAACGCACCCGCACAATTATGAAAACGCTGGTAGGCCAAATCGATATTTTGGAAACCATGACGCCCATGTCTTTTACGAGTTTTCGTGATCGACTGGACACGGCTTCGGGGTTTCAGTCTGTTCAGTTCCGAGAGTTTGAATATGCCCTGGGCTATAAACGCCCGGACATGCTTAAATATCACGACGAATCCAGCGAAGCTCATGCGGTGCTTTCTAAAAGACTAAATGATCGAAGTGTTGTGGATCATTTTTACGATTTTTTGCAGCATCAAGGCACGGTGATTCCTAAAGCCATTCTCGAAAAATCTGTCGCAGAGCCAACGGTTGCTAATGAGGATATTCAACAATCGCTGCATACGCTTTATACAACCAAGCCAGACCTAGCCATTCTTTTTGAATCGATGATGGATTTTGACGAAGGCTCGCAGGAGTGGCGATACCGACATGTTAAACTCGTCGAACGAACCATCGGACAAAAGCATGGCACAGGCGGTTCGTTAGGGGTGGAGTTTCTCAAGAAATCCCTTTTTCAACCACTTTTTCCAGACCTCTGGGCCATTCGACATCGGCTATAATGCTGGCGCAATCCGTTTTCAAACGACTATGAATACGTTTTTTCGGACGATGAATCCGCAATACCACAAACATCGTTGAAATTCGCACGGTTTAGCCCTACGCTTATATGGGGAGAGTTAGTCTCGTAGCTTACAGGCTCTTTGTAGCTATAAGCTGTCGAACGCGAGGCTATGAGAGATAGCCTACGAAGGGGAAAGCGTCTATGCGGATGACCAATATCACGACCACACTATGCATTTTACTTTTTTTGGGTATCGCACGTACTCATGCTCAACCCATGTTCGTCGATCAAACTATTGACGCTGGCGTAAGCTATATCCACTGGGACGGAACCATGCCAGCGGGTGTGGACAACGGCGTTTTCATGATGTGCGGAGGCGCGGCTGCGGGCGACTTTGACAACGACGGTTGGCCTGACCTATATGTCACGCGCATCGGCGCTCCCAACCGATTATTTAGAAATCTTCAAAACGGCACGTTCGAGGAAGTTGGCTCGGCTCGTGGTGTTGCATTAGATAGTTACTCGACCGGATGCGCCTGGGCAGACATCGACAACGACGGCGACCTCGACCTCTACGTTCTCACGACCGAACCAGCAGTCCGACATTATTTATATATTAATGACGGCACAGGGATGTTCACCGAGCAGGCTGTTGCGCGCGGCGCTGATATAACAACGACTTCAGCGAAACGTTCGTCAACGAGCATTGCTTTCGGCGATTATAATCGTGACGGCTGGCTGGACGTGATTGTCGCTACTTGGTCCCCCATCACTTCGGCTTATAGCGGAGAACGAACCTACCTTCTCAAAAATACCGGCAACGGAAACTTCGTGGACGTAACGACCGCAGCTAACGTATTTCATCAGCATGTGGTTTGGGGGTTTACGCCGCGCTTCGCAGATGCAGATAACGACGGTTGGCCTGACATTCTCATCGCGGCAGATTTCGGGTCCAGCAAGCTTTATCACAACAATCAAGACGGCACTTTCACTGACATCACCTCGTCAGCAAACGTAGGTACGGACGAAAATGGCATGGGCGCGACGGTTGGCGACTTTGAAAACGATGGTGACCTTGATTGGTTCGTCACATCGATATTCGATCCAGCTGCTACTTGCGATAACATCAGTAACTGCAATTGGGGCAACAGTGGAAATCGCATGTACGCCAATGGTGGAAGCGGCGTTTTCTCTGACTCGACAGATTTTTGCGGTGTGCGCGAGGGCTATTGGGGTTGGGGAACGACGTTTCTCGACTATGACAACGATGGTGACGCCGATCTTACCATGACCAACGGTATGATATTTCCCATGTTCGGCTACGACGACCCATTCAACTTCACTCCGCTTCGATTCTGGGACAATGACGGGACAGGACAGATGACCGAAATCAGCGCGTCCCTTGGTCTGACTGACGCGCGAAACGGCAAAGGTATTCTAAAATTCGATTACGACCGTGACGGCGACCAGGACATTTTCGTCACAAACAACGGTGATACGCCCGTGCTATATCGAAACGACATCGGTAATGCCAAACCTTGGCTACAAGTTCAACTTCGCGGCTTTGAAACAAACCGCTCGGGCGTCGGTGCTCGAATCTACGTCTATTCTATCGGGACAACAAACCCACAAATGCGGGAAGTATCCGCTAGCACAAATTACATGTCGCATAACGACATCGTCGAACACTTTGGATTGTCCACCGCGACTTTCGCTAACGTCGTGCGCGTAGATTGGCCATTGAGCGGTTTGAGTTCGTTCTACCGAAATGTAACGTCTGGACAAAAGATAACTATCTACGAACCACACGCCGGTGACTTTGATGGTGACAACCTTACGACGCTAGACGATACCAAAGCATTCACGACTTGCCTAGCTGGCCCAAACAGCGACCAATCAACGACGCCATGCCGAGTCGGCGATATTGACGAGGATAGCGACGTCGATCTTCAAGACGTGCAAATGTGGCAATTGAATTTTCAAGCGCCGTAAAACTAAAGTTGAATACTTGAATTCCACCCTGGGTAAAATGAAACTGCGAACAATCAAGCGACTGGCTACTACCCTGGAATATTCACTCCGCGCTGCTTGGCTATCTCGTCCGCCTTTTCATACCCCGCATCCACATGACGAATCACGCCCATCGCCGGGTCTGCGGTGAGGACTCGCTGCAAGCGAGCTGCGGCTTCTTTCGTACCGTCTGCGACGATGACCTGCCCGGCGTGGATGGCGTAACCAATGCCAACGCCGCCGCCGTGATGAACGGACACCCAACTCGCACCACAGGCCGTATTGACCAGCGCATTAAGAATTGGCCAATCGGCGATGGCGTCCGATCCGTCTTTCATTCCCTCGGTTTCGCGATTGGGTGAAGCGACACTGCCGCAATCCAAATGGTCTCGCCCAATGACAATCGGCGCGGAAATTTCTCCACTGGCCACCAAATCATTAAACACCAACCCCATCTTCGCCCGCTCTCCATAGCCTAACCAACAGATTCGTGCAGGCAGCCCTTGAAAAGCTACGCGCTCACTAGCTAGTCGAATCCATCGACAAAGATGCTCGTGCTGAGGAAAAGTTTCCAAAATCGCCTGATCCGTGCGTTTGATATCGTCCGGATTACCCGATAGCGCCACCCAACGGAAAGGCCCTTGCCCTTCGCAAAAAAGTGGACGGATAAACAGCGGCACGAACCCGATGATGTCGAACGCATTGTCCACCCCTGCCAACTTAGCTTGGCCACGGATGTTATTGCCGTAGTCAAACGTCACTGCGCCGCGCTGCTGCATCTCAAGCATCGCGCGAACATGCTCGCCCATCGTTCGCATGGATTCGGTGATGTATCGATCGGGATCGGTTTTGCGCAGATTTTTCGCCTCACCAAAACTCATCCCATTGGGCACATAGCCATCGAGCGCGTCATGGGCAGAGGTCTGATCCGTGAGCATGTCCGGGATAATGTCTCGCTTGATTAACGTCTGCAACACATCAACACAATTACCAAGCAGGCCAATGGACAATGGCTGATTATTGGCGACGGCGTCCTTGGTCCACTTTAGCGCTTCGTCTAAATTGTCCGTCCACTTATCAAGATAACGCGACTGCAATCGCCGCTCAATTCGAGTCTTGTCCACTTCCACACATAAGCATACGCCTTCGTTCATCGTCACAGCTAAAGGTTGAGCGCCGCCCATGCCACCAAGCCCGCCGGTCAATACCCATTTTCCTTTTAACGAACTGCTATAGTGTTGTCGGGCAGCTGCGCCGAATGTTTCATAGGTTCCCTGCAAGATGCCCTGCGTACCAATATAAATCCAACTCCCGGCTGTCATCTGCCCGTACATCGTTAGGCCCAAGGCTTCGAGCTTGCGGAATTCGTCCCAGTTGCCCCAATGAGGTACGAGCATGGAATTGGAGATGAGTACACGCGGCGCGTCCAGATGCGTCTTTACTACACCAACGGCTCGACCGGATTGCACCAGTAGTGTTTCGTCGTTTTCGAGTTTCTTTAAGGCTGAGATGATGCGGTCGTAATCGGGCCAGGATCGCGCGGCTTTTCCGCTTCCGCCATAAACAACAAGCTCAGCCGGGTTTTCTGCTACCTCAGGATCAAGGTTGTTCATCAACATGCGCATCGCAGCTTCCTGCTGCCAACCTTTACAACTAAGCGTTAGGCCATGCGGCGCTCGAATGGTGCGAGATGAAATTTGTGACGAAGCTGCAACTGTCATGGCCATAATTCCGTTTCAATAGCTCACCGGGCAAATCATAATCAACAGGAAGTATTATAGATGAGCATCCGCACTTGAGGCAACTTGCACATTCGCCGTCAACAAAAGATGGCTGTTAGGCGTCAATCTGGATTGAGATATTGAAAAACCGTGTGTCAATCTGCCGTAGATTCGAGATCAATCTTATCAACTAGCCCAGCTTTATTCTTAGGGCGAGAAGATGGTTGGGCAGCGTCTTGGTCTTTGATATTAAAATGAGAATCGATAAGCCTGACGCGAAACCGTGCGTCGCCGAATTGCAACGTGTCCTGATCTTCAAGAATGCTAAACATCGTTGACTCGTCATTAACCAGCGTGCCATTATGCGAGCATAAATCCACCACCACAGGGCGACCAAAATATCGCATCAGTAAAGCATGGACGCGGGACACACGTCTGTCGTCCAGGTGAATATCGCAGCCATCGCGCCGACCAATCAAACACACAGCCCGGTTAGGCTGAAGAATTCTTTTTGAATCCATATGCTCTAACGCGACGACCAAAGGCGCAGGCTCTAAACCGAATTGATGAACTCCTGAATCAGCATCATGATCGCGAGGCTGCGTAATATCTACGCGAAACATCCACGGGCCAATCTGCAACATGTCGCCATCGGTAAGCTGCTCATGCTCCATTTTTAAGTCATTTAAGCGCGTACCCAGCTTTGATAATAAATCTATAGCGTACACCTGTTCGCCATTGTTGATGATAGCCATGTGTAGGGGGGAAACCTTACGATGGGGAAGTACGATTTTGCAACTGGGCTGTGATCCTATAGTAGTGACTAATCGACGACACTCGATGTCGATCTTCTCGCCTGAACCTTCAATGACCTTGAGCGTCACCTGCGGGGTAGACGTAGAAGCCATAGGTATAGGATCGATTGTCATAACAGCACCTAGCAAGCGCAATCTCCTCCTGTGTGTTTACGAAAGTACCCCCAGCCAGGGATGCGGCGATTGCCAACTTCCCATCACATATATTATATGAAGCCGGGAACCTCATTTCCAGCTAATTCAGGAGAATATAGCCGTGCGCTCTCCATTGTCGGATTAGAATCAGGGCAAATTGAGTTGTACAGGCGATATAATGCCGCCAAGCGGGCGTCACTACTGGTAAGCCGCAATTGGTCCAGCATTTATTTCCCGTCTAGCTGGAGAAATTCGACCATGTACTGATCGTACGCATCCTGACCAACAGGCGAACTCAGAGATAGGCCCAGCTCATTGATGACCTTGGTCCCCATCGGAATCCACTCCTGCCAACAGCCCTGGCATACATGCTCAGCTAATGTGACACCCAACGCACCTTTGAACGGAGGCTTTTCCAACTGCTGATCGGGTCGGCCACAGCGCGCACAGGCAAAGCCATCCTTGGAAGTGCCGCCCGTTGAGACAGCCTTGGGCGCCACAGTTTTTGATACTTCCGGGACATCCGCGCCCCAGTCTTGTAATAGTTTTATCATCGAATCACGCGGCATAACATCGCCCTGCTCATCGGCGACAGCTACGCCCTTAGTCACGACTTCTACGGCTTTGTCTCGTTGATCTGCGCCGACGGCTGCTTCACCAAAAAGCTGGTACGCTTTGCTCATCGTCGGCTTGAGTTGCATTACGCGATCTAACGAAGCCATCGCTTCAGAAAATTGCCCGGCTTCGAGTAGGGCCTTGCCCAGACTGAAATGTCCGAGTTCATTTTTCGGATCAGCCTCAGCCATTTGTTTGAATTGTTGTATCCGCTGATCTACGCTCATCAATTGCTCTCTTTCCAAGTCGCCAAAAAGTTCATTAAGCTCCGCAGGGATTGTACTTCACCAACAAACAAAACGTCTAGCGGGGAATGGCCCTAATGACGAAGAAAAAACTCTAGTAGTTCATGTCCTGGGTCAATCTGCAAATCGCTTTCGCTGGCATTCGCCTCGGAAAACGGCCTATTTAGCACGGGGTTAATCAAATGACCAGCCAGGCAAAACGGCGGCGGTGTCATGGAATGTACCCGACTTTCTACCGGCGTGGGGTGATCTGGCGCGATCATGATGCGCCACTGATCGAATCCACGAAGTTTCTCCAACACCGGACCGACAATCTGAGCATCAATCTGCTCAATAGCTGTGACCTTGGCTGCGGCATCCCCAAGATGTCCAGCTTCGTCCGGCGCTTCTATATGTACGACAACTAAATCATACTCATCAATCGCCCCTACGACGGCTGCGCCTTTCGCGGCGTAATCGGTATCCAAATATCCAGTCGCACCATCAACGTCAAGAACGCTTAGCCCGGCACACGAAGCAATACCGCGAATCAAATCCACCGCTGCGATGCATGCGCCGCTAATGCCAAATCGTTTCGTCAACGGTTCTAAACTAGCTGGCTGACCGTAGCCCCAAAGCCAAATGTCGGTCGCAGGATTTTCACCCAAGTCGCGCCGCACCTTGTTCACGTCATGCTCCGCTAGAATGTCGTGCGCCTGACTCATGACCTGGGCTAACTTGTCAGCCCCTTTTCCCTTGGGAATATGTTTCGAAATCGCCTGGCCCGGAATATCGTGTGGCGGCGTACATCGCGCTTTCATCTGGGCGATGTCGCTGGCTACCATCAAGTTACGATAAGAAACGCCCGCATGAAATACGAACGGCGATTGGCTTAGTTGCTTGTTCAAATCGTCGATGAGTTGACGGCATTCGCCATCACTTATATGCCCAGCCGAGAAGTCTTCCATGACCCCGTCAACAATAGTCACGAAATTGCAACGGAAAATAAGTTGATCCGAAGAAGCAGTGACGCCGCGAGCGACGGCTTCCAACGGCGCTCGGCCGGAATAGCAGACGTGCGGATCATAACCCAAGAGTGACAACGTCGCGACGTCAGTTCCCGGCTGAAACCCGTCGGGCACGGTCACGACACATCCCTGCCTGCCATGACTGGAAATCCAATCGATGTTCGGCGTTTGCGCTGAGACTAACGGCGTGAGATTGTTCAACGCCGCGACAGGCTCGTCGGCTGCGCCGTCTGGTAATACGATTACATATTTCATAGAAAATTTAACGCGTTAATAACTTCTTAACTCCGCACAGGCTCCCGATGAATCGGGATTTCATTTCGCCTGCGGCTCGATAGAATCTTAGTGTTCCTTGCAATGTCCGGCTAGATGTGCCCTGTAATCTGTTAAGAAAAAGAGACTGGATCAACATCCACCACCAGCGATTTCGCCTTGGAAAATAAACACTTCTTCTCACGAAGCATAGCCATGAGCCTTCGTAAATCCGAAGCATTAGCAGTACGAATGATGATTTCATAGCGGTATAAATTGCGAATCCTCGCCATCGCACAAGCATTAGGCCCTAATACATTCGCCCCCGACATCGACAACTTAGCTAGCACATCCTGAATCCTGCCCACGACCACATCAGTTTCCTGCTTAGCGACCTCCTCTCGTGGGTGCGACAATATGAGTCTAGCTAGCCGAGAAAATGGCGGTAGCGACGCACGCTCTCGCACTGTTAATTCGTTTTGAGCAAACGTTTCATAATCATGCGTCAACGCGGCACGCATGGATGGCAACTCCGGCACGGTCGTCTGCACCACAACCTGCGCGTTCCCCTCAGCCCGGCCTGCTCGACCGGCGACTTGAGTCACGAGTTGGAACAATCGTTCATTCATGCGGAAATCCGTCGCATAGCCCAACGGGTCGGCGTCTACCACGCCAACAAAACTTACATGCGGAAAGTCCAGCCCTTTAGCTATCATCTGCGTGCCGATCAAAATATCAATTTCACGATCTTGAAACTGCTTCACAATTCGCTCGTACTCACTCCGGTGCGTCATCGTATCGCTATCTACACGGGCGATTTTCGCATCGGGGAAAAAGCCGCGTACATCATCTTCCAGGCGCTGCGTACCAAAACCAACCTGTTGCAATGGCTGTCTGCAAGATAGGTTGGTGCAAATTTTAGGGATAGGCGTGCGCAAATTGCAGTAATGACAACGACACTGCTTCGAGGCTACATGCACGACCATGCCGACCTGGCAACTCGGACATGTGATGCGAGATTTACACGCCGGACAAAAAACACGAGAAGCAAAGCCACGACGATTAAGCAACATCATCGCCTGTTGCTTGCGTCCAAGCGTTTCACCCAACAAACGATGCATGGACCGAGACAACAACACAGGCTGTTTACATTCCGCCCATTCGTCGCGCATGTCGATCAGATGTATTTTTGGCAGCGACAGCGACATGACACGGGAGGGCAACACCTGCAGATGATATTCTGGACGCGAGTGTGCATTGTAGAAAGTTTCTAATGAAGGCGTAGCTGACCCCAAGACGATGGGGATTTTGTGCAAATTAGCCCGCATAATTGCGACATCACGCACATGAAATCGCGGCGTTTGCAGGTTTTTATAGCTTGGCTCCTGCTCTTCATCTACGCAAATGATGCCAAGATTTGGACAAGGTGCGAACACTGCACTGCGTGTGCCTATCACCACTTTCTTATCGCCCGAAGCCACCCGCCGCCACATAATCGACCGCTGCGACCCGGTTAATCCGCTATGAAAAAGAGCTACATCCGGCAATCGATGTAATAGTCGAGATACCAACTGAGTGGTTAGTACAATCTCCGGGACTAGAAGAATAGCCTGCTGCCCCCTGGCTAAGGCCCGACGAATGGCGTGAATGTAAACTTCCGTCTTGCCACTACCACTAACCCCATGCAACAACATCACGCCAAACTCGTTACCTTGAGCCATCTTCTCGATACGTTCACAAGCAGCCTGCTGGTCGGCATTCAGCTTAAAATCAGGGTTGGTTTGTTCTATTATCGCATCATCAGGCTCGGGAAGCTCCTTCCGCGTTTCAATAGAAACCCAGCCACATTTCACCAAAGCAGTTAGTACACTCGCACCCGCGCCTACTTTTTCCAACAAGGCCTCAACCAATATAGGTTCTTGCGAAAGTTGCAACGTCTCAAGTATCGCCCGCCGCTTGGGACTCAATCGATCCTGCTGAGACTCAATCTCTTCCATTGATGCCACCATATTGGCATAACGTACCGAGCGCAGCCCAGACTCTTTACGAACCGCTTCGGGAAGCATAGCCTTGAGCGCTAAGCCCCACGCACAGGAGTAATGACGGCTAATCTGATTCCCTAACGCGATGAGTTTTTCACTGAGAAAAGTTTTTTCATCAACGCATTTTTCGATGGATCGCAGGGTTGAATCCCAAAGCTTAAGATCTAATGCGACAATAAATCCCTCGACCTCGCGCCCACGCTTGCCCGTCTGAACCAATACGCGCTGGCCAATCTCAATCCCCTCAACCATTGGCTCTGGCACGTTGAAGTGATACGTTTTATCCGTCGAAAGAATCGGCGCAACCTCAGCGATTAGCCCCTCACTTTGTTGACCCTGCTCAACCCAGAGGAACTCGTTCGATTGAGATATGATTGAAGAATCACTAGCCATTGTTGTCGCCCAGCACACGCGAAACCATTTTAGAGTAAGCCCTGATAGATTAAGCTGTAACAACGCATGCTAACAGAGAATGCTCGCGCCAGCTTGTGAGTAATTGCGTTTTTTGACACTGTCCACACTGTACGCCTCCGAAAGCCAGTCTCACTATTTGTACGGTAACCACGGTTCAATTTCATTCATCCAAGGCCAATTTAGATAATAGTGATAGGCTCCATTGCTACAGACGCGAACATCTATCCAAGCCCAATACTGATAATGGCCCTGGTATCCATCATACAAGGACCAACATAGCATGATTAGCAAGGCAGAAACGAGCATCAAATGTAAAAAGCGTTTCTTTTTTCTCTTAAACAATGCCGTTAGAAACATGCCAAAAAGTAATGGGGCAGGAATAGCGTGCCAGAATCTCCTCAAGTCAGCATCCGCTATAGCTGAATCGCGCAATTCAGCATACGCAAGCAAAATCCACGAAGCAATGACTATCAAGTAAAACATTGCTCCACATGCCGCGCCCGCGACTAGAATTTTGTTCACAGCAGCTCTGAACTTGTCCGAATTTGAATATCTACTCATCGATAAGATTTTACCCGGCGCATCGGACAAATTCCACCCGCTGGTGAGACTAACGAGGTTGCAATGTCTGATTTTATAATATTAAGCATAGTATTTTTCCTCTAATCAGAGAATGATCTAAAAATCCGCCCTGTTAACAAATAAGCGCGTGCCGCGCTTGAACAAATAGCAGCGTGTGAATACCTTAAGCCCTAGAAATAGTATTTTAGGCGTAGATGCCTACTTTCAAGGGAACCATCCAATGCCAGCAGCATCAGAAACCGTCCGCGTCCGCTTCGCCCCATCACCCACAGGATATCTGCATATTGGTGGAGCCAGGACCATTCTCTTCAATTGGCTCGTCGCCCGAAAAGCAGGTGGCTGCATGGTATTACGCATCGAGGACACCGACCAAGCTCGCCATGTGGAAGATTCTGTGCAAAAAATTCTCGACGACTTACGCTGGCTGGGACTCACCTGGGACGAAGGCCCTGAAGCTGGCGGCGACTATGGACCATATTTCCAAAGTCAGCGGCTCGACATTTACAACCAATACATGCAGCAACTGCTCGAGTCAGGCCGGGCCTACTACGCACTGGAAACACCTCAAGAATTAAACGATATGCGTGAAAAAGCCAAAAAAGAGCATGGCGGCTTTCGCTATCCGCGCCCCAATCCACTTCCCACCATCGAGCAGGGTCAGCAAGCTAAGCAAGAGGGTCAGCGCGTAGTCGTACGCTGCAAAATGCCCGACGAAGACATCACCGTTCACGACAGCATCCTCGGCGACGTGACGCTTACAGCCGATCAATTTGAGGACTTTATCATTCAAAAAGGTGATGGCTATCCCACCTACCACTTCGCCTGTGTCGTCGATGACGCCCTGATGAAAATCACCCATGTGTTGCGCGGGCAGGAGCATTTGATGAATTCGCATAAGCACGTGGCGCTGCAACGCGCCTTAGGCTTCCCCACCCCAATCTATGGCCACATGCCTGTCATATTTAATATGGACGGGTCCAAAATGAGTAAGCGAGATAAGGAAAAAGCCATCAAAGCCGGCCTCGCACCGCCAGAGATTGAGGTTCACGACTTCCGGACCGCGGGATTCTTGCCAGAGGCGATTCTAAATTTCATCGCCCTGCTCGGCTGGAGTACCGGAGACGATAAGGAAACGTATACCTTGGACGAGCTTACGCAGGCGTTTTCCATGGAGCGCATCGGTAAGACTAATGCCAAATTCGACCGAGCGAAGCTGCTTTCGTTTAATACTGACTGGGCTGCGCGCTTGCCGGAAGCTAAATTGCTTGAGCGCCTGAAAGATTATGCTGCCATCAACGATTTACCCATGCAGAGCGCCAACGACGACATGCTGACGCGCCTGTTACAGGCCTGTGCCGGATTTCGCACCTTTGCAGATTTACAAAAGAAAATCGGCTTTCTATTCGTGCAGGACCAAGCCATCGAGTATGACCCGAAAGCCGTCAAGAAAGTTCTCGCTAAAAACGACAATGCCGGGTTTTCAATTTTAGCGCAGACACAAACTAAGCTGGAATCCCTTGAACACTTTACCAAAGCGTCGATTGAAGCTTTGGTCAAAGACTTATGTGATTCGCTAGATACAAAAATGGGCAACATCGCGCAGCCCATTCGGGTAGCGGTCTCCGGCTCAACGGTGAGTCCGTCCATCGGTGAGACGCTGGAACTACTAGGAAAAGAGCGCACACTAAACCGAATTAACAAATGCTTGGCCATACTCGCGTAAGCGAAATCGAACTGATGCCGTCGTTTCCGAGCCGCATGATTCAGCTCGCGCGGCGACAGGCCACCGAGACACACACAAATCCGAGAGACCGCGCAGGCTAAAGCCTGCGGCTCAGGTAGTCGCGAAGCTTGTGAAACAGGTCATTAAGCCTAACGCATTAAACGATCAACCACCTCGGCATATTTAGCAGAAGTTTTTTGAACTATTTCGTCGGGAAGTTCAGGCCCGGGAGGCGTCTTGTCCCACTTACCCGCATCGACCAGCGTCGTTAAATAATTGCGCACGATTTGTTTATCAAAACTGTTTTGATCTCGGCCTGCTTCATATTCGTCCGCGGGCCAAAAGCGCGACGAATCCGGCGTGAGTACTTCGTCGATCAGATAATACTCACCTTTATATTTTCCCCATTCAAACTTGGTGTCAGCGATAATAATACCACGCTCCCGCGCGTGCGCTGAAGCTTTATTATATAACATGAGGCTCTTATCTCGCAGTTCCGTCATACAAGATGCGCCCACGATTTTGCTGGCTCGTTCAAACGAAACATTCTCATCATGGCCCACGTCTTCCTTCGTCGCCGGGGTAAAAATCGGTTCGGGCAGTTGCTGGCATTGCTGCAAACCTGCGGGCAAATCGATGCCGCACACCTGGCCAGTGTTAAGATAATCCTTCCAACCAGAACCCGTGATGTATCCCCGCACGACAAATTCGATAGGCACGACCTCAGTTTTAATGCACCGCATCGTTCGGCCTTGCAATTGTGGCAAATAGGCCTCTAGGCCCGGAGGCGCGGTATCCTGAACCACTTCCATGAGATGATGTAACACATCACCCTGAAAAAAGTCGAACCAAAATTTGGAAACGCTCGTCAGCATCATCCCTTTTTGAGGTATCGCAGTGGGAAGAATCACGTCGTAGGCGCTGATTCGGTCCGTAGCTACGAGCAATATCTCGTCGCCAAGGTCATAAATATCCCTCACCTTGCCCCTGCGAACGGGGACATCTGCGATATTGGTCTCTTTTACAATTGGCGTCATATTCAAACTCGTCATTAGTCATGGCTCTTATGGCTAGGGTACTCATAAAACGTCTGGGATTGCCCGTCCACGGATAATCCCGAAGCCCAAGTTGGGGCTGATGCAGGCACAAAAAATCCAGCCCGCATGACTATGCTAACGGAAAAATATCTAATTTGGGAGCGCTTTTGCCCCGATACTGACTAATTCATATGGGAAACACGACCTGAAGCGCTCGACGATTTCAAGACGATTTGCCATAATGGGTATCGCGGAGGGCCAGCGGTTAAGATAGCCGCTGGGATCGAATATCGTAGCAAGAGAAATTCAGATATAATTAGACGTGTTATGCTTTCATTTGAAGTTTACGAATCAAACAAACTGGCTGAATCAGCTAACCTAGCTGGTTCCTACGTCGTCGGAAGCGATGATGTACCGCTCCGGGCTGAGGTGACTTTTCGAGGCGGGGTTATTCAATGTACCAAGCGGGCGGCTGGACCTGCGGGATTAGCCCTATTGTGGAAAATCGACGGCGTCGGAGAGGTTCTAACTGAGACCGTCCGCCTGTTAGAACGCGATACTCCTTATAATCTTCACATAGAACTTGCCCGTGGCCGACTGCTCCGACTCAATCAGAAAATCGAGGATTGGGGCTTGCTAGATCAGCAGGAACCTGAAGACGCCTTCAAACTCATCCACGACGCGAGAGAGTTACTCATTCAAGCCTTGCAGGCTGATACGCCCGCCCAAGCTGCGGTATTTGCGGATAAGTCCCTCGCGGCTTCCGTTCAAGGCTCTGAAGGTCTATCAGCCTATCATGCCAACGCCTTTTTCGATCGCCGACTGCGTACCGGGTCACTGCCTCGACGGGTGCTGGGATGCAGAGTCGCGGACGAATTACCACCCGACCAAGCGAGAGAACGCATCTCAGCCATTTGCGATTTCGTCACCGTCCCTATGAACTGGTGCCAAATCGAACCGACCGAGCAGACGTATGACTGGAAGGTTATTGATGGCTGGATTGAAATACTCGCCAAGCAAAAAATCCCCATCAAAGGCTCGCCCTTGTTGTGCTTCCACGAGAACATAATTCCCCAGTGGCTATACGCCTGGGAAAATGATTTTGACACCCTACGCGATCTTGCGTTTGAACATATTCGACGCGTCGTTCATCGCTATGGTCAATATGTCCATTCGTGGGATGTGGTAAGCGCAGTACATGCCCCCAACTGCATGCCGTTTAATTTCGAGCAAATAATGGAATTAACTCGGATGGCTGCAGCACTGACCAAGCAGACTGCGCCAAAAGCAAGCATCGTCTTAGACATAACTATGCCCTGGGGTGAATACTACAGCCGAAATCAGCGCACCATTCCGCCATTGCTCTACGCTGACATGGCTGTCCAAAGCGGCGTCGCCTTCGATGCTTTTGGCTTACAATTTAATTTCGGTCCACAACACGACGGCATGTTCGTCAGAGACATGTTTCAAATCTCATCCCTGCTGGATGCGTTCGGAAAAATTGGCAAACCGATTCAGATTACCGGGATGCAAGTTCCATCCGGCACAGGCCCTGATGGCACGACCGCGAATAGCGACGATCGACCGGACCTCGCAGGCGGTACATGGCGAGGGGATTGGAATGAACAAATTCAGGCTGAATGGATGAAAGAGTTCGCCGTCTTAGCGCTGAGCAAACCGTTTGTAGAATCTGTCTCGTGGAGCAGTTTTTACGATTACGGAAATCAGCCAGTCCCGCACGGCGGTCTCCTACGCTCGGATGCTGCGCCCAAGCAAGCCTATCACGATATGGCTGACTTCTATAGTAAAATCAAGAAGGTCAACTAACCTAAAAGACGAACGGTGCGCGATGAACACACCAGCATCTCCCTCGAATAATAAGCCGAGACGCGGGAACAAAAGCTCCATCATTTCCACACGCATGGGCGTAATGATAGGCCTACTATGGCTCATCGTCGCAACGAGGGCCATTGTATATTCGCAGCAAGATAGCATGTCGCCTGCTGTATCACCGACAACCTTGCGCATCAATCCAAACCGCGCGGAGCTATGGGAACTAACCGCGCTACCGCGCATCGGCGAGACCAGAGCGGCTGCGATCATAAACCAACGCAACAATCACGCGTCTTTTACTCAAGTGGACGATCTACAACATATCCGGGGCATAGGCCCAAAAACCACGGCTAGGCTAGAACCATACCTGCGCTTCGACAACTAACCAAGCCATTCTGAAACCGGCTCGACAGCATGGCTCCATAGGCCAAGGGATAATCACCGGATGCCTATCAAATGGTTATGAACTTTGCGGCTGAGCCTGCGGCTGTGACTGTTGTTTTAACTCCGCTTGCTCGGCCGCGGTCAGCAGTGGTGGGCGACGACGACGACGACGTTTTTTCGGTGCGCCGATGGGTCTTGGGTCTGCCTTGCGAGGTTCAGCAGCCTCGGCTAACGGTATCGCTTCCTGGGCGGTGTTGGCAAATAAATCTGCGTGAACCTCTTTCCACAAACCATCAGCCCGGTTGAACACGCCGCCGGATACCATAATGTTCATGGTCGGGTTTGAGTCTACGGTTCGAATGGTATCAATCAGACTGCGAACCATCGGTACGCCAGTCGGTTCCGTGCCATAAATCATAAGAACTTCTGGTCGAAGTTGACCTACGATCGACAGAATTTCGTCTGCGGGAACTCCTCCGCCTAGAAAAAATACTTCCCAGCCTCTGCTCTCGAAAAGATCAGCCGTCATTTGTGCGCCTAATTCTTCCGACTCGCCATCAGCACAGCAAATAATGATCTTCTTCCCGATAGCTGTGGATACTTCCAGCTTAGTCTGAACCTGGTCAGCTATTGCCCTGTTGATACGGGTAGCCATGTGTTCTGAGGCGGCGTTTATTTTGTCGTCACGATACATCTTCTCAACCTGTTCCATCGCAGGCCAAAGTAGGTCGCGATACAGTCGCATGGTATCGCCCCACCGCTTCATGCGGTCCTGTACCAATTGCCGACAGGCCAAGCGATTGCCGGCTAACAAAGGGGTCATGTAATCATTGAGAAGGGAAATAGTCGCCATCGGGAACACTCCTTTTGCATGGATCAGACACCAAGGCCTCTAAGATAGGCCTCCTGCCTGATCCCTGAGAATGATCCGATGCTCGATTGTCTTAAAGCTCGACAAGCCTCCGCTTGCCGGTTGATTCACATCTAAATCCGTTTGCAAGCCCTGAATGTAAATTTGGGCAGCTTGGGATGTTTAGTAAGAATTTTATCGGCGAAGGCGCAAAAAAAACTTGAGTGACGGCAAACATTACCGTTCATGCTGGATCATGGGGCTATATCAACAGTTCAGAACATGAGTTTGGCGCATTTTCTGCGCATTCGTTGAGAAAACATTAGCTGGCGTTACTCACAAAACCCTAGGCATTCG
The DNA here is from genome assembly GCA_024280855.1 of Planctomycetota bacterium. Taxonomy (GTDB): domain Bacteria; phylum Planctomycetota; class Phycisphaerae; order UBA1845; family UBA1845; genus JAJRPG01. The sequence continues at coordinate 55,029 of JAJRPG010000034.1, read as the reverse complement.
AATCAGACGAAGCACCTCATGATTCATTGGGTATCAACCAACAGGGCGTACCAGCAATTAACAAAATGGGAAACATAGACTACAGTCGATCAGCCGCGAGCTTGAATTATTCGTGCGACAATTAAGTCTCACGTTGATACACCGCTGACGAAATGGAAATCTAATGCCCTCTAAAAAATACGCTGACCGCATCATAGAGTTCATCAGCCAGGGTGGGTATCAACCCCAAGCAGCCGCTGAGCTTGCCCTAGCTATGGATATTGGCGAGGACGAGCTTGGTGATTTTCATAGTGCTTGCAAAGCGCTGATGAGAACGGGTCGCGTTGCGTTGGGAAGTACTGACGCCATGATGCTCGCGGAGCCTCCATCCGTTGTCGTCGGAAACTTTCGTGCTAATCCACGGGGCTTTGGCTTTATCATTCTCGATACGCCCAACGCTCACGGCGATCTTTATATATCGCGCGAAAAAACTGGCGGCGCTTTAACCGGCGATCGTGTAAGGGCAAACGTTTCGAGAAGAGGAAAACGCGACGGGCGCATGCAATTCGATGGTCGCATCGTGGCCATTGTTGAACGCGGGCAAAGTCAATTTGTCGGCGAACTCAAACGTCAAGGTAGTAAATGGCTGGTCGTGCCTGACGGGAACGTCTTACACATCCCCATTATCGTCGGCGACCCTTCAGCTAAACAAGCTAAGCCGGGGGACCAGGTTGTCGTCGAACTGACAGAATACCCCACGCAGCAACGCGCTGCCCGTGGCGTGATCGTGAAAGTGCTGGGTAAACGTGGCGACCCAGAAGTTGATATTGAAACAGCTATCGAACAATATCAATTGCCTAGAGAGTTCCCTGACGAGGTTCTTAGCGATGCACGGCAGGCGATGGCGAAGTACGACGCTGACCAGGATTTTGAGAACCGCGAAGACCTTCGCAAGCTTACAATCATAACCATTGACCCGCCAGACGCACGCGACTTCGACGATGCCATATCGTTGACACACAATAAAAACGGAACCATCGAGCTTGGCATACATATAGCTGACGTAAGTCATTTTGTCCCGTCAGGCGGGGCTTTGGACGTCGAAGCGCATAAACGGGGTAACAGCACTTATCTGCCTAACCATGTCATCCCCATGCTGCCAGAGATTTTGTCTAACGGCGTTTGCTCGCTGCAACAACGCGAAGTGCGGTTCACGAAAAGTGCGTTTATCACTTATTCCCCGCGCGGCGTAGTCAAGAAAGCACGCGTAGCTAATACGGTCATTCGCTCAGCTAAGCGGCTGACTTATATACAGGCGCAGCATATTCTCGATGGCCAACCTGGGAGAACGAGTGCGAAAGTTGTGGCTTTGCTTCATGACATGGAGAAGCTGGCTCGAACAATCCGTAGTCGAAGGCTTAAAGATGGCATGTTAGTGTTGGACCTGCCGGATTCGGCACTTGTGCATGACGACGATGGCTGCGTGATTGATGTGGTTCCCACTGACTCAAGCTATACGCACACGATGATAGAAATGTTTATGGTCGAAGCGAATGAAGTCGTCGCGCGTCTGCTGCACGCAACGGGCGTCGCTTATCTACGCCGGGTTCATGAAGAGCCACGCGATATGGGTGAAGGCGGATTGCAACGACTGCTGCGCGTACTTGGACACGATTTACCTGACAACGCTGATCGTAAAGATTTGCAACAACTGTTGGATGAAGTTCGTGGTCAATCGGAGTCGTTCCCGGTGAACCTAGCTATCTTGCGGTCTATGTGTGCAGCGGAATACACCCCGCGCACTAGCGGACATTACGCACTAGCCAGTGAAAATTATAGCCATTTTACTTCGCCCATTCGTCGATATCCGGACTTAACGATACATCGCTTAATTGATGAACTACTCGCGGGAAAACTTAAATCCAAAAAGGGGCGAGCGGCTTCACCTTCCGTGGAAGACCTCGTTACGCTTGGTCATCATTGCGGAGACCGAGAACGAAAGTCCGAATCGGCAGAGCGTGATGTACGATTAGTGCGCGTACTACGGTTAATAGAAAAAGGTTTTCTAGGCGACGAGTTTTCTGGCGTCGTAACGGGCGTAGCTAACATCGGCGTGTTTGTTCAGTTGGATAAATTTCTGGTTGATGGCTTAATCTTGTTCGATAACATGCCCGACGATTGGTGGCATGTTGACGCGAAGCGTGGCGTGGTCATCGGCGAACGCAGTGGCAAAGAAATTCGCATTGGAGATAAGCTCGAAGTGCGAGTTGCAAGTGTTCACCTGCCAACGCGGCGCATGGATTTAACATTAGCCGATGCGCCTCCGCCGAGCGGTAAAAAACGAAGACGTAGACCGGGCGGGGATGGAACGAAAAAAGCTCCAACGAATCGCAAGTCAGCAGGTAAAAGAAAACGCCCTAAGACTAAAGCTCGCGTGAACCGGAAGAAGAAACGCCGCTAGCCGTGAATGGGATTTATGGGGGTTAGCTGATCGGCTGATATTTCACCGGCAAGCAGCCAATCGTTGCGCGGCACGGTTACGGTCGTAATAGGTGTCGCTTGAGCGGGCACACCTACCACGGTGGACATCGGCGCTACGTCGCGTATGACGACCGCGCCGGCACCGATGATAGCTTCGTAACCTATGCGCAAACTTTGAATCACTGTAGCCCCAATGCCAACGAACGCGCCAGACTCTACAGTCACTCGGCCTGCTAATCTTGCGCCGGGGCAAATGTGGGTAGCTGTGCCGATTAACGATTCATGATCGACGATACACCCTGTATTCAAAATGACAGAGTCACCGATTTGGCAATGAGCGCAGACTAGCGAACCAGCTGCGACCACGACATTTTTTCCCATCGTGGCGTTGCCGGCGATGTTGGCTGAGGGGTGGATGGCGTTGATGAGTTCAAAGCCTAGTTCAGTAAGTTTGTGGGCGAAGGCGCGTCTTACGCCATTGTTACCAATAGCGACTATCGCACTTTCGATGGTGTGTTTCGTTCGGAGAGATGCGAGGTCGTCAGGACAGCCTAGCACTTCGATGCCGTCCACTCGACGACCGACCATGTGGGGGTCAGAATCGACAAAACCGACCACTTCCGCCTGTCCGGCGTTTCGCAGGATATCGAGTACAACCCGGCCATGCCCTCCGCATCCTAGGATGAGGCATCGGCTTCGAGTCTGTTGAGATGACGTAATTGCGGACACGGTCATTAGCTCCTGCCATATGGCTCACCATTATCATGGTGAACTGCTTCAATAAGTAATATCGGTCGTTGGCCTATGTGACTGAATCACGTTCCCTGTATTGGCAGGGCATGGGGCTAAGAATTTGAGAAAAAAGCTTAAATCTGTGGGCGAGAAAGTGAATATAGGCCGGTTTGAAAGCCGATTTGACGTTATGGACCATGCTACCTATACTTCCGCGCCGGGGGTCGTTATAAGCAGGTATTATTTCGTAACTCGTTTATTTACAAGAGTTTATCAATGAGTTCAAACTCTGAAATCGCCTCGCAGCGTGTACTGTCCCGGCCATTTATGGTTGTCGTGGCCATGCTGGGCTGCGCTATGGTCCTGTCAGGCCCGGTGGCTGATAGGTTAGGCATTAACGCCGACAAGCTGTCATTGCCGTTAAAATCCCGGCTTAGCGCTTTGGATGAGTCTTCACTGCTGCCGTTTCGTGTGGTTGACCGAATCATTCTTGATTCCACCATGACCGAATCGTTGGGGACATCTGAGTATATCAATTGGATTCTTGAGGATACCTCCCTGCCAAAAAATCACCCGCTTCGATTGGTTACTTTTCTGGTGACATACTACACCGGGGCTAACAAAATGGTGTTGCATAAGCCAGACGTGTGCTACTACGGTGCGGGATATCAGCCTTCTCAGCCTCATGAAGAAACGGTGGTGCAGGTAGCGGCATTGGGTAAAGCGAATCAAGAGGTGCCCATTCGTGTATTAACCTTCTCCAAGACTCAAATACACAATGAACGAAAAATTTCTGTCATATATAATTTCCATTGTAACGGGCAGTTCGTAGCGAACAGCCTTAATGTTCGCATGATGGTCAATAGCTTGACCAATACATTTGCCTATTTCAGTAAAGTAGAAGTTAGTTTTCCCAGAGCGACGCGGGAACAAAATATCGAAGGCGTGACCAAGCTATTTGATCTGGTTCTCCCTGTACTGATCCGTGACCATTGGCCTGACTTCGATGCCTCTGAGCAACGAGCCAGGCAGCAGAAAAAATCATAAAGACTAATTACACAAGACTGATATAATCTCAAGCGTACTTTTGGGTGATTGGGCTTGAGTAAAGGAAACAACCGCCATGGCTCGCAAACGACTAAATAAAAATATCGTCATCGGCCTGACGCTTTTCTCTATGGCAGCCATCGTATTTGTAGCAGTCCTCATGCTGCGGCAATTAGAAAACCGCGACCCCCAACATTTCGTCGCGCTAGCTCAGGACTATGAAGCACACGAAGAATGGCAGCAAGCGGCCGGGTTTTATATGCGGGCGTATACGCGAAGCCATGACCCGTTACACCTGGTCTTCATGGGGCACGCTTTTCTTGAAGCTGGCGAAGTACAACGGGCATTGTCTGCCTGGGAGCAGGCGCTGATCGATGATCCTGCGCTTATCGAGGCACACCGCACGCGACTTGAAACATTGCTCAAGCTATCGAAACTATATCCTTCGCCGCGTATATGGTCGAAAATTGCTGAAGCCGCTAAGACTATGTTGGATAGCGCCGCACAGGCAGACGATACGACAAAAGCCTTTGTACATCATGCCATAGGCATGTCGCTGATGTACGGACAGCGGACGATAGACTCGGAAACCGCAAATGAAGGGATTCTTGCCCTGGAAAAAGCCGTTACGCTGGCACCAGGCGATATTGATTATGCTATCGACCTTGCCAACGCGCACTTACGAGCGGGCGACCTCTCAGCTGGGGCGTCACATTTTGCTGATTTACTCACGAAATATGAAGACACCAGCGTTGAAGCGTCTAAAATTCACACAGCCTTTGCCAGACATCTTAATCGACCGCGAGCCACGGACGAAACGGATGATAATTATTTCGCTCGTGTGGCGCTGGCTGGTGAGCATATCATTAGCGCTGTCGCCTCAGCAGGTGATGACGTGGATGCAATGCGTGAGGCGTATCAGCAACGTGGGATTTTCTTCGCCCAATCCTGGGCACGAGCCAAGCAAAAGAAAGAAAACGACGAGATAACTGAACCAATTTTAGCTAAGGCTATTGCGGCGTATGAATTCAGTATAAAAGCTGATGACGATAATTTCGATACTTATGTTTTGCTGGCGACACTGTATCGGGCTTCGCAACATTTTGATGATGCGATCAATGCGTGCGAGCGCCGATTGGACGCCGGGTTTTCTCGTAAAGGCATCCGGGCTGCGTATGATAAACAATTTGCTTTTCAGTTGATGATTCTCGCCTCACAGACGGCGCTGGCTAAGTCGCGAGCGGAAGACGCCGAACTCGATCAAGCTGAAAAAGACAAACTTATTATCCGGGCTAAGCAATATGTAGACGATGCTAATGGAGAGTTTCCAGGTCATCCGCATGTATTGACTCAATCTGCGAGAATTAAATTTTTTACTGGACAAGACCGCGAAGCGCTGGAAGATTTACGAAGTGCGGACGCAGGATTCCTGTCTATGGATGTGGTTGATTGGGATAGCAAACTTTTGCTGGCGCGATTGCACCTCAAACTCAACGAACCTGGCGCGGCGAAAGATACTATTTTGGATGGTCGCAACAGAGCTAAGGCAACCGCGCCGCTGGCTATGTGGATTACATACGCACAGGCTTTGATGCTAAACGATGAGATAGAAAATCCAGCGCTTGACCGCGCTCTGGAAATCGTGCGTCGAAACGATCCGACCAATGACCAAGCCAGGCAAATTCGAGCGGCGCTGCTTGAACGTCGCGGTCAGTTTCAAGGTGCAAGCGGCTTGGTACAGGACGAAGCGCTTCGCTCGCTACTCATGGCCCGCGAGCTTATAAGTCAAGACGATATTGAACAAGCGATACAAGTGCTTATTACGGCATTACAAAACGAGCCTGCCGAACCAAGGCTATTAGCCGCGGCTGTTCAATTGTTACTATCGCGAGAAAAGTTAGAAAAAGCGCAATTGATTGTAGCTAGCGCCCTGAAAATTAAACCAGATGACAATTATCTAAAAAGATTGTCGCTGGTCGTACAGCCTGAACTCTCTACATCGCAGCGCAAGGAGAGTATAGCCTCACTAATTAGTGAGGAAAAGGATGCGTATGAACGGGCGGCGCGGATGGCTGATTTTCATATTCGTAACCACGAGCCTGAGCAAGCAATAGCCTACCTAGACGAAGCGGAGAAACATCTCATCGCCAGGGACACACCAGCGGCCCAGCAAACGACCAGCGCGCAACACCGGGCTATTTTATTAAGCAAACTCCGGGCTGGGGCGTTATCAAAAAACGATTCTGCTATGACCGAGGCGCGTGACGCGGCAGCGAAGTATAATGTTGACGGCGCGGGCGGGCAGCACCTTCTTGGCTTATACTACATGTATCGCGATGAATGGTCCCTGGCTAAACTGGCGCTACGGGCGGCGGTCGATGCTCAGCCAACACATGCCCAGTCGCTGGCGAGCCTGGCTCATTGCCTTCATCGGTTAGGTGACACGGATGAGGCATCTTCTTATTACCAACGGGCGCTGCGCGTTAATCCCAACGAGGCGCTTGCTCGAAAGGGATTGGCGATGCTGGCGAAGGATGTGGGCGACCAAGCTACTTACGAAAAGCACCTGGCTGCTTGCAAGCGATTGATTCCGTCAGACCAGTGGGTGCGAAACGAATTGGAATTGCAGCAAGAACGTGCTGATCCCGACAAAGCGATTGCTAACTACGAATCATCACTAGCGAGTGACCCGGACAATTTGAAAACGCTCTCTCGATTGACAGAATTATATGAGGCTAACAACGATCTTGAAAAAGCAGATGATATATACCGTCATTTGATGACCTTAAAGCCGGACGAGCGGGTGTTAATCGTAGCCATCGGAAAGTATTACCGGCGGACGAATCGACCGCAGTTAGCCGAGAAAACGTTACTGGAATTCGCAGATTCTCGAACGACGCCGAAAGAAAAAGCGGAAGCTCTAGTACTTCTAGCTGCCCATCAACTCAGCTTGTCTCAGCTCGACGATGTTGAACAGACATTGCTACAGGCAGCAGAAATAGCCCACACGTTTGAAGTATGTCATAGCCTGGGCGAATTCTATCAACGCACGGTTCGTAAGCCGGCTGAAGCATTGACATGGTACGATCAAGCCATTGCCTCTGTGGATGATGATACGGACATTAAATTAGCCTCGGTGAAGCTAGCTAGAATTGCATGTTTACTTTCTCGCGAGTTAGACGATCTCGAAGGTGCTAGTGAAGGCTTAGCGACATTCAGAAAACAATATCCGAATGACGCCCGCGCCGACTTGTGGGAAAGTGAGATACTTTCTCGTCGTGGCCAAATTATCCCAGCGGTGGAACGGTTGACAACTTTCTTGCAGGCTAACCCCAATCATACTTATGCTTTGTTCAAGAGAGCGCAACACACATTATCACTTGGCCGATTACCGGCTTCGCTTACCGACCTGGAGCAAATCAAACAAGCGGACCCACTCGCTTTAGCCCTTGCGCCCAGACTGCTCTTGGCTCGTCTTCATCATCAAGCCAACCGTGAGGACGCTCGGTTGCGAGAGTTGGAATCGCTCCTTCAGGATGCGCCACAATCCGAAGTCGCGTTAGAAGCATTAACACGGGCCTACATCGAACTAAAACGGTTTGCAGATGCAGACCGTGTTGTCACCGCAAGAATCAATCAATCATCTAATGCGCCCAACCCGCGATGGTTTGCGTTACGGGCAGACATATCTGGCGGCCTTAATGACCACGGAAAAATGCTAGCTGATTTGCAGCGTGCCGCAGAGCTATCAAAATATGCACCGTCGCAGGTCATTGCTGTGCTAAATGCTTTTGCCTCAGTTGGCCAAGCGACAGAAGGCGTAACTTATTTTGAAAAACATGCCAATGCCGACACCGCCCCTGCATTGGTTCTTGGCCAATATGGAAAACTGCTCGCGCTTGCGGGGCAGACTAACCAAGCGGTGCATGTTTTTAGACAAGCGGCCGAGAAGACCATGTCGAAAGCTAGTTTGCACGCGCGAACGCTAGCAGATTTAGCCCAGCGTGGGTTCGGCTCGCTAGAATCAACCCTAAAATATTTTACCGAATTATCGGATGATGCTTCTCTATCGCGTGCGAATAATCGGATATTAGCCCGACTATATTCGTTAGCTGGTCGAGTGAAAGAAGCTGATGCAATAATTGAAAAGTTGCTAGTTTCAGCAGACAAGAATCACCAACGAGCCGATCTGTTCACGGAGCGAGGGGAGCTATATCTCAACTCAAAAGATTTCGAGAAGGCGCGAAAAGCTTACGAACAATCTCTCAAATACGACGAAACCAATTGGGTCGTCCTAAACAACCTCGCTTATCTGCTATCAGATGCGTTGGGGGAAAATGAAGCCGCGCTAACGTATGCTAAGTCGGCTGTAAGATACCGAGACGTCGCCGAAACGCTTGACACGTTAGGCTGGATTTATGTTCTACTGGGGCGATATGACGAAGCCGCCGCGGAACTCACGCGGGCGATTCGATTGAACCCGGACAGCTATGATGCCTATTACCATTTGGGCGAGGCGTACCGTCGTGGACAGCGTTTCCTGGAAGCGGCTGACATCTATCACGCGGGATTCAACGTAGCGGAGAGTCAAGGCGACGCAATCGCACAGGGAAAAATATCCAAGTCGCAAGCGAGGGCAGCTGCCAGCGACCATCAGCCGTAATCGACAGTGTATGCAAACTAATCATTCTAGCTTTGGTGAATTTTCTGCGGCAACTCAAGTGCCACCAGGATGGCTTCTGTCACACGGACGTGATCTACAATGATTTGGCTTTGGCTTGTCATATTGCTGATCGTCTCGGGCGTGGTATCAGGTTCTGAAACTGCGTTATTTTCTTTGAGTGATCGCTCGCTTCACAACTATGGACGGTCCACCGTAAAACTGCGGCGACTGGTCCACAAACTCATGCGCACGCCCAACCGCGTACTCATGACCGTACTCATCGCGAATACAGCTATCAACATCGCCATTTTCTCAACGTCATACATCCTGGCTGAGCAGCTTCGACACAAAGCCCCTTGGGCGGCGGCGGCATGTGGCGTGGGCATACTCCTCTCGGTCATCGCATTTGGCGAAATCATTCCCAAAGCAATCGCCCTTTCCCATGCCCAATCCTTGGCTCCTTTTTCTGGCATGGTCATCGCGATACTTCAGGTTGTTCTCTCTCCGCTTCGTGGTCTATTACGATTCTGCGTCGTTCAACCGTTGATTCGCTTGCTGGAGCCATCGACAAAAACGTCCGGCCCAGTAACTACGGACGAGCTTCAATCGCTCGTGGAACAATCCGCGAGGGATGGTGTCATCAACACCAAAGAAGAGACGATGCTACAAGCAGTGGTAGCTGCGAATGATGTGCGCGTGCGAGAAATCATGACGCCACGCGTTGATCTTGTATCCGTCCCCATCGATTCATCGCCGGAAACTATCGAACAACTGCTTCGACAAAGTCGTCGTCGTCGGTTTCCGGTATCAGGAAAAAATTTGGATGACATGCGTGGCGTGATTTATGCGCGGGATTATTTTCTGTATCCCGACCAGCTCATCACAAAAACGATGCGACCGATTCACTATGTTCCAGAGCAGGCTAATCTTATTCAGGTTCTGCGACACTTCCGCCAACAGCATATTCAATTTGCCGTCGTGGTAGATGAATATGGCGGTACAGCTGGCGTGGTCGCAGTGGAAGATGTCGTGGCTTGGCTCATGGGCGATGTACCGGAAGCAGAGGAAGGTGAAAGTCGCCCTGCTACTGAAATGATAGACCCAAACACCTATCGCCTCGCTGGCGACCTCAGCGCTAGACTGCTGGCTGACCGTTTTAACATTGGCGATATGCAGCGTCATATCGACACGGTAGGCGGTATCATGCTCGCTAAGCTTGGCCGACTTCCACGATGCGGAGATGCGATTACCATCGGAAACCTAACGCTCACAGTAGAAACGATGCGCAGCCGCCGTATTACCCGCATTTTATTGCAACGCGATAGCGAATCTCCCCATCAGGAGGTTGAGACATCATGATTTGGTGGGCATTGATTTTGATCGCGATAGTTAGCCTGGCCTTTTCCGCATTCTTTTCGGGTGCGGAGACGGGCATGTATTGCCTGAGTCGCGTCCGCCTGCACCTCGCAGCCAGCCAGGAGGATGTGCGTGCCAAGCGACTAGCGGCCTTGCTGGAGAATGAACCTCGCACACTTTGCGTCACGCTGATTGGCACAAACGTCATGAACTATCTAACCTCAATGACTGTAGCTTACGCACTGGCTAAAGGGTTAATGCTCTCCGAATTAGATACTGAAGTCTATACTGTCATGATCTTGACACCTATCGTATTCGTCTTTGGCGAAGTGGTTCCCAAAAGCATTTTCAGACTACACGCTGATCGGCTTATGCTGTCGGGAAGCTGGATACTCAAACAAGCAGATCGTATTTTCCACGCATTAGGCGCGGTGTCATTATTCACCACATTAGCCAGCATGGCAGAGCGTGCCGTCCAACGGAGTCAGACCCCATCGCGTGTACTGACCCTTGCCCCCAAACGACATATAGCCACGATGTTACAAGATGCTCTAGCTGGCGAACAGCATGGCGAAGCGCGATCCTCGTTAATCCGCAAGGTCATTCAACTTCCAGAAATTCGGATTCATACAGTCATGGTCTCGCGGAATCACGTCGTAAGCCTAGCTGCGGACACAGGCCAACGTGCGCTCATTCGCGCCGCGCGACGGTTTGGCTACACAAGATTAGCCGTTTACGACACCCGCCCCAGGCGCGTCATCGGTTTTGTCTCTGTGGACGAGTTATTGCGGCGCACAGATTGGCAACGAATTGACGAGTGTCTGCAACCGGCGCTAAAGGTTCAGGCCCACGACACCGTCGCGAAAGTCATAGCTGACATGCAGCAAAACCAACGACACATAGCTGTCGTAACAGACCGGGGCGGGCAGATGCTTGGCATTGTCACTCGTCGCGACGCACTGGAAGCCGTCGTAGGCGCGATCGAAGAATCTGAAGGCTAAGACTTAGCCACGCCCAGGTGCCCCATTCTTCGCGTCACTTGATTACACACCCAACAAAGTAATTGTGTTCTGTGACGCGAAGGGTGGAGGACGAACTTAATTTCGACAATCCTTCCCCCACCCTTCGGGAGTACCCGAAGAATGGGGCACCTGTAATTGAAGCAGCCTCTTGACCCCAACGAGATTCGGCCCGATCCTGCACCTGTGCAACAAGCAAGTATTCTCATCTTTGCCAAATATCCGATAGCCGGAAAAGTCAAAACCAGACTTGTGCCGCCACTATCCTTCGAGCAAGCAGCGACATGGCACGAAGCAGCTATGCGTGCGGTGTGTGAACGGGCTGTCTATTTCAAGCAGAACATAGCCAAAGTCAGTCGCTATAACATCACCGTCGTTTTGGTTGGCGCTCCGGATTCACAATTAGAATCATTTCGCAAAATGAATCTAACCGGCATCAACGACTATTGGCCTCAAGGCGAAGGTCATCTTGGGCAGCGGCTTTCACGCGCAATAGACCGGGCCTTCAACCAAAGTGCAGATGCCGTCGTATTACTCGGCGCAGATTCACCAACACTACCGCAAGATCATCTTTTACAATCTCTGTCAGTGTTAGAATCAAACGATGTAGCTATAAACCCAACCCACGACGGGGGGTACTGCTTGCTATCATTGCGTAGCCCCTGTCCTTCATTGTTTGAAAAGATAGACTGGGGTTCGTCCACAGTGGCTGACCAAACGCGAGCGCAAGCCCAGGCTGCGAAGCTCGCACTAGCTGAGTTGCCCCCGTGGTATGATATTGACTGCTTTGACGATTTTGAAAAAATGGTCGAAGATTTTGACGCAGATGAATTAGCCGAACTGGAATCGTCTATCGCATTACGCCAGTTGACGCACGAACTTCTTATACAGGTATGATAATCATGGCTGAGCTTGCCAGTTTAACTTTGGATAAATTTCTCGACGAGACAGCTAACCGAACGCCCACACCCGGTGGCGGCGCAGTCGCAGCAGCTACGGGCGCGTTGTCCTGCGCGATGGCTCGTATGGTGACAGCCTATTCGGTCAACAAGAATACAGAGCCAAGCGTCCGTGAGAAGATTGAAACTTTCTCGCAGCAGCTTCATCGCGCGGACCAACTATTTCGCAGCCTGATCGACCAAGACGCTGCGGCTTATGCGAATATGACTTCGGCTGCTAAGGCGGCGAAGGAGGATGAAAGTAAACGTAATCAACATCAGCGGACAGTATTGGAAGCGGCGGGCGTGCCGTTGCAGATGGCTGCCCTCGCGGCGACGGTGTTAACTACGCTTGATTCATTCAAACAGCACACGAATAAATACCTGGTCAGCGACCTTGGCGTAGCTGGTGTCTTGGCTTTAGCGACGAGCAAGGCTGCGGCTTATAGTGTGCGAATCAACATCCCGGAAATAGCTGACACGAAGCAGCGGGACCAGATTCGGGCAGATCTCCAAGGCATACTTTCAAGAGCGGAATCAAGCGCAGCGTCCGTCGAGGCCTATGTACAGGACCAAATTGATGACTAAATCGTGGACGGTCGATAATGAGTAAGTGCCTGGTAGTAGGTGACACGCTGGGTGGCTTGAGTTCCGATGCCCTTCGCCCATGCCACCCGGCCGGAATCTATGTACGCGACGAATGTTTTGTAACGAAACACGAATTTCAGTTTACTGTTTTTTCGGAATAGGAAACTTTGCCAAACGACGCCGAACATACTTCGGACCATCAGTCCTCCACCGCCGCAGGCAGGCCCTGGATTGGTATGCAGTTTGAATGCTGCAATGTCTATTCACGCATTTATCGAAACGCAGCTGGCGAAGCCTATGTGGGCAACTGCCCCAAGTGTGCCAGGTCCATTCGCCTAAAGGTAGGCCCGGGCGGCACGGACTCTCGATTTTTTCGAGCTGGGTAATTTCAACACGGTGTGACAGCGTCTCCCAAGCCCGCTATAAATTCCCTCATAATTTAGCATGGCTAATCCGAGATACATAGCCGACAATGTGGCCATATAGATCATGGCTCTGTTAGCGAAATGTCGAATGGTTAAATGAGAAGCCATGAATACGCCGCCTGAAAGGAACGCTTACCCTTGCTGTCCAAGATGATATTTTCGGAGTCACTACCCACCTGGGCGTTATTCTTTGAGCTGTTCGTCGTCGGCTTAATCGTCATCCTTGCCGGCGCAAAATTCGCCAAGTTAGCCGACCGGTTAGCTGACCTGCTCAACATTGGCGGCGGATGGATCGGACTAATTTTATTAGCCACCGTGACCAGCCTCCCAGAACTCGTTTCCGGATCAACCGCGACGACCATCGGCAATGTCGATTTAGCACTCGGCGGGATTTTCGGCAGTTGTGCATTCAATATAGTTATTATCGTCATGATGAATGCCATGATCGGCGGCGGGTCTGTATTACGAAAAGTTAGTCCGGCACATGCGCTCACCAGTTCATTTGGTTTAGCCCTGATCGGATTAGCGATCTTCGGCCTCGTCGTGAGTAGCCGAATTAATTCCACCGGGTCGGTTGCTCAATGGTTTGAAATCGCATGGTCACTTCTCATTCTCGTAGCTTACTTTGGATGCATGAGGTTGGTGTACCGTTTTGAAAAAACGCAAAGCGCTTTAGCCAATGAGTCCGAAGAGAAACCTGTTCAGCGTGTACCAGGCTCAATGTATTTGGCATTAGCCGTACTCGCCATCATCATCGTGGCAGCTTCCTGGTGGCTGGCTCAGCTGGGTGATGTACTTAGCACCCACGAAATCGGAATCATAGGTCGGCCTCTCGGAGCCACATTCGTCGGCGCGTGCTTCCTAGCCGTCGCTACTTCGCTACCAGAAATCGCGACCAGCATAGCTGCGATAAGACTTGGCAATATCGATCTCGCACTGGGCAACATCTTTGGCTCGAACATGTTCAATATATTCGTGATCCCCGTACTCAAAGTCGTCTCCCTAATCGACGGCCAACCGGTGCTGCTTGCACCTGGCAGCGTAACGCAGAACGATCACATGATTACCGGACTAACAGCTATCATCCTCACCGTCATCACCGTCGGCAGCTTGACCTATAAAAGCCGCCGCACGGTGCTTCGCCGCTTCGGATTCGACGCCGTCCTCATCAGCTTCACCTACGTTGGCGGCATGTTGTTATTGCTGCTATAGAAACCGGGCGTGCGCATAACCGCAGAATAGCCTAGAATTAACACGTCAAAATCATTGAATTTCCCTGCAAAACGTCTATAATAATCACCGTGGTATGACTCAACAACAATCAGCATCCTAATCGCTTGTCTGGTTGTTGCGTAGCAAAGGGGGGCGAGTTCGGACTTCACACTTTCCCGATACGACTTTGGTCCATGCAAAGGATTATAAACAATGTTCGCACGACGGCCTCTTCTAATTGCAATCGTAGCTGCAAGTAGTCTTACTGCGTCCCTACCTATTTCTATGGGACAATTAAATTCTAACCTCGCAGGCAACGACGCACCTCGATCTGTGCAAAAAGTTCATCATTCTCTAAACGAATTATTTTCTCAACAAGCGATCGACCATCGCATCAAAGCATGGGTCTTTTTTGAATCGACAAAAGGACTGCCATCCGCACAAAATCGAAACGCTGCGATACAAAATGCGAAGGACTTATTCACCAACCGTGCGATTCAACGACGTACACTGCGCCGCAATACCCCAGAATTATTCGACACGCACGATCTACCTGTACCACTATCTTACATCGATGCGGTGCGTTCCACTGGCGCAAAGGTTCACGTCGTGAGTCGTTGGCTCAACAGCGTAAGTGTATTCGCTACGCAAGCGCAGATTCGTCAAATCGCAGCCTTGCCATCAGTCACAAACATTCAGCCGGTGCGTCGTGGCAGACGAATTCAGCCGCCCGTCCCTGCTGGCACCGATAAATTTTCCGACCCTACACTAAATCTTAAATCCGCCGCGGGGTTTTACGGCGAAGCCGAAGCTCAACTTGTGCAGATCAAATTGACGGATTTACACACGGCTGGCTTCACCGGCGCGGGGGTTCGCATCGCTATTTTGGATACAGGGTTTCAACGCTCGCACGATGCTTTCAATGAACCTGGGCACGTCCTCAATGTGATAGCTGAGTTCGACTTTGTCGATAACGACGCCGATACAAGTTTCCAAACCGGCGACCCAGCTACGCAGCATAATCACGGCACTTGGATTTTAGGAACAATCGGCGCTTACAAACCTAACCTTTACGTCGGCGGGGCTTACGATGCAGAGTTCATTCTTTGTAAGACCGAAGACACGACAGCGGAGTATCAGGCTGAGGAAGACAATTACGTCGCGGGTCTGGAATTTGCGGAGTTAAATGGTGCCGACCTCGTGACAGCGTCGCTGGGCTATATCGACTGGTATACGCAGAGCGACCTCGATGGGCTAACCGCAGTTACCACCATAGCTGTCAACATCGCAACAGCGAACGGGATGCACTGTCTTAACGCCGCAGGCAACAGTGGCCACGACACAGACCCGGCGACCTCGCGTCTGATTGCCCCAGCCGACGCACTTGAAGTGATTACCATAGGCGCTGTAGATAGCACGGGAACCATCGCAGGTTTTAGTTCTGATGGCCCATCCGCCGACGGTCGAACCAAACCGGAAGTCTTAGCCTGGGGCGTGAACACACGAACGGTTTCAGAAAGTAGCAATACCACATACACCGGCAAGAGCGGCACGTCGCTATCAACGCCACTAGCTGCTGGCGTGGTAGCCTGTCTGGTACAGGCTCATCCCACTTGGTCCATCGAGCAAATGCGATGGTATCTAATGCACACTGCAAACGACTTCATAGCTAATGGCACTTTCGACGCCGAGTTCGTGAGAGGTTACGGCATACTCGACGCACTAGCCGCCGTGGCTGGCGACTGCGATGGTAACGGCATAGACGACGTCACTGACATAGCTAACCTGACCTTCGCCGACTGCAACGCAAACCTAATCCCCGACGTATGCGAAATCACCGACGATGCTTCGCTAGATCAAAACCTTAACGGCACAATCGACGCCTGCGAAGCGGCTATCCCCACGACTTCAACTTGGGGATTGATCGCATTCACATTACTCATAGCTAGCTTTGGTACGATAGTGTTTCGAAAAATACCTTCCGCAAACTAATTCTTGAGCGATAGAAGCCAGAATTATCGCATATCTAGAAGGTAATATTGACCTAGTATACAGAATGTAAACCCTGCATATAATGTTGATCAAGTTCTTGTATAGCTAAGTGCCACCAGTGTACGATGTAAGCAAGTGGCAGTTAAGCAGTTCTACATTTTGAGGATATCGCCATGGCCCATATTGTGTCCTTTCGGATAGATGGTTTAGCAGGGCGCAAAGAACCGCTTGACCTCAAATTAAACCGTGACACAAATATCTTTTTTGGCTTAAATGGTAGCGGAAAGACTTCACTACTAAAAATACTTCACTCCGCTATGTCAGGCGAAACAGAAAACCTCACAAATGTTCCGTTCACAGCGGCAATAGTCAGCATCTATTCGATGACTTGGGACAAAGTATTCACAAGATCGATTAAGATGAATAAGCCAGCCAGAACTACTCGTCGAAAAAAAGGATCGCCCGCAAGAAGCGATACCTCTGTTAGTAGTGAGATCATTAACAAAGAACAACCGACACGCGATGGCAACCTGGAATGGAGCTGTTCGCCTTCGTCTCCTAGAGATGCAGCTTCAACGCGTTGGAATCATGAGTACCTACCAACAACGCGACTACACGTGGGCGATAGCAACTATTTTGCAGTATCGAACCATCCATATTCGAGGCATATGGAATTAACAGAGGATCATCTTGACTCTTTTTTTGCTGCTCATATCAGCCAATCATGGAGACAATACTCCGCACAAGTTTCACGAGACGTAAGGACGGCTCAAGAGCAAGGACTGGTCAGTATTTTAAGAGCTGTTCTTTCCACAACAAATTCCAAACGGAAAACTTTCAAGGGTAAACTAACACCAGAAAAAGCATATGAAAGAGTGGAGAAATTCCTAGAAAGACAACGCTCTGCAACTATTCTTGAAACTCCAAAATTGTTTGCAAAGCGATTCCATGACCAACCAATCTTACAAGACGTCGTCCAGATTATTGACTCCGTAGAAGATAAAATAGAATCAGCAATGACATCGCGCAATAAACTTCAAGAGCTAATCGAACGCATGTTCACTAAAAGCAAGAAAATCAAATTCACCGACGAATGTATTGAATTTAAAACCCTAGCAGGAGAAACAATTGGCTTAGCATCATTGTCGTCGGGCGAGAAACATCTGGTACGAATATTCGTTCAATCTCTATTGGCTAACGAAAACAGCATGATGGTAGATGAGCCCGAGTTGTCTATGCATGTAGACTGGCAGAGAGACTTAATTCATTCGCTTCGAGCCTTAAACAGTAAAGCTCAATTTATCTTTGCAACTCACTCACCTGAAGTCTTAGCGGATGTCCCTGACAAAAATATATTTAGAATCTAAATGAAAATTATAAATCGCATTCAACATACACCCGGAGGCTATCTTCGCATGATGCAAATGTCATCGACTGATCTCTTCATCTTTGTAGAAGGAGTACATTTGGACCGCTTTTTCTACTCGCGTGTAATTGAATCAATACCCAATTTACAAGTTCGATATGAAATTGTTATAGCCGAAGTACTACCTGGCAAAGTAGGAGGAAAGCAAGCGTTACTCAAATTCTTTTCCTTTCTCCGAAAAAAATCTGCGCTTACTTCAACATTAGGAATAAATAAAACTTCGTGCATTTTCTTCCTCGATAAAGATGTTGATGACATACAACGCAAAAAGAAACGATCACAGCATGTTGTCTACACCGAGCATTATGATGCCCAAAATTACATTTTCTTGCATGGAGACCTCTTAACTAGTGCGGCTTCTGTAGCCTCAGTAGACCCCAGAGTTTTGCAATCTGATCTGGCCGATGCATCGGCATGGTGCCAACGAATCGCTCAATTATGGAAAAAATGGATATGTATATGCCTATGCGTTACGGAATATACGGTCACTCGCGTAGCAAATTACGGAAAAGAGTCACAAATCCAAATAAGCCCCTGCCAATCGACTGACGAAACGAAATACAATTCATATGTTCAAAAGATTGCACGAAGGTACAAAATCCCAACAGCCGAATTCAAAAAACGACTGAAAACCACATCCATCAAAGTTGATAAACTGTTTACTAAAGGTGAACATCACCGAATTTTTAAAGGCAAATGGTTCTCCACTGCTCTAGCAGATGACATTGAACGGATAATGGGAACCAGCCATTACAACAAAAATGGTCTCAAAGCACGCCTTGAATCCACAATTGCTGTTACACTAGAATGTGATGAACCATGGGCAAATCATTTCAAGCAACCGGTTCTTGACGTGGTGTCCATGCTGTGACACTAGATTTTGTTTAGCTATACATATCGTCCCAACTAGTCGATTTGCCATTATTCGCCAGTCAATCCGATTCCTTCAATCGTAGCCTTTGCCTGATCCCAATTCAAAGAACCGCACACTAAACAAAAAAGATTACTTACTCGTCTCGATCGCCTCATTCTCCCGCTTAACCCAGGTATAATGATAATCTTCCTGTTCAATAGAAGCCGCAAAGTCGGTCATGATAAGCGGCTTAAACGTGTCACACATCACAGCTAGCTCTGAAGTCCGATCCGTCCCGACGCTTTTTTCATACGTTCCCGGATGCGGGCCATGCGGGACGCCCATGGGGTGTAGGCTGATCGATTGCCCTTCAATCCCTTTTCGAGAAGTAAAGTTTCCTTCAACGTAATAAAGAATCTCATCGCAATCCACACTAGCATGGCCATACGGACACGGAATCGCCTGATGCCCTTCACCCTTATAATAATCAACCTTACGCGGCACGAAACTACAAATGATAAACCCGCGGCCAGCAAACGTAATGTGAATCGTCGGTGGCAGGTGAATGGCACCCGTGCGAGGCTGATAGTCGTGAATGTTAAAAGCCACCGGATAGGAATAACCATCCCAACCAGCTAAGTCCCACGGAAAATGCTCGTATTCATGAACGGCTACCTGATTCGCAAACTTAACAATCAACGGAAACGGCCCCTTGCCATGCTTGCTTTCGTCATATTGTAGTAATTCCTGCGGCATCCTGAAATCACGGTGGCAGTAAGGCCCGTCCATTGTTATTTGACCCGCTTCGTTACGAAACTGTTTGGGCACATCAATGTAGCTAGACGACTCGAACACCAAAAACGTTCCCGCGTCGCCCTCTACATGTAGCCGATACGGTGTGCCCTTGGGAATAATAACGTAATCGTGCTTCTTGAAAGGCAATGGCCCATACACCGTCTCAAGCAATCCGCCCTTATCATAAGCGAACCAACACTCATCAGATTGCGCGTTACTAAACCAATGATGACCAGCTGGCTGATTGATCTTAGCTACGCCGACATGCACATCGTCGTTCATTAACAACGTCCGGCGCGATGTGAGAAAATCCCCATCCGGCTTAATATCCTGCGTTCGAATATGACGACGATGCAATGGCTGATGCTCGACGGGTTTCACCGGACAAAAACCCGGCAACTCCATCGACCGCACTGCGCATTCATCAGTTGGCGGCGTGCGAAAATATAAAATGCTGTAGGTACTATCAAAACCCACGCGGGTCATACACTGCTCCATGAGCAGCTTATCGTTTTCTCTATGCGTCACATGATGCTTCGGCGGAATACTGCCGAGTTTGTGATAATGAATCATTATTTATCAACTCCTATCTGATCTGGGCTATGCGAACCAATAAGGCTCACCCCACATTCGTTTGTTTAATGTCCAAGCGGTAGATCAACACATCTTAATTTTAGGCATCTTGCTACAGGTTCCCGCGCAAGGCCTGCTCTTCCTCGATGCTAACGAATAACGCCTTAAAATTACCAATGCCAAAGCCTTTGCTGCCATGACGCTGAATGACTTCATAAAATAGTGTTGGCCTATCCTGAACGGGCGCGGTGAATATCTGCAAGAGATAACCATCGTCGTCCTTATCCAAAAGAATGCCGAGTTCCTGAAGTTTATCCCAGTCTTCCCCCACATCGCCGACGCGGTTTTTCATGTATTCGTAGTAGGTATCTGGGATGCGCAGAAAATCTATATTCCGATTGCGAAGTTCAACGACTGTATCGTAAATGTTCGCCGTATTAAGCGCAATATGCTGCACGCCCTGGCCATAATAATAGTCGAGGTATTCTTCAATCTGACTTTTCTTTTTACCCTCAGCCGGTTCGTTGATCGGAAATTTACACTTCCCCTTACCGCTTTCCATCACCTTACTCATCAGCGCGGAATACTCGGTGCTAATATCCTTGTCCGTAAAGTGAGCTAGGTTGGTAAAGCCAAGCACCTGCTCGTACCATGTCGCCCAATAATTCATCTCGCCCAGATAAACATTAGTAACCACATGGTCTATCGCCGCAAAGCCGACTGACTCGCAACCGTGCGCGTTGATGGGCTGATACCCCGGCGCAAACGCACCGCGATAATTCTTCCGCTCAACGAATCGAAAAACGGTATCGCCAGCATACTTGATCTCGCCTGTCACATAGGTGCCATGCTCGTCTTCTTGCGGGTTAGCTGGCAATAGCACCGTCGCGCCACGACTCTTAGCCTCGCGTAACGACTTCTCAACATCGTTCACTTCCAGCGCAATCGCTTTGACACCATCGCCATGCAGCGCGCAATGTCGTGCGATTTCGTGGTCAGGCGTATAAGCAGAGCTTAACACGAATTGCACATTCCCCTGCCGCATCACATAGCTAGCCTTTTGCCGGCTACCCGTTTCCAGTCCCATTTTAGCCACCGGCGTAAAGCCGAAGGTCTTGTCATAAAAATGGGCCGCTTGCTTGGCGTTACCAACATAAAACTCAATATGGTCGTACCCCTTCACGGGAAGAAAGTCTTCGCTCACGGGATATCTCCTGAACTTCACCAGTATTGAAACGCATCCCCATGCCCGGGTGAGGCGGGCTTTCGCATGGCGACACATGTGCCGAAACAGGGACGCATTGTACACAAACGGGTATGGGTACGCCAGAATTCGTCTCTCGACACCCTGCCCTGGGTGCAAGACAGTTTCGGCGGAATGGGGTCAGAGCCGCATGGCGCCAGCCTGCGGGCCGGAAGAGTCAACATGGCCAATTGCATCCATACGCTGGTATGCCACCAGGCTTGCGCCAGGTGCTCTGACATAACACCCCGCCAAGACTGTCTTGCACCCCCCTGCCCTCACTAACCAAGGGAAGGGGGGGGATTTTGGCGAACTTTCCTGATAAAAGAAAAAGTGTTGTCAGGACGGTGATAGCGTGATTACTTTTCGGACCATCCTGGCGTCCATCAAAAAGCCAATCAATACGCAACCAGCTGTTATTCAAGCCTTTTTTTAGGACGTCTGAATTGTTTTTGATATATCTTTGCTCTTACATTCGCATATATCGTAAAGTCTCTTATGGCAGCAAAGTTGCATGTAAGATGCAACCTGCGACCGCATGACGTCGTGTATGTCGACATGACAGTCGCACTGCTCTGGCCAATACCACAACCTTGGCCCGCGAGGAGCTAATCATGCGTCGTAACTACCGCAAGGTTTCATCGAGAGAAAAAGGTGTCATTGCAGTTCTTGTTGTCATCGTGTTGCCCGTCATAGTCGGATTTGCTGCCCTGACCGTTGACGTTGGAGTCATGTATAACGCCAGGTCCGATTTGCAGACCGTTGCAGATGCCACTGCCTTAGCCACCGCTGCCGCCTTGGCTGATTATTCCGGAGGCAACTTAATCAGTTCTGCACGTACTGTAGCTGACACTTATGTAAGCCTAAACAAAGTACTTGGAAGAACCGTCCAGCTAGACGCATCTGACGTAGAATTTGGCAGGGCAAGCTACAACGCCACTACTGGCAAATATGATTTTACTGTCAACAACGTCATCCCCGATTCCGTTCGCGTGACAGTCAGAATGACGAACGATTCTTCCAATGGCCCGCTAGACCTATACTTCGCTAGTGTGATCGGAATATCAAGCGCTGAAATATCCGCTAGTGCAATCGCTAAGATGGTACCACGCGATATCGCCATTGTAGCAGACCTTTCAGGTTCTCAAAATGACGACAGTGAATTGCGCCACCTAGGCGTGACCGAGATAAATATATTTGACGTATGGGCAAATATACCTCCTACATACGGTGTCAATGGTATCGGAGACGGCATAAATGCAACACCTCAGGGAGACCCAGCTAATCCCATAGCGCCGCCAGCGATAGGACCAAGCACGCAAGGAAACGTACCTTCTGATGCCGCTGCCGCTGCAGGTAATGGCCAAGTTGGCCCCACATGGGGATGGATGTATTACTGGGGCAATGACGTAAACGCTCAAAATTACGATCCGAGAACCGACCCGGGCTTAATAGACTTACCTCGATATTCTTCCTGGAATGACGCAAATTTGGACACTTGGCTAGCAGATATAGGTTATTCCGCAAATGAAATAGCAGCGTTGAACAGTCCAGCTTTTGATGGAAACAAAGACGCTCAAGGCCAATACGCTTGGACCAATCGCGTAGCTGTCGCGCTCGGTTTGGCCCGATGGGATAGCGGCATCCCTGGTGGACTATGGGAATCTGTCCCGCCAGCCGATCGAAACATAGGCGATAGCGATAATTGGCCAGGATCCAGCGAGCTTACTTATCTCGTACAGTATCCCTTTGAGTCCGGTTCATGGAGAGATTATATTTATAATTACATCAGAAAAAGTAACTCAAGAATGGCTGTAGCCAATAGCGACTTCCAATACAAATTTGGGCCAAAAACATTGGTAAACTATTTGCTGGAAAGAAAACCTCGTAATAGCCAAACATCTGCACTAGCGAACACACCAGCCCAGCCATTACAGGCGGTGAAGGACGCAGCAGGATATATGGTCTGGCTACTGGATTCTCTCCAAACCAACGATCAATTGTCATTAGAAGTTTATGCCACCACAGCTAGTCACGAGGTGGATCTTACGAATGATTTCCCGGTTGTGGGAGACCGCCTTAGCGCCATGCAAGCTGGCTACTACAACACGCTTACCAACATGGGCAATGGCATCGATGCAGCCATCACAGAACTAACCAGCACGCGTGGACGGAATATCTCAAAGAAAGTCATCATCCTGTTGACTGACGGAAAAGCCAACGTAGATTCTTCTGGATCCTATTCCATCTCCGGCGGTGCAGCGCACGCACTTGCTCAGGCACAAGTCGCAGCATCTTTGGGCATACAAGTGTTTACCATCAGTGTAGGCGTGGACGCAGATCAAGTACTCATGTCCAGCATCGCTGACATCGGAGACGGCGACCACTACCACGCGGAAGGAACCATTGACCAATACAGCGCCCAATTGGAACAAATATTTCAGGCTCTAGGGGGAAAACGCCCGGTTGAGTTAGTTCAATAAAAAAAGGAAATCAGTTCGAAATCATCAGTTGCCACGAAGCGAGAAGCGCCGCTTCGTGGCAACTTAATTTTCAAACGATGAATGAACACAGGCTTAAATAACTTTGCAATCACCCACGCACACCAACGCATCTATTGTGATTTATAGATGAGCCTCTACGAATCTTTCACCGCAGCCGTAATCTCCACGAACGCTTTCTTGCCATCCGAAAAGAACATCAGCGTATTGTCCTGAGCAAAAAGCGGATTAGGAATACCCGCAAAACCTGGGCTTAGACTTCGCTTAATCACCACAACCGTGCGACACTTATCGATATCAATAATCGGCATACCAGCAATAGCCGAGGATGGATCAGTTCGAGCAACGGGATTAACCACATCATTAGCACCGATGACCAAGGCTACGTCTACCGTATCCAGCGTCGGGTTGATCGCATCCATCTCTAACAATTTATCATAATCAATATCAGCCTCAGCCAATAGCACATTCATATGACCTGGCATGCGCCCTGCGACCGGATGAATACCAAACTCTACCGTCGCGCCGCGCGATTCGAGCAAATTCGCTAAATCCCTCACTGCGTGCTGTGCTTGCGAAACAGCCATACCATAGCCGGGCACAATCACGACGCGCTGAGCGCCATCGAGCATCATAGCTATCTCATCTGCCGAGGTAGTTTTAATCTTACCCGCATAAACATCGTCGGCGGAAGGACCGTCAGCTGTCGGTCCCATCGTGGCAAAAATAACACTAGCCAACGACCGATTCATCGCCTTGCACATAATCGCTGTGAGAATCAGGCCAGACGCCCCCACCAACGAACCAGCAATAATAAGTACCGTGTTGCCAATCACAAAGCCGGTCGCACAAGCAGCTAAGCCGGAATAGGAGTTGAGTAAGGCAATAACCACTGGCATATCCGCGCCGCCAATGGGTATGGTAATCAATATACCCAAAACCGCAGCAGACGCGACGAGCAACCAATACCACAAGGATGTCGTAGGGTCAGCCACGACTGCGACACACAGGCCAATCGTTGCCAGGACAGCTACGATGCTAATCAAATGTCGCGCTGGCAACTGCAGCGAACCGCTAAGCCATATCTTTTTGCCGCCAATGGTGATTTTATATTCAGCTAATTTGATAAATGCGACAAAGCTTCCTGTCAGCGTAACAGCTCCAATCAACCCAGACAGCGCAGTGGCAATCGTAAACTGAGAAGACATAGCCTCATGCGCACCCGCCTCAGCTACTGCATCCGCAGCACGCGAATTCGCCAATCGAATAAACAATTCGCCGCCAGCAACTAGAAATGAAGCAGCGCCACCAAAGCCGTTAAAAATAGCCACCATCTGTGGCATACCCGTCATGGGAACTCTAACCGCCAGGAAGACACCAATAAGCGAACCCACGATTAAGCCCGAAGCAATCCAGCCCCAAGTGACGATACCTCCCGCCCATAGCGTAGTCACAACAGCGACCAACATGCCGCAAACGCCAAGCAGGTTGCCGCGAACCGCAGTACGCGGATGCGTCAAACCTTTCAAACCACGAATGAATAGTACCGAAGCGAACAGATAAGCAAGGTCTCGAATCATCGTGACCGTTGCCGGGTCCATTGCGCCTTCTATAGTTTTAGCCGTTGATGGATCCACGGATTAGCCCTTTTTACGAAACATAGCCAACATACGATGCGACACGAGAAACCCGCCCACGGCATTCACCGTAGCCAGCACGACCGCGATAAACCCCAACACACTAGGCAGCGTACCACCATCAGCGCCAGACACGACCAACGCGCCGACAACAGCGATACCGGAAATAGCATTTGAACCAGACATCAACGGCGTGTGCAACGTAGGTGGCACTTTGGTAATGATTTCAAAACCCACGAAAATCGCGAGCATCAAAATCGTAACGAGGGGCATCAAATCCATGAATTATTCCTTAGTAGTGAATCGACTTATTACGAATTAGAAGCCGTTTCTTCCGCAGGCTTATTCGGCGCCAGGCCCAACAAGTCACGAATACGCGGATGAACCACTTCACCCTCATGTGCGACAAGCGTTTCCCGAAGCACTTCGTTTTCCATATCTAGCGCCAACGCGCCATCCTTGGTCAACTCAGCCAGGAACGTTGTTAAATTCTTAGAAAACATCTGACTGGCGTGAAGCGGAATCGTACTGGCTAAGTTCAACGGCCCCATAATAGTGACACCATGCTCAACAACAGTCTCCCCGGCTTTGGTCAATTCACAATTGCCACCGCGCTCAGCCGCAAGATCAATAATGACCGAGCCTGGTATCATATGCTTCACCATCTCAGCCGTCACAAGAATTGGAGATTTCCTTCCAGGAATAGCCGCCGTCGTAATCACCACGTGGCTCTCCGCCAGCGTCTCAGTCATCAACTCACGCTGCTTGCGAAGGAACTCGTCACTCATCTCCTTCGCATAGCCACCCTTGGTCTCCGCATCGCCAGCGTCCAACTCCATCTCAACGAATTTCGCGCCAAGACTCTCCACCTGCTCCTTCACCGCTGGCCGAACATCATAGGCCTTCACAATCGCACCCAACCGGCGTCCCATCGAAATCGCCTGCAATCCCGCAACGCCAACACCCATAATAAACATACGGGCCGGAGTTACCGTTCCGGCAGCCGTCATAAACATAGGGAACATACGAATGGAAGCATCCGCAGCCATCAACACGGACTTGTATCCCGCAATGGTGGCCATGGACGACATAATATCCATACTCTGTGCACGCGTAATACGCGGCATCAGCTCCATCGAAAAGGCCATCACCTTAGCCGCGGCAAGTTTTTCAACCGCCTTAGGCTCGGACAATGGATCAAGACCGGCGATGATCACCAGCCCGGGTTTCATCAAATCAAGATCAGACTGACCTGCTTCGAGATTAGCCCCTAAGCCTCTAACCTGAAAAATCGCCTCGGACCAGGAGAAAAGCTCTGCACGACCAACGGCTATCGTTGCGCCTTTCTCCTCGTAAGCTTTATCAGAATACCCCGCTAGAACACCAGCACCACGCTCAATCTGCACCTCATGACCAGCTTTTTTAAGCAGGGCTGCCGTATCAGGAACCAACGCAACGCGCCGTTCTCCAGGAAATGTCTCGGTGGGTATTCCAACCTTCATAGCTGTCTTTCCGTCAGTTGTGAAAATCTACGATCAACCGCAGTACCATATAAAGTCGGCACATCGCGTGCCAGAAGCTTACTCCCTACCTCCAACACTGCCAAGATAGGCGGGATTTCCTTACGATTATCCTTGCTAGCACAAAACAATGGCCACCATAAGCGTCTTCGCCATATACAACAACCACGGACATGCTGTCTAGGCTATCCTGGCGCACCAAAAAGCCCGTAGGCGATAACACCTACGGGCTGATTGGGGGCAGAAGGGGAGAAAATGTCGTATAGTCGCGTTACCCGTCAGATCGCATAATGCGTATTCCACCGTTATGGGTTTCGAGATTGAGTTTACCGCCACCATTTCCAAGCGTGCCTGTCAGGTGTCGCTTAGATCGCTTTTGCTGCTCAAGCGGCAAGTCGCATGAGATTCGGCCATTACGCGTACTGGCATCAACTAATGTGGAAACACCGTCCCGCATGATTACCTTCACGCTACCATTATGCGTCACCATCTTTCCCATAATTTCGTCGCATTTATCCAGCTTAGCTGTGATGGTTCCATTGTGCGAAATCAAGGTCAGATTCTCGCCAACATAATCAGCTTCGATTCGACCATTATGAGTTTTAGCGAATAGCTCACCTTGCGATGATTCCACGTTGATTCGGCCATTATGCGTAATTGTTTTTACTACGCCTTGTACACCGGACACTTCCACCCGACCGTTATGCGTTTCAACGTCAAGGTTCACTCCGGAAGGCCCTGAAATATCGAAGCTAACTTGGGCACTCCAGGACCGTTTCTTAGCGGGATTCCACCGCCAGCCCAAGAGCTGCCGACCTCCGCTACCAGGCTCAACAAAAACTTCGATAGCAGCGAGCGCGACCTGGGCCTCTTCTTCAGAGCGTGCCCCGCCCTTAACGTGAATCTGAGCAGTCGCTATTGTCGAACCATCAGAGCCGGCAAAGGTAATCCTACCGTTGTGCGTTTTTACATCCATAGTCTGCAAACCAGCCGTATCTATAGAAATGGTTCGATCATCTTCAACCCATACCGTAGACCGACATCCGCCCCAGCCATTACTAATGACAACGCAGCCAGATGATGTAAAGCAAACCAGCAAGGCTAACGTACCAAATGTTGTTCGTCTCAAATTCATGCGTAACGCTCCACAATCTGCTCGCCAAAAAATTAACTCGGACATCTCAAACAGTACCGTCTAAGACCCATATATTCGTGAAAGGTTAGCAAATATTTAACGCCTGCGTGTTTCCGTTGACGAAAATCGACAATCAACGAGGAATTACCGATTTATCTGCCTATTACGACCGCTGCCGCTGGCCCAATTTTGTCCGCAACAGCACCAAAAACAGAGGCACGCCGACAATGGCAGTCACCACCCCGATAGGCAGGGTCGCGCTCCCCACATCCCGCCCCGTTACCCAACCAGCCAGGCGCATGGTCAACTGAGCGCCCCAATCGCACACAACCAAAAACCCTCCGCCCAACAGCCCCGAAGCCGGTAATAAAATGCGGCAATCATTCCCCACCAAAAGCACAGCTATATGCGGCACGACCAGCCCGACAAAACCAATCGGGCCACAATACCCCACCACGCCCGCCGTAGCCAACGTACAAAGCGCTACACTAATACCTTGAAGTGCTACCACATTGACGCCACGAGTCTGAGCTAACTCATCACCCAACCGGTATTGATTCATCGCCCGCGACATGAGCATCAAACCAATCCACGCAGGAACCATCATGGGCAGCAGCGTCATCTGCTCCAAGTCGGATATAGGGTCCAAAGAACCCATCATCCAACGAATGGTCGCAAACGTCACACGCTCATCAGAAACCGAAGTAATAAACATCATCATCGCAGAACAGAACATGCCCATCGTCACGCCAGCTAGAAGCAGCTCATTCGATGTCAAACGGCGCGAACCTCGCACGAACACAAACACAGCTACGACAATCGACACCGCCCCGCCAAACGCTGCGAGCGCAATCGACGAAATACCACACACCATCACCGTCCAACCGAATCGTATCGCTAACAGCGCTCCCAGCGAGCCACCATTCACAACGCCCAACGTATACGGCGTAGCTAGCGGGTTGCGAAATAAAATTTGAAAAGTCGCCCCGCACATAGCCAGCGTGATCCCCACCTGTAGCGCGAGTAACGTCCGAGGAAATCGCAAGCCGAAACCAATATGCTTAGCCAGCGCAACAAAACCCGCTAACTCCTCCTCAGACACTTGGCCATCACCATCCGTATCGACAAAAGGCCGGGCCACCAAGCTAGCTGCATCGATCGGTAATCCTAACTGCGCCCGCCACGCATCCGACCAGCCAAACGAAGCAGATTCCGTACCAATACCAGGACTCAACAGTAGCAATACCGCGAGAAAAACCACGCAGGCAGTGAGCCGAAAAATAAATTGTCCTCGACTAAGTGACGTCATCCATTTGCCTTAATACGATAATTTTTCGGTACCACCCAAGCCACGCGATTGTCCGGAGTCTGCGCGGAGACCAACTCTAGACCATACACGCTCGAAAGAACCTCAGGCTTCACCACGCGATCCGGCGTATCACTCGCGACTACTTTTCCGTCATCCAATAGAAGAATGCGATCACAATACTGTGCCGCTAGGTTGACATCATGCGTCACCACGACCGCCGCTAGCTGATCGTCATCCACCTTCCGCCGTATCATATCGAAGATAGCTATCTGATGATTCAAATCTAAACCAGTCGTCGGCTCATCCAACAGTAGAATCGACGGCGACTGCGCAAACATCGCAGCTAGATGAACGCGCTGAGCCTCTCCGCCAGAAAGCGTAGAAAGATGTCGCCGAGAAAACTTCGCAATTTCCGTAGACTGCATCGCAGCCTCAGCCTCGCGTCGGTCCTGCCCGGATTCAAACAGCCCCAACGTGCGATGAGGAAATCGACCAAGCAGCACAACATCCTCAACCAACATATCCACATCAGCCGGCGGATGCTGCGGCAAAAACGCGACCAACTTCGCCCGATTAGCGCGTGACACATTACACAAGGGTTCACCTTGTAAACAAATTTCGCCCACGCCAGGCTGAATGAGTCCCGCTAAAATGCGTAGCAGTGTGCTTTTACCTGCTCCGTTTGGACCTACAAGCCCCCAACACTGCCCGGCTAACACGTCCAAACTCACTGGGCCTAAAAATTTCGATAGACCAGGATAGCCAAATGAAACATCGCGGGCCGATAGCAAAGCAACATCACTTTTCATCGGATGGTAACTCCGGATGAAGCAGACGCGCCAACTTTTCAACAATACTCACACACCTCGGCGAAGGAATCAGCGCATGATCGTCATCAATAAAATATATCCGGTGAGATTGAACAGCCGGAAGCGTCTCGAACTTTTTCCATTGAGACAGCAGCGTTTTACGACGCGACTCGTCCACGTCAATCTCTGGTAACAATTCAATAATCACATCAGGCCGACGCGACAAAATCGCTTCCATACTCACCTGCGGATAGGGCGCATCCACATCCTTGAAAATGTTTTCGCCCCCGGCTAACTCCAACATTTGATTCAAAAATGTACCACGACCAGCCGTGAGAATATCCCGCAATCGGTCGGGCTGTCGCATCACGGTCATCAATACGCGAGGCCTGGGCTTACCCGCTGTGCGCTTTCGCAAACGATCCAAGTCCTTATTAAATTTTCCAATAAGCTGCGCCGCCTTATCTTCAAGCTGCAACTTCGCACCTAAATCACGTATACACTTTTCAATACCTTCCAGCGAATCCGTCTCGTCGTAATAAGTATCGATATGTAATTCTCGACATAGCCTCTCTAACGATTCACTCCGGCCACGCAAAACAAACAAGTCAGGCCGAAGCAATACAATGCGCTCCAAATCCGGGTCCATCAGCCCGCCAACTTGGGGACGAGAGGATAATTCGGGCGGAAAGATGCAATATTTCCCTATGCCTACGATTCGATCACACGCACCCAACGCACATACAATCTCAGCCGCATTGGGGGCGATGACCACAATACGCTTTGGACCTGCTACAGGATTTTTATCTAATGCTTGAGCTTGAACTGTTGAAGCCAACAGAAATATGACCATTAGCGCAATCAGGTGACTACACCATGATCGTGACTCCGCGCGGGCTGAAGCCCGCGGCTCGGGTAGGATTTTAATGCCATCCTGATACATGCCCGCATATTACTGGGGTTACGATCACTCGTGAAGCCAGCCATGCGAAATCGAGATATTTAGGGAATGCTACGCCGAAACCGGCGGGGACTCAGACACCAAACAGGCGTCCTGAATGCTTCGACCTCGCAATGCACCAACCGCAATCGTGGCTGCAGGCCTGGACGAGTCTGACGCCGACCAACAAATCAAACGATCACGCAACTCCGTCGTAGCTACGATCAAATCACCGGCGACCTCCACCCGTCGAAGCGTTTGGCCACCCGCTTCATAACGGCAGACAAAACTATCACCCACGACCAACGCATGGACTGCTAATGACGTATCGGTAAACACCAACCGATCAACCCCGTGCGCGGATGTCAGCCAAAGAGATTCCGCAGGCCTATTCATGCCGCGATGAATCGTTTGAGGCTTCTCAGTCACACCGCCGGGCCAATACAAAATATCGCCATCCGCGTTACCGGCGTATAACCCCCGACCACTCGGGCAAATCGAAGTGATCGTGGATTCACTCCCCATAAAAATTTCGCTCGGCTCATCAGCCGATGATTGACTGGGCCAACATAAGATTTTCGCATCTAGGCCGCAGTACATCTTGTCCGCTACATGCGTAATACCTCGCACCGCTTTAGCGTCATGTGTCACAGAAGAAAACAACTGAACTGCGTCGCTAACATCTTGCGCAGACCAATACCAGATACCAAGCTCCGAATGACTAGCGAAAATACGATCCGCAGACCTAGCTACCGCATTAAAACCGCCACGAACCACAGGCGCATCGGGCACTAGCCAAATGGTTTCAGGTTCGCTCGCTTCAACAGGTAAACCATAAACACCCGTCGCCGCGCCGAGCAGTAATGAAACCCCGCGCTTATCAATCGCCGTCTGAATGGATCGAACCAACCCCGCATCACCACTAACAGAAACCTGTCGCGGCTTAGCCTGGGTCTCGCGCGGATCGAAAAACAATAAGTCTTCACCACAGGCTACGACTATCCATCGCGTAAGCTGATGCGTATCAGGCTTTGCGAACACAGCCTCATAAATTTCACCACGCTGCTTATCTGAAAAAGCACGAAGCAATTCAGGCAACTCTGCCTCAGGCGAAATCGCCGCGATTTCCTTCATACGCGACAACATGTCCCCAAGCTGTTCAATCCGCGACTCCTGAGCATCACGCCGCGCATCGCCTAGCTTTCGATTGATTTCCTGCTGCGCCTGCACCAACGCGCCGTGTTGACGCACTTGTTGTAATTTACGGTGCGATTGAGATTCCCACCGCACCCGAGGCTCACCCATCAATTGCAACCCTGATAGAAAACAAGGCTGCTTAATGGCATCTTGCAAGTTCTGTAACACTAGATGCGAACTTCGCCCCCCGATCAACGCATCAGCCTTTTGCCCTGTAGCGATATCGCTAAGCGACTGCCGTATCGATGCCTGAAGATATCTCGCCACATCGTTAACCTTAATCACGCGATGACTACCCAATAACGATTTCTGAAAGGAGGCTAACTCGTTACGGTCGGGAATCACACCAAGACTGAATCTGACAGATGCCTGACACTCAAAATGATCTTTAGTCGTTACACATTCTTCAAAGGAAACTTCAGTCGGCGTCACTCGAACCAAGAGTAAGCCATCCAGGTCCGTCGCCTCGATTTTACCGCCAGGCTGAACCAAAACCTGATCCCCAGTATCTCGCGTCAATAGCGCCGCCCATGATGGCGGAAGATCATACGAACGGCGTAGAAAACCAAATAACTCCTCAGCCGCGACGCTTAACGCAACGTGGTCAGCTTGCTGTAGAAAATGTTGTGGATCGAACTTACCTGACATCATCATAACTTCCATGAACTACGAGCCGCATGCTTCAGCTTGCGCGGCCGCAAAATTTATTGGCGACACGCAACTCAAACGAACACGCACCTATTCAAATGATAGTTGCGCGAGCGGAGAAAATCCTTACGTCCCATCCTGTGCAAACTTGTCATACCGCACGAGGTCAGCCGGATGTACAGAAGGCTTCGTTTGCTCAAGCACAGCTAGGAGGTCCGCCCAATTAATTGGCCTTGGCTCCTTACCGCCGACGGCTTCCATAAACGGACGATGCGCCGCTTGCTGGGCGATGTTTCTAATATCCGCCCCGCTATAACCTTCAAGTCGATCACACAACGGACCAAATTCAACGTCATCAGCCAACGGTTTATTACCTAGATAAATCTCCAGCATACGAAATCGCGCGGGGGCATCTGGCAATCCCACATAAATTTTCGCATCAAAACGACCAGGACGCAGCACGGCTTCATCCAGCATCCAAGGCTTATTGGTCGCCCCCACAAACAGCAGCGCATTATCACCGCCTCGTTCAAACCCTTCTAACTCCTGAAGAATCTGCGGAACCACCCGCTGCATCACAGACGACGAATCCTGTTTACGCCTGGGCACCAGCGCTTCGGCTTCATCTAAAAAGATTACGGACCTCGGCTGAGCCTTAGCCGCGACGAATAATTTACGAATGTTTTGCTCCGCCTCGCCGACCCATTTACTTAACATCTGAGCCGCACTAACGACATAAAACGCCGCATCAATCTCATGGGCAATCGCCTTGGCTATCATGGTCTTACCCGTGCCAGGCGGGCCAAAAAGAAGTACACCCCCACCCGTCGCAATGCCATACCGCTTAGCCAATTCTGGGTGACTAAAAGGATAAATCATCTTCAGACGAATTTCGTCCTTAACATTCTCCAGCCCTGCGATGTCCTCAAAACCGATGCTTGGCTTCTCGCTCACCAACCAATCCGAAGCATCTGCCCCTGAGTCATCTTCTTGTTCAGATTGTTTAACCCGCCCCGTGCGCACCGCATCATGCCGCGCGTCACAATCCTTAGCCAGGTCTATCAACTCCGCAGCTAGTTCCTCATGCTGACGCTGCGTCTCCGGCGACTTAGCCGATTCCGCAAGCTCTATCATACATTCAGCCGCATCAACCAAATAGGTCTTAGCCGCCAGAAAATCTCCGCTTTTATACGAAGTAATTCCCTTGCGCTTCAGGCGATCAAAAGTTGTAAATGAAACAGTCATAACTAATTACAGCCAACACAACACAAAGAAAAACTATAAAACAAGGGCCATCGCTGCTATCCGTCATTCCCGCGCAGGCAGGAATCCAGTTCCACAACCGATCTAAGACAAAAACACCTATCGCAGACGAATACTTCTTCGTTTTGAGGGTGGAAAAACACGCACACAATCCGATGCCGCGAAATTATCACCTGCAAAAGTTTGGCCAGTGAGCACCAATTCGATCGTTCGTGTCGGTGTCATGGCATCAATCGAAAACGCCTCACGAGCAGCCGCTAAATCAAACGGAATGATCAAATCCAACATGCCGTCCGCGATGGCTGCGTGACACACACACGCCTGTCCACCAGCAAACATGACCACATCGCTCTCAATAAACCTAGGTCCAAAACCTCCGGTAAAAGGAGCGAGAGATTGCCCAACACCATCAGCCCTGCTAAGCCGTAGCGATGATCGATCTACATCCCCAGATGATACACCAGACGTGCCAGTAAGTGCGACACGAAAGAAACCCCGTCGAAAACGATTCAGACGATTCGGACAACTGCCAGGATAAATGTCAATCTCAACAGGCAATCCGACCACTGGCTGACAACCATTCGTCTCGTCGCAAGCATCACCCGGAAAACATGGACTAGGCCCGTCCTGGCAATCATTCACAACATGACAAAATTCCTGCCCATCGCAGAACAAACCATTATCACATGACGAGTCATCAGTTTGATTCTGACAATCGTTAATCGCATCACAAATATCAACGGTACATCCAACACCATCATCACACGCCGTATCGTCAGCTTCATGTTGACAATCGTTCACCGCATCGCAAGAATCCACTGTGCAACCAACCAAGTCATCGCAAAGCGCATCGTTCACTACAAACTGACAGCCACTTGTCGAATCACAAAAGTCATCAGTACAACCCACACGATCATCACATTTAGTGTCATCAGGTGTCACTATGCACTCACCGCTCGTCAAATCGCAAACGTCCATCGTACAGGCGACGCCATCGTCACATTGCGAATCCAGCGTGCAACCCGGAGGCGTTCCCATAGCATAAACGTATACATCATAGCTAAATGTTTCACTATGGCTGCCATTAAAACCGCCATCACTCCCACCAGATATTCCAATCCCAAAAACCGCGCCAACCGGCGTCGTGCCTAACCTCACCACAGAATCAGTCGCCAGGCCACTGCCACCGCAATTCTGATCGAACGCACTATTGCCATCATCATTATTAGAACCGCTCGACCCGCCGGACGACGACACAAATAAATTACTGCTGCCACTACCAGACGTAATGTCCACATCAACAATCACTTCGCTAGTATCGAAGGGGATTAGAATTTGTATCCAATCCACATCGCCAGAAACCATCTCCCCGCTAGCCAGCCAAAAACAACCGCTACCAGGATGAATCGCAGCCGGGTCTGGCGAACCGGTCGGGAATGAGTCAGAAAAATCAGGTGGATCGATCAGTACAGGTTGAGCAAAAGTTAGGCTTGCGCCCACAGCAACCCACAATAAGATATGCACTAGCTTCATTTCGTTTCCTCTTCAATTAAGCTAATAATCAGATTCCCTTCACGCTCGCTATTTTTGCTTTTCACCGGATTCGTTTTTGAGCGCATGAAGCTCCGCCCTAAGCCCGGCTAACTTATCCAATTCCTTTTTGTGTTCCGCCTCAGCTTCGGCGTCTATCAACCGATCAACATCAGCATCACTCATCACATCATCCGACGCGCTCATCTCAGCATCTTGAGAAGCAATGTCTTCAACGCTGTCCAGGAACATATTCATGCGCTCTTCCATAGACTGCGATTGCACCATGGCCTTCTCCCAATCCATCTGCGTTTTGACCAGGTCCGTCGCGCCAAACAAGTTGCTAATCTCCGCAGCCATCATCCCCATCGCCTGAGAAAAATCAGCCGAGGCCTCCGCTTGCCGCTTAATCACCAACGCATTTTTCACCGTCAGCAATTGCCGTTCAAGCATCTTGCGAATCGTAGCCGTCTTCTTCAATGAGTTGCGAATAAAATTATACTGCTGCGTATCGCCAATCTTCCGCGCCTGCTGTGCGTTCTTAACAAACTCGTCTTGAAATTTTCCCTGCTCACGAATCGATTTCTCAATCCGCCGAATCCCCTGACGAATTTTAATATCGCGCTCAATCCGCCGCTCTTCATCTGATTTGAATAATCCCATCGATTCGTTCCAAAAAGTTGAGTTTCAAGTTGCTAATTAACGGAATACACTTTAGTAATACTCTCGTTCAGGAATCAGCAACCACAATAACAAGTAAACCAACGTCCCCGGAAATCCAGCCGAGAGTATTGACAGCATTAC
Organism: Planctomycetota bacterium; assembly: GCA_024280855.1. Lineage (GTDB taxonomy): Bacteria > Planctomycetota > Phycisphaerae > UBA1845 > UBA1845 > JAJRPG01. The sequence continues at coordinate 18,414 of JAJRPG010000034.1, read as the reverse complement.
ATAACACACGCGCACCACTGTCGGGTCCACACCAAAATATTCTCCAAGCCCGCCGCATATCCCTGCCATCCAGCGGTCATGAACACTTCTTCTCAGTCGTCTGGTATAACTGCTCAAAAAAATATCCCTTCTCAAACGGTACGCCCAAAAAAATTATGACTCCGGCGCAGCTTGGCGATCGCGCACGCTACGGTCCGCCTCTTCAAAAGCCTCAGCCGTGTCAGTAATCGCCCCAGCATCCATCTTATCCCAAACGCCAAGCACCGTTTCGCCCGCATCACCCAATCCAGCCGCACCCTCATCAACTTCTGCGCCAAGCGACAAAATATCATCAAGGCGTTCCTGATATACTTCCGACTTCACCGAGTCCGCTTCAATAAGCTTACCTAATCGCAGCAAATCGCCCGGCGTAATCAGCCCCAACTTCCCGGCCTGTCCCATACGGTCCGCATTCTCTCGCAACATCCGAAGCCGAGAAACCGTCATCATCTCTTTACTACGAATATTAAGTTGCCTAGCTAGCATCAATTGCTCAGAAGTACGCAGCTCAAATTCCTGAGCTAACATCCGTCGCACTTCCGGCGTTTTTTCCTGCGCACCACGCTCGAAAATCTCTTGCTTATCCTTAGCTAACTTAGTTACTTTATTCAGCAGTTGCGTGCGATCTTTCTCCAGCAACAGTTCCTGACGACGAAGCTCCGACCGTGTCATCTGCGACAACGACTTCTTGCGCTTCGTTAGCCAATCAAACAGCGACTGCGGTAAACTGTTCTTACCAGAAAAATACTTAGCGAATATTCCGCTCATAATAGCCCTTCAACTGCAAACAAATTACGAAGGTTCAGGATCAGCTTTACGCGAATCAGGTGACTCAGGCTCGTCAGTCTCAGGGCGTGCCGATGTCGGCAAAGAGTCATTAGCCACGCGCGGTGATTTTTCTGGCGGCGAGACCACTGAAGGCGGAGTCTCCACCGTCTCAGCCCCCGCATCATGACTCTCAAACTCTTTGAGAATAGCCTGCTCCTCATCACTCATCAAAGTCTGCTCAATGCCCGCTTCCAAACTTCCCACCATCTCACTATCCGCACGAAGCGATTCCAACATCTCCTCCGCTTCAACCGCATGAGTCGTCAGCTCCTCCGTATCGGGAAGCTGAGCTAAATCACCCTGCTGAATCAACGTCAGGTTATGAATATCCGTGCTGATAATATTAATCTGCTGATTAAGCATCGCACCGGTCGTATTTTGCCGGGCGATGTCTTTACGAAGCTGCGCCATCTGCGCCGCAATACGTCTACGAGGCACAGCTGACCTCGCCTGCTTACCTTCTTCGAGCAGCCCTGCTTCTTTTTTCTCTAGCTTGGCAATATCTTCATAGAAACGATCGCGCCGCTGCGTCAGCGTCGCCCGACGCTCAGCCAATAGATTTATCTTCTCGGCTTCGTCTCCTTCACCGGAAAAGAGTTGCTTAATTTTGTCGATCATATTCATCGATTTCTTCTCCGATCCAGAACCAGCCGCACCGCGATACATCAGCAATTGCCCATCTCGATCGACAATCTTCAACTCCGCATCGCTATCAGCCAACTGACGAAAACTCTTACGCACCAAATGTTCCGGCAAGTTGACCTCTTTGGCAACGGTTGAAGCCGAAAGGCTCCCCGTCACCAACTCGGCACTGTAGGACTCAATCATCTCGCGTGCCCGATCCACCTTATCGCTTTCCTTCTCCGGATCGAAAAGTTTCACCAGCCTATCGTCCACCGCATCACCCGCAGCATGTACCCGCCAACCGCCCTGCCCGTCAGGCTCTACCAACACCACCGAAACCTTGGGAATACTAAACTTCGCGTCACGAGCCTGCGGCGTGAACCCCGTCGTACTACACACACCAATCACATGAGGCATGTTCGCCTCACCAACCAGCTTATGAACATGATCGTGTAATTCACCAAGCCCAATCGCAGGTCCAGCCTCCTCAGGCTTTCCAACCAGCGCCGACAGCGGCGACATCGTCGAAGCAATAGCTACCCCCGTTCGACGACGACCAAAAATAAATCGCTTCTCAAAACCATACAGCGCCACCCGCCGATTCGCTGGCAAAGTCTTTAATCTCTCACGGTCGTAAGTACGATTCTCCGCGAGCAGCGCACGCAACCGATCCTCATCATCCAACCTCGCTGTCTGCCAGATCGAACCACGCAGCAAACCGCCCTCAGCCGCGTGAAGATTACTTTCCACTCCCGCCAGGAAATCAGCTTCCAGATGCATCGCTTTTTCGGCGTTCACACTCATCAGAAATTTTCACCAATTCCCATCAATAACTTATCACAACAATCGCGCACCACATTGGCTACAAAAACGCGCGTGACGATATTCAACATTTCGACATCCTTCACGCGGGCAAGCGATACCGACAGGGGCTTCTCTGTCTATCGGTCGTCGTACCCCCGATCCTCCCAACAATCGGCCAAGGCTGCTAAATACCGCACCGACCACGCGAACGACAACATAGATCGCACTAAAAAAGAATGCCGCTAGCCCAAGCAGTAGTACAGCTATAAAAATAAACGGCTCGCCGGGCATGGCATCAATCCTCTATCACTCCACCAACACACTTAAATCTACGCCGCAATGAATACAAAACCGATCGTTCGCCCGCACCAGGCTTTGACAAGCATGACACTTCGGCACCGCCGCTGCTATTTGCTGCCCGCAATGAATGCAAAACTGATCGTCCGCCTTGATAACACGCTGACACTGCCCACATTTAAGCTTCGCACTAGAATGCACATGCGCGGGCACAGGTGGCGGTGTCAAGCGAGGCACAACCTCATCCAATACTGGCCGCTCCGTCATCGCAGCCAACATTTCCGTCGCACTCGCAAATCGTGCATCACGCCGAGTATAACATTTTTCAAAAACACCATCCAAATGCGCCGGCACCTCAGGCCTAAGCTCACTTGGCTTTTCACCACCTACAGGTCGCTCGCCAGTCAGCAATTCAAACAGCACAATACCACAGCTATAAAGATCACTACGCGCATCAACCGCACGACCTTCCTTTTGCTCTGGAGACATATAAGCCAACGTCCCAGCTACACTACGCCCTTCGCTACCTTGCAAACTACCACTCTGCATAATGGACTGCGTCGTCATCCCCACAGCCTGCCCCAGTCCAAAGTCCGTCACCTTCACCGAAGAAACGCTAACCTCAGCCAGTGACGCCAGCGCGACATTCAACAATATATTCGCCGGCTTAACGTCTCGATGAACCAACCCGTCGCCATGAGCAGCCGTCAATCCCTGCAACACCCCCTGCATAATCACCATGACTGTTGATATAGGAATGTTCTTTTGATAATGGTCAATCACCTGCCTTAGCGACGGGCCATCAATATATTCCATAATGAAATATGGCGGATCACCATACGGATCAAGATCAATCGCCCGCACGATGTTGGCGTGTTTCAAGCCATGAACCGCCACACCTTCACGCTGCAAATTACGCACATACTGCGGGTCAGTCGGCACCTTGATCGCAACCAAATCACCAAACATATGATGTCGGCCACGCCAAACTTCCCCGAAGCTGCCAACGCCTAAGCACTCCTCCAGCAGATAGTTTTGTATACGGTCACCTTTATTCAACATAGACATCAAAAAGCCTCATATGATCGGTCAACCAGAGCCGCAAGCGCAAGCTGCGGACAAACCACAAATCAGAGCCGCTGGCGCAAGCCTGCGGGCATACTACAACCCATTCTCAGCCCGCTCAGCAATATGTTCACAAACCTTCAAATTATAAACCGCAGCCGAAAGTATACCAAGAAGCAGCACCGCCCACGACAACGAACCAATCCCAGCCAATGACCCAATCAACCACCAAGCCACGATAAAATCTATGATCGAATAACCCGCGAGCATCGCCCCCGCTACCGCATTAGAATCCCTCGCTATCGCCCATCGAGTCACGAAAAATGTAGCCCACGGAAGCGCAAGCACGCACCCCATCCACGCCAGCACATACTTGACGGTCAGCCATATCGTCTCTAAATGCTCTGGATGCTTCCAAAACCAAATCACCGCACCAGCACCAGCCACCACGAATATCGCCGTCACCATCTTGCCACCAATAAATTGTCCCGCAGCGACTAGCATGAACATCACTCCTAACAAAAAAGCCATGGCCGCATTCAAGCAACACCGCCACTACCTAAACTGTACCCGTTGATCGGGCCTACGGCGATTACAAAACCGCGTCCATAATATAATTCGGGGGAAATCGATATTTATCCACGCGAAAATGACATTCCGCGTCAAAATATCATCATGTCGAAAGGGGGTCAGGCAAGTGGTCAGGGGTACAAACACGCTGTTTACCATTCGCCTTAGCCTGGTACAGCGCTCGGTCAGCCTCATCAACCAATATCTCAGGCACAGCAGGCTTGAGCGTCTCAACATCAGAAATGCCCGCGCTCATCCCCACAGATACTTCGGGAATCTCAGCCTTAACACTTTCACAAAACGCGCTAATAATTCGACGAGCGATCGTCGCCGCCCGATAGGCAGATGTCTGCGGCAACAATATCACAAACTCGTCACCACCAGGCCGAGCCGGTATATCTGACGATCGTAACTGACTCTTAATAGTCTCCGCAGCAAGCACCAATACCTGATCGCCAACACGATGCCCCTGAAGATCGTTGACATTCTTAAAATCATCCAGATCAATCATGACACACGCCAGATTACGCTCATATCGCTGCGCTTCCACGAATGCCTGCCGTAGCGCTTCTCCCAAATGGCGGCGGTTATACAAACCCGTTAGTGGGTCACGCGTAGATAAATCACGCAACTGCTCGGTCCGCTGTAGTACCCGCTGCTCCAACTCGGCATTCAAACGAAGCACGCCTTCATGCGCCTGTTGATGCTGGTCTGCCATGCGATTAAAAGCCCGCGCAAGTTGCCCAATTTCATCCCGACGACCTTCGGGGCTACGCACTTGAAGATCACCTTGAGAAAACTGCAACATCGTCGTCCCCAACTCATGCAAAGGAGATGCGATCCTGCGAACCAATAAAAAGCCCAGCGGAATCGAAAATACTAAAGCAATAATACCGACACCAATCAGCATATCGATACTACTAGCCAGTGTTTTTCGATAAGTGTTCGGAGCCATCGCAGCCCGGATATACCCGGTCAACAAATTCGTGGAATCGTCCGATTGAATGCCTCCATGGCTCGTGTTGATTGGATATACAATTTCACGAAATGAAAGTCGCTCACTTTTCTTGCGCCAGGAAGACGGCGTTCCCAACACCGTTTTATCAAGCTCTCGCGATTCTATCTCTTCACGAAGTTCAACAGCCGCGCCTTGATAAGCAGACGCTATCACATGACCTTCAGTATCGTGGATGACCACATAAACCAGCGGCGCACCATCTGCCGTTCGCTTAGCCAATTCCGCCAACGCCTGCCTATCAACAGAAGACGCCATCATCGGCGAAGCAGCATCAGCCATGAGCGACGACAAACCAACCAGCGCCTCATCCTGCTGCTGCCCCAGCGCCGACATGCTGGAACGAACCAAAAATGACGACGAAGCCCCAGCCACCGCAATACACAAAAACACCACAAGCGTGGTTGATTTCACTTGAAAACTAACCAGCACATCACCTAGACGACGTAGCCAGGATACCTCGCCAGATAAAGCATCAGTTGTATGTTGCTGCTCAGACATGACATTCACACGATAGAAGAACACCACAATAATGGCTGCTTCACCTAACCCAGGAAAACGCCAGAATCAACAGGACTATCGGAACCTAAACACCATATCTGAATGACCTTACGCGATAACTAAGCTTCTTAATTAAACATTCCGCATCGTTACCTCACGGACTCACACAATGGTGGCTACATACACCTAAAAGTCCGATAACTAATCGCTTATTACTAGAGAAATACACCTTGACGCAAGAAGCGTAATTAAGGCTGGGTGGCATGGGTAAGCTACTGTTTACCCGTGCTTTGCAGATAATTTGATAACTCCGGTTGATTAAACCGGCGCAAAGTCTAATTAAGGAATAAATGGAGGATGACTATACGGAGCGAACCGCTAAGCAGGCTGATGGTCTGACTGCTGCTGGGCACGTTCTCGGAGCGTATCGAGCGCTTCACGAACCTCATTAGCCATGCGAGCGTTGGGAAACTCGCTGACGAGATTCAGCCCGATGTTCAACGCATCCTGCCAACGTTTTTCTGTCACCGCAAATCGGAACTGAACACCAAGCTGTAGCAATTTTTCCTTGAAAACATCACGGGCAGAGGCTTGCAGTTCCTGAACTTCGCTTGTGGACAAGTACGAATCCAGCTCACGCAGTACTTCGATGGCGTGGTCCGTATCGCTACGCCGCACGGCTTCATCCCATTCCTGCCGAAGTACAGTTTTATGTTTATCTTTCAAAGAAATCATTCTATCACGCAACGTCTGAGTTTTAGGATTCCCCGGTAGTGCTGCCCCCATACGATCAATTTCTGCGGAAGCCTGGTCCCAATCGTGGTCAGTTAACAGTTTTTCAATATGCTCGACAATCCGGTCCAGCTTCATCACAACCGCTGCCGACCGGGCTTCGTCTAATTCTTCACGCAGTGCCTCGGCTTCGTCACGAAAACCAAATCGCTGCTCCATCTCACTAACTAAATTAAGCGCAGATTCCCATCTGCGCGACTGAATTTCACCTCGAATAGCCGCTCGCAGACCATCTATCTCCTGGTCTCTTTGCGCCAACCCCTTAGCCGCGTCTGAAATACGTGTGTTATCTGCTATGGCATTAAGGAAAGTAGTCTGCTTATTATAGCTTTCTTCAAGCGAATGAAGCTGATGCAAGTTGCGCGTCAGCGTAGCCTCAATCTTGAGGAGCAGTGGCATAAGCGTCGCTAAGGTCAGCACCACCAAGAGCATGGCCCCGCCAGCCACAAAGAGCCAAGTCGAAGAAGTGGCGTCAATACCAATAATACCCGCGAAAATCGCGCAGGCTGCGCCGATCAAAGCCACAACACAAACCGCATTGTGCAGCCATCGAAGCTGTGAAAATCTTTCTGGAGGTAATGACATCCTCTATCCCTCACATCTAGCCGTATGATGCCGGCAAACCACGCCCATCCAGGCCATAGCGAAAACACCTCGCTACCTTACCTCATCGGCTTTGACCGTCACAAAACCGCAGCGCCCAGCTATACAAATCCTATGCCCTAGCCACGCCGAGTCAACAATTTCAGCTATAATATCGGCTTCCCGGTCACAGTAGTACTTGATTTTAAGCAGTGAATTGGTAATACACCACTTCCCGCCGCCCCGTTCTATCAGGCCCTACTACACGCCCAGCTTCTTACGCTCCAGCGCTATTGAGTTCGTCATCACAGCAATATTATCCACGACGAAACTGAGAAACACAAAGGCCCCAATCGAGCTAACAGCTAACCAAAATATGAATAATCCCGCACTCATCGCAATCAGCTCCTAATAACGCTGATTTATCGACGAATTTGGCGGAGGAGTTGGGTTAATTGGCCTTTCTCAAAGATGACAGCGCAAGACAACTGCCAGCTCGCAGAAATTGATCTATCGCTTGATGCCCGCGATGTACCTACTGGGCGTTGCGGTATTCGATAAAGTCTTTAATAAGCTGCTTGGTGATGGTACCGGGCAGGCCATCGCCGACGGGGCGATGCTCTATTTCCACAATCGGAATAACCTCAGCTGCGGTCCCCGTGGCGAAACATTCTTCTGCGACGAACAAATCATGGCGAATGAGCGATTTTTCAAACACTTCCAGCCCACGCTTACGGGCTAACTCCATCACCAAATTGCGCGTCACACCTTCAAGAATGCCTTCCGAAGTTGGCGGGGTGAACACTTTTCCTTCGCGTATAATGAAAATGTTGTCGCCCGTACATTCAGATACATGCCCCTGAGCGGTTAGCATAATCGCTTCATCCGCGCCGCAATCATTGGCCTGCAACTTAGCCATGATGTTATTGAGATAGTTGAGCGACTTCACACGAGGACTGGTGCTATTCGGCGCATTTCGCGTAATGCTGGAGATAATGCAGCGCAGGCCACGCTCGTATACTTCTGGTGGATAAAGCGCAATCTTGTCGGCTATAATAAACACCGTCGGACAAGCGGTATGCTTAACGGAAATACCCAACGACCCAACGCCGCGCGTTACCACAAGACGAATATATCCATCCTTAGTGATATCGTTAGCCTGCATCGCTTCGCGCATGGCTTTGGACACTTCTTCAGGCGACATAGGAATCTCAAGACGAATCGACTTAGCCGACTCATAAATACGCTTGATGTGTTCCGCTTCTTTGAAAATCTTGCCGTTGTATATGCGAATGCCTTCAAACACGCCGTCGCCATATAGGATAGCATGATCGAAAACGCTAATCGTCGCCTCAGCTGACGATACCAATTTCCCGCCCAACCAAATTTTCATATCCGCTCGTGGCGAAAATGGATTATCTTGCATCCCTTTAGTCTCTACATCAGAAATGGCCATGGTCATAGCAACACCTCAAAAACACCTATTTCAAGCCAACGCAGGCGAAGGCTGGGCCGGCACAACTTTTTCAATCTTGCCGCCAACCAACCGAACCTGCCGATGGGCACGCACAGCCACTCGTGCATCGTGCGTGACCATTATAATTGTTTGACCGGCTGAATTAAATTCTGACAACAAATCCAGAATCTCAGCTCCGATCTTCTCATCTAAATTACCTGTAGGTTCGTCCGCTAGCAAGAGCGTAGGCTTATTGATTAGCGCGCGAGCGATAGCGACACGCTGCCTTTCACCTCCAGAAAGCTCGTTCGGGCGGTGTTTCACACGATGCGACAGGCCTACGCGGTCCAACATAGCCAATGCCTCTTTTTTCGCCTCTCGTCGATGTGAAAGCCATTTTAAGGCGGGTGTACCGATGAGCCGGGGGATAATGACGTTTTCCAGCACCGTCAATTCTGGCAATAAATGATAAAACTGAAACACAAAACCCACATCGCGGTTCCGATAATTTTCACGAGATTTTTTCGCACGCTGAAAAACGCTCTTCCCCTGAAACTCGACATCGCCTTTGTCCGGAATATCTAAAGCACCCAACAAATGTAGCAGCGTGCTCTTGCCTGACCCACTGGAACCTAGAATGACCAGAAACTCGCTAGCTTTCGCAGACAAAGAAACGCCGGACAATACTTCCACCGACGCCTTGCCCATCTTATAAGCTTTATATAAATCGTACGCACGCAACATATTTTTTACTCGTACCGCAAAGCCTTCACTGGCCAAATGCGACCGGCAATCGTAGCCGGGATGATTGAACCAGCCACCGACGCCAACACTGCGACTACAGCGACACCTATCGCATCCCAAGTTTTTACAATTTCAGGGATTTTATCAAAAGAGTAAACCTCAGGACTCCACACCCGCAACTGCGGATTTAGCGACGCGAGAAAAGATTGAATGTCGTTGATATTCCACACAAACACGACACCGAGCCCTGTCCCCAAAATCGCCCCGCAAATCCCCACGGCTAAAGCATAAGCTACGAACAGACCCGCGACGCCTCTAGCTGAAGCGCCGATGGCTTTCAAAATGCCGATGTCCCGCGTTTTCTTTTCCACGATCATATAAAACACGCAACCCACCAAAGCCATAGCCACCAGACTAATCAAAGAAAACAAAAGCGTAACAAGAACCTTTTCTTTTTCTACCGCCTGAATGAAGGGTCGTTGCATATCCTCCCAGGTCATCACACTGGTATGATTCAACATGTTCACATCCATCAAGCTTGGCTTGTTGCCTAATGAATCCAGAAACTTTTCCCACGCTGCGGAGACTACAGCTTTGCCCGTCTCAAGGTCAGTCCCGTCATGCAAGCCGATGAGCATCTGATTGATCCGCGCCCGACTCATTCCGCCATCAGCTAATGCCTGTGGGTCCATGGCTAACTTGTGTTGCAACATGTCAAAATCGACATAAATGCAAAGGTCATCAATTTCATAAATACCGGTACGCGAATCGTCCACATATCGCAGCGGCAAACGCACAGGCGGCTCACCGGTCACATTACCACCCGGCGAAATGGGCATGAGTGTCACGGCTATGTCAGCGCCGCGAGCGAGAAAGCGATCAAAGTCACCATCATCGCGCCGCTCATTCAGCATATCACAGCCGATGATGACTCCACTATTTTTCGGCCCGACATAACCAGGGCCATCATCGCCAAATGCGTACACACGCTCGCCATATATGGGCGTCGTCACATAAGGCGGATAAATAGCCATCTCATAAGGGTTGGCTTCGTAATTTTTTTTCTTCTCTACATCAGTCTCTGATTCACGCCATCGAGCATTCGCGGCTTCCAAATCTTTGGGTAAGACCAACCGCTGATTAGCATCAATACCACCAACTGGCATGCGTTGTGGGCCAAGATGGGTGGTCCCCGGAAAATAATGTTCATAATGTAGGCCTTGCTTAAAATCGTTTAGCTGCGTGTATTCATTCAAACGCATCCCAACAACCCGCGCGGGCCTGGTGTATTTGGTCGCAGGCACGCGAAAAATTCCGTAGGTATAAATCACCGGTGTAGTCATTGACACGGTATCGGCGTGATGATCAGCTAGGTATTCTTGAAATTCCCCGTAGAAAGGAAAACCCTGCAATGAAGACGTTTCCAGCAAAATTTCGCTGTGTAACCCGCGCGAACGCTCTCGAATCGTATCGAGAAAACCGCCCATCACGCTCATCACTACCAGCACCATAGCTACGCACAACGAAACGCTAGCTATGCCAAAAAAAGCAATTAGTTTGGTGTGTAAATAACGCCAGGCGAGAAACCATTTATACATGCTAACTGCCTCCCGAAGGCTGAGGCCTTTGCAATGGAAACAGGATGACATCACGAATGCTGGGACTGTCCGTAAGCAACATGACCAAGCGATCAATTCCCACGCCAAGACCACCCGCAGGCGGCATACCATATTCCAAAGCCATGACGAAATCCTCGTCCATGACAGCCATGGTTTCATCACCCTCGCCAGTCAATTTCTTAGACAAGTTTTCTCGCTGAACGTCAGGGTCATTTAACTCACTATACGCATTGCCCAATTCCATCGTAGCGGCAAAAGCCTCAAAACGTAGGGCAATGGAGTCGTCTTTGGGATCACGACGGGTCAGTGGACAAATCGCAGCCGGGTAATCATACACAAAGGTTGGCTGAATCAAATGCCGCTCGACCGTAGCTTCAAACACATCGTTAATTACCACGGCATCAGCTTTGTTCGCAGGGTCAATCCCCAGTGCCTTGGCCTTGGCATGAACCGCAGCCCGGTCACTAATCGACACACCCGCATGTTCTTGTAGCAAATCTGCATATTTTTTACGCGACCAAGGCGGGGTAAAATCTAACGCGACACCATTATACACGCCGACCTGCCGCCCGGCTTTAATCGCATCTCGTGCTTCAATATAAGCCTCGAAATGATGCGCTTCGGCGAATTCCTGCGCCTCGACTTCGCCTTTATTTTCATCTTCTTTGATCTTGCGGATTTCATCTTCAAGCCACGCCGCCCGCAAAGGAACCGCAGATTTTGTCGATACCTCAAAAGCGGCTGACACCATACCCTCGACCCGCGTCATCATCACATTGTAATCCGCATAGGCTTCGTACAATTCGACCATCGTGAATTCAGGATTGTGCTTCGTGCTGATGCCTTCATTGCGGAAATCCCGGCTGATTTCAAACACGCGGTCCATACCGCCAACGAGCAGCCGTTTGAGATAAAGCTCCGGGCTGATGCGCAAAAACAAATCCATATCCAAGGTATTATGATGCGTCGTGAATGGCCTAGCTGCTGCCCCGCCATACATGGGCTGAAGCACGGGCGTTTCTACTTCAAAGTATTGCTGGTCAACTAGATACTGACGAACCGCATGAACAATGGAACTGCGCAGCCGGAAAACGTCTCGCACCTTTGGATTCGTAAATAAATCCACATAGCGCATGCGATAACGTAAATCTACATCGCTAAGCCCATGCCACTTCTCAGGCGGCGCACGCAAGGCCTTGCTCAGCACCGTCACCTGCGTAGCCCACACGGTCAACTCGTCGGTCTTCGTCTTCCCGATGACACCCTCTACACCAATGATGTCGCCGAGTAATAGCTTTTTGATTAACGCCCACTGGTCGTCGCCCATGTCAGCGCGACTTAGGCCTATCTGTATTTGCCCCTCGCCGTCGCGCACCCTGAAAAATGCGAGCTTGCCCATGACGCGGAGCAACATGATCCTACCAGCTATGCGAACTGTAGACTCGCTTCTGTCACCCGGGCCTAGGCCTAAAGACTCGCCGGTTGTACGAACCTGCTGCGTTGAAACGACATCTGCATATCGTCCGCCGTAAGGGTCAAAACCCATCTCCGCAACCGCATCACGCTTGATACGACGTTGGTCCATGAGAAGTTGTTGTTCTGTTTTTTTCGGTTTCATACTGAATACTTACCCGTCGATGTATCGTGACCGATCCTATCATGGGTGGCGTATTGCAGCAATTGTCGGAAATTATGAGAAACGAATAACACTGGCTGGATGATATTTGAACGCAGGGTGCCCCATTGTTCGAGTACTCTCGAAGGGTGGGGGAAGGACAGCTATCGCATCGCCGAACGCCTGAACTTTCGCTCGACACGCTACTGGGCGATGCGAAGAATGGGGTACCAGACACAAGTCTGAGATAAGTCGTTACCCGCCGTAGTAGCTACGGAGAATTTCACTGGCCTGGTTATTGGTTAGATTCATCGCACCCAGTGCCTCACTAGCAGCCGTGCGAATCACGAGATCACCATCTTGGGAGGCCATGCTCACCAAAGCGTCTATCTGAGCCTGCCCCAACATGTTGCCATGCCTCTTAGCAGAATTTGCAAGCTCACGGAAAGCAGCCACTCTAAGCGTAGTCGTGCGGCCATCATCCAAAGCGACTGTTGCAACTCCTTGCTGAGCAGCACTTGAAGGAGACATCGCCAAAACAGACGCAGCCAAAATCTGCAACGACTCGTCGGTTGCTTCCAAAGCAGCTAATAGCGCGGGCATAGCGCCAGATAAATCGAATATGGTTCGACCATTGGAAGCTAAACCGTGTAGCGTAGCCACTGACAACTTAGCTAGCGTTAGCGAAAGCGCATCGTCAATCATAGAACGACCCGTCTTAGCTTGTAGACGCGATAGGGCGTCTGCAATAGCTGCGTCATCCGCGTTGCTATTCACAACAGCGATGAATGGAAAACGGTCGGCTAAATCCTGAGCCAATAAATCGTGCGTAGGCTTAGCCAACAACACAATAGGGGTCTTAGCGTATTGGAACTCTGATCGGAACTTGCCAATGACATTAGCTACGTCAGGCTCAGTGACATCGGTAGAGACCAACATCATAGCTATGGATTGCGTCTCTTCTCGTACGCGGGTCATCGCGGGATAATAACTGGCGTCCGCAATCACTGTCCGACCGCCGTTTCGCATGACACCAGCTACGCGGTTGCGATTTTGCTGGTCAGCATCTAACACCAACACCTGCTCTCGACCGCTCAGCGTAACCGCCTGAGCCAATACGGGCACGACAAACTCGGCATCCGCAAACGGCGAAGTAGGAAGCGCCGAACCTAAGGCTAACGCCGCCCGAATGCGAACCAGCAAATCAGGGAAACGAAGAGCTTGTACCAAAGGCTGCTTGATATCTTCATTACCGATAAGCGAACTCTGACCCGCAGTGATGCGCAACGCCTCAATAGCTCCTAGCGCCACAGCTGTGTCGCCTTCATTTACCGCACGGGCTAATACCATATGGGCATATCGTGGACCAGCCGCCTGGGAAAAGTATCTGGCACGGGGATAAGCGTCGGGCCTACTCGGGTCAGCATCGCCAACCTCACCAGGGTCACCGCTTTCAACGTTCATACCTAATCGACTTTCACGACGAATGTTAGAGGCTAACCAAAGTGCGATAGCTGGTGCATGATCGTTTTCGAGTAGAAGAACTTCCTCGCAACAACGCATAGCCATCACCTGGCCAAAGATATTACTGGAAACTACAGTCGCACGAAGACCTTGCTCTGCGTCATCCCAATACCATACATTTGCCTCGTGAAGCCTTGGGTCAGCCCGCACAGCTGGGTCTTCATGATAAAACCATTCAGCTAGACCAAAGAATTGATCCTGCGCATCCCCGGATATCTTTCGACCGGAAATAGCTTTGATACGCGAAACAGCCGCTGCAGCTGCGGACTTACTTTCGCTTGACATGTTGTCGCTAGCGATAAGCCGATTCAAATATGGAACTGCTTGAGGATAGCCAATTTCACCCAACGCGCGAATCACATGAACCCGCACATCGTTGTTGCTCATGCGTAGAGCCATGACCAACGGACGGACAGCCCCTTTACCCAACTTAGTCAACGAAACAATCACGCGAGGCCAAAGTTTTTTCTGCTGACCATCGAGCAGGGTCGCGATTAGTGGCGGCACGGCGTATTCGCCAGACTCAATGAGACGCTGCTGGGCGAAAAATTCCTGTTGAGGATTGCCACCTAACAGCGTGATGTTCTCACGAATACGATCGCTTTGTTTGCGTTCGTCGTGTTCGCCCTGTTGGATGAGATCAAGCACGCGCTTGGCGCTATCGCCGATTGACGAGTTAGCGATGATAATCAAAAGCGTGTTAAGACTTTCCTGGTCTCGACTCGCCACTTCCATCACCTTAACCGGATCAAGTTCTGGATGGGCTAACAGCGCTTGCGCGTAACCATCAGCCGTGGTAAATCGCCCCATGCGTGCATAGTGTAGGAAATCGGTAAAAAGTGATTCGACCGTTGCGCCAGCAGGCACAGCTACTTTTGCCTGCGACTTGTCGCCATCTTGGGAAAAAGCTGGAGTAGTCCAGGCTAACCCTGCAGATAACAACAGACCCACTATTAACGTGCCAGAATTTAGTCGATTACGACGATGTACTATTGTGGACGCAAAAAGCATCGAGACCTCCCACATTTTGGAGCGTTTACTCATAAATCAGTCCCCACAGGCATGAGCCTTTGTTTTCGCAGACTATAAAGACGCCTGCTCCCCATTCTCACTAAGAAACCAGTATAGGGGCTGTGAATTCGTGGTCAACGTAGTGCCAACTCACCGTCAAACAGCCTCAGGGTGAAGCGCTGTCAGATCAAAAATTAGGGGCCAAAGGCTTCACTAGCGAAATACCCCGTTTTTTTTGTCCAAAACGCCGACATGAGAGGGAACAAGCTGCGAAGCCGGATTAGCCCTTCAACTTATATATTTTGCAGAATCGCGACGCTGCCAGCCGCCGTGATACCCAATAAGATGGTATTCACAACGTCAAAGAAGCCTGTCGTATCGCAGCCAGCTGCTTGAAACAAAATCGCACCTGAAGCTACCGCCTTGCAAAAACGAACCATCGAAGACTTTTTCATAGTCGAATCCTCCAATACCTAATGCCGGTATATACCGCTACCTACACACCCGCTGCACAATTCAACGGAGCAGGACAAGTCTAGTCAGTCACGATTCAACGTCAATTTTGGTGAGAACGTCAGCTTCACACCGAAGCTGTGAATTTTCATGGGCGACCGATTGTTCGTTTTCAAGCTTGTCGTCATTCATTTCCAGGGATACGCTGCCTACCGTGGAAACAACCCAGACATCGCTAAATGAATCCGAAGATCGCAAGGCTACGCTCGCGTCACCTTCGACGGCTTCGCTTGATTTAATCTTGCAACTTGTTCATGGCTATTGGGGCTACGACACGCTTAGGCCTTTGCAAGAAGAGGCGATTCGCGCAACCCTCGAAGGACGTGACTCCGTCGTAGTGTTGCCCACTGGCGGCGGCAAATCTCTTTGCTATCAAATTCCCCCTGCCATTGCTAGCCAAACGCACATTGTTGTCTCTCCGCTCATATCGTTAATGAAAGACCAGGTCGATGGACTGATAGCCTGCGACTACCCAGCTGCGGCCCTTCATAGCGGCATGACCGCCGACGAAAAAAACGAGACGATGCGCGATCTTAAAGCTGGCAAACTTCGGCTCTTATTCGTTTCGCCGGAACGTCTGGTCATGCCCGGATTTTTGCATCTATTGAGTCAACTCGATATTCGCGCGTTCGCCATCGACGAAGCGCACTGCATTAGCCAGTGGGGCCACGACTTCAGGCCTGAGTATCGCCAACTTGCGGTGCTTCAAGATAGATTCCCCCAAGCCAGCGTTCACGCATACACCGCGACCGCGACCGAACGAGTGCGCGAGGACATCGCAGCCCAACTATGCCTCACCAAACCAGCCATGCTCGTGGGGACGTTCGACCGCCCCAATTTAATCTACCGCATCGTGCCCCGTCTGGATGTTCATGCGCAGGTCATTGAGGTAATCCGTCGTCATGCCCGTGAAGCCGCTATCATTTACTGCTTATCCCGCAAAGACACGGAAACGATGGCTGGTGCGCTCAAGAAAGTCGGGATTAACGCCCGCGCCTACCATGCAGGCCTCAGCCAAAGTCAGCGAAACAGCACCCAAGAAGCTTTTGCCAACGAATCATTAGACGTCGTCGCCGCGACCGTCGCCTTCGGTATGGGCATTGACCGCAGCAACGTCCGGTGCGTCATTCATGCGACCATGCCCAAATCCATCGAACATTACCAACAAGAAACAGGCCGAGCGGGACGAGACGGACTCGAAGCGGAATGCGTCCTTTTCTACTCCGCCGGGGACATCATGCGATGGAAATCGCTGTTCGAACGAAGCGCAGAAGATTTAGATGACGCCGTACATATCATCGCCGCTCAGACGCTACTCCTCGAAGACATGAGGCGATATTGCACAGTGCCATCTTGCCGACACTGCACATTATCAGAACACTTTGGCCAAGCGTATCCCGAGCCAGATTGCAAAGCTTGCGACATATGCCTTGGAGAAACCGCAGCCGCTGAAGAAGCCACCGAAATCGCCCAGAAAATCCTCTCCAGCGTCGCCAGAATTCAACGCCTAAGCGGCATTAGTTACGGCATAGGCCATAACGCAGATGTGCTGATCGGCGCAAACACCCAGGCTATCCGACAGCGAGGCCACGACCAGGCCACGACTTATGGCCTATTAAAAGGCACGCCCAAAAAAGTTCTCACGCAGTGGATGTATCAACTTTTCGATCAAAACCTGCTCTCGCGTTCATCCGGCGACCTTCCCGTTTTGGAACTCAACGAAGCTTCGTGGGAAGTGTTACGGGGCAATCGAAAAGTAAAACTGATGAAAACCGCTATCGAAACCGTCAAGGAAACGAGCATCTCCACCATCTCATGGGACGGCGTGGATAGAGATTTGTTCGAGCATTTGCGCAATATCCGACGAGAATTATCCGAGAAATCTTCCGTGCCAGCCTTTGTCATTTTTAGCGATCGAACGCTACGCGACCTTGCCCGCCGCCGCCCGACTGAACTAATCATGTTCAAAGCTGCACATGGTATTGGCGATGCCAAAGTCAAGAAGTTTGGCAAACGTTTCTGCCTGGAAATAAGCGATTTTTGCCGTGAACATAGCTTATCCGTGGATATCGTGATCGACCCGAATAGCGCATCTGAAACTGCACCCGCAGCACCTTCGCCAACAACGCAAACCAATACAGCTAAAAT
The DNA here is from genome assembly GCA_024280855.1 of Planctomycetota bacterium. Lineage (GTDB taxonomy): Bacteria > Planctomycetota > Phycisphaerae > UBA1845 > UBA1845 > JAJRPG01. Next base: position 667 of record JAJRPG010000034.1, on the reverse strand, counting down.
CACCGCTTTCGAAATGTTCGCAAAAGGAAAAACTATTGATGCCGTCATGACGGCACTATCTCGCGCACAAACCACGACCGCAGGCTATCTGTGTGATTTCATTGAAGAGACAAAGCCAAAGTCCGTCGAAAAGTGGGTATCAAAATCCATCTACGTAGAAGTAGCCGGCGCAGCTGACCATGTCGGGTTCGATAAGCTCAAACCCATCTACGAACACCTCAAAGAAAAGGTGGCCTACCATCAGATCAAAATCGTCCTAGCCCACGCACGAAACCATCAAGAATAATGTCATGCAAACGGCACGCTATGATGCCTAAAATCAAAAAACCTGTTCGCGCAATGAAACAGGCACACCCGGTCACAAGCGTGCCTGTCTCTGCGAACGCAAGGGATGCGTTGTCTATGGATTACGGCTTAAACCACGGCTTACGCTTATTAGAGCGCGGCGTGGGCCGATCGTTCTCTGTATCTTCCGTACTTTCCGCTTCTTCCTCTATCACACGGTCACGCTTGCGCACGTCGGCAAATTGAGAATACGCAAAGTTCTGTGAGGAAAATCGCTCAACCGACGATGCACGAGCATCGGTTTCATACGGCGTATTATACAAAACTTCACCGCGTCGCTGATCTTCCCAACAATTCGTCTCGTTAATCAGCACTTCGAGCG
>JAJRPG010000033.1 GCA_024280855.1 Planctomycetota bacterium | reverse complement strand
GCGCTGGTAGAAAAGGGCGCTTCGTTCAAACAGCTTACAAATGTAGAACGCGACAACATTGTCGAGTCTGCTCGTGCTATTTTAATTAGACGTAAAATTAAGCTTCATGCCGCTGCGCGAATCGTCGCGGAGCAAACTGGCCGAGCTGTTGAAACGGTTCGTTATACCTTACGTCGATACGATGAAGCGAATCCTAAGACGTCGCTATTCGTCAACAATACGGACCAACTATTTACCGAAGAACAAAGCGCTATGTGGCGCAGTCACGAAGCGGGCGATTCAGCTAAGACCCTCGCTCGGGCTTACGAGGTCAGTGAAGCTGACATTAAGCAAACCCTACGCACCATGCAGTTACGCATGTGGCAACAGCAGCCACCAGAGTGCATCTATAACGACTTGTTTGATGCGCCAAACGCGGATCAGTTATTTTTACACGCCAGTGAACCCATCAGCGAAGGTAAGTCTTCGCCGCGCGTGCCTAAGGATTTGCCATCTTATTTGCAAGCGCTCTACCGCACGCCGCTGCTTTCGCCTCCGCAAGAACAGTATTTGTTTCGACGTTATAATTACGCCAAGCACAAAGCCGCGACGCATCTTAAAGCTATTGCTTCTGACACGGTGACAGTCGATCAGCTTAGCAGTATCCGTTTATTATTAGCTGATGTCGAAGCGACCAAGCAGCGTATCGTCAAGGCTAATCTTCGTTTGGTGGTAAGTATCGCTAAGAAACACGTTGGCGTGTCCCGCGATCTTTTTGAAATTGTCAGCGACGGAAATATCTCGCTCATGCGTGCCGTCGAAAAATTCGACGTTTCGCTAGGCAATAAGTTCAGCACTTATGCTTCCTGGGCGATTATCAAGAATTTTGCTCGTTCGATTCCGGAAAGTTATTATCACGGCACGCGATACGTCACGGGTCAGGACCTAGCTATCGACACCGCTGCGGATCATCATGCGTTGCCTGACTCATCCAGCGATCAAAGCAAAGTGCGCGATCTCATCGCCGCAGGCCTCAAAAAACTTCCTCAGCGTGACCAGGAAATCATTGCGGGTCACTTCGGCTTAGCCGGGGTTGGCGGCTCACTCACACTACAACAGTTGGGCAACCAGTTCGGCGTTACGAAAGAACGCATTCGCCAAATCGAGCAACGCGCTTTGGGGCGATTGAAAGACGTACTTTCGCCAACCATGGCTGACCATATTACTTCCTAACGACCTTCCGTCATTCCCGCGCAGGCGGGAATCCAGTATTCGACAGCGTGATAACTCGTGGCTATTACCGCGTATGAGTCAAGCCCCGGCTTCGCGGACGCCGATATCTTAGTCATTGTGTATGTCCTCGGTATCATCTTAGCCCGTGCTGGTAGTAAAGGTTTGCCTGGCAAATGTGTGCGCCCGCTGCTCGGTCGCCCCATGATGGCTTACACCTTCGATCATGCCCAAGCCAGCCAGCGTTTATCTGCGATTGTTGTTTCGACCGATTCAGAGCCTGCGAAAGACTTAGCTAAGTCCGCCGGTCTCGAAGTGATCGATCGCCCAGCCGAATTAGCGGATGACCAAGCTACGGTTGACTCGGCTGCGCGTCATGCTGTGACTGCCTGGGAAGCTATTCATCATCAACGCATTGACGCCGTGGCTTTGCTCTATGCGAACATTCCGCTGCGAGGCGACAAGCTGATTGATCGTGCGATTCAGCGGTTAGTGGATACCGGCGCAGACTCTGTCCGAAGTGTCGTCGCTGTTTCCAAACAGCATCCCGATTGGTTGCACAAGCTTGACGGCGATCGACTAACCCAATTTCGTAGTAACAGCATTTATCGCAGGCAAGACCTTGAGCCTCTTTATTACCATGACGGAGCCGCCGTTATTGTCACCAGGGAATCTTTGTTCGCCGCTTTGGGTGACCCCGACAATCATCAGGCATTTTGGGGGAGTGATCGACGGGCGATTATTCAGCAGGCTCAAGATGCGGTTGATGTTGACGATGCTAACGATCTGATTTTAGCTGAGTCGCTACTTCGATCTCAACAAAATAGCCTCAATCCCTCGACTCACGCGATAGACATGGCTCATCACACCATTAGCCCGAACGAGAAAGCATTTGTTATTGCTGAAATTGGCGTTAATCACGATGGCCAATTGGGCCAAGCGATTATGCTTATTGATGAAGCCGTCCAAGCCGGCGCGGACGCCGTAAAATTTCAGGTATTCAAAGCTGCCACATTGGTGACACCCGACGCTTCCACAGCTATATACCAGCAAGATTCGTTAGGTGTACAATCTCAGCATGACATGCTCGCCAAGCTCGAACTCACGCGAGAAGATTTCCGCCATCTGAAAGCCTACTGTGACAGAAAAGAAATCGTGTTCCTAGCTACGCCGTTTTCCGAAGACGACCTTACTTTTCTGATAGAAATGAATGTGCCAGCGATTAAGCTCGCCTCGACGGATTTCACGAACCGCCCGCTGCTTGAAGCGGCTATACAGGTTAACATCCCTTTGATTTTGTCTACCGGCGCTTGCATCGCAGAAGAAATTGATGAGACTATCGCGCATCTCAAAACGCGCGGGGTGCTGGACCGGTCGATTATCATGCACTGCGTGAGTTGTTACCCCACGCCCATGCACGCTATAAATCTACGGGGTATTCGTACTTTGCAACAAAAATATGATTGCCTTGTTGGGTTAAGTGACCACACGACGTCACTGGATACGGGAGCCTTAGCCCGGGCAGTAGGCGCGGTGGTCATAGAAAAGCACATGACGTTCGACTGCGATGCTACGGGGCCTGACCACGCCACTTCGCTAAACCCAGACGACTTTGGGCAATACATTACGCGTCTACGCGAAGCGGAGCTAGCCTTGGGGCTTGGCCAACTTGGCATGAGCGAGATCGAAGCCGACGTGCGCAGCATGGCCAGGAAAAGCATCGTCGCATCAAGAAGTATTCCAGCAGGCCATGTACTCTCTCGCGCGGACCTCGTCCTCAAAAGACCAGGCACCGGCATTGCCCCGCAGTTTTTAGAAAAGCTTATTGGCTGTAAGGCGCGAATCGACATCGCCCCCGACACACTATTAGCCGGGGAAATGCTCGAATGACCACAAGCAAGAGAACAACACGTCCACGGCGCATAGCCATCGTCACCGGCACGCGAGCAGAGTATGGGCTGCTTCGCTCTACGATGGAAGCGATTGCTCGGCGAAAAAATTTGCAGCTTCAACTCGTGGTTACGGGCATGCACCTGCTAAAACAGTTTGGCCAAACGTATAAAGAAATTGTAAAAGACGGTTGGCTGATTGACGTTAAAGTGCCCATGCAGCGAGGCGATGATTCGCCGGGCGATCAGGCGATGGGGCTGTCTCGCGGTATCGCTGGCATCTCCAAATTTTTCATCGCGTCTAAAACAGATATTGTAGTGGTTTTAGGCGATCGTATCGAGGCGATGGCTGGCGCTATTGCCGCGGTGACAACCGGTCGAAAGCTTGCGCACATACATGGCGGTGATGTTGCGCCTGGCGACTTCGACGACGCCATCCGTCATGCGATTACCAAGCTTGCACACATTCACTTCCCCGCGACCCAATCTTCTGCGAAACGCATCATTAGCATGGGTGAAGATGCGTCGCAGGTACATTGCGTGGGCGCGCCTGGCCTGGACGACTTACGTTTGCTGAAAAAAAGCCTTCGTAAAATGAAAGACAAATCTAACCGGGCGCTCATCGTTCAACATCCTACCGGGCGCAGCGCAGATACAGAATTTCGCGTGATGCATATGATCTTAGGTGCGGTGTCCCAGGCAGGATTAGATCGCACGATTATTCTGCCCAATACAGACCGTGGGCATTCCGGTATTCAACGCGCGATAGATCGCCATGTAAAATCAAGTCGAAAAGGCGAAGCGTTAGTATATGCATCCTTACCTCGAAATGATTTCTTGAAAGCGCTCATCCAAGCTGATATATTAGTAGGGAATTCATCCTGCGGGATTATAGAAGCGCCATTTGCCTGCACGCCAAGTGTCAACGTTGGGTCACGCCAGCAAGGGCGCGACAGGGCGGGCAATCGCGTGCTTGATTGCCGCGAGTCTAAAAGCGATGTTTCAGCGTCGATCAAACGGGCGATAACCATGAGGCAGATAAACAAGGAGAACGCCCTATACGGCTCCAAAGCCGTGGGTCCGAAAATCGCGGCGATATTATCTCGCATTCCATTAAGCAGCTAAATTGTTCTGATTCGCAAGGGAATTAACTCCTCCGCGCGACTCAAGCAGACCTAATCTAACGCTACCAGCAAGTCGATAATCGATCAGTGGACCGGCATGGTTTGCCGTAGCATTTGAAGTCGATTGACGTGGTATGTTTTCATACAGGAATTCGCGATGAGTGTACAAGCACCAGACAACGCCAAAATAATCGTAGACAAAGCGCTCGCAGCTATCGGTGACGTAGCTACGTTGCCGGAAGTTACGATCAAGATTATTAAGATCGTGGAAGATCCCAAAAGCACTGCCCGCGATCTTCATGATGTGATCAAGAATGATCCTGCGCTGTCAGTGAAGGTGCTGAAAGTCGTGAACTCCGCTTTCTACGGGCTGCCAGGTCAGGTCGCTAGCGTTGATCGTGCCATTATATTGCTTGGCCTGTCTGCGGTTAAAAACATTGCTATCGCGGCTTCGATCGCGCGACTGTTCAAGGGACGTAAAATTTCGGAGCAATTCAGCGCTTCTGATCTATGGCGTCACAGCGTGGGTGTCGCGGTTGTCGGGCATGACCTCGCCATAGTCTCGCCGCATCCTGTTATGGCCGACGAAATTTTTGTGGCTGGTATGATCCACGACATTGGCACGATGGTGGAACGTCAAGTCCATCCCGATCAATTTGCTGATGTGATTAATGAATGCCTAAACAGTGGTGCTGATTTCCTCGAGTGCGAACGACGCATTATCGGCGCAGACCATCAGATGTTTGGCGTAGCGTTAACGACCAAATGGAAATTCCCAAGACACCTTCGCGCAGCCGTTGGCTTTCATCATAATCCGGAAGCCCTCAGTGAAGAAGTGAAAAACCTCGCGACCCTCATTCAGATTGCAGACATTCTTTGCTGCCAGGAAAAAATCGGCTTTTATCTATCAGCCGATGGCAAGGAAATCACTCCGGAAATGCTTGAAACCATTGCAGTTACGCCGGAGCAACTCGAAGAAATTCGTGTAAATCTCCCGGATAAATTAGCCGAAGCTGAAGCGTCGTTAGCCTCGTAACGACGCCCGCTTCTAATAGCTAATTGATTAACCGCACATCGCCGCTTAGTTGCATGGTGGTGCGCCAAGCGGCGTAGCCATGCTCCAATCGGCAAAGCCGCCTGCGCCAGTTTGCAGGCTGATTAACTCAATTATATCCAACGAAGTAGGCGAACCAGAACGATCGATGTCTGTCGAAAGTTCAGAAGCACCAACCGTGTCGAGATTAGTTACATGAGCCGAAATATCGGCAGGCTCAACGGTTCCATTACTATCCACATCCGCCGGAGCAACGCCCAGGCACGCCTGGCTGCCACTGTCCGTGTGCGTGATCGTGGACCATGTACTCAAATCGAGATTGCGACTGAGATTTAGCGCAACCACCTTTGGATCACCGCCAACGTTGACATTTACACTTACAATGATCGGTACACTCGCGTTGGCATCGCCACCGACTTCTACAATCGTAAAGTCCGCAGGCATAAGAGATGTCGCGTCGGCGTCGAAAGTAATTTCTACGCGGTCAGTACCAAAGATGAGGCTGATAGTATTAGGGTCATGCGGAATGCGGGCGTCTGCTACGCCACTCGCCGGATCCGAAGATAGAATTTGCAGGCACCCAACCGGGTTCGAGCAATTGCCGCCAGCCGTAAAACTTCCGTTCATCGCATTGCAAATATTTACTACGGTATCTACCAGGCAACTGTTACCGCTTAGGCAGCAAGAGCCAATGCTACAATCCACTGAGCCGTCACAAGGTAAGCTGGAGCCAGCGTAAATGCCGCCACCATCTTCGCAGGATTGTCTGGTCAATTGGGCACAGCTACCGTCAAACATGCAACACGCACCCACGGTGCAAAGGTCAACCGGGTCGCATATGGTCGTATCACTTTCGTAGGTTCCGTCAAGACCGCCCATGCCGACGCAGGCGTCAAGGCTAACTACATCGCAGCCGCCGGCGTGACAGCACGCACCTCGTGCTTCACAGGTTTGGCTTGCACAACTTTCGTGGATTCGGAAATCGGCAGGATCATCGCAGGACGATACAGGTACACCATCCAGGCAAACACCAGCCGAGTTGCAACACGAGCCAATCTCACAATCGCCAGGCGAACATGTCGTGCCTACGCCTTGCGGTAAGCCATTAATATTTTGACAAACCACATCCGTTTCTTGGCTGCAATGGTCAGGACTATAACAAATGCCAACATCTGTCATACAGTCACTGTCGTCGGAACAGGATTCATTATCGTTGGCACCGTTACGGCAAATTCCAGGGCGTAGACATACGCTTGCCGGGCAATCGACGTCGCTCACACAAACATTTCCTCCATTCGAACCACCGTCACAAGTTCGTGGTGGTAAACACACGCTCGAAGGGCAATCGTCATCGTGTGTACATGCTGCGCCTTGATTCACTCCGCTTTGGCAAGTGGATGATATCAAGCACACATTGTTAACGCAATCTGCATCGTTCGCACACGGGTTGCCTTGGTCTGTTCCGGCACCGCAAAGTCCTGGTATTATACATTTGTTTGGAGCAGCAATACATCCACTATCGCTAGTGCATGGTTGGCTAAAGTTTGTTGCACCTTCGCAAACTCTCAGGAACTCGCAATTTCCAATATCATCATCGCAATCACTATTGCCATTGTTGATGTCGCAATCTTTACCGTCGTCAGCCCCGCCGACACAGGCAGGCAATGAAGCGCCATTGGAGCAAACACCCTGTTCAACGACGCATTCAGCATCGCTATTGCATCCAACCCCATGATTGATGCCCCCAATACAGGTGGGGTTATTAATCAGACAAAGACTAAATGGGCACTCGCTTGCCGTCGTACATGGCAGTCCCTGGCGTGGGCCTTCCCGGCAAACATCGGCCAAACAAGTGGCTACAATATCATCGCAATCATCATTGCCATTAGCCAGGTCGCACGGGCTGCCATCGTCCACGCCGCCTTCGCATGTAGGCACTAAGCAACATGCTCCAAGCTCACATGTGTCAGCCTGGCAGATGCTTCCGTCGCCGGCATAATTATTTGAGCCAGCACAATTTGTTTCTGCGACATCGTCTGTGCAACTGCCGACACCAGTGCAACACGCACCTCGTGGCGTGCAGGACACTTGGTTACACATTTGTCCGGCACTGTATATTGAGAAAGGAAACGCATCGCAATCCGACCGCCTTACGCCGTCGTTGCATGTCCCATCCAGTTCGCAGCATGCACCCAGCGTACATAAGCCACCTTGACCATTAGCAGGACAAGGCGTCGAATCGCCTTGGAAAAAACCACCGGCTGACACGCAATCATTTTCTAACATCTGCACGCAGCTCTCATCGCCAAAGCAACAGGCCCCTTCCTGAGGGCAGTCAGCGCAGGTCGCGTCGAGAGTAAATGTTGCAGTCGGTGTAACAGATAGGTCGCATTGCAAGTCTATAATACCGTCAACACAGTTGCCATTTGTCTCGCAGCAAGAGCCGAATGTACATAGCCTTGTACGGCAGTCATTATCAATGAGACATGAATTGCCATCGCTGTCGCCACCGAAACATACTGGTGCCAGCGGGCACACACCCTGCGGACAATCGTTAACCGTAGAACAGGCCATGCCGTCATTCGGGCCTCCGCCACATACATTAACCAGGCAGCGTCCACTATCATCAGGGCATACTGTCCCGTCACCGTGATAAACGCCGCCGCTGCTCGTGCAGCCAAACGAGGTTAAGTCTGCACAGCTAGCGTCAGGTAGACAGCATGCGCCGGTCGAGCAAAAAGCGTTCACGTTACAAACCATGGTATCGCCCAAATATGTCCCGGCTATTTGATCACATACGAATTGGTTTACATTTGAGCAGATACCATCTTGTGCGCAGCAAGCGCCCGTAGGGCAAATGGCATCAACGTCGCATACTGAATCATCACCAAAGTAAGTGCCGGTAATAGCCATGCATTCAATCTGACTAAGCGTTAAACAAGTTGCAGTTTCCGTACAACAGCCACCCGTTCCCGGACACATCGTATTGGCACAATCAGGGTCAGAGTTGAATATACCACCGAACAAGGCGCATTCTGTCTGAGTGACTAATTCGGTGCAGGAATGATTCGGTCGGCAACACGAACCCAAAGTGGGGCATGTGCCGGACAAGCAGTCCGTCGCGACGCCAAGATAGCGACCGCCAGCTACGTCACAGGCTAGCTCCGTGAACACTTCGCAAGTGCCATCATTAAGACAGCAGCCGCCACGCAGTGTTGGGCAGGAAGCCGCTGAACAAGTAGTTCCCATGCCGGCAGGTGAAGCGCCGCGAGCCGTGCAGGCGGTAGCTGAAATATCTTCGCAATGACCATCGTCAAAACAGCATTCTTCGGTATCGCATGTTAGCAAATCGCATGACGTGCCAACGCAAGCACTGATGACATCAGGACACCCATTGTCATCTAAGCAGGCAAACGTGTCGTTAGAACCGCCTGTGCATGTACCAACGCAGGTGCCATTAAATGCAAGGCAACCGAGATTACTCGAACATGGTGTGTTGAGAGGGCTAGTGCCTCCTACGCATTCTTTGTTGCCGCATGTTCCAACATCGTCTCCACAATCAATATCCAAATCGCAAGGAAGGCCATCATCTGCGCCGCCCACGCATGTCGCATTAAATATGCCCAGCATTGAATCTGATGTGCAAGTCGTAAATGTTGCATTAACGCAGGTGCCATCAGGAAGGCAGCAACCGCCGAGGCTAGTTAAGTTAGAACAACTCGTGCCACCGCACGTCGAGCTATCACCGCCATAAGCCGTATCAAGGCCTCCAGCATCTACGCACTCAGCCCGTGTCCCGAAATTATTGCATGAATTGAGTACACCGCCGGTGCCAAAGCAGCACGCGCCGCCACACTCCAAAGCTGGTTCAAGATTGTTGCATTCCGTGCCATCGCCGCGATATATGCCGCTAAAGCCTCCACAGTCTCCTGGCGATAACGTCGAACATCCGGTATTTGATAAGCAGCAGGCTCCTTCGCAGGGTGAAGGAACTAATGGCGTGCCATCTCCCCGATAGACGCCCCTTTTCGTATCTGGATCATCAGGGTCAGCGGCTGGGTCTACCGGAACTATGCATTCGCTCTCGCACATTTCAACTGTCGTCACCCCTGTGCCCACCATATCAGGCACGCAGCACGCACCCGTTACAATCGGACAAAGCCCAGCTGCACAGGTAACGGTCGAACCTTGCCAGTCGCCCAGTTCAGCTACACACTGTTCGCGGACGTAATCATTTTTGCAGGTAGCTTCCGAGCCGCCGCCATCATCACACCGCAAACAACACGCACCAATCTGGCATCGCCCAGGTTCGCAAACCGTTTGCTGTCCCTGGAAAAAGCTTCCCGGATTGGTGCAATCTTTTTCTAATACTTCTTCGCAGCCACCGAATCTCATCGCATCGCAGCAGGCCCCAGTTTTAGGCTCCAAACAAAGTTGCATAGAATAAGCCGAGCTGCTAAATGGTGCAGATGTGCTAAATGGATCATCAGTGAGCGGAAGATCTTGAAAGTCTTTACCCAAGGAACCTAAAATTGATCCGTCAGGAATCAGTGCATCGCCAGGAAAATCCTGCGGGTAGAGATTGTTGATGGGCGTATCGCGGAAGAATCTTATGTCTGTGTCGTCCCAGTTGATACCAATCGCATAGTTGAATCCGGCTTCAAGAACCACGCCGTTACCGCCGTCCAGTTTTTGTATGCCATTTGAATAGAATTTTCGGCCTTCTCCCATCAGCGTAATAGGAGCCTGCACAAACACTGGCGTATAGTCGTTACTACCGATCGATGCTCGGTGAACCGAAAAAGAGGCCTGGGCCGGAACGGGTTGAGATACCGAGCCAAAATCCAGTTCGATGAAGATGTAATTCAGTACAGTCGTGTCATCAACCTGAAAAACAATCCCACGGTAAGGGTTGGGGTTGAAGGGGAAAAAGCTTTGGCCAAAGCCGCCAGTCGCCGCACAGGTTTCATCGTGACCAGCTACATGGACATAGTCACCATCTATGGACAATGTCTTTTGTGGGACAGACCCCGCCTCTGGGTCAGGCCCGTTCGCTATCGCCTGTTGCCCGAACATCGCTGTCGAGGTTGTAATACATGTCACGATTGCCAATAATGTGAAAATCTTTCGCTGCGTCCGCATACCACCGGCTCCAATAGAATCTAGATGACTTACAGAAGGTTGGGCAATTAGGCGGCTTAGCCATTTACGGCTACCCCGCTCAACTACAAATTAGGTGACTGCCCCCCTAGAACTTCCTGCGTATTGTATCCCCAAAGGCACTGTTTTACCAACATTACCTCACTTAAATCACACATCAAATGCAGGGGTTCGCTACCGATAACCATGAATTCAAGCCGCTGCCCCAGCGCCATAGTCCGATACGCATTGAATACGGAGCTTACACCATTCGAAATGGCTTCTCTCCCCCCTGATCTCTCCCCCTCCACAATGCTGTCCGCTGGCTCTAGTCGCCCCGCGTGTCGTGATATTTTCCGATCACCGGCTGGCCTATCGTGCGAACAGGCTCACCAAGGATAGTCGGCAGACGGTCCACCGTTTCCTGGAACCGAAGCGCCCGAGAGTCTACATCTCGCACCTGCATATCTATTGTTGCACCAGGTTTAGACGGGTCGTTAATCGTTTGATCCGTTTCACCACGAAGCGTGCCATAAACCGTGAACACATGAGGCCGAAGGGTTAGCCAATCTCCCAAAGAGGCCAGCACCGCGATGGAATCAACGTAGCTGCGTATATCTATATCTTTATCAAACACGCCTGAGTCTGTACGGTACTCCACCGTCGCCCCCAAATGACGCACGTTAGCTAATTCGCCGATACTCATGAACCCTGTACCACGACGCATCGCCGGAGCCATGTCGCTCCATCCTCGGCTTACTGAAATGCCAGGCGTCGAATAATCACCTGTAATATCAGGCGCAGTTGTTCCCAGCACGCGAAGCTCTCGATAAGCTACGATCGCCTTAGCCAAGCCTTCGCCAATTTGGCTGGGGAGCGCTGATTGTGCAACATCTAAACCTAAAGCCGTTGAAAACGTTGCATTAAAAGGTGCCGGCATTAGATCCATAGTCATAAACGGCAACCCTTCGAGAACTTTCCACGGCGCAGTATTCAAATCGATTTGGCCATGAACCCGAAGCCCGCCCATATCAACCTTGGGTGCTGCGTCTTCGTTGATTACTAAATTGCTGCTGCCGTTGCTATCGGGCGTATAAGGTCCAGGCCCATCCAAAGGTATAGCCGTGAAGAAATCAAAGACCAATTGCCCCCAAGGTAAATGCATCGCGCCGCCCGCCTGACCGGCTGTGCCTTGTATGCCGACGGCTGGTATTGTGCCACTGGTGTCCATCTTAGTCAGATCCCAATTGGGATCGATATGATGCGCATGAATTCCGTCAACATTGTTAGGAGCCTGCTCATCATAAATAGGCATGCGGCCATTGTCGACCGGAGTGCTGCCACTAATATCAAGTTCGGCCAGGTTATTATTAAGCGCTTCGGTGAACGCTCTGGTCGAAGAGTTCGCGTGACGCATAAGCATCAACATCATGCCCGTTGTTGGGAATGCAGTTGATAGACTGTCGTCCGGCATGTCCGGGAAAATAAGCTCAACTGGCGCACCTTCTGACGCACCGAAATTAGGGCTACCAAACGTGTCATTGCCTGAAATCAAGTTAGTTGTATCCAATGGCACAGGTGCGTACCATTTCTCAATGGGGTCAGCATTAGCCACCCGCTTTAGGGCGAGTAGTCCGCTATTCAGCTTGCCAACGCCATCGCCAGTAACAAAACGATCGACAACGACATTGGCTAGTCCAGTTGTGCCAAGTGTCTGGAGCACTAAGGCTATCGTGTCACCTTCCTGGAATAAAAAAGTATCTGAACCCCCCGTAGCGTCGAATTGTGCCGTCGCTCCGGCACCTGTCGGCAACAGTCCGCCGTTAGTGTAGAATCCCTTGAATTGTCCCGGCGCCAATGTGTCACCAGGCGCAAATCTTGTTGTGACTCCAGCGACTACCACTGAATAGTCGTCAAGATTGATAGGATTAGCAAACGGATTGTAAAGTTCAATTCCATAAAACGAATTTGTGCCGATGGGATATTCCGTACTGTCAATTTTTCCGTCAGTAGGGTTGGTATCATCCTGGTCATCCACGTCCGCCACGACTTCCGTAATAAAGGGCTGAGCCTCGATACCGAACACTTCTTCTCCGGTTGGCATGCCAAATTTTGGATTGGGATCACCAGGAGAATTGGGATCATTAGGATCAGCCGTGCGGAGCGCCACTGCCGTAGGTGTGTCATCCACATCCGAAAAATCAATCATGTTCGCCGTCAGCGAAGCGGCTGTGAGCGATATGGCGCCGTAGTTAGGCTTCCAGACTGTATTTTCTTCCATGAGGTCTGTTGGGTCGGCTGACTCATACTTTCCCCATGCGCTTCCACGGGCATTAAGCAGCAGCAGCGTAAAGGCGTCTTGAATAAGCAGTATACGATCGACAAGGGGGGTGTAGCTTGGTGACATAGTGTCGCTAGCTTGATCCAGCCATTCCAGGCTAAGCTTGAGTCTACCCTTGCGCGGATTGAGTGTGCAATCAGGATCGCTGATACATGCTGCAGTAATGGCAATCTCAGCCGTGTCGCTATAGGGATAAGCTATCAAAGGAAATCGCGTGGCTGCGTCATTCGGAAAGTCCTCAATGATTCGATCAATCAAATCCTTACTCACATTAGCCTGGCTAACTATCGCTGGACGTCGAATCAGGTCGCTATAGCTAACCGTAGTGACAAGGTGGCGTCGGTCGTATTCATTATCGTTTGGATCGGGATTACTGGGGTCAATAAGGTCGGCGTCCATACGCAGCCACCACAGCGGAATGATAGGGTCCGCCCCTCTTTCTTGAGGACTAAAAGGCCAATATCGATGGTCACGCGGGGTTTGTCTGTCCGGGAACAACTCCGCTGCATAATGGCCATCACCCGTAATGGGGTCCGCACTAAATCGACTACCTTGCAACTGTGTTAGTGAAAGTGTTTCCGGTGGCAAAAAATGTCGCCGACGAAGTGAGGCCTCTTCCACCGCAGGAGAATAGGGAGGGTGGAACAAACTGTTGAGTGATCCCAGCACGTTTCCGATAAGTAGCGGGTGCGACGCATTCACGTTCACCATACCGTTATGCGACACCACGCGAAGACCAAGCTTAACCGTCCCCGACGGCTTGGACGCAGGGTTCAACACGCGGGCAATACCAGATAATCGGCGCTTATTACCGCCGACGGCGAGTGACAAATCAACCTCGACCGCATCGACGATACCATCGCCATCAGCGTCTACTAACACACGATAATTGTCGTCAAATTCATCAGGTGTCTCAGCAAGGCCGTCGCCGTTGCTATCCCCAACACCCTTCTGCCCCACCAGAACATCGTATCCAGGCTTGGATAGCACATTCAATCGAAACCATTGATCATCGCCCACGAGAAGAGGATCGTCCTGTTTGCCCATCTTAAATTTTGAACCCGAAAACGACTGAGATTGCAGTGCCTCCAAGTCTGTCACCCAAGGCCAATACATTCGGTTGGTTGTCTGATCGAAATAAGGATCGATAGGCGCTGATAAATTATGCACACCGGGCAACTGAACGTAAGCCGCTGCGCCACCCGTCATGCCGCCACCGCCGGCCAGGCCATTTTGTGGCAGGGCTAATTCCTCAAGAAGCATTGAGGTGTCTTCGATGACCTGGTTCATAGCCGGCGCTGCCTGAATGTGGCGACGCTCGGAACTGATAATGCTCGACTCGAAATTCATCGTAGCCATGAATGCCACGCCAGAGACGAAGAGTAAACCCAAGACCGCCATGACTAAAACGAGAATCGTCGCCCGACGACGCGCGCTACGCGGCTTTCTTGAAGTGTGCCCAAGTTGTGTCAGTTTCGTAGTCATGTTCTTTTTCGCCGCAATATCTATCGCATCAACCCGCTGCATTTTTTCAGCGAGTGTCGTCTTTGAAATACCTGTCAACAAAACGCAACCTCTCACCCGGCTATTAACCAACCGGAATTACCATCACATGCCGAATTGGCCTAGCCAATCGTTTTCCATCGTCGTAAACATCTACCGTGATACGTAGGGCCGTGGGGAACAACTCATCCCTGATTGGATCATCCGTGCCGCCTCGATTCGCTACGAACGCCGCAAAATTAGCGGCAGTACCATCACCATAGCCACTAGCAAGCCATAGCGGGTCTGCTGAGTTCTTCTTGCCACGGCCAAAACGATTTTCGAGCGAATACAAGTTTGGGGCTTCGCCGAGCGATAAGCCAGTCATCAGAGCCCCCAAGTTGTTCGCCCGGAATGCCGCCGCCGGTCCAATGTCAGCCGCTTCTAATTGCACACGAGTAATCGAGGCCAGAGGATCGTTACCTGCCAGCGTCGGTGGGTCATCATCACTAAGATTCCCCAGATCAATCCAAAGCACTTGATTTTCGTCCGCGAGTTTACCACCCACAAAAGCCGCACGCGGATCAAACGTCCATTCGACTTTGAACGTCGAGCAAAACGGAATGAAGTAATGGCCAAGTCGCTCAGCTATCAACGCTGGCGGCGAAGTATCTAAAAAGCTTCTCGAAAACGGCCTCGTGCGACTATTGAAAATCTCTGGGTAAAAGAAAGGATAGACAGCTCCGCTAGGGTCCATTGTCAAAACGTTCTTGTCATAATCAAAATTGTAAACCACATCCGACTGCCCGGTAAGCAGTCGATACGCTGTAGCATTAGACGGGAGCAGATTTGTCTCCACCGGCCCCAGTCGGTCAGCCGAGGTTTTGTTGTAATTGACCCATTCCGGAATACCATTGCTGCCCGTAAGCAGATGCACCACACGACGGGCTAAGTGCCAATTCTCTGCCGGCGTTGGTGACAGTTCCGGGAAATTCGGGAACGCATCGGGGTATGCCAGGAAGTTATAAGTGCCACCAGCGTTCAACTCGTACTCACCCAAATAAGCGTGGCCATAGACCACTTGTTGAACATTGGAACGAACCGCTTCGGGAGTCGTGCCCGCGAACGAGGTCGTGGGATAAGTGACATAGCTAGAGCTTTGTCGCTGCGTGAAAAACATCAGCAAGTCCGCGCGAGGTGGCTCGACGAAATCCGGCATGCCGTTTCGCTCACGCTCAGGGTCGGATTCGTGCGGATAGCCATCGAGCGGGTTTTTGGGATCGTCATCGGCATCAAAACCGTCTTGCGTCAAATAAGCGTTGATGGGATTGCCCTGAATCACCAGGACGCCGCTGCCGTTATTCACACTTTGCAAATCATCTCGCAGGGTCTGCTCTAAAATACGAAGCGAGCGATTCACCTCAGTCAGCGCCGTCGCCTGGCCCGTCGCCTGAACGGTTATGTTCATGACCTGACCGACAAGCCCCAACATGACCAGCAAAATACCGATCGAAACCAACAGCTCCGCCAACGTAAAACCCGACCGCCTGTAGCTACGAGCGCGTCGATTTCTTCGAGATGTCATGGCCATTGGATTCATAAGTCGTACTTTAATTCTTCCTAATGCAAAGGCTGCGGCCCGCGCCACATAATCTGCCCTAATTATGCCCTAACTCAGGTGTCGGTCTAGTCGTTAGAGCAAAAGGAATTGGCCCGATAACCATATTTTATGGTGCAAGCATGAATGATTATGGCGAGACTGAGAGGATTCGCTTGTCGATGCCGATGACCGGTGGGCTACCTACGAAAATGGGCGAGCCGACGGATAATCTTTCCTCCTCGATGGGAGGAGGGAAGACCCAGACGGTGCGTATCGGTTGTGGTGTACCGTTAATGTCGATGATATCTGTCAGCACAATTTCCTGGTCGAGTGTGAGAAAGGCTTCGACATCATCTGGGCCTGTGCCAGCTCTTGTACGGCGATTGGTCACTTCGTAAATGGCGCCGTTGACCTCGTCAATGAATTTAGTTCCGCGCTGAAAGAAATCTACCACGAACGAAGCCGTGGTGACGTTGCTCGTATTTACTTCTACAACAGTGGGCACACCCACTAGATCATCTTGTGTGGGTGCCAATGGATTGGCTGCGTCATTAGGTATATAAATCTGAACTCGCCAAGGCGTTGGTAGCATAACATCATCCGTAGCAGGTAGGGCGGCTGGTACTTTGGCAGTAACTGGGCCTACCGGATTTAGTGCAGACATTGGATCTTGCTGGGCATAGCGTGTGCGCACGCTAGACCTTTTCACCGTCGCGTAGTACATATCGAACTCTCGGGTACTGGCCAGAAAAGCCGCACATCCATCATCAATGCCAGCGCCTACGCACTGAGTGTCCACATCGCCGGTATCGGGCACAGGTTTTAGCAGGCGATGAAAAGCTACCCAGGCAAATCGTCTGGAGGCAAAGGTGTCATCCCACGTCCGGTCGTCACTCTTGAACTTTCCCGTCGCGGCATCAACATTTTCGCGTGGCCGCATCGGCGGATAGATGCGCTGCTCAAGCCGAATCTGAGCCGCACCGAAATCGTTGATAAAAAATGTTGGCAGACCTGTTAAGGCACCAAACGACATAACTTCCAAAACGTAAGGGGGGCTGGTTGCAGATCCCGGATTATCGCGCGGGGGATAGAACCCGCGCGGACTCACCAATAAATTTTCCATATGAAGCAAATGCACACGCTGGTCAGGGTAGACAAGATAATCGGGCGGGTCTGGCATCACAGAGTATTCGATCAAGTCACCCGCAAAACTGCTGGTATCGTAGAGCGAGTTCACGCTTGGTGAATCGACATGTAACAACAGCTTTGCCGCCGCATGCGCAGACTCAACAGCCGCGGTTTGCGAAGTGAACTCCGACAGGGTTCGTGCCCGCTGCCAGGCGATTGGAAACATGGTAGCCACCATCACCAAGCCGAAGCCTAAAATGGCGATGGCGATCATGATTTCGACCAGGGAAAAACCCGCTTGCCGCCTACCGTGGGCTAAATGGTTGCGCGGTGAAGTCATGGTGCGGCGTTCTCCGACAACGGTCCACGAACCACGGCTCCGGTTACTCGGTTCACATAAAACGGCTTACCCGTGCGAAGCAAAAAATCGCGTGCGTTAGCCGCAAGCGATGCATCGGACGTCAGATCGCGAAAAGCTGAATCGTCATAAACGATTATTCCATCTACGGAAGGAAAGTTTATCGCGACGCCATCAATATCTGTAACGAGATGAGGAAGCTTTTCGGGAGGGGCGCCTGTTGGGTCAATGTTTACGGTCAAATCCTGTTGGGTGAAACGCTTGTCAACGTCAGGCTTATTGCCAGCTCTGTCATATGAAATAAGTAGCCCGGTGACGTCGCCGAAACCGTTTAATGAGCGGTCTTCGTCGAGGATGAGTACGTCGCGGCGAATGAGCAACTGCCCTTGTTTGGAGTAGACCATCGTAAAGAAATTGCGATGCCGCTGCGCCTGGTTGATGCCTGAGGGGGGCGGTTCTTCTATCTGTACCTCATTGGCTAACTCGCTCACGCTAAAAGTGTACGCGGCGTCATCGGTCGCGGTCCCGGTTGCATTCACCACGTAGCGAGGTACGGCGCGAATCGGTGCTGAAAACGAATACGTTCGGTTCGCATTAACACGAAAGACATCTTGCCATGCGATCTTGCCAGCGTTTTCCGCATCTTGTTCAATAGCTACGATGCGTTGTGTGCCGTTGGTGTCCACATAAAATAAGAGTCCACTTTCCAGGCCGCTGGTGCGCCGGGCTTGAGACCGGGCGGTGGCTAGTAATCCGCGTAAGATATTTTCGGCGTCCACAAGCTTGCGGTTTTCCCACATCGCAGCCGCACTTGGTACGATCATCGTAACGATCGTAACGATAATAGCCACGACGATTGCTAGTTCGATCAGCGTAAACGCGCGCACCGCAGACCTGCCCATATGGCGTGGGTTACGTTCTCGGTTGGCTGGCCATGTAGCCTGATTGCGTATCATTGCGTCCCTTATGGGTTGTTCCCGACGCGCAGCTTTTCACGCAACGCATCCTCTGCATAAACATTGTCGTCGTTAAGTGGGTTGTCAATACGTAAATTAGCCATCCAATCAGTTATCATCGAAGCTGTGGGCGAATCTTTGAATACCTCTTGGGTAAGCTGTTCTTTACCGTTTGCCCCCCAGGAGAAAATAATGGGCTGACCGCCGTTAAGACGAACCATGTCGGAAGAGGCCTGGTTCCAGTCGGGGTGGTTGGAGGAAACGACATTATTCGAAGTGACGGTATAGCTATAATCCCGCTCGCTCATGTAGCCAAGCGGCAGCCCCCAGTTGTCTACCACGTAGCGAATTTGCAAATCTTCACCGGGCGTCCACATCCCATCACCGTTACGATCGAGATACTGGACGGGGGTAGGCTGGGGTTGGGCAGAGTCTAAAGCGCCGGGTGAGCGATTTTTATCAGTAATGCCTTCGAGCATGGCCTTTGACGCGGTCCCGTAAAGCTCAATGGCTAAGATCATCGCCGCTAGGTCTCGATTTTCAAATTCCGGTGCGGTGACTGAATCGCCATCACGATAACGATTCATAGCTACGCCGTATGAGCTTCCGGCTGAAGCGCTTGGAACGACGGTGTATCCTCCCGGAGCCAGCGTTCTGGGTTTATATTGTCCGCTTGCAGATCCACTACCTGGCAAGCCCGCGTCTGTAAAAATTTCCAATTCGTCGGGTGGATATAAGCCATAACGATCTTTGTATGATCGCAAGGGCGTAGCCGAAGAGGGGTCACCTTGGCGGGAAATAATCATAATACCGGGGTTGTCCGTGCGTTCAAGCTTAAATTGCTCGATGATATCGCGCATCACCACCAGCACCGACTGCGTCTGCATCGTGCGTGACTGATTGATAAGCTTGGGTCCGCCAACGAAAACGGCGGAAATGAGAATGAGGATGAGCGAGACGACGACGACCAACTCGATCAGCGTGAACGCTTGCCTGCGGCGATAAGCCATTGCATGTGTTGCACGCGGAGTCCTGCGTTGGGTGTCGTCGTTATGACACATCTAGTTAGTTCCTCGTGTCCAGTTGATGACATCATCTTCGTTGCCGTATACGCCATCAACCCCTGCGCTGATAAGCAGGTAAGAGTCCTTGCGGGCTGGTTCGTGTGTTGTGGTTACGGAAGTATTGTGGATATAGCGTGCAAAGCTGTCGTCAAATGCGGCATCGACTTGTAAATTATCTGTTGGCATCGGAACATCCGCCTTAGCTATGAGAGAGTTGGCGTTGGTCTTACCTTGGAGCCCGCCGCCAAAATCCATGCCATTGTTGGTTAGCGCGCCGTTCAAAGTGCCCGTGATGATGCTGTTATCTTCCTGGCGGTAGATGCCTGGCCTGGTGCTTGACGCTACGATGCGCCGACTCGCTCGGCTGGCTTTGTAATATAGGATTGGACGTTCCCAGGCGTCGATAAACAGCGGAATTTTGCTGGTGTCGGTCGCCGCAGCCGGATCGCTCCAGGCGAGGATCACGCCGCCATCCATGAGTTGCTGAGGTGAGCGCATCTGCTTGGTTTTCATGTCGTCATCGACGTAACCTGTGGCACCGGAGGGATACCGTGCTCGCTTAACTTCGAACGTAGTCAAGTCCAACTCATACGCGCCGCCAATACCGTTATGGGTATCGTTGGACCACTTGCCATTACGATCAAAATCACGGAAGCCAGGCGTCCCGCGTAAATCGGCGCCGACCAGCGCCATCGCCAATAACTGTGCGCCTGAAACGTCAATCAGGGTGCCCATATCAAAAGGGCTGGCTAACTGATGGCGTAATATTCCCGACCCACCATCCGTAGACGAGGGAGGCAATGAGCCACCGACCGTGCCATCCACTTGAAACAAGTTGATCGCGTTATCGAGGGCGGTAAACTGTGCCGTCGTTGCTGTCACCTTTACAGTGGCACGAATGGCGCTAACTGCAGGGATCAATAAGCTGATAAGAATCGCAATGATAGAAATCACGACGAGCAGTTCTATCATGGAAAACGCCTCGGCCCGGCGTTGGCACTGATGTTTGTTCATATATTTATTCCTTAACCTAATAATGCATATGTGCCTGTAATAATAACTAATTTGTACTCAGCGGGAAATTCGTAACATCGTCCCGCGTTCCCCAAATACCATCTGCTCCTGGAGACATCAGAAGATAAGTATCCGGATTGACTGGTCGCAGTGGGGTAGCCGGGTCAACTGTTTTTCCTTCATCAATCGTATCCGCGAACTGCTGCAATTGAGAACGGTCCATGATAAAGCGTGCAAAGTTGAAAGTCTCAGGATGTCCTGCCCTGGAGGGTACAGCTATTTCAGTTGCGTCGAGGATATCACCCGATATTGAGATGGCATGACCGCTGGCTGAGCGTTTGATACTAAGTCCAGGTATGTCATCATGTCCGGTGAAACCTTCGTTGTCTCTGTGGAAATAATAGGGTGTGCCAGCCTCCTGGATGCCGCCAGTATATACATTATCTTTTGCACGTTGCTCGGCGACCAGATTTTTGCCGCTCGCCCCTGCGTTCGAGGCATAATAAAGAATAGGCTGATCGAATGAATCTGTAATGACCGGCAACCGTTTCGTGATGTCCCAATCGGAAAACAAATCCAGATTAGGTACGCCGGGCAAGTCTTCGACTGCGGTAAGATTCATATCGCCTGGATTCAAATATAACGGCTTTCTCGGAAGCGGCTTTCCTTCCGTTAGCGGGTCAGGCTTATACCATTCGTATGGCTTGGTGTGGATATTCTGGCGCTTCGTAATACCACGTCTGCTGATATAACCTCGTTGGTCAACACCTATCATGATAGCTGGCAACCATTGTGCGCCATACACATCGCGAGCAGCCGTCCCGTTATCAATAATAAAAGGAAATCTCGATTCGACTTTGTTAGTATCCAATCCACTATATCCGGGAATTGGCGGATGAACCGATGAGGGAGGATAGCCATTGGTCTGACGAAAATCTTTTTCGTTATCGTTCTTAAACAAGTCCAGCCCGACTCCAATCGAACGAATCAGGGCGGCAGTCGCTGTTTTTTTGGCACCATTTCTCGCTCCGCCGAGCGCTGGAATGAGAATAGCGATGAGAACGCCGATGATAAACATGACGACTAATAATTCGATGAGGGTAAACGCCGCCGACAAATGGGTCGGCGCGTTGCGTCGGCTAATTGACCGCCGATGGCGAGCATACGATTTCATGGTCGAACATCTCCTCTAAGTCGATGCAAATCTAAATAGACAACGCTACGGGGCGCAGGCCGTAACCTTACGCCAGCAAAGCATTTATATTATAGGCACGTAACCCCTGTTACAACTTTGCCCGACAGCCAATTCCCCCGAAAAGGCTGTTTGGCTACTTACGAACGCGAATCGGCGAACGTAAATAGCCCTGCCATGTTGCAGGCCTCACGATGGGTGGCATGGCGACGCAGCCCCAAAGCCTGGGCACAGTCCCTAGCCACCAACCGATTGCATGAGCGAAACGAGTGGCATAAATAGCGCGAGTACAATAAACCCGACGATACCACCCAGCACGATAACCATGACCGGCTCTAGCAGTGAGATTAGACCGCCCACAGCCGTGTCTACTTCATCCTCGTATCCGTCGGCGATTTTAAGCAGCATCTTATCGAGGTCTCCCGTTTCCTCGCCAACGTCAATCATGTTCGTAACCAACGCGTCGCACACCCGGGCTTGTCGTAGCGGGGCGGCGAAGGTTTCACCTTCCCGGATAGAGTCGTGAACTTTTCCCAGGGCCCGGGCATAGACTTCATTACCAGAAGTATCTTTGGTTATGTTGATAGCTTCAAGAATAGGAACGCCCGCGGTAATGAGTGTACCAAGTGTGCGCGTAAAGCGAGCAACGGAGGTTTTCTTAACCAGTGAGCCTACAGCCGGCACTTTAAGAATAACATAATCGCTGGCGTATCTTCCGCCTTGAGAGGAACGAATCGCCTTAAAAGCCGCGAAACATAACGCAGGCCCCACAAAGAGCCAAGCCCAGCCTGGAAGTGGTTTACCGTTAACAAAAAATTCGGAACCATTAAGCAAAACCAAGGTGACCGCAGGTAATTTAGTATCGAAGTCGTTGAAAATCTGACTAAACTTTGGAATCACGATAATCATAATACCCGAGACGATACCCACAGCGAAAAAGACAACCGCAGCCGGGTAAATCATCGCACTCTGGACCCTGCTTTTTAGCTTTTGGGCTTTTTCTTTGAACTCGGCTAATCGCTGTAAAATGACGTCTAACACACCACCGGTTTCACCGGCTGCGACCATATTGACGTATAGACGGTCAAAGGCTTTGGGATGCCTGGCGAATGCTTCTGAGAGCGTAGAACCGCCTTCGATATCGCTGGCGACAGTACCTAAAATGTTTTTCATACCGCCGGGTTTTTGTTGCTCTTCCAAGATTCGAAGACTTCGCAGAATCGGCAGGCCAGCATCCTGAAGCGTGGACAATTGTCGCGTGAGCTGCGTGAGGGCTTTGACGTTGATTCTGCCGGTCTTTATTTTCGCCTTTTTGCCACTGGCTGCGGTTTTTGCCTTCGCGCCTTTCTCTCGAATGCGCGTCGGGAAATAGCCCAAGCTACGAATTTTGGTCAACGCATCTTCGGTGGATAGCGCTTCGACCTCGTCCTTGACCTCTTGCCCGGCCTGGTTCATCGCTTCATAAGCAAATGTAGCCATTACTGCGCCTCTCTTACCATTCGTGCCTATTGATTCGCATCAACGACAATACATTCAAAAATCTTAACCCACTTCAGCCAACCGTTCGGGTACAGCTATGAACTTTCGCCAATAGTCTCTTTGACGACTTCATCTAACGACGTATAACCATTAAAAATCGCAGTAAGCCCCGCGTCACGAAGCGTACGCATCCCGGCTTTTTGAGCTTCACGTTTCAGCACCGTCGTAGATGCGTTATTCATAATCAGATCACGCAATGCGTCGTTCATTGCCATAATTTCATATAGCGCGAGCCGGCCTTTGAACCCTGTGCTGTTACAATAATCGCAGCCTTTACCATAGCTAAAATTCCGGTCACCAACATCTTCTGGTGTCAGCGCCAACTGCCTGAGCTGATCCTCAGTCGGCGTGAAATCAGCCTTGCAGTTGTCGCAAATCCTTCTTACCAGACGCTGAGCGACTATCGCTTCAAGCGTGGCTGTAATCAGGAACGGCTCAAGCCCCAAGTCGACCAAACGTGCGATCGTAGATGGGGCATCGTTAGTATGAAGCGTCGTAAAGACCAAGTGTCCTGTCAACGCGGATTGTACGCTGATTTGAGCGGTTTCCAGGTCACGAATCTCACCAACCAAGATCACATCAGGGTCTTGACGCAAAAATGAGCGAAGCGCCTTAGCAAAGGTGAACCCGACATCAGCGCGAATCTGGCACTGAATCAAACCGTCAATGTCATACTCCACCGGATCTTCCGCTGTGATAATCTTTTCTGTAGGCTTGTTCAGCTCAGCCAATGCGGCGTACAGAGTCGTCGTTTTACCCGAGCCTGTGGGGCCGGTGTTAATCACCACGCCGTTAGGCTTACGGATGAGTTGACGGAAAATTTTAAGCTCATCATCCGTCATGCCTAATTTGTCCAGGTCCAGCGAAACGGCGCCACGGTCAAGAATACGAAGCACCACGCTCTCGCCAAACATCGTCGGCAAAATACTCACACGAAGATCGACCGGGTTCCCAGATACCTGAAGCTCAATACGACCATCTTGCGGCAGGCGCCGCTCAGCGATGTCCAGGTTAGCCATAACCTTAATACGAGAGGAAATAGCTAGCGCGACATGCTTGGGAGGCGGAACCATGTCGTACAGCACGCCATCTATGCGATAGCGCATTTTGAATTCATCCTCGAAAGGCTCAAAGTGAATATCCGCAGCCTTATCTTTGATGGCTTGTAACAGCACGAGATTGAGCAATTTTTTGACCGGGTTCGACTCGGATAATTCTTTGAGGTCTTGCAAGTCGATACTGTCGCCGCGACCTTGGAACTTCGAGAGGTCTTCGTCGTCGCCAAGCTCGTCAATCAAATTGGTAATCGAGTCCTGATCGTCGTCAGAATAATATCGATCGAGCGAGGCTTGCAATTCGTCTGGCTTGCAAATGTAAGGAACAATATCGAATCCGAGTAGTGTTCTCAGGTCGTCAGTAGCTACGAAGTTGTCCGGGTTATCCATAGCCAGCGACAGCCGCTTTTTGTCGGCGTCATATTCAAACCCGATCACGCGATAGGTCTGAGCCATCTGAGAGGTGACGAGCGAAATGACCTCCGGGCCTATATCAACTTTGCCCAATTCGACACGTTCCATGCCATTTTGGGCGGCTAGGGCAAGGGTCAAATCTTCTTCGGAGATATACCCAAGCTCAACTAAAATAGCACCGATCGGTCCGCGTTGCTTCTTTTGTATGTCTAAAGCTTCTTGAACCTGAGACCGCTTGAGCTTACCCATCTTGATGAGTACGCGCCCGATTTGCCTGCCGCGCAGTTGTTCAACCGGTATAGGCCTGCCCGAACGCGACGATCTTGTGGATGATGAATCACTCATGGTTACTTCGCCGAATCTTTGTCTTCTTTGTTGTCGTCACCGCCAGACTGGTCGATATTCATACCGCGCATATGCGCATCAATTTTATCCTGCATCGTGCCGGCATTTCTTGAGCGATCAACGCAGTCTTCCGCAGATATAATGCCTTCGTTAAACATCTTCCACAAATGCTCATCCAATAGCTGCATGCCAAATTTCTTACCAGTTTGAATAGCTGAGTCGATACGATAAGTTTTATTTTCACGCACCAGGTTTGAAATCGCAGGGGTCATCATCATGAATTCATACGCCGCGACCATGCCCTTAGGCTGGCGAGGCATGAGCGCCTGCGACAATACCGCAATCAGGTTTGTCGATAGCTGCACACGAATTTGTTCTTGAGCATTAGTCGGAAACGCATCCACAATACGAGTAATCGTACCCTGGCAACCCGTCGTATGCAGCGTAGAAAACACCAAGTGACCAGTCTCAGCCGCACGGACAGCCGATTCGATTGTTTCCAGGTCACGAAGCTCACCCACCAAAATCACGTCCGGGTCTTGTCGCAGCACGCGACGCAGTGCCTCTGAAAAACTTGGCGTATCAGAACCGATTTCACGCTGGTTTATCAGCGATTTTTTGTGTGAATGGTAATACTCAATCGGGTCTTCCATAGTTACGATATGGCGATCGAGATTCGTATTAATGTAATCAATCATGGAGGCGAGTGTCGTGGTTTTTCCTGAACCCGTAGGCCCGGTCACGAGGAATAAGCCACGAGGACGACGACACAAACCAGCAATAATGTCAGGCAGGCCAATATCGTCAAAAGATAAGAGCCGAGACGGAATCAGTCGAAGCACCAGCGTCGTATTGCCTCTTTGCTTGAACACATTGACGCGAAAACGTGCCTGGTCGCCAAACGCAAAGCCAAAGTCGGTCGATCCTTCTTCTTGCAATTCCTGTTGATTACGCTCCGGCGCGATGGATTTCATAAGCGCGATGGTGTCTTCAGGCTCCAGGACTTTTGTTTCCAACGAACGCAAATGGCCATGCAAGCGTACGACAGGGGGTCTGCCAACTGACAAGTGGAGGTCGGAAGAGCCTTGTTTGATGACCGTCTCTAGCAGTCGGTCCATGTGAATCGTAGCCATCGCACTCTATCCTTCGTACCTGCGGGCAATCTCGCCCGCGTTAGTTCTTCACCCCATCATCAACGCGACTTACATCGCCACGCCCACGTTTCCCATTCGCCAATTAGTCAATGGCTAAGCCCTCAGCCTGTGTAATACGTAGCAGATCTTCCGGCGTGGTAATACCCCGAAGAATTTTATCCTTACCGTCTTCCAGCAATGATTTCATTCCCGCGCGACGCGCAGCCGCACGAACTTCGCTGGTTGGTGCTTGTTTGAAAGCTAATTCGCGCATTTCAGTACTCAACACAACCATTTCAAAAATGCCAAGTCGGCCTCGATAACCACTATCGCCACAGCGTTGACACCCGGCTCCTTTGAAGATTGTCTTGCCATGCAACTCATCATCGGTGAACCCTAATTGCTTCAGGGTTTGGATGTCAGGATTCTTATCTTCCGTTTTGCATTCCGAACAAATAACCCGCACCAAACGCTGGGCCATGATCGCCTGAATAGCACTGGCTACCAGGAATGGCTTGATGCCCATGTCGATAAGTCGGGTAATAGCAGAAGGAGCATCGTTGGTGTGAAGCGTGCTGAAAACCAAGTGACCAGTAAGCGCAGCCTGAATCGCCACGTCACCCACCTCGCGGTCTCGAATCTCACCCACAAGAATAATGTTTGGAGCCTGACGCAGCATGGAACGTAAAATTGTGGAGAAGCTTAGCCCAATGTCTTCTTTGACCTGACACTGATTCATGCCCGCAAAGTTGTACTCCACAGGATCCTCAGCCGTGATGATCTTCATATCAGGGCGATTGAGTTCTTGTAATGCGGCGTATAGCGTCGTCGTTTTGCCTGAGCCGGTTGGGCCTGTTACGAGAAAAATGCCGTTAGGCTGCTTAATGATTTCCGAGAAAACCTTGTAATCCGCATCACCAAAGCCAAGCGCGGTAATACCAACATTTACGGAATCAGGCCTGAGAATACGCAGGACGATGCTCTCCCCGTGATAAGAAGGAAGGCAACTAACACGAAAATCGATCGGGGAACCGGCGACGATTAGCTTGATACGCCCGTCGGTAGGCAGTCTTTTCTCCCCGATGTCGATCCCGGCCATGATCTTGAAACGGGTAATCACCGCACCCTGCATACTTTTGGGAATGTCGTCGCGCACATGGCAAACGCCGTCAATGCGGTATCTCACGCGCACGCGGTTAGCCATCGCCTCGATATGAATATCACTAGCTCTGCTATGGCAAGCTTCCGTGATAATTAGGTTCACCAGGCGAATAATGGGTGCGTCGGCATCTTCATCATCGACCGTGTCACCAATTTCTTCTTCCGGTGCTTCCTGGTCGATACTCGCCATCGTTTGTGACAAGACGTCGCCTTCAGGGTTGACGAATTTGTCGATAAACCGTTTGACTTTACTAACTGGGGATAGCGTGGGAATAATCTGTTTGTTAAGACGAAAATGCAGTAGATCAAGTGTTTCGAGATCCAGCGGATCTGTCATAACGATTTTCAGTTTGTCTCCCACCATACCCAGTGGAAGGACCAAATAATCTTCGATCATCTTAGATGGGATCAGTTCCAACGCTTCTTTGTCAACGGCGTGGCCATCTAAGTTGGTGAATTCCCATCCGAACTGCTCAGCCAGTGATTCCGCGACCACATTTTCATCGCATAGCTCCAGCTCGATAAGCGATTCGCCAATCCGCTTTCCGTGTTCCATCCCATATTCAAGGGCCTGGGTCACACCGTCTGCGGTGACTACGCCTCGATCCACAAGCATTTCACCGAGTTTTTTGCGTCGCTTAGCCATATCTCTCGTAAGTCATCCCCGCTTGGTTGTGCGATTTCCCCGTTGCTGCCCTGCGATAATAAGGGGATTTTGCCTTCAATTCAACCTGCGTAGCCAACTATTAGGATAAAGGGGAACCGTTTACGTCGTGATCGATTAGCTGTCATGTATGGTATGACGCGTGGCTTGTGTGCATAATGTGCCCAAACCCACGCCACGTCCCACGTCCGGAGTATCAATCGAGGCCCATAATCGCTGGATATAAACAGACCCAGCCTCGATCTGGTAAAATCGAGCGAAACTGCGTTGACATCACCCAGCCCTGCGCCAACAAATGAGTAGCTGCTCGACCAAAGAGCAGCCACACCACAATTTATGGCTGGCGAACGTCAGCCAAAGGGGGAGGAGAAGCTGATGACCCACGGAGGACATCACTACATTCGCCAGGCTATGCGTTTAGGCCTGACTATGATTTGCCTGGCATCTGTCACAGGGTGCGGCGTTGTTGTATCAACAGATGCAGCTGTGCTAAGACCTTTGGCTAGCAAGTGTAGCCGACTCGCCAACGCGGACCTGAGCAATACTACGCTCATCGCGTTGGAGTGGGGTGGCGGAACCACCGGCATTTACCCGGCAGAGGTTTTCGATGGACTCGACCTGTCCATGTTCAACCTACAAGACGGCGGAACCCTAGCTGACCGTGCTGAAGAATTCGAGCAGCGCCTCACCGATCAAATCAATCAGATTTATTGCGATTGGGACCAAGCCAATCTCCTCGTACTAAGCAGTAGCGACGCCGACAAATTCAATGTCGATACCAAAGTTCTGTTGACCCAAGGCGTTCGCCCGGACGGACGCATGGACATTGGCGAAGCCGAATATGATCCATGTGACATCCAGCACGATAATGATGCCGTGATTTTCGGCGAGCGGATTCGTCAGCTAGCTGGCTCGTACACTTTCGACGAGTGGGTCAATGTGTTCGCCAATGTAACCGCCCACGAAATCGGACACACGCTAGGCTACGCTCACATCAATCGTGACAACCGACCGGACGGGCCTAACGCACCGTATGTGGAGCTGATGCTGGACCGCCATACGATGAAGGAAATGCGTCGTGAACATCGTTTCGTCGCATCGCAGTCCAACTGCCCCGGCCAGTCGCCTGGTTTTCTCAGCGCAGAAACGACTTACGATTTTGACGCACCGTTTTCCTTCGGTAGATAGTAAGTGCCGGCTATTGCAAGCGTTACCTTCTGGAGCCTTCCGTCAGTGAAATTCTGGCCGGGTTAGACTGCGCATCGAGAAACGCATATTCCACCTGATCGCTAGTGAACGATGATTCGCCGCGAACCTGGATACGCTTTTCAGTTTTTTCCTCGAGTTCATGTAGTGCCGCACGCTTGTCATTCAAGATAAGATAAGCCACCGCGTTGGACACCGATATTTGGATCGTCTTAACCGCTGGTTTATGAGCGGCTAATTGGATGCTTCTCATTATATCAAGCACGACAGAGTCTGGCGTTTTTACGACCCCGCCACCGCGACAATGCGGGCAATCGGAGTATATACTACGCTTCATCGAAGGGCCTTGCCGCTGTCGGGTAATTTCGATCAGCCCGAACGCACTAATTCGCAATATACGCGCTCGTTCTTTATGGTCTTTTAACGCATCGCGTAGCGCACGTTCCACGGCCCGCTTGTTACGGTCTAATCGCATGTCGATAAAGTCGCAGACGATTAACCCGCCCAAGTCTCTGAGACGAAGTTGGCGGGCGATTTCCTCGGCTGCTTCCACGTTCAAACGGAAGGCGCTTTCCTCCGCATCTTTAATCGAGCGAGACCGACCGCTATTGACATCGATAGCGACCAAAGCCTCCGTCGAGTCGATCACCAATGAGCCACCAGATGGCAAGGGTACATGTCGCTGGTTGATGCTGTCGATTTCATCTTCAATACCCAGGCTATGAAACAACGGCTCATGCCCGTCGTATAGTTCAAGACGAACTTTGGTACGCGGCATGGCGATCTGTAAAAATTCTCGAACCTTGGCTGCGGTGTCCTGCGAGTCGATCATGATACGGCGGTAGTCCGATGAGTACACGTCGCGGATGGTGCGGGTGACCAGGTCAGACTCTCGATAGAGTTCAGCTGGCGCCGCCATTTTCATAACCCGCTCAACTACGGTTTTCCATAGCCTTTGAAGGTAATTCAAGTCGCGTTGAAGGTCGCGTTTGTTTTGGCCAAGCCCAGCCGTGCGGGCAATGAAACCCATATCAGGTGGGAGTATCAATTCGTTTAACAGATCGCGCATCGTGCGACGTGATTCATCGTCTTCGATTTTCCGCGACACGCCATGCTTACTCATCCCAGGCATCATCACTAGGTATCTGCCGGGAATGGAAAGATAAGTCGTCAGCGTAGGCCCCTTAGTGCCCACGCCTTCTTTTATAATTTGAACGATGACTTCCTGCCCACGCCGAAAACAATTTTGAATCGGAGGTCTTTTATGGCGGGGGATTTTCTGCCCCACACTTTCATGCTCGCCTTGGTGATTAGGAAAATATTGAGGCTGAACATCTGAGATATGCAGGAAGCCGTTCTTTTGCAAACCAAAATCAATAAAGGCCGCCTGAATACTAGGCTCTACATTTGTAATCACGCCCTTATATATGCTACCTACATGAGACGCTGAGGCGGAACGCTCTATGAACAATTCCTCAAGACGGCCTTCGTGCAGCACCGCGATGCGACACTCATCCCCAGCCGTCGTATTGATGATCATGTCTCGCCCCTTGCCCTTCGTTCGAATAGCTTTGCGGGCCTCCGAGGATGTGTGCAAGACGGTATCAATGCGATGAGCTACGCGCGCTCGCGTATCTTCGGCTTCGGTTTCCTGTGTCTGCGATTTTGGCTTATCAACAGGCTCTTTACTTTGCCTTTCGCCTTGCTGTTGTTCCTGCTCTTGCCCGGGGCCTTTACGTTGTCCACGCCTCCCTCGGCCCCGACCACCGCGCTTCCGTGGCCTGCGCGAATGTTCGTCCGTCTCGCTAGGCTGCGCCGAAGCAGTCTCGTCTGTCACCACCGTTTTCTTATCGCGGGTTTTAGGTTTCTCCTCACGAGCCTCCGCCGCCTTCTCCGCGACGATTGGCGTTTCTTTTGGAGATGCTTCTACCTTATCTTCTGGTGAGTCAATCGTTTCAGGAGTAACGTCATCGCTGACTTTTTTCTTTTTCACGGCTTTGCGTCGTGGCGCTCTTTTGGGCTTTTTCGGCGCGTCCTCGTCAAGATTTTCATTCGCTTCGGTTTCAACCTTAGCCCTGGTCTTCGCGGCTGGTCTTCGCGCTTTGCGCTTAGGCTTTACCACATCCGCAGAGTTATCATCGCTCTTTTCCGCGACCTCGACCGGCGATGTATTCGCGACTAATTCATCTACGGGCTTCTCGGCGACAACCTTCTTCTTTTTGCGCACGGCCCGTTTACGTTTGACGGTTTTTTTAGCAGCGATTGGCTGCTTGTCTTGTTCTTTTTCTGTTAATGGCATGATAAGTACAAACTTTCCTGCACAGCTATGGTTAGGTCATGTGCAATCCTGGCGGGGCGACGCATCGTCAACATTTCCAGAAGAAACATTTTTCTCGTCGCTACAGCCAGATTGATCTTGCGCTAACCATGCAATACTTATGCGCTGAATTCTGTGGTTGATAGCAATCGCTTCATATCCCAGTAATCCAGCTATTTCCGAAGGCTTAGCTGTTCCCTTTGCGCTCACATGCAATCGAAAGGCTAAGCTACTATTTTTTATGCACAAACTATCGATAAACGGTCTGATATCGACGGTGCGTGTTTCTTTTTTCTTAGGGTTTGATCGTGATACGATCAATTTTTCTTCTGCTAATATCTTTTCAATCTTTTCTTCTAAATTTTCAGGGTCGTCCTCGGCGATTGGCAGTACATAGGACACACCTGTGGGCAACATCTTTTGCCTCGGCTTCAACTGCTGCCCGCCGGTAATGGTCAAACCTATCGGGGCGTGAGCCTGGAATTGCGACGTGGCTTCTACGGTATCAATTTCCTCTGCCATGGAGACTACTAGCTGCTCACAAATCGAAGCGATGCCAACAGGTCTGGGCAGCGGAATCGATAAGCGAGGCTGAGGGTTAAACCCTTCGCTATAAGACACCGGTAACTTCGCACGCGCCATCGCACGTTTGAACATCCGTAGCGTGTCCTGGTGTGAAATAAACTTCAAATCACCCTCGACTTCAAACGCGAATGCATAACGAACCCGAACGACAGGCGTTGTTGCTGAGTCAAGTTGTTCATCGGTTCCAGTCATACGTTCACCGGCTATGTCTACAGTGGATACATGCATAGCCTACTCGCCTAACATTAAATAGGATCATCCGGTAACAGTTTTCGCATTTCATCGCGCAAGTAATTCGTTACCTGCCTGTCCGTATCAAATCCCAATGCGCGACGGGCAACCCGCCTTGCCTGTGACACCGTCGTTAGCCTGACCAACTTCTTAATCTCAGGGATATTCGCCGGCGCCATCGACAAGGTGCGTAGTCCCACACCCAACAAAAACATCGTATACAAAGGTTGCCCAGCCATCTCGCCACAAACGCTGCACTCGATCTCGGCTTGATTGCACGCACGAACTACATCGCGGATAGACCGCAATACCGCAGGGTGAGACGGAATGTAATACTGCGACACCCGCTCGTTGCCTCTATCCACCGCTAACAAGTATTGAATCAGGTCGTTAGTGCCCAGGCTGACGAAATCCACCTCGCGGCAAAATTCCTTAATCTGAATCGCCGCCGCCGGCGTTTCCACCATGATGCCAATCTTGATGTTCCGATTGAGGGCTACGCCTTCGTCTTCGAGGTCTTCCATCGCGTCATGCAGCGTCATTTTCGCCTGACGAAATTCCATCAAACTATTAATAAGTGGAAACATCACCCGCACATCGCCATGCGCCGACGCACGAAGCACCGCCCGCAGTTGCACTTTGAACATGTCCAGGTTGCGCAAACTATAGCGAATGGACCGCAGCCCAAGCATCGGATTGCGCTCTTGCTCATAGCTTCGCTGCTGCGTGTATTTGTCTGCGCCAAGATCGAATGTGCGAATCGTCACTGGCATGCCGTCTGCGCCAAGCGTCGCATCTCGATAGGCGATAAATTGCTGATCTTCTGTAGGCGCTCCTTCGGGACGAAGAAACAAAAACTCCGTGCGGTACAGCCCCACGCCACTAGCGCCCTTAGCTATGCCCGCGCGAGATTCATACGGAAACTCGATATTGCTATACAGTGCGATAGGTGTTTCATCGCATGTAATCGCTGGTAAATCTTTGATGTCATCCAGTGCGTGCGAAAATCGGCTATACGCAGCCTCTCGTTCGCGGTATTCCGCCAGGGTTGATTCGGTTGGGTTAGCAATGACCAGTTGGTTCGTGCTGTCTACGATGATGGTGTCGCCGCCGCTAAGGTGCGTAGAAATATCGCCAAGACCGATGACGCCGGGGCGTCCCCAGGATTGCAGCAGGATAGCCGTGTGCGAAGTCGCAGCGCCGGAATCCAGTGCCACGCCGATGACCTTTGTGTCGTTGAGCTGGGCCGTCTGTGTGGGTGTAAGGTCATGGGCAACGAGAATCACAGGCTTGCTCAAATGCGCCAAATCTTCCCGGCCCTCGCCGAGGATGTGCCGTAGCAATCGACGTTCAATATCCTGCACGTCACGCATGCGTTCGACCAATAGCGGATCGCTCATTTACATAAAACGGCGCTGATAACTGCGCATCACCGTGCTCACCGCATAAGCCGCCGCCGCATTTTTTTCCTGAATCAACTTGGAAATCTGATCGCGCAGGCTTTCGTCTTTGAGTACGCCCACATGCCAGTCAAAAACATTAGCGGCGTCACGGCCTAGATGCGCATGTAGGTGCGTTGACTGCTCCTCGATTTCGCTGACGGACGATTGAACCGCAGCAAGGAATCGTTCAAGTTCTTGAGGCGCATCGCTAGCTGGCACGACGCGGTAGGGAATACGATATTCCTCCGCTTCGAGAACCACAGCCTCGCCAATGGCGACACCGGGAGATACCGAAATGCCTCTAAAAATTTCCATGTCAATCTATACCGAAACCGAATCACCATCACGACTACATGTCGCAGCACGCATGTAAGCGTAGCTGGCATCAGTGCTGACAACCGGACGGCGCTATTCTCTAGGCGGATGATTTACGATGGATCTTCAAAACCCGAAGCGACTAACGCGACTAGGGCGTCGCAGGCTTCCTGGGCATCGTCACCACATGTCGTGATGTGCAGCGAACAGCCAATCGTGGCTTCGAGCAGCATCAGGTGCATGGCACTTTTTCCGTCCACGCTTTCACCATCGCGTGACGAATTAACGACTCGGACGCTCGAACGATACAGACAGGCTGTGTCCACGAAACGCATGACCGGGCGCGCATGAAACCCTTGTTTATTGACGACCGTAACGTCGCCGCTCGCTTCCTTTCGAGCTTCTGTCAATGCTTCACGCGCCTCTCGTGAACAGATTGGCATCGTTCGTGCCGCAGATAATCCTCTGCAGTCACGAAATGCTATTCGTCCCGTAATTCGTCCGCTTCCTGCAACAACTCTACCATCGCCTCTGCGCTATCCGCCTGGCGCAGAAAGCGACGAAAAGTCTCTCGTTGCAGGTGTCGAAATATTTTTTCCATCGCAGCCAAGTGTTGATCATTCTCATTGGCTGGGCTTAATAATAATACAATCGTGTAGACTGGTGCGCGGTCCAGCGAGTTGAAATCAACACCAGCACTGGAACGACCAATCGTCGCAATCATTTTTGTAATCTTGGCATGTTTAACATGCGGGACAGCTACGCCTTTTCCAAAGCCGGTACTTCCCTGCTTCTCACGAGAAATCGCAGCCTTGGTCACTACGGCTATATCTTCTTCTTTAATCGCACCCTGATTAGCCAGCGACTGCATCAGCTCCTGGATCACTTCCAGGCGATTCGTTCCGCTTAACTCAGGTATAATCGCCCCTGCATGAATCAATTCTGTAAGTTTCATAGATGCTCCGGTGTGTCACCACCATTAAAAATTATTAAATCGCGTATCGTCAGTGCCAAGCCACGAACTAGGTGTAAACAATGTTAATCTTAGTTAGGCTTCGTCCGACTCTTCAGGTAATGACGGAATCTCTGGTTTCCCGTCGTGCTTGTGATTTTTTAGTTTCTCTTTGTGCTTAACTAACTGACGACTAATTTTTTCACTAATGGAATCGACGATTGCATAGGTGTCAGGGCCGGTATCGCTGGCTACATACCTATGCTTACGTTCCACATGTACAATCATCTCAGCCGTAAACTGCTCCGCCTCATGGCCAAGAATGACTTCGACATCAAGAATGCGATCGTAAAAACGCGTCAATTTTTCTACGCGCTCCTCGATATGCTTACGTACCTCCGCCGGAATTTCGACGTGTCTTGCTGTGATATTCAACTGCACGAAACCACCTCCTCATATATATTGCTGGCGAAAATCTACTTGTCTTCTCCGTCTGAAGACAGCGAACCGGGTATCATTTGACCCGGCTTAATGACGCCACCGCTTATTGTAAACCTCAATCCATCATCGATGCTCATGTCTAAAATAATGACATCTTTGCGTGGAACCTGAATCACATACCCCGTAATCGGCGTCGGAGAGCTGGGGATAAACAGCGTAATCATCTCGTCCTCGGACGCATCCTGCACCGCTTTCATCGGGTCTCCCGTACTCAGGCCCAACGACCATATACCTTTCCGAGGGTATTGGACAGCCACCACGCCTGAAAATCCTACAGATCGCTCCGCCAGCAAGAAATCCGTCACCTGTTTGATGTTCGGATAAATTGTCTTTATCAGCGGTATTTTCCGTAGCACACCCTCTGCTGCCCGCCAGGACGCCCGGCCTATAAAGCTCGCCAGGAAGAACCCCGTGAAGTATACGAGAATGATGGCTATCAAGAAACCAAGCAAGTGAAGTCGGTATTTTTGGGCCGCAATCAGCCAAAGAGCGCGATTTCTCGCCTTCCTGGCTTCAGCTGCAATATCACTGTTGGATGATGCTAAAGCCGGATGGTGTATAACCTTATGTTCAATTGTCAGGCGTCGCCCTGTAATGACATCCCACTGGTCGATGGGGGTTCCGTATTTGAGCGGGTCTTCACCCTCATCCACCACACCAACAGCCGGTTCATCGCTAATCCATGTACACAGCGACACCAAGCCTTTGGTGATAGTAGCCCCCACATTCTCATTTATCAGCTTGTACGCCCATACCAAAATGGCAATAGTAAGCAGCGTAGGAACCAGCGCGGTGAGGCCTCGAAGAAAAAATCGACGAAAATCATCCATAAAATCGTCCTACACCCACTATCCCAGCACGCGACCTCTAGCCACGAGAACACATCGCATGCTACGCTCCTGCCTTGTCCATGGATCGTCACCCTGACAATTAGACACGATTTTTTGACCGAGCGCGAACCGTCGTCAACATACCCGGCATACTCGACCTGTCCACTAGGACATTGAACACCCTTTAATACCGGCCGATTGTTGAATTACTTCACAGTTATATATCGACTAAAAAGTGAAATCGGCTATTAGGTCATTTAGATATGCCATTGCTGTTCTTACCGATGGGCGCTAGCATACCAAACCTTATGGTAATAGCCGTTCACAATGTTAGTAAGCCCGCTATCGGACGACGCGCCCTATGGGCGACGCTGATATTACTACTTCTTACAGTTGCCCTCGCCTACCAGATGACCTTAACCCGTAGCCGAATATCGCCCGCGCAGTGGGGCATATCGTTCATAGCTCCAAAAGGATTCACCCGCCGAATCCCAGCCGTGCCATCTCGGTTCATCCCGTTTGTCAGTTCGGCTACCTCAGGCGTAAAGGCTACGGTCGTGGTGTGGCAGCTCGGCGACCTCGGCGAACCAAACCCGGCTAAGATTCCTGCGATGGTTATCCGGCAAATTGAAGATGTGCCGGAGCGACCTGGCCCGGGCGACCAACAATCCCACCCCATCCGAAAAATGCTAGGCCCAGTCGAAGGGGCAGAGCAAGTAAGCCCGCTCGGAACTAGCCTAGTGAGAACGGCCATCTTTGACCGCCGAGGAGTCTACGCAATCTCCCTAAGCGTCGAAAGCGGTGGTCGTATCAACCAGAAACTCTACGACATTTTTGACCAGATGTGCCAATCCGTTCAGCCGAGATGATCTTCTGACAAAGTTTTTTGGCTAGGTGCGTTCGCCATGCCAGAGCCACTGGCGCAAGCTTGTGGGCATCTTTCAAATTTCTAATACATGTCCTTCCATAAACATCGCTTGGCACGATCTCCATTGCGCTTTACGATTCTCCTTGGTGGTTAGGAATCCTTGACCCATCACAGTTCATTCGGATCGGGCTAATGTCGAATAAGCGCTCGTACAAACTGCGCGAACACGCGTCATCAATGCAGCGCCACCAGTTAATGCCACCATCGTGTCACGGATTTACGCTTATCGAAGTGTTGACTGTGATAGGTGTGACATTGCTTTTGCTGTCACTGCTATTCCCTTCGATGCGAAAAGCCCAAACTCAGGCCCATCGTATTGCCTGTACCAACAATCTGAAACAATGGGGGCACGCGCTGCAATACTACCGGGAGGAGCATAACGACTACCTGCCAACCGAAGGCACATTTTGGAGTGTCAATAAACCCTACACATGGTTCAATGTACTGCCACCATACCTGGGCGCGCCTGCGTACAAAGACGTAGAGCGGCAGGGAAAGCTCATCAAAGAATTCCCCGCGCTTCACATTTGGATTTGCCCCTCCAAGTATAAAAGTTTGTATAAGAAAAGCGGTTCGGGGAAAAACCAGTTTCACTACGGCATGAATCAGGTGATTGACGGCGTGAGTGATTGGAAGGGCATGAAAGACTTTGGCGATCGCCCAACCTCAGCCAGGCAGTTTGATAATCAATCCAAGACTGTTTTCATGTTCGACATTTTCTGGAACAGCCCCGCCGGTATGCAGGAGAGTGTCGGTACGAGTTACCACGGCGACTTCGCCAACGTCCTATTCCTGGATGGCCAGGTGAATAATTTCAGTGAGCGAGATTTTATTACTTACGACGAGAACAAGAAAAAAGAGCGCGTCTGGCGAAACCCAGATTTATTCTGGGGCTTCATCCCAAAAGAAAAACATAGCATCTTTGAATTTTCTGATCCGTATAAAGATAAGGCACGCGGGTAGAGGGTTTGTTGTAATTAGGCAGACAGCCATGCCGGTTTCAATTACAGTATGATTGAGTGTGTAATAAGTATGGCAATAGTATCATTGGTTTAAGCTTGATCGCAGATGAATATCGAGAAACATTTGACAGCACGAGCTGATCTAAATGGACGTAATTATGATGTGGTTATCATTGGCGGCGGCATTAGTGGTGTATGTCTTTATCATCACCTTTGTGAAGCGGGATATTCCGTATTACTTGTGGAAAAAGCTGATTTTTCAGGGGGAACTAGCCAAGCTTCTGCCATGATGATTTGGGGTGGACTGTTATATTTGCGGACACTCGACCTGGGTACCGTTTGGAAGCTATCGAAATCGCGAGAAAGAATGCTACGCGATTTTAGTGAATGGGTTAAGCCGTGTACTTTTCGCTACTTGCCTCGTCAACGTAGCGTTTATTGGAGATTTTTAGTACACGCTTCTTTATATGTATACTGGCTGTTAGGATTGTGCCGCAGAGGGAAGCCATCGGCATGCAATATTTTTCCAGAGCTGGAATTTCTGTCGAAACAACATCGACGCGCGCTCAATTATGAGGAAGCTCAACTCCAAACGTCTGATGCTCGTTTTGTATTGCAATGGTTGCTAAGCAATCAGGACGACTACTGTCAGGCGATAAACTACTGTCCTGTTGTAGGCGGTTCGTATGATCCGCATGGCAAGGTCTGGAATTTGGATTTAGAGGACCAAATCATCAATTGTCAGCAGTCTGTTCGAGCGCGCTGCATTGTTAACTCTGCAGGAGTCTGGGCAGACACTCTTAATGCTCAATTCCAAATCGATTCTCCATACAAGCATGTTTTGAGTAAGGGCGTTTTTGTGGGGATCCCAAGAGAGTCCAAACACGAAGTCCCATTGATATTCGATACACCAGATGGTCAGGACGGAGTAGCCATGATTCCCTGGGGCCCGGTTTCTCTGTGGGGCCCCACAGAGACCGCCGTCGATACGCCCAATGCTGGTTTTTGTGCTGATCCGAGTGACGTTATCTCATTGCTTTCCGATCTAAATCGACATTTGAAAAAAAAGATGACTGCTGCCGATATCGTGTCGCTGCGTTGTGGTGTACGTCCATTAGCTGTTCATAAGTCATATAACGGCCATGACCACCCTTTTCGTTTATCCCGTCGACACCGGGTTCATCTTGATCGGGATTCGCCTTGGATCAGTGTCTATGGCAGCAAAATAACGAATTGCGTCTTACTAGCTGAGCATATTACAAAGATAATAGGACAGTTTGTACCCGTCCGAGATGCTAGGCCGAGAGCAACTATTCGTCGAACGGTTGATATGGAGATGATCTCTTTCCCCGGCTTGGACCAATTGGTACCTTCAGCCACTTGGTGTGTTCAACAGGAAATGTGTTGTACGCTTGAAGATTATCTTAGGCGAAGAACTAATATTTCCCAGTGGGTGCCTAGAGGTGGTCTGGGAGCAAACGGGGAACACCGCAATTATCTATTGCAATTAAGCGAAGCGTTCGTTGACGGCAAAGGAACGACTGCAGAAGAAATGGTGGAAACATATGAACGTAAAATCGAACATCAATTTGATCGCGTTCTTGCAGAGTGTTGAAATCAGGTGCAACTAAGGACGATAAATGACTAATCAAAAACACCTGCGGCCTGCCTTGTTGGGCGGTCCAAAAGCAGTCAGTAGTATCGACCAAGAAGCTAACCGATGGCCAATTCTCACCCAAGAGGATGAACAAGCTGTTTTACAAGTGATGCGTGATGGAGACATCTCTCTACACCAGGTCACACGAGATCTTGAGGAAGACTACTGTCAACATTTTGGTGTGAGTCACGCCCTCGCCCATTGTAATGGGACGGCGGCACTGCTTGCGGCTTTTTTTGCTCTCGACCTTCATCCTGGAGATGAAGTTATCGTTCCTTCGGCCACTTTCTGGGCTTCAGTAGTGCCGATGTTATGGGTAGGGGCCTTGCCCGTGTTTTGCGAGAGCGAGCCAGATAGGCTCGGACTTGATCCCGAAGATGTGGTACGAAAGATTACTCCGAGAACGCGGGCAATCGTTGTTGTTCATCTCTGGGGTATGCCATCAAAAATGACCGAACTCTTGGATATTGCACGAAGATTCGATCTCAAAATCATAGAAGATGCTTCTCATGCCCAAGGCGCAATATGGCGGGGACGTAAGTGCGGCACGCTTGGCGATATATCAGTGTTTAGCCTGCAGGGCAGTAAATTAGCGCCGGCAGGGGAGGGCGGTATTCTACTAACTAACAGCGAAGAGTATTTCGAAAAGTCAGTATGTTTGGGGGATATCGTTCGTGTGATGGAATTACCTAGCCCCGCTCGACGATTTGCCGGAACCAGCTTCGGAATTAAAACCCGTATGGCGCCGATATCTGCAGCCATAGCACGTGTTCAGCTTCGTCATCTCAACGAGCG
Source organism: Planctomycetota bacterium (assembly GCA_024280855.1). Lineage (GTDB taxonomy): Bacteria > Planctomycetota > Phycisphaerae > UBA1845 > UBA1845 > JAJRPG01. The sequence goes on along the minus strand of JAJRPG010000033.1, from coordinate 67,044 downwards.
CAACAATAGACGCAATGAGAATTTACGTTACTTATCCGACCAGCTCCAGCGACTCGGATTCGAAGCTTTTCTTTCGCCGGCCCACATTGACCGAGTATACTTCGAGTTTTTGATTAGATACCATGCACCTAACGCGGCATTTACAATTCAACAATTACTTAAGGCTCTGGTAGCAGAAGGTTGTGAAGCACAATGCCCGCGATACCCGCTTGTCCATCAACAGCCGCTCTTCACAGAAGGTCACTTTGCTAAAATCGCTAGACTAGAGGGAAATAGTCATGTAAAGATACCTACTTATACCCACCATGCGCTGCCACTGACCGAAAAAGTTAATGGCGAGTTGATCAAATTACCCTCTTTCCCGTCAGCTGATAGAATGCTGTTAGACCAATATGTTGAAGCATTTGAAAAGGTGTTATTTTTCTCAGACGAGATTGTGGCACACTTGGCACGAGCGGAGGATGATCGCAGCGGTGCTAATTAAATGGTATGATTCCCTCCACTTATCCCGCTCGCCATTTTCTGCTACCATATTCCCATGCAAATTGGCATTCTATCAGACAGTCATGACGATCCTTTTCCCGTTCGCAAGGCCCTCGCTCTTTTTGATTCTCTTGGCGTGACTCATCTTATCCACTGTGGCGATGTTGGCGGGCAGGGGGTGTTCGACGAATTCGTTGGCCGAGCGCTTACTTTTGTCTGGGGCAATACCGATGTCTACGATGGCTCAACGCTTGCCTACCTCGAAACCGTTGGCCTGCGAACGCCTACCGAAGTGCCAACGACTGTCACGCTAGATGATAAACGCTTCGCTGTTTTTCATGGCCACGAAAATGGTTTTGATGCGGCGCCACATCGGCTGAAAGTCGATTATATTTGCCATGGCCATTCGCACCTACGGCGTGATGAGCACGTCAACGGGATTCGTATCATCAACCCTGGCGCACTACATCGCGCACGAGTTCTTACGGTAGCGACGCTAGATACCACCACCGACGAGCTAACATTTCATACCATTGAATAGCCGTGCGCTAACTTATCGAGCCGCGGGTTTCAACCCGCGCGGTGTCACCGAAATTACGTCACAGCCGATTCTTACTATCAGGTGCAGCTTATTTTATCTTTATTCCAGCACACTATGTCCCAGGCTCCGCGCAAGCTAAAGCATGCGGATCGTTGTGTTTGAACCTGTATATATAGACTTTCGTCGCCTCACTCTCAAACGGCATAGACACTGGCGCAAGTTCAAAATCAGTTTCAATCTTACGCTTATCTTTAATCCAGTGCTTCCGCCATTGATTGTCCGGGTCGAGTACGAACATGACGCGGGGATTTTCAATGCCGCGCGAAGTCGCAATTTTGCTCACCCATCGATCCAACGACGCGCGATCAGTTGGGACAGGCAGCGTCGGCAGCGAAGTTTCCAAAGCTAAGTATTCATGAAAGTTGCTAACCAAAATTAAGCTCTCATCAGCCAGGCTTTTAAGATGTCGAAAAAGCAAATCGCTATGAGGCTCAAAACATCGCGACCACGCGCCATAAGACGACACCGCGCGATCGGCCTGTGACCATCTGTTGTAGGTTCGTAGCCATTGTTGTTGAAACGTCCACGAACAACAAACTAGCAATACGACGCACAGGCCAAGACGAATAACCCGTGACTGTAATACGAACAAAGGCCCGACGAATAGTAGAAAATAGATCGGGCGAAGTGGGATATAATATCGCTCCAGATTTACGAAATCGAATTTGTCGTGAAACATCGCCGTAGCCAATACGATCATCATTAGAAACATAATCAAAACACTTGCGCTTAACTTAACCGCAGGCTTGGATATGAAAGTGACAAGGGTTTGTCGCCATGTCGGTACGAGAAGGGCGATAACAACTAAGCATCCAGGCCAAAGCGCAATGACCCAATGACTGATGGCGTGATGATCGTAATAACCTAGGTCGGTAAATTGCCACCAAGCCTGCCAAATTAATGATGGCGACATATCAAAAGCCACGCGATGACCAAGATTAACCTGGGCCTGCATAGACTCTCCGCTGCCCATGAATTGGTTAGTCAATAGCAAAGCAACTACGGGAAACGCTGCACACAAAGCAAATATCGACACATGCGTTGCCGTGATGGATGGTGAGCATGTGTCTGACTTTCCTGCTTCAGTAGAATGCTTGGTGAGATTGCGAGAGCTAAGCCATGTCCAAAGTAGATAGCTGCCAATTCCCGTAGGTATAAATACGCTCGCATATCTCAACCAAAACAGCCCGCCGCTGAGTAGGCCCGCTAATGCCAACCGTTTGGCACTGTTGGCAGGGCGAGAATTTGATATGTCGGTCATGCCTAGTGCGTGATGTGTCAACAGTAATAAATACGGAATCGCCGCAGCGAGGAGGGCGTCGGTCGAAGGGTTGATAAGATAGCCAACCGCTACGCCGGTGCTCATAGCTACGATAGCTAATAACGCTCTGCTTATTCCTGCCGCAACTATCAATCGCGTCCACATGAACCATCCAACCATCGCCAGGGCACAGACCATAATGCCAATTGCGCGGCACGCTTCTACGCTGGAGCAAGTAAAGATGCGTCGTACACCAGCTACGAGCAAGGAATAGCCCATTGGCCATTTGGTCAGAAAGCCCCATTCGTATTGAAAATCCCAAGGCTGGCCAGGCGCGATGGGTTGCAGCGTGGTCAGCCCGTCACCGGCGAGGAATCTGTCCGCAGCCAACAGTTGATAGGCGTAATCCGATTCGATGAGTGGTGGAATCGCCGCTCGGCCTGGTAATAAAGTTAATATCGAAGCCGTTAAGCCTACGGCCAAAATTATCCAGATAGCTGTTGGTACGCATCGAGATGACGAGTACGTGGCACTGGTAGAATAAGACCGTCCGCGCACACCTCCAGTTAAGATAGCTCCTGAAGAATCGGTATGTACTTTTTCCGCGCTAATATCCACAACAATAACAATCCTCACCCAATGGTGTGTTATCGGTCGTATCGGCAATTTGAAGAGGCAGAATGAGCTATCAGAGTACCTGGCGCGAGCCTGGTGACAGCGATACGAGATATACACCGGTTCAATGGTTTAATGATTCGTAAGGCGTGTCCACAGGCTTGCGCCGTGTGGCTCTGATGGTACTCACCGATGACTAATGGATAATTGGTTCATGCCATACGTTGTGTGACGAACGATTATATCTGTCGTGCCAAATCACTATTTCAGCCTGCCGCGTGAGTTACCGACAATATTATAGGAACTAAGCCTATGAAATTAACTATCGTCATTCCGGCATTGAATGAAGAGCAAGCCATCGGTTCGATTATTGAGCGGACGCTAGCCGCCCGCGAAGTCATCAAGGCTGATTCACCCGTCGAAGCTGTGGAGATTATCGTAGTAAGCGACGGCTCTACTGACCGCACCGCCGAGATAGCTGCTAGTTATGATGAAATTGGGCTGATTGTTTTCGAGAAAAATCGTGGATACGGCGCAGCTATTAAAAGAGGTTTCGAAGTTGGTACAGGCGACGTCGTCGGATTTTTAGACGCCGACGGAACCTGCGAACCCACCTTCTTCGCTACGTTATGTCGTGAGTTAGATGAAAACAACGCATCGGTATCTATCGGTTCTCGACTAGGCTCAGATAGTGAAATGCCACGCGTGCGACGCTTGGGCAATCGGATTTACGCCTTCATTCTTTCGGCTTTGAGTAACAAAGTTGTGACAGATACAGCCAGCGGGATGCGCGTGATTCGTCGTGATGTCTTGCAGCAGTTGTACCCGCTGCCAGACGGTTTACATTTCACCCCAGCTATGAGCGCTCGCGTCTTGATGGACGACGAGCTGACCATAGTCGAAAAGCCTATGCGTTATACAGAACGTGTTGGCGAATCCAAACTTCATGTAATCAAAGACGGGCTGAGGTTTTTCCGCACGATTTTTGAGATGACGCTCATGTGGCGTCCCGCGAAACTTTTCTTTGCCAGTGCAGCCATGTGTCTTTGCGTGATGACTTTGTTAGCCGCAGGGCCTGTGGAGTCTTGGTTACGCATGGGGCGTTTCAACAATGACATGATTTATCGTCTATTGTTTTGTTCGCTGCTAGGCTCGCTCGGTGTGAGTTTGATTTCGATGGGCGTGCTAGCTGTAAATCTGCATCGCATGGTCAATCCATCGAGAAACGCTCCGACGTTTATAGCCACGATGCTTGATAAACTGTACTCCGCGAAAGGCGCTATAGTTGTCACCCTGCTTGCGATGCCCGGACTGCTTTGGCTAGTCGGTGAAGGCATATGGACCAGAATCACGCTCGGCGTCGTAGAACTTCATTGGTCACGCGTAGTGCTAGCCGGTGTCGCTGTGTTCGCCATCGCCCAATTATCTTTGAGTGTGTTGCTAGCCAATATCATGAGATACCATGCTAAAAGGGGGCTCGCGCAAAGTCAGCCCAGTCCACTCCAGACAAAATCAGCCCCCAAGCCTTTCGTTCACGCGACGGCTGTTCCCCACATGTTGACCGCAGCCAAAGAAAAGGCCCAACCGGCTGAAATATAGGCTCAGACCGTAGGGCAGGTCGTTCTTTCGCTTACTAGCGGAAGGTTGATCTGCCTTTACTATTCTTGCGTGTTATGTCGAGGTCTAACTAATTTTTCGTTTCGACGCACACGCGATAGCTAACAATAATCGTTACACACCCCATCGTAGTGACACTCCGGCGACATTCAATCGCAATACACCACACCGACAACATAGTTAAGGCAGGTCTACGACCGTGCCCTACAGGAATTGCCTCGCCGCTGTGCTGTGGTATACCGACCATCGCTTTCGTCAGGCAATAGCCAGCAGGGCCAGCTTAGCAATCCGTCTTTCCCGCGCAGGCGGGAATCCAGTTCCACAACCGGTTCAAGACAAAAAAACTATCGAAAGAGGTGCTTTTTCGTACACAGGCCCTGTATATGAGGCCATCTCGTTTTAATCGATAACACAATTTATCGGCCCTTATTCAAAATCAATTCAAAAATTGGAATAGTAAGTGGGTCTTCAGGTGTTACAATACTGGAAACCTTATCTGTGGAAAGAGGGGTTTGACGCGCTTTGGACTATTCTTGAGGATCATCTATCAGCCATGCTGGATGCCGACACGAAAGCACGCTTTGAAGCCACTGCCATGCCGCATTTCGATGCGGTGTTTCGGATGGCCTGCGCGTTGTCGGGTAGCCGGGTCGAGGCCGATGATTTGGTTCAGGAGGCCTTCATCAGAGGGTTTAAGGCTTTCGAGCGATTCGAGTTGCGCGAATATGGCGCCAAGCCTTGGCTGTTGAAGATTCTTTATAACGTTTTTTATACCTCCAAGAACAAGCAGCGCCGTCAGCCATCTTTGCTCGACGACGTTGACTTTGACCACTTTGAAGAAGAATTAGCCGACATAGGCGGCGACCCTGACACGGCGGAATCGTTGAACTGGGACCAGTTTGACGAGGAGATTAAGAAGGCCGTCGAGTCGCTTCAGCCGGAGTATCGCACCGTGCTTTTGCTCTGGTCGATTGAGGGATTAAGTTACAAGGAAATCGCCGAAGTTTGCCAATGTCCGATGGGAACGATTATGAGTCGGCTATACCGAGGTCGGCAGTTGCTAAGCCGCAAGTTGAAATCGTACGCCCAGCAACGAGGACTCCGCGACTGAAGGATTGACTCATGAATTGCAAAAGTTTTCGTAAATATACCGGCGCCTTCGCAGATGGGGAGCTTGATGTGCCCCTGAATTTAGAGGCATTGGAGCATCTCAACATGTGCCCCGCCTGTGCGCATCGCGTGGATGATGTCACGTCTAGCAAGCGTGCGCTCACTGATATGTGGTCTCATGAAGTCGCACCGAACCCGCTTCGCAGCAGCGTCGCGGATGCACTATGCGGGGTCATGGAGAAGGATAACGTCACAGATTATGGCCTCACCTATTCGCCGAGTTGGCAAACGCGGTCCAGATTTTTGGTTCCTCTAGCCATCGCCGCTGCGATACTCTTTTATGTATCCATTTGGCAGCGTTGGAATTCGGATGACTTATCAAGCGGGACCATGACGGTTGTGACTGCCCAAGCCGTGTCAGATATACGAAATCAACACCAGGACTGTGCGCTGACGCGAGGTACGGAGCATCACAATCCGCTGTTATCCCGAAATCCCGTTCAGCTTGCTAGTCAACTAAGTGGCCTTACCAATTTGTCGGTTGTTGTTCCGGTTCTTTCGCAGTACGGTTTTGAGCTTGTAGGCGGAGAAAAGTGTGGAATTCAGGGTCGGGTCGGTGGCCATGTGCTGTATCGCTCGCCTACAACCAACGAATTTCTATCCGTTTTTTCGACGACACGAATCGTAGAACTTATACCGAATCAGCCGGCGGAGTGGCGGGAAAGAGCATATTTTGCCAGTGAGGACGATAATTCTCTCACCGTTGTAGCCTGGCATGAGAGCGATCGTACCATCAGCCTCTCAGCCAATTTATCAAAGCAGACGCTCTTGGAAATGGCCAATGATACGTTGATGACCTCACTTGAGGGCAAAAGATCGTACTTGGCCAGTGCTACTACGTTAAATATGAATTGACACTGTAATGGTAATGGGTTGTATAGCAAACAGTCGATATATCTGAATATCATTGGCTTTTCCCCCGCCGTGTAGGCAATTGGGGTGTTATGCATTACAATTAGATGTGGGGATGGGACGATTTCGAAGCTCATTTGTAAAGGCGGCTTCGGTTTGTTTCCGTTTATTGAGTGAATGGGGTACCAGGTAGTTCTATAATAAGTATAGAGCGAAGGAGATTAAGATCATGGCCTGTAAACGGATTCTCACTTTGTCAGCTTGTCTCGTGGTTAGCTGTTGTTCGATTGGTTTCGCGCAAACAGCCACCTCACGGTTAAATGCTTACCATAGTTCTTCGAGGCGCGTTGTGAAAAACAAGCTCGCGGCCCGTGATTTGCTTCGGAAGCAAATCGATAGCATCGATTGGCAAGAAACTCCTTTTGAGGAGGTTGTCGAATGGTTGCGCAGTGAGGGTGACGACAAGGTGAATGTTATTCTTCGTTGGACAGCTATGGAAAATGAAGGAGTTGACGGCGAGTCGCCAGTCACTTTGAAGTTGCGTGACGTAACAGTGGCAGAGATTCTCATCGAAGTGATGGACCAGCTTTCAGATGAAGGTCTGGTCAGCTTTCACGCGAAGGGCCGAAATATCCGCATTTCCACAGTTGGTGATTTTTCCAAAAAACTCGTACGACGTATCTACCAAATGACTGACCTGACCTTTAGCGTTCCCGACTTTGGTCGTAACGCCCCACAGGTAGATCTAAACTCTGCGTCGCGTTCCAGTAAGGGCGGGGGTGGTGGTCGAAGTGTTTTTAGTGGTTCAAATAGTAGTAGTTCTGAGGACTTGGAAATAGAAGATGAGGATACCGACGATCTGATTAGTGATCTGATAACAGCCATTGCCAGCACAATCGAACCGCAGTCTTGGGGGCCAATTACTGGTTTGCAAGGCCCGACTCTACCCGGTGGAGGCGGTGGACGAGGCTTCATTCAGTCATATAACGATCGTGTTTTGATCGTATACAATACTGTCGAGGTGCACGAACAGATTGCCGGTTATTTTGCACTTGGTGAGTAACCGCTGGCATTTAGACGATAAGATATTTCGAAAAATCATCAGGGTCGGTCGGTTTGATATGCTGCGAGAATCGCAGTTGTATCAAACCGGTCGGCCCTGTTTGTTTGGCGAACCGCTTCCAGTGGCTATTTATGTAGCTAGGGCATCTGACGTTAGGGAATTGACAATTTGATCGAGCATGTTTTCTTCATCAAAGTCGTGATGAATCACTGCCTGCCTTGCTGCGATGACCTTGTCTATGCGCGGGGCAGGGGTAGAGAACGATTGGCTAACACCAGCTAATAGGCTGCTGCTACTGTCCTCTACTCCGTATTGTGGACGGGCTGACCAAAACATTTCTACATGCTCCTCGACAAACGTAATCGCCTAATTACGATGTCGCTGTCGATGTTACTTCGAGTAAATCGATAGCCGAGTGAAGTTATGTTCCGATATTATTCCTCCCAGGGCTGGTTAATGGACCATCCGGCATCGATTCCCGAAATACAGGTTAAGCGGGATGGGCGTACCGAGTCGGGGTCAGAGCCGCACGGCGCCAGCCTGTGGACATGTCTTACTATCATGAAAGTGCCACCAGGCTCGCGCCAGGTGCTCTGACATGACGTGCCGCCAATGCTGCCATGCACCAACCGGCGACTAGTGCGAAAGATTATCCTTGACGAAACAGGTGTTTATGACCGATAACTAAGCATCGGTGCTTCGTGCGCCGGGGTTTCGTTCACGTTTGTATTGAAGTCGGAGTCTGCTTATGGTTTCGCGGGAAAGATGTTTGCGCTTGTTCTTATTCACGGGCGCAATTGCCATGGCCCCGGCCATTGGTTGCGTTTCGCAAAACTTCACAGAGTCTATGCAACCAACTCCGCCTCCTTCTTTTTATATACCGCGAAGTTCAGTGACGCCGCCTCGCACTAATCAGGGACAGCGATACGCAAGCAGGCGTCCTATCATCAAGCCGAGTCGCCCTATTCGACCGAACAGGTCACATAGTGAATGGCTGCCAGCTAGAGGGAAAATTAACCCGCGATGGACGACTATCGTGTTGCACCATAGCGGGACCAAGGTTGGCGGTGCCATATTGTTCGACCGTAACCATCGCGAGGTAAGAGGCTGGAATGAGCTTGGCTATCACTTCGTGATTGGCAATGGCACGTCCACGCCTGACGGTCTGGTGGAGGTGGGTGGCCGATGGCGCAAGCAATCTACCGGCGCTCATTGCAAGACCGCCGGGAATTATCATAATGAACACGGTATCGGCATATGCTTGGTCGGCGATTTTACGAAATCCAACCCTTCCCCGAAGCAGTTGGCTTCGTTGTCTGAGCTGTTACGCTTTTTGTGTGCGGAGAGCGGCATACCCACGAACATGATTACCTCGCACGGCATGCTTGTTCCCAGCACCAAGTGCCCAGGCAAAAATTTGTCCCTGCGTTCGATTAGAAGGAGCGTTACGCCACGCGTCGCGGCGCTGTCGCATCGTTAAGGAAGAGGGGCCGTAGCCATCAGGGTCTTTCCTGGATGACCAGGGTTTTGGCAATAGTAGTTATCAGCCGCAAAAAGGCTGTTATTGTTGTCGAAAGTCGTGAAAATATCGGAAGTATTAAACCGCGACCTTGACATAACCGATGGGTACAACGAATAGATATAGGGCCAAGTCTTTTGAGTTAGCTGCGGGGCATGTAGCTGTCGCTGCTATGAAAGGATTTGGGACATAACAAAGTATTTCGGTTCATCCGCCCGATAGTAAGAGGGCTGAGAAAAAGCCAAACTTGGAGTATGAGACAATGAATAAGCAAAGCCTTCGAAGTCGATTCATGCGATTTGCCACAGCCATCGCCGTTGGTGGTTCGGCCTTTCAGTTAAGCGGGTGCGACCCAGCCGTGCGAGATACCTTGCTAGGTGGGTTGGAATCAACGACGCAGAGTCTATCGACCGCGTTAATCTCCGCCCTGTTCCTGAGCCTTGACGACGGCAACGACCTGACTACAACCGGCGCTTAGTCCTGGTGCGATAGTTGGCATCTTCAAGGATGCTGCGCGCCTAAGTCGAAGGTGCAAGAGAAATATATACAAGCCGCTTCCCGCGTTGTGTGTGGGGCGGCTTTTTTTATGCACGGCGCTGATTAATCTTCAAGGGGATCAACGTGAATGGTTCCATCGTCTGGCGTTAACATCTCGCAAAGATCGCCCAGTTCTTTACTGTAGGATTCAGGTATCCAAATCGTATCTCCGTCTAATAATAGAATATCTATTCCTTCCAGCTTGATACCCGTCGGCTTATCCCATTGGTTCATCAACTGAGTGACGCGGCGACGCGCCCCGGCTATTTCGTGCCACCCATAGACCCTGGCCGAGAACTCATTCGCACCAGCGGATAAGCCTTCAGCCCGTAACCAAAATTTCTTGTTGCGAAATCGCCACGATCTAACCGCCTCGTCGATAGCGAAAATCAGCCAACCAATCCCACCACAAAAACCAATGGCAACAAATACATCGATCACTGGCCTATCGCCAGCATAAGCGACAAGCCATGGCCACCCGTAGTACGCTGCAGGTGGACCCATGATAAAACCAACTATCCTAATATAAGATGGCGCATAACAAAGATGAATCGCCACCGCAAAATGCCGTTGTAACTTTTCGACATAAGAATTGGTGCGACCATCAGGAACAATGTTCCGCAGTTCATTCAGTGCCATTTTGTTTTTAATGATATTTGATATGGCATCAGCCGAGAGATTAAACACCCAGCGGTAAATGTGTATAGGATCACGCTTAGCACATTCTACGATGACATATGCATCAACGGTTATGCCTTTGTACTTCGTCTTTTTTATATTTACGCTACAAATATCTTCCCATTCAATATAGTCGTGGCGGAGTCGTAGGAATGGTGTAAGAATAGACCAACCACGTCTCCAATATCGAAGTTCCATACCAGTATTGTTTGCACGAAAATGAGGCCTGAGAAACAGGGCGGAAATACTGCGGCACAAGGGAAATACAGCCAACGGCAGCCAAGTGGCCATAACCACAACCGATTCCAAGTCGATATCTTTTATGAATTCTGGAATCAGCCAAATGAGTACGCCAACGAGCAGTACGCAGATGGCTATAATCAAAAAATGGAATAACCGAGCGGGCTTCGCTAAATCTACCATTTCAGAATTGTCATGAAAATCAGAACTCATGTCGCACCAGAGTTTTCAATGAATGGTGGGCTACCGACCTATTCAACCTGCTACTCCAACCAATGTCGCATGAAAACACGAAATTTTGGCTATTTTTTCATTGGCTAGTGGTGACTATTACGTCATTGGATGAATTCGCAGGATTATAATTGGTAGATGTTTACACATTTTGTATCATAACACCATTGGCTAGTTTTACTGTGGCGTTCAACCTGTTGAGAAATTGAGAAGCGGACAATAGTTCACATGGTGTGGCGAAACAGATTATATCATAACCATGTACGCAGCTTGATGGGATGCTTGTTACTAACATTGTTGGTTCAAGAAGCGGCCGCGATTGAAATTGTTACTCCGCAATTCATCGAGCGACCCGGCAAACTCGAATTCTCCTCGCAGATGATCGTCCGACCAATTCAATCTGCATCGCTAATACGGCGTGGCCTTGGTGTTCAACAGGTGGAGCAGATTCGTCAACGAGCGGTTGCCCGTATCGATAAACAAATCATCGAAAAGGTATCTCTGACCGACGAGTACATTATCAATTTACCAGCGGGCGAAACCGAAAACAGTTTTGCTGTGAGCCTTATGGCTACCGGTGATTACCAATATGTAGTACCTAACTGGTTTTGCTATCCCACTACGACACTGCCCAACGACGGTAACTATGTCGATCAATGGCATCATCAAACGTTGCAAACTGGCCTTGCTTGGGATATTACGACTGGCGATTCCAATTTTATCATCGCCATCGTCGATAGCGGCATCGAGCTAGACCATCCTGATCTCGCTGGTGCGCTCGTATCAGGATATAACGCGGAGGACCGCATCGCTCAAATAGATGGTGGACTGGTTGACGATTTAGGTGGACACGGAACCTTTGTCTCTGGCTTAGCTGGCGCGATCGGAAACAACCGTACGCTTGTGGTCGGAATGGGCTGGCATTTTTCGATCATGCCGATTCGCTACTCAAACAACGCAGCTGGTGGATTTCTTAATAATATTCTCGACGGTGCTCGCTGGGCTGTGGATAATGGGGCTAAGTGTATCAACGTGAGCCAGACTGGTGTTGAGTTCGAGCCTGTGCAAACAACCGGGCAGTACATCAAAGATCAAGGTGGCCTGTTGGTCTGGGCAGCAGGCAATGATGGACGAGACCTTTCCTGGTTCGATTGGGCGGATGTCATCGTAGTGGGCGGTACGGATCAAAATGACAACCGAACAACTTGCTCAGCTTTTGGACTAGCTGTTGATTTGTACGCCCCCGGCGTCGATATATTGAGTACCGGAATTCCAGGCGGGTTAGCTATCAGCGGTTGCGGTACGAGCGCGTCCACGCCCATGGTAGCTGGAACCATTGGATTACTATGGTCAGCAAAGCCATCGCTAACACCAGATCAAGTAGAAACACATCTATTCGATGGCTGCGTGGATCTCGGCACTGAGGGCAATGATGACGTCTGGGGATGGGGACGTCTCAACCCATTTGCCTCGGTGGTTACTGCCGCGAATCAATCTATTCCTACTGTGTCACAGTGGAGCATTGTCATAATGTCGTTGTTTATACTGACCGGTGGTACGGTGCTGTGCTGGCGGCGGCGAACGATAAATAGGACTAGTCGAAATTAAGGCTCAACACTTATGCCTAGCCAACCTTTTTCTGCTCCCTGCAGAATAATTTAGTCCTTCTTCTTTTTCTTGCCAAACAGTCCGCCGAAAGCTTTTTCTGCCTGGTTTTTAAGATCATTTTTTTTGCCAGCTGATTTCTTTTTCTCAGTTGATTGGCTGGCGGGTTTGTCGGATGATTTTTTGCCGAATAATCCCTTGAGCGCACCCTGGCTATCACCTAGCGAGGGCAATCCGTCTTTGAGGTCAGGTACGCCGTCGGGGATTTTACCTTCGAGTAAATCGCCAGCTCGGCGGGCAAGCTCATCTTTGCCAGCGTTCACGAGTGCCTCCTGCATGGCTTGGCCTACGCCCTTACTATCAATCACCAATTTGGGACTTGCGGTTGGCCCGACCAATCTCATGCCGATGTCGAGATTTTCGAGAACCTTCATAGCCTCCGATGAAACCTGAGGGTCGAGACCGCCAATGCCGCCGGCAGCATTCATCTTTAATCCAACGGTGCTAATTGCAAAACCGATGTCCATGAATTCTCGGTTAATGCTCCCGCTGATTTTCGCCGTAGCCTGTCCTCCTTGAAGCACGACCGGATTGCTGCGATTGAGGTTCTTTTGCATGTTGGCGAGGTCAATGTCTTCAAATAATGCGTCAACTGTTGATGAGCCACCACCTCGCTTGAAAGTTGAAGTAAGCTTAATCGTTGATTTGTTTTCCTTCGACGTGGCTTCAATCACCACCGGCTTTCCAAGCCCGGCTGGTGCGTCGCTAAGATTTAAGCACACGATTTTGCTGTTTCCTAATCCTTCAACCGGAATAATGACATCGTCGATCACTAACTTTCGTATGACAAGTCTTGGCGTGGGAGATCGTGGCGCTGTGGCGTCGAGATATTCCAGATAGGCAGTGGGCACGGCTGCGGTTGGGATTTCCTCGGTCTCAGTCTTCTCGCTGCTTGGCAGCCATTCTTGAAGCTTGCGCAGGTATGAACGAACTTGCTCAGCATTCGAAAAATAGGATTCCGCAGTAGCGACACTGCCCAAGTCCAGCCCCATCTTGTCAAACATGGATGACGACTTTTCCGGCGATACCTTTGCTTGCTTCGCAGATTGAACGACTTCGCCCGCACTGTTGCGCGGGCTGTCCATCTTAACGGTGGCTATGGCGACTTCTTCCATCACGATTCGACCACAAAGCAATTCCCACAGGCTAATGTCGGCGGTGAGGGTGGCGATTTCGAGCCGGTTTTGATTTGGCTGTTCGGGATTGGTGGCTGCGATGTCGCTCACCGTAACGCGTCCCTTCATCATGCCAAGATCGAGTTCTTTGATGTCAACCTGTGCGCCGTTTGCGTTGGTTAGCGATTGCTCGGCATAGGCGATGAGTGTGTCGCCGTTAATCATCGACGCACCAACCACCGCTCCACCTGCTACAACGACCGCTAAGATAACGCCTGCAACGCGCACATACTTAGGACGTTTATTCAAAACGTCAGCCGCTGATGCTGAACCTTTACCGACGAAAATGCGGGCAAGTAGTTTGACCCAACCCTTGTTCATCCAACGGTTGAATGCCTCGGAGCCTTCCTCAAAGCTTAACCAGGACGTGCGGAATCGTTGCACGCTAAAGGTGAGAAGTAAACCGGCGATTATGCCGACCACTGGCCCCACGACCAGCGAACCTGCTACCGCGTAACGCGAAACGTTGGTGATACCGAGGATGGGAATCGAGGCCAACAAGTCCAACAGGCCGCCGAAATTATTCTGAGTCCAAGCGCCGACATGATACAACAGCGGGGCGGCGGCTAGGCACATGGCTTTGCCCAAGCCTGCGGTGAGCATGAAGATTCCGAAATGGATGTTTACGACAAGCGCAACGATGAGTAGCGCAGCGTGAATGCCGTAAAGACCCGGTGTCATGCCAAACCAAATGCCCAGCATAGCAGATAAAAAGACCAAGGCAGGCGCCACGTCGCCTCTAAAGACAGCGATCCATTTTCGTATCGTTTTAGGAATTAGCATTACACCTCTCGTTATGAAAGTAGCCATTTAGCAGTGTGGACATACTACGATCCGTGCGCCAATGCAGCAAGTCTGAGTATTTTCAATTTGTCTGAACAGGGGGTTGATCGGCATTGACCACATAATTTGTAGTGAAGACTCATCTTGTCAGAGTCGATTCTTCGAGGATAATCGTGGCTAGGCGAGCTTAGTTATGTAGAGCGGCCTATAGCGTTTCACAAAAACTTTGAAGGCGAAGCCATGACCGCGTTTCATGTTGTAGCGGCTACTACCTTTCATATCGTCACGGCGGCTACCTATTGGCTGCTCATTGCCATGTGGTCGTTCATCTTGGTGTTCTACGTCGCTCGAATTCGGCGGCAACGATTACATAACGCACTCTTCACGACGCTTATTGTCGTTTTAGCTATCGATGCTTTTCGCACATTATTTGAAAGTATCTACTTCGGAATCTGGTACACGGCGCTCGCGGAGCTATTACCGAATTACGTGCGCGTATTATTGGAGCAGCCAGGCGCTGTGCTGGTTCCCAAGATGTTTAACGTGATTGTCGCTGGCTTGGTCATCTTGATTCTGCTGCGCCGATGGATTCCGGAAGAAGAAAAAGAAATTCGTGAGCAGCAAAATCGAGAACTCCATTTACAACAAGAAATCGCGGCTCGTACCGGCGACCTGCAAGATACCAACGAACGACTTCGACAAGAAATAGTTGAACATACCAGTGCGGTTGATGCTTTACGCAAAAGTGAAGAGCGTCTTGCGCGAACAGAGGAATTTTCGCTCATCATAGTTACGCATGTCGCGTTGGATGGCACATGGCTGAAAGTCCCGGCTACGCTGTGCCAGTTGCTGGGATACGAGGAAAAGGATTTATTGTCGAACAGTTTCAAAGCCGTTACTCATCCGGAAGATTTTGAAAAAGACTGGCAACAATGTGAGCGACTAATATGCGGAGACGTACAATCGTTCGAGCTGGAGAAGCGATACATTCATCGCGATGGCACTATTGTTTGGATTTATCAAAATTGCTCCGTCGTGAAAGATGAAGAAGGTAAGCCGCTTCATTTTTTGACCTACATTAGAGATATAACCGACAATAAAAAAGTCGAACTTGACCGTGAGCGATTAGCTGGCGAGCTGATGCACGCGCAGAAAATGGAGGCTGTCGGCAGGCTCGCAGGGGGTGTGGCCCATGAGTTTAACAATCGGTTGATGACGATTATGGGTAACACGGAAATTATCCTTTCAAAATTGAAATCGCCCGCTTGGCATGAGCATAAAGATTTAGTGGTTTCATGCGTTGAGACGATTGGGCTAGCTGGCGAACGGAGTACGATGCTAACCAGGCAACTGCTTGCCTTTAGTCACAAGCCATTGACGCAGCCGCAATTGGTAAATACGCGGCAATTGCTGACTGACGTCAAGGCTACGCTTAAGCCATTGCTTGGAGAAAATATCCAGCTTGAATTGGACATGGCTTCTTCTGTGTCAGCCGTTTATGGAGACTCTGGCCAACTGGAACAAGTGATTACGAACATCGTTCTCAACGCGCGCGACTCAATGGAAAGTGCCGGGTCGGTGACAGTAACGTGTAAGGATGTTGATGTGTCAGCATCCTTGGCCTCGATACACCCGGACGTTTCTCCTGGCCCGCATGTGCAAATCTCTGTGTCGGATGATGGCGTGGGCATTTCTGAGGAAGTTATTGAACATATATTTGAGCCTTTCTTTACAACCAAGCCCGTCGGAAAAGGAACGGGGCTAGGCCTGGCGATGGTTCACGGCATTGTCAGTCAGATGAAGGGATTTGTTACGGTGGAAAGCCAGGTGGGCGTAGGTACGACTTTTCATGTAACACTTCCCGTGTCTACGAACGAAATTATTGTAGAGGATAAAATGGCTACGCATGATTACTCCGGAAACGGTGAAATTATTCTAGTTGGCGAAGATGAGCCATCGGTGCGCCTGGTCATCACACAAATTCTCGCTGGCGCTGGGTACGCCGTGCTTGAAGCGGCGCATGGCGAACAGGCGATTGATATGGCTCGCACGGCTAACTCTAAAATTAGTTTGCTTGTCACCGACATTGTCATGCCGGGCATGAATGGTTTTGAATTATACAAAAAAATATCCTCCGAAGTCGCTGGCCTTCGAACCGTGTTCGTCTCAGGCTATGCGACGAACGCTATTGATGATGAGCTTATGACATCAAATCAACACGCGATTTTGCAGAAGCCGTTCAAAAGTGGCGAACTGCTGGAAACAGTTTGGCACGCGATTCATGGCGAATTTGAGAAAATTGAGTCCGTTAATTAAGTTTACTTAGATGTTGTCGCCGCGTTTATGTGGTCTAATTTTTGACTAAGTTTATCCGTTTCCTTTTGGCTTCGACTCGGCCCGAAGCGTGAGGCTGCGCCGCCTAATAAGCCGCCGCCGAGTAGTGTAAAAAGTAGTTCTATAAAATCTTGTTCGTTGGCTGACTCCAAGGTGGCGATGGCTTCGGGAGTGATGCCTGCTTCCCTGGCTACGGTGAGGACGGTGGATCGTAATTTGTTGGGGTCGGTCATCACGGCTTGAATTTTCTCGTTACTTTCCTGGATGGCTTCTTTCAGTGACATCATGTTGACGCTTGAGAATTTGCTGGCGAGTTCATTTTCGTTGCGGAGGTTTTGAAGTTCGTCGGCTTGCGCGTCTGCTTGGTTGGTGATGGCTGAGGCGGCGCTGTCGAAGAGATTAGATAGCGGTAGGCCATCGGGGATGCCTATGAACCGAGCGGCGAGGCTGGTCAGCTTTTCGATGTTTTCCCCCACGGTGCTGTGCATGGACTCCGTTTGTTTGTTTAACTCAGCGATTTTTATATCGAACTCGGTTTTGAGTTTATCAATAGCTGCGGCTGCCTGGGGACTCATGGCCTGGTGCTGCGCGGTCATGTTGTCATCGTGAACCTGCTGCTGTTGGCTAAGCTGCTCGGCGAATCGCTTGGCGTCGCTGAAGGTGGGGGCGAAGAAATCATCTGTCATGGAACGGATGCAGCCGGTGGAAGTTGTGAGGGTGAGGACGATGATGGTGCAAGTGAATCGAAGCATGATCTGTTCTCCTGAAAGTTTTCGATGATCGCAAAGCGACCCGATGACACGGCGTTACGATGACGCCTCACTTAAAGAACGTGACCGCTGATCTATGCGGGATAGGCGCTGGAGAGATCAGGGGCTGAGAAAAGAGCGTTTTTGGGCAGTGAGAGGAGATTATTGTATAATAATATTTCGAAAAGGTGGTAGGTCGGGCGACCCACGCCACTGTGTGGTTATCGAAACAGGATAATACCTGATGGGTTCATTCAAAAAAATAACACGACCAATCAGCCAGGAGGAGCGGCGTTTTCTAGCGACACTAAGTGATGACAATAGACACAGCATGAGTACGGATTCTCTCGATTCGATTCAAGACGTGGTTGAGTATCAGATTGAGATAGATCAAGTGTTAAAGCCGGATTGCGGATATCAACTTCCACCTGATATAGAACCGTATATTCTCGTTGTCAACAAATCTACATCGATTGGCTTTGAATATTGCTTCATGGATGGTGCGCTCGTGAGTGGTGGGTTTCCTAAAGATTTTGTTCGCATCGCCTTTGGGGTGCTACGTGACAATGCTATGTCACTGGCGATCTCATATGCTTGGGAAGGGAGTACGCTTTCGGTGCAGGATATTGCGATGCAAGAGTGCCCACAACCCATGAGTACTATGATGTCTGTGTTTAGGAGTGATTGGATTGAAACAGCCATTGATCAGATGGGGAAGGGAAGTGTTTAGAACACCTAGCGTAAGCCTAGTGGCAAACTTCACGGCTTACGACATTTACAAGGCATGCCCGCAGGCTTGCGCCGTGCGGCTCTGATGACGGGTAATCATGCGCTCGGCAACTGCAAGCTTCACTGTCATCGCAACTCCGCGCGGGCTGAAGCCCGCGGCTCGGGGGGCAACAATTACTAGCTTGGCTGCGGTAGTGGTCCGTCGCCTAAATCTGTTTTTGGTGGTGCGGCTACTGGTCTTGCTACGCCGATGCTGGAATTCGTCGCGGCTTCTGCTTCGTCTAGCAGGTCGGCGACGGCGGCTCGGTCTAGTGACTCGCCTCGGATGACGGCGTTGACTTCATCGCCGGAAAGCGTTTCGTATTTTAGCAAAGCCTCGGCTATGGCTTCTACTTTGGACTTGTGATCCAGGATGAACTGATGGGCCTGGGCGTAGGCGCTGTCTACGATTTTCTTGATCTCAACGTCGAGCAGCTCGGCTGTCTTGTCGGAGTATTCGCGTGCGCCGGGGAAGCCCATGCCGTCGCCATTGCTATCTTCACCGTAGAAAATAAATCCGGTGGCTTCGGTCATGCCCCAATCTTTTACCATGTTGCGGGCAAGGCTGGTGACTTGCTTGATGTCACTCGAAGCGCCGCTGCTGATGTCGTCGAAGAAAATATCTTCCGCGATGCGTCCGCCGAACATGACGCGCATCATGGCGAGTAAATAGGTTTTCGTGTAGACCATGCGGTCGCGCTCTGGCAGAGAGAAGGTCGCGCCGCCGGATGGGCCTCGTGGAATGATGCTGACTTTGTGCAGTGGGTCGGCGTCTTTTTCCAACGCTTGGATAATCGCATGGCCTGCTTCGTGATAGGCAGTGACTTTGCGGTCACGCTCATCGACGTAGGCGCTTTTCTTGGCGCGTCCCCAGCGAATTTTATCGCGGGCTTCTTCGAGGTCTTCCTGCTCGACGAAATCTTTCCCGGCCATGGTGGCGATGAGGGCTGCTTCGTTCGTCAACGCGGCTAACTCGGCACCGCTGAACATGGGCGTGCCGCGAGCCACGCGCTTGACCTCGACGGTTGGGCCTAGCTTGATCTTTTTCAAGTGAACTTTGAGAATTTCGTATCGGCCTTGCAGGTCTGGCAGGGATACGAATACCTGTCGGTCGAATCGGCCTGGACGAGTGAGGGCGGGGTCGAGTACGTCCGCGCGGTTGGTAGCTGCGATGACGATAATTTGCGAGCTTGATTCAAAGCCGTCCATTTCTACGAGGATGGCGTTGAGTGTTTGCTCGCGTTCGTCGTGACCACCGCCGCCAAAGCTAGCGCCGCGTCTACGGCCTACGGCGTCGATTTCGTCTAAGAAGATAATGCAAGGTGAATTTTCCTTGGCTTGTTTGAATAGGTCTCGCACGCGGGATGCGCCGACGCCGACGAACATTTCTACGAAGTCAGAGCCGCTGATGGAGAAGAAGGGGACATCTGCTTCACCTGCGATGGCTTTGGCGAGAAGAGTTTTACCGCAGCCTGGCTGACCGACTAAAAGTACGCCGCGTGGGATGCGTCCGCCGAGTCGCTGGAACTTTTTCGGCATTCTTAAGAATTCGATAATTTCGGTAACTTCTTCTTTGGCTTCTTCGATCCCGGCTACGTCGTTAAAGGTTACGTTGGTGTGTTCTTTAGGTGTGACGCGATGGCGCGAGCGACCAAAGTTACCGAGCATGCCGCCGCCGCCTGCGTTGCGAAGTTGACGGAATACGAAAAACCATAGGAAGCCGAAAATCATTAGCCAGGGAAGTATGCTGCCTAAGAGTACGAGTAAAAGTTGGTTGGGCTTATCTGCTTTGATGTCTGCATCGGGTAACGCGATGTTAAGGTTATCGATGAATCGACTATCGATGGCTTCGCGTGGGTAGGTCAAAGTGAAGCGCGGTGAGGCGTCTGGCATGGTCCCTTCGACCTGCGTTTTGTTGAGTTCGCCTTCGATCGTACCGTCTTCTCTGATGACGAGTTTGGTGATATTTTTGTTAGCTACATGCTTTCGGAATTCGCTGATGGAAATTTGTTTGGCGGATTCGAGGGAGTTTTGTAGCAGGCCTACGAGAACGATAGCTAGACCGAGTAGTAGTAGCCAATGGACAAGGTTACGCGATAATCGCGGGCTTGGTCCTGCGGGCGGTTTTCCGTCTTTGGGGTTTTGATTTTCAGGCGTCGGTGTTTCGTTGTTATTAGCCATCCGCGTTGTCTCGTTTCTTAAATATCTTCCAGGTCGCCACTGGGTCTTTTACGTCCGTAAGTAATGATAGCGTGGCTACCAATCTGTTTCCATTGCCTCGACAATTTGCCGGGCTAAGCCATCCATGCCGCGGGTCATGCCGTCTGAAAAGGTATCTCCCACGGGGGGGATATAAGCGGCCTGGTATACAAACCTGGGCCTTTCCAGCAGAATATCGCCTGTTCTCATGTCTTTGAGGCGAAGTCTTATTTCGATGGTGGAGCCTATTTCTCTGGGCAAATCATTGGCCAGGTCGGCTCCGAATGTTCGATTCTTTACGCTAAGAATCTCTCCGCTCAGGACCGCGTCGGCTTTTTCGCGTGGCACGATGCGATGCGGCGTGTCCGTTTCGATTCGTTTTGTGACTGCTTCGGTCAAACGAAATTCCAGTCCTCGTCGAAACTCCTTAGAGTGAAACATCTCGACGTGGATGGTTTGTATATCGGCTGAAAACGGGCGTGTCGTGGAGTAGCTACACCCGCTGAACAGGAAGATAACGATCACGGCGGCGATTAAATTTAGTTGTCTTCGCATGGTTATAATGCCTGTTGATTATAGGCCCTTAGTTGGTTTTGCTTGTTGCACTTCTTGTATTGGGACTTTGCGGTTCGGTGTTGTATAGGTTGAGCCGAGTTCTGGCGTTGTCGGCGGCGAGGGTGTCGGGCCAATTGGTTATGACGGAACGATAGTAAAACACGGCAGAGGCTATGTGATCAATGCTTTCATAGTATTGGCCTATGCTGAATTCTTTTTCGGCGCGTTTTCGTTCGACCCCGTCCAGGATACGGTCTACATGATCGCGCTGCGCTGGTAGTGGGTATCGTATTTGGAAATCGCGGTATCGCTCTTTGGCTTCGATGAGGGCGGCGTCGTCGTATTCGATGCCACGAAAGCCGGCTAAGGCTGCTTCGGCGGAGCGTCTCAGGGCTAACTCGTGGTATTGGCCATGGGGAAAATCTTTGACGAGTTGGCTGTATTCAAGCTCTGCGAGGAGATACTCGCCCTGGTTGAAGAGGTGGTCGGCTTTGGTTTTTACGGCGTATTCTGCGTAGCGTGATTCGGGGTAGTCGATGGCGATGGTGTCAAGAATTTGCTCGGCGGCGTCAGTGCCGGAGAGGAGCTTTAGCCCGAACAGCTTTCGCTTAGTGCCTGAGAGGTAAGCTTCTGCGACGAGGAATTCGAGCCTGAGGGCTTCGTCGGTTAGCTGACTGCCGGAGTATTGGTTTAGGAATTGTTGCAATAGCTCGTGGGCTTTGCCGTAACGATGAAGGCCTATTAGTGCTTCGGCGTTAGCTATCATAGCTCGGGGATATAACGGATGAGATTGGCTATATTTTTTGATAAAGGTTTTGATGGCGGCTAGGGCCTTGCGGGGAGTTTTGTCGCGCAGTTGCTGCTGGATGGTGTGCATGTCGCCGGCGGGTGTTCCTGGTAATGGCGTGGACTTCTCGACCCATTGTCCCTTGTCGTCCATTTGCAGGGTGCGGGCACGGTGCGGGCCTGCGAGGAGCGGTGTGGCTGCGAGCAGGGTTAGCGCCGTGGCGGCTGTGATTAGCGTATGGCGTTTTTGCAGTGTCATGGCTAAGCCTACTCTTTGGATGCCTTTTGGGCATCGCATGTCACCCGTTGGTACGCGGCCTAATCCTTTGGCCTATGGGGTGATTCTATCACTGAGGGCTATTGTACGCTTAATCGAGATAGTCGGCTAATTTTGGGGCTTGAGGCATGGGGCGGTTGGTTTGGCAAGAGATTTTGTTTGGTGTTCTTAGGCTTGTTGTAGACACGGGTAAGCTGTGGCTTACCCATGCCACCCTTGGCAGGATTGGTGGGCTGCGCTCTTTGTGATGGTGGGGGTTGCAGCTAGCGTGGGGTGTGCGTCGATCTACAGGAAGATGATGGGAATGCCACGGGTGGTTGTTGTTCCGGTAACGAGCGCATCAGGTATCGTTTGTTATCGCACCATAAAGAGGAGAATGCGCTTGTGCGTGCTTTGGTGTTAGAGAAAAAGTTGCAGTATCAGGCGAATCACCCGGACCCCAAGCCGGGGGAGGGCGAGTGCCTTGTTCGTGTGCTGATGGCTGGTATTTGTTCCACGGATTTGCAGCTTGTTCAGGGGTACATGCAGTTTCGTGGGGTATTGGGTCACGAGTTTGTGGGCGTGGTCGAGTCGGGTTCTGCGGCGTGGTTGGGTAAGCGGGTGGTTTGCGAAATTAATTGTGTGTGTCGTGGCTGCGATATGTGTTTGTCGGGATTGGCGAATCATTGTCGTAAGCGGACGGTTGTGGGAATTGATGGGCGCGATGGTGGTTTTGCGGATTTGGTCAGTGTGCCGGAAGCGAATTTGCACGAAGTGCCAGATACGCTGAGCGATGAGCAGGCGGTTTTTGTGGAGCCTGTCGCTGCGGCTTATCAGACGTTGTCGCAATATCCGTTTGTGGCGAAGACGAAGGCGACGGTGGTTGGTTCGGGGCGACTGGGGTTGTTAGTGGCGCAGGTGCTGGCGGAGACGGGTTGTCAACTGACGGTTGTTGGTCGAAACGAAGCGAAGCTATTGTTGGCGGAGAAGCGCGGCGTGCAAGCGGTGCATGTGGATGAGCTGATTTGTCGGGCGGACCATGATGTGGTGGTTGATTGTAGCGGTTCGCCTGAGGGGTTTGAGTTGGCTATGCGTTTAGTCAGGCCTCGTGGTTCGATTGTATTGAAGAGTACTTTCGCCGGAGAGCAAGGGGTGAACCTCGCTGCGGTTGTGGTTAATGAAATAACTGTGGTGGGTAGCCGATGCGGGTCATTTACAGAGGCGATTAATGCGCTGGTGCGCGAGGCGGTGGAAGTACGGCCTATGATTACGCAGACGTTTCCGTTTGATCGGGCGGTGGAAGCGATGGCTGTGGCAGGGCGGCGTGAGTCGTTGAAAATACTTTTAGATATGCGCCGGTGAGTTGTGTGCTAGATGTTTGCGCCCACCAAGTTGACCGGGCAGGATTTTGGTTCGTGGGCTTCCTTGTAGATAGCTGCGATGAAGGCATCGACTACTTTGGGATCGAATTGGGTTCCCCGACAACTGTTCAATTCTGCGACGGCGTCGTCAATGTTTCCGGCTTTTCGGTAGGGGCGGTCTGAAGTTAGGGCGTCGTAAGTGTCTGCAACGGAGATGATAGCTGAGGCGAGGGGGATGACGTCTCCGACGAGGTTATCTGGATATCCCAGCCCGTCGAATCTTTCATGGTGATGACGAATGGCTTTGGCGACGTTCTCCAAACCGGGTACATGCTGAACAATTTTTGCACCGATGACCGTGTGGGTTTGAATGGTTTTGTATTCATCTGCTGTTAGCTGTTTGGGCTTGGAGAGGATGGCGTCGGGGATACCGATTTTTCCGATGTCGTGCAGTAGGCCTGAGAGTTCGATTTCTCGCAGTTTGGGTTGTTCTTTAATGCCGAGTTCGCGGGCGGTGGCTACGCAAAGTGAGGCGACGCGTCCTGCGTGGTCGTGGGTGTATTTATCTTTGGCGTCAACGGCGGAAGCGAGGGCGTGGATGGTACTCATCATTTGCATGTTGACGGACTTATGTAGATGACAGTTCAGCAGCGCGGAAGCGCCCATAGCTGAGAGTCCTTCGAGAAGTTTTCTATCGCGGGCGGTGAATTCGGGGTTGCCGATTTTTTCTGTGACGCTGAGTAATCCAAGGGCTTGACCTTGCGCTTTGAGTGGGACGCGCACGAGTGCGAAGGCATCGGTATCGTATTGGCCTTGCGATTTTCCGGCTAATTCGGGGTGTTCATTGACGTTGTTGACGACCATGACACTGTCTTGGGACATAGCGCGCTCAGCCATGCTGTTGGCGATGGGGATGTCAATGTTTTGAAAACCGTCAGGCAGGCCTCGCGATGCGAGTACGCGATAGCACTTTTTTTTCTCGTCGAGAATCATGATGGAAACGCGCTTGCAGTTAAGCGTTTTAGCTGTTTCTTCAACGAGTACTTCTGCGATTTCTTGTGCGTCGGTTTTGCTGGATACCGTGGGGAACAGGGTGTAGAAAAGGTCGAGTTCTTCGTAGCTAGTCATGAGTCCTTCGGCGAGGCTGCCGATAGCCATTTCCCTGTCAAGGAGGTGTTCGGTGAGGGAGGCCATTGCGCCTGCGAGCTTGGGCATGTTGTCTAATGATCCATCTTTTGGATATTGCACCCAGCCATGCGGTTTGTCGCGGTATTGGATGGTGGATCGCTGGCTGTTTTTTTCGCCGCTGTTGGTGTTGAGGTCTTTGCTGTCTGCGCCGCGGATAGACAAATCTGCTCCGGCTAATTGTGCCAGCGTGGTGACAGCATCACGAACTTTACCAGCGTGAAGATGTTCCATAACAAGCGGCGGGCAGGATATATCTAGTTTGCTTGTTGGCATATGGCTATCTCCAAGGTGGACGTAACAAGGTCGCGTAATTTTTGGGGTTGGAATGGCTTGGCGACTACGACTGCGCCCCAGACTTCCTGGGCCATCGCGGCGTCCTGGGCCTGGCCTTTGGCGGTGAGGATGATGATGGGTAGCGCCTCGTATTTGGGGTTGGCTCTAAGTGTGGAAATGACTTCGAGTCCGCTCATACCGGGCATCATGATATCGACGATGAACAGGTCTGGAGTTTTTTCGATAATCGAGTCGATGGCTTGTTGACCCGAATGGGCTACGACAATTTCGCGGTCGGGTGCGCGAAGTAGGAAGCGTACACCTTCTACGATGTGTGGTTCGTCGTCACAGCAAAGGATTCTTTTCATGATACGGACTCCGTAGTGGCGTGAGGATTTGATGCGATGATGGCGTCCATCAGGTCGTCTTCCTGGCCTGGGGTGTAGCCTAGCACCTCTATGTTATGTTTTAGTTGCAGTTGTTTTTCAGTTTTTCCAATGGCAGGGCTTAGGGCGATGATTCGTATGCCATCATGGCATTGGGTGCGAATGTTTTGAACCAGAGCCCATCCTTGGCCTAGCGCTTTGCATGGCGCGATGATGATTTGCCCTGCGTAGTTTGCCGCCATCTCGTATGCTTCGTTAATGTCGCCGGCGATAATGGTGGGATGGCCTGCGCATCTTAGGACGTGTCCGATTTGTTCACTGTGGATGGAGGCGTCGTCTACCACGATGGTCATTTGTCCGGAGGCTGATTGTTGCTGCATGGCGACCATGACGGCGCGTAGTAATTCATCTTGTGACACGGGCCGTCGCAGGAAAATATCCATGCCATGCTTTCGGCACAGTTGGGCATCTGCTTCGTAACTGTGAACGATGGTTCGATAGTCTCGGTTGCCTGCTCGACTTAGTTTGGAGAGCAAGGCGGTTGCGTTCATGTCGGGTAAGAGCGTGTCGGTGAGGACCACATCGACCTCGCCCTGTTCAATATGCTGTAGTAGTCGTTGAGCGGAATGGGCTAGTCGCACGTCGTAATGGGATTTTCGAAGTACGGCGGCGATGGCGGCGGCGAGTTCGGGGTCCGGGTCGCAGGCGATGACTCGACCAAGCGGTTGTGTGTTTGATGCATCTGGTGGTTCTGGCGGGCTGTCGGTGACGGGTAGTGAGATATAAAAAGTTGAGCCGTAGCCTACCTGGCTATCAACCCAGACAACGCCGTCGTGTAACTCGATAAGCTTTTGAACAATGTTGAGCCCCAGGCCTACGCCTGCGACCTCACAGTTGTCGGGGTCATTGATTTGTGAGAAGCGGTCGAAAATTTTATCCCAACTTTCTCTGGGGACACCTTGTCCGTTATCCGCGACAGATATGATAACGGAAGTGCCTTGGGACATGGCTGAGACCACGATGCTGCCGTTTTCCGGGGTATATTTTAGCGCGTTAGAGACTAAGTTGCTCAGTATTTGGCTGATTTTGTCCGCGTCGATGAAAAGTTGCGGCAATAGGCCGTTGCATTCAAATGTTAGATTCATCGATTTACTTTTGGCTAATGGTTTATAAACGTGCATGCACGAGTCGAGTATGGGCACAAGTGATTGTTTTTCAAAATTGAGTGCGACATGGTTTGATTCCAGCTTTTGTACTTCCAACAGGTCGTCGAGCAGTCGTGACAGGCGGTTACATTCGTCGAAGATGATGGTCACGAAGTTGTGTGTTTCTTCTGTGGATAGTGTTTGGATGTCGTCCTTAAGCATATGCGCATACATGATGATGGCTGTCAGCGGCGTGCGCAGGTCATGAGAGACGATGGCTAAGATGTTTGTTTTTAATTGGTGAATATCTTCGAGTTTTTGTCGGCGCAGGCGTTCGTCATTATCGCGCTTGGTCCACTGTGCCCACAAATCCTGAAAGCCTCTGCGAACGGTGGATAGTTCGCGTGAGGGTGGGTTCGGTAATTGGACAGACGTTAGCTTTCCAATGGCGAGTTGTTGGATGTCTTTGTGCAGCGCGTCGATGAATTGCGCATCTTTTCTCAAGACCAGCCAGCTGCATGCTACAGCAGTGAGAAGCGAACATCCGGCAGCTACTATGGCCCAATGGGACAGGTTCATGTTGTGGGCGAAGTATTTCGAGAGCAAAAAAGCGCAGAACACACTGCATACGCTTGCGATAGCTGCGGCCCATGCACACTTGGCCTGTAGGGAGCTTCGAGGGCGTCTTTCTGTTAAGGCTTCTTGAGGGGGCGAGGTTGGCTCTGAGTCGGTTGGTCCTTCGTCGTTGTTTTCGTTAAGGTCTTCGTCTATGCCGATGGGTTCAAGGAACATCGCGCCGATGAGGTGTCCGCGCATTCCCATAGAGCAATGGGCGACGCGGGCCGCGAGCCAAATGGGCGCTTGGCCATCGGTGTCGAGAATGTATATGGTTTGGCTTTCTTCGATTTCTTTGGTAGACCAAAAGCCAACGCCGCCGCCGGATATGTTGTGTAGGCTTACATCCCAGGCGGCTGATGGTCGTGTGGGGTCTAAAGATACTTTGACGCGTGCGCCGATGATGTATCGCGTCCAGGTTCGCTTGCCGGAGTATACATCTCGTTTACCTTCGTTTTTGGCGCGGTTTAACAGCTGAGGCTTGCGCGCGGATGCTGTTGCGTTGAAAGTTGTTTGAGACGTTGCCATCGTTTTCTTGCTTGTTCATGCCGGTCTAACGATTGGCGCAAAACGGCCCTATAGCCAACGCGTCCATCACTAGACTCTCACAGGACTTGTCGGCTAGGAGGCGGTCGTGATTTGGTTTGATGGCATGAAGCTGTGGTATCGGACTCGCGATATCTTCGGCTTCGCGGTTATAGGGATTTGCGCAGGTCCGTTTACGTTAGCGGGCAAGTTTCTATGTTTGCTTCAGGTGGATGGTGGCCGAATACGCATCGATAGTTCAGGCAGGTCAACCTTTCGCCAGTAAGCGAAAGAACGACCGTGCCCTACCGAACTGTTCTGTCATTCTCGTGCAGGCGGGAATGACGGTGAACGGCATTCCCGAACATACTAAATTTAACGCATGGCAACGGCATTACGTTTGAAAGAGAAGGCTCCGTTGGGTAGCGCGTTGCTCATTTTGATGTCGCGGAAAGTGTAGGCTGCGATGAGTTTGGTGGCGTCTGCTCCGGCGTAAGAATGTATGGACACGGGGATTAGCCATTGTTGGTCTAGTTCGATGACGAGGTGGGGGTCGGTGTAATGATTTTTCCCGTGGGTGGGTAGTCGCCGGACAATGCGGTAGGTTGGACGAGAGGCGAATTGTCCCTGGCCTACTAGCGTCAGGTTGAGGTCGCCATTTTGTTTGGCTGTTTTGTTTACTATTCCGATGCGCGTCAGGATGGATAGAAAACCGAACTGGTCGACGGTATGTCGAGCGGCGGACCGAGCTTTTTCGCCGCGAACGGGTGTGTATACGGTTGGTGCAATGACTCGTGCGATAAAGCCTGCGGGTTCGACGAGGAGTAGCTCTTCTCCGATTTTGTTGAAGTGCTTTCCTTGCTGATATAACGCGCGGCGAACTCGGCCTGGATTGGTGACCCATGTCATGTGGATGGTGCGTGGGTTATCGCGGTAAAAGACTTTGATGGTCTGCTGTTTGGAAAGTTGGCCTTTGATGCGTTCCTGGCGGGTGAAAGTGCAGGAGTAGTCGTGGATATTTCGTTGGCATTGTTCGAGTGCTTTTTGCAAAAGCATTTCAGGGTCAAGGCTTGAAATGGTTGTCGTTGTTTTTGGCGGTGACGCCTGGCAATAATGGCATGCGTAACTTGCCGCCAAGATGAATGGTATAATCGTGAGCATTCTTTTTGGCTGTGGATGTAGCGTGAGTGGCTGTTGGTGCATGTTCGTTTCCTCCCCCGAGGTGATCTGGTGTCGCGGGCTAAGACGATTAAGTCATGGCTTCGAGAAGCCTGTGTAGCTCGCGACTATTATATAGCTTGTGACTATTGCGTTGATATGACTCAGCTTGTCATGTGTGTTGCACATCTTGGCAACAAAAAACCACCCGAAACCCCGTTGCCTGTTGGCAAGGGGTTCCGGGCGTTTGGTTTATAGCGGCGCCGCGCGAAATGCGCTATAGCCGCGATCAGCTAGTTATGGCTGAGGTTTTGGAACGATGTCAGGTTCGTTCGCTTTGGTGTATGCATGGCGTTAGTACCCTGCAGACGAACAGTCATCAACGACTCATTAGCGATGGCATCAGCCAAGGATGTTGGCATCGCGCCGTCGAAGATTGTGGCTGTCATGATACGAGCGTTCTCCTGACGATGGATGATGTCCGTCGTGCTGCGTAGTTGATTCAAGGCTACGCGTGCACTGGAGATTGAACTGTTATCGTTATCAATGCCCTCAAGTGCGGCTATGATGTTTTGACGTTGACGCTCGTATACGATTCGGTTTGCGCTAAGTGGGGCGGTCCTTTCGAATCGCATATCGACCTGACGTTTCTGCTCCATCAACACAACACGCTCACGCTGCAAAGCGTTTTCTTCGTCGCGGAAAGCATCGAAAGAGCCGTCGGTTGAGAACAAGCCGGCAACAAACATCAACGCATGACACTGCTGACGGTAGTCAGTCATTTGCTGATTGATTCGGCTAACCATCGTCTGCGCTCGCTGCATGCGCATTTCGTTTTCGATGAATCGTTGGTCGTGATTGTAGAGATGATCGGTCAGGGTGTAGAGGCCCTTGCGTCGTTGAAGACGATTGATCTGCTCCGTCAGGATCGTGCGACAGCCGTTGAGGTCTTGACGCATGTTGTTGATGCGGTTTAGCTTTTCTACGGCTTTGGCATGATCCGCAACCATGATGACCTTGGTCATCGCCTGGCCGGTGCGAATGTTGGAAATCTCTGCGTTGCTAAATGCTGACTGGGTGGAAGTTGTGAAGATTCCGGATGAACCTGGGATCAACAGAACTTCTGTTTCGTTGGCAAATTCCTGGCGATATCGTTGCCGACGAGCCTTGGCCCGAACTTCTTCCTGCATGGCTCGCTCGATACGTCGTTCCAGTTTGTTTAAGCTTTGCAATTCTTGCTGGAAACCTTTGAAGTCTGCGTGGTCATGGCTGCTGAAGTTGCCAGTCATTTTGTTGCCGAATCCCAGCCATTCTTTTTCGTCGCGAATGGTATTTCGCCAATCGTGAAGAATGTTGAGTACGCTGTCGGTACTGTTGTTGACCGTCATCCAACCCTGGTAGGTTGCGTCGTTTTCTTGATCGAATACGCCAAAGGTATAATCGCCTGGCGTGAGTGGTGCTGGTGTGTGGGTGAATTCCTGGCCATCGTACGCGCCGCCCCATATGACTGCATGGAATGGGCTCATGCCTGGTGTGGCAAATGGGTTGTACGCCTGGTCCGCGACGAGGCTGGCGTTGCCGTGGCTACCATTGAAGTTGGTGAGCTGAGCGGGGGCTGGTGGTGCAACGATTCGTACCGTTACTGTTGCCTGATTGTTTCTGCCATGGTTATGACCTGCAAAATGCGAATGCATGCTGCAGCCAGAGACCAACATTAGTGACGCCGTAGCTACGGCTAGCGTCTTTCCAAATTTCATTTTGACCTACTCCATAAACAGAGGAAACCCGTGCCGAACGTCAACGCCAACTTTGGCAATGACTCTTCGTCATATAACCTTTATGTCAGTCACAGGTTTAGGGAGTGCATAGAAGGGTTTGCAGAAAAATGCGTTATTCCGTAGATGCCTCGCCACCGGATACTCCGGCGATGCCCGAACCTATTTATCGTCCGAGCAGTCCTTCCACGAGCGTCTACACGTCTGTCCACCTGTGACCTTCCAATACATTCGGCAGGAAGGCAAACGCTAAAAAGTTGTTATAGGAATTTCTTTAAGTCCGAAAAAAAGAGAGTGCGGGTAGGCCGATAAAATGTGAGGTCAGATAATCATAAGAGAGATCAACTAGCAGAACCGCGCCCGTGAGGAAGCGGCCTTCGAGCGTTATAAAGAGGCCACTTCCTTACGGACGCGGTTCTGTAAGGGGGATCGGGCAATGAGATAGCTGCACCCTGTCGAAATACTCACCATCGCAGTGTTTGCCGGCACGTTCGAGAACTGGTTGCTTGACTCTTAAAAGTTTTATAGTTGAGGGATGGGCAATCGAGAGCTGGACGTCCCCATACATGTTTCGAGACCGTGGAATCTGCATGGCAGCCCCAAGCGTCATTATTGACCATCAAAAGTTGACGATATCGGACCCGCACACTACATACTCACTACAGTCGCTGGGTGTGCCTCGTTGCGAACGGGGCTGAGAGCAGAACCTTGGAACCTGATCAGGATCGGCGGAGATTCGCCACGAAAAATCCTGCGTAGGAAAGCGGCGTTCGAGCCTACACTCGCCCGTCATTCCAAAATCACTCACCGGCCTGGACCTGTTAGTCGAAAGCGAAGACCTATAATAACGACCGAATGGAGATCATTAAGATGACCACTGCGAATACCGCATCCGATCGCATAACATTAAATATTCCGTTGGATATCAAACCAGATACAAACGGGCAGGATACGATCGACAGCACGACGCCACCAACCTCGTACCCCGCCTCCAAGAAGGTTTATATAGCCGGTACGCATCATACCGACGTGCGCGTACCCATGCGCGAAATTTCGCTTACGCCAACCACCATGCACACGAACGACGACGCCCAGGAAAAGCCCAACGCCCCAATCTGTGTTTATGATACCTCCGGGCCTTATACCGATCCTGATATCGTCATTGATCTCAAAAAAGGCTTACTACCCCTTCGCCTCGACTGGATCAATAAACGCGGCGATGTGGAAATTTATGCCGGACGAACCACCAAGCCACAGGACAATGGTTATTCCACCGATGATCGAGCAGGTTCGGTCGAACGTTTCCCGGAAGACGCGCGACGTTCAACGCTCCGCGCGAAGTGCAACAGCAATGTCACTCAAATGCACTACGCTCGCAAAGGGATTATCACGCCGGAAATGGAATTCGTAGCTATTCGGGAAAACCAACGAATTCTTCAGGATGATAATCAACTTGAACAGCATCCCGGCGAATCATTCGGCGCAGCTATCCCCAAAGTCATCACCGCAGAATTCGTGCGTGACGAAATAGCCCGCGGGCGAGCGATTATCCCGGCGAATATCAATCATCCTGAAATCGAGCCTATGATCATAGGCCGAAACTTTCTGGTAAAAATCAACGCCAACATTGGAAACTCAGCCGTGGCTTCTTCAGTTCAAGAAGAAGTTGATAAAATGACATGGTCAACCTACTGGGGCACGGACACTGTCATGGACCTGTCAACCGGCAAAGACATTCACGACACCCGCGAGTGGATTATTCGCAACTCAGCTGTCCCCATCGGCACGGTCCCCATCTATCAAGCCCTCGAAAAAGTTGATGGCAAAGCCGAAGACCTGAATTGGGAAATTTTCAGAGACACACTCATCGAACAGGCCGAGCAGGGCGTAGATTATTTCACCATTCACGCTGGCGTATTGCTGCGATATGTACCGCTGACCGCTAAACGCATCACCGGTATCGTGTCGCGTGGCGGGTCTATCTTAGCTAAGTGGTGTCTGGCTCATCATCAGGAAAATTTTCTCTACACTCATTTTGAAGACATCTGCGAGATTATGAAAACCTACGATGTCTCCTTCTCACTAGGCGACGGACTCAGGCCTGGCTGCCTGGCTGATGCCAACGACGCGGCACAGTTTGCAGAATTGGAAACGCTCGGTGAATTAACCAAAATCGCCTGGCAGCACGATGTCCAAGTTATGATTGAAGGACCGGGCCATGTGCCGATGCAGATGATTAAGGAAAACATGGACAAGCAATTAGCGCTGTGCGATGAAGCGCCATTCTACACGCTAGGCCCACTCACCACTGACATAGCCCCGGGTTATGACCATATCACCAGCGCCATTGGTGCCGCGATGATAGGCTGGTTTGGCACAGCTATGCTTTGTTATGTAACGCCGAAGGAGCATCTGGGTTTGCCCAATCGTGAAGACGTCCGCGAAGGCGTGATTACCTACAAAATCGCCGCCCACGCAGCCGACCTTGCTAAGGGGCATCCCGGCGTGCAGCATCGTGACGATGCTTTAAGTAAAGCCCGATTCGAGTTCCGCTGGCAGGACCAGTTCAACCTCTCGCTCGACCCGCACAAAGCCCAGGCGTTTCACGACGAGACGCTACCACAAGAGGGGGCCAAGACCGCGCATTTCTGTTCGATGTGCGGGCCAAACTTCTGCTCGATGAAAATTAGCCAGGAAGTGCGTGACTTCGCCGCCCAAGAAGGCCTGAACCCAGCCGACGCCCTTCAAGCAGGCCTCGCAGAAAAAGCCAAGGAATTTCAGTCCACCGGCGGACAGTTGTACTCGTAGAAGGCATATATAACGCAGTCACACTTAACAAAGGAATATCGTCAATGCCCCAACCACCACCATCGCAATGGATCGATGATCCGGAAAAGTATCGGCAAAAATTATTCGGGTTGCTCGGTGACAGGCATCCGCTCGATGTCGCTGCGATGACAGCTGATGCCTTGGCTGAAATCACCGACGCCCACACACCTGAACAAATGCGACATCGGCCTTTTGAGGGAAAGTGGACGCCGAACGAAATTTTGGCACATCTCGAGCAAACCGAGTGGATTTTTGGCTTTCGCCTTAGGCGCATGCTCTGCGAGGATAAGCCGCAACTGCTGGAACTGGACCAAGACCTTTGGGTCGTGAATCTTAAATCCAATGACCAGGATTCCGGCGTGCTGATCGAAAATTTTCGTAGCCTGCGAAACATGAATCTCGCTGTTTGGAAACAGATGTCGCCGAGCGACTTAACCCGAACAGGCCTACACAATGAACGAGGGCCGGAATCTCTCGACACCCTCATGCGCATGATGGCTGGCCATGATTTGTCTCATATTGGCCAGATCAAGCGGTATCTTAGCCAAGAATCATCCAGTTAATTTACTTAACTTACTTAATCATACAATTTATTTTCAATAATCACCTCCAAAGAACTTCGGCGGAACAGAACGTGCAATAACTTTCGACCATATAGCTGGTGATATGTCTGCGCGGCGAGCGTCGCTGTGCGGAAATGACACAGCCCTCGACATTACAAGCTTTTTAGCTGATACATGGAGGTACAACCCATATGAGTACAATTACACTCCCTATCTCTACGCCTGTAGCTACGAACGCGACCCATCCCAAAGGTAACAAGGCCCGCGTGTTGTTGTGTAGCGTTTTTGGGCCATATGCCCAAGATGATGAGTATGGTAGCCGAACGCTTAACCCGATGGAGCTGTATCACAACCAGGTGACGCGCGTGCAAGAAGCGTTTTCGCTCCGCATGTTTCATCGTTCATGGGGGATCATGCTTATCCAGCATAACATTTCCGCACCGTGTACGCTGCTGGATTTCCCGACGCGCGATCGGTTCATCGAGGAAATAACGAACAATCATTACGATGTCGTTGGGATTACTTCGATTATTCCGAACATTCTCAAAGTTAAGAATATGTGCGAGCTAATTCGAGAGCATCTGCCCGAAGCGACCATCGTTATCGGTGGCCATGTATGCAACGTGCCTGACCTTCAGCATCGTATCGACGCGGACCACATCGTCAGGGGCGAAGGGATTCGTTGGATGAGGCGATTCCTTGGTGACGACGAAAGCGCGCCGATAAATCATCCCAACATCCTAGCCGGAATCAACGCACGAGCCTTGGGCTTACCAGCACGAGACAAACCGGGCGATGTCGCAGCTACGCTTATCCCCTCCGTTGGATGTCCGATGGGCTGCAACTTCTGCTCAACCTCGGCGATGTTCGGCGGCAAGGGGCATTATGTTCATTTCTATGAAACGGGCGACGAGCTATTTGAGGTGATGTGCAAGCTCGAAAAAAACCTGAACACGCAATCGTTCTTCGTCATGGACGAAAACTTCCTGATCTACCGAAAACGCGCGCTGCGACTATTAGACCTGATGATTGAACACAAAAAACCTTGGGCGTTATACGTCTTCAGCTCAGCCAATGTCCTACGCGCTTATACCATCGATCAACTGGTAGGCCTGGGCATCTCGTGGGTCTGGATGGGCCTTGAAGGCGAAGGCTCACAATACGCCAAGCTCAACGGCGCGAACACCCATGAACTCGTCCGCACACTCCAGTCGCACGGCGTCCGCGTATTGGGTTCCACCATCATAGGCCTGGAAGAACACACGCCAGAAAACATCGACGCAGCTATCGAACACGCGGTTAACCATGACACCGAGTTCCACCAGTTCATGCTCTACACGCCAATCCTCGGCACGCCGTTACATGACGAAATTGGGGCAGAAGGCCGACTCTTTAGCAACGACGAGTTTCCCCTCTCCGACACCCATGGCCAATATCGTTTCAACTATCGCCATAAGAATTTCAAAGACGGAGAGGAAAGCGAAATTATCGTGCGTGCGTTCAAACGTGATTTCAAAGTGAACGGCCCTAGCGTGGTTCGGATTGTGCGGACCATGCTTCAAGGCTGGCGGCGATACAAAAATCATCCCGACGCGCGAATTCGAGAACGCTTCGCATGGGAAGTCCGCGAGCTAAAGACAACCTTCTCCGGCGTACTCTGGGCCGCTCGAAAAAGGCTTAGCCATGATGTCCGCATGAGGGAAAAAATTTCAAATCTCCTCGACGAGCTTCACCGCGAGTTCGGAATAATATCCCGAATCATCGCCCCCATCGCAGGCCGATACATCCTGCACCATATGAAAAAAGAGGAGCGCCGCCTGAGCGAAGGGTGGACCTACGAACCTCCGACATATTGCGAGTTCCGCCATGAAGCCGTTGTTTCAGCTTGAATAAAAACAAGCCGCGGGTTTCAACCCGCGCGGACTTCGCATATGGAATGTCGTATATACATATTGAAGCGTTCAGAGCACCTGGCGCAAGCCTAGTGACAGATAGGGTGCGTATCCGATAGGCGCGACTCGCGCCGGAGTATGCCCGCAGGCTTGCGCCGTGCGGCTCTTATGGCAATTTTTCGAAGATGACGTGTATTTGAGTTGTGCCATTCGTTGTAAAGACTGGCGAGCTGATAAACCATTTACTATCATGACTAGGAGTAACGTGGCTACTCCTCTGCGCGGACTCTCGACGTATCGAGATTTTATTTCGCCCGCGGCTCATGCTTATTAAATATCATGCTCAAACAACTTGATTCCCCCAGCGCTCCCTCAACTACTCAATCCGAGAATTCATTTGCACAGGCACGCGAAACGCGCGTCGGGGTCATGTACGCTCTAGGCTGCTATCTGTGGTGGGGCGTTGTAGCCATTTATTTCAAAGCTGTCGCCCACGTCGCCGCTCCGGAAATCCTGGCCCATCGTATCGTATGGTCCGTCGCATTATTAACTTTACTCATGAAGCTTAAAGGTCGTTGGCCAGAAGCGATAGCGGCGCTGCGTAAGCCTGGCGTGGTCGTCGCCCTGCTAGGCTCGACCACACTCATAGCGATCAACTGGTTCACCTTCATTTGGGCCGTAGCGAATAATCAAATCGTGCAAGCCAGCTTGGGGTATTTTATCAACCCGCTAGTCAGCGTTGTGCTAGGCTACATATTTCTAGGCGAAAGATTACGCGCGTGGCAATGGTTAAGCGTAGCATTTGCGGCTAGCGGCGTTGTTTTTATGACGTTTGGATTGGGGGGCTTGCCGGTCATCTCACTTGTCCTAGCCTTCTCTTTTGGCCTATACGGCTTAATGCGTAAAACCATGCATGTGGATTCGCTGGTCGGCCTGACCTTTGAAGTGTCTTTGCTATTACCCCTAGCTGTGGGTTACTTGGCGTACTTAGCCTGGAATCAAAATCTTGAATTTGGACACATATCACGTTCTACTGACATATTGTTGGCACTCGGAGGCGCGATCACCGCTATTCCGCTCTTATGGTTCGCCAACGCCGCCCGCCGACTACGCTTAGCCACCATGGGTTTCATGCAATACCTAGCGCCAAGCATGCAACTCGCCCTAGGCGTAGTGATGTACCACGAGCCATTTACCCGCACACACTTGGTAAGCTTTGGGCTAATTTGGACGGGGATAGCCGTTTATACTATAGAAGCGGCGATTAGGTTACGACGCCGAGTGGTGGTGTAGGCGGTTGTCGCTGTTGCCAGAATGTCTCATGATCTACCGCGATGCCCTTTATCAAGGATGATTGGCAAGCTGCATTCAGGGCAAATGCCCGACTCGTTACCTGTCAAATCGTAGCCGCATTTTTGGCAGTGCCCTTTCCCATGTCGTCGCCATCGCCTCCGACAAAATGATTTGCCATATCAACCATCATTGATTCTACGCTTCGCATGGCCTAACGAGCAAGGAAAACCTTGCGAAAACTTGCCAAAACCGCGTTTTTGTGCATGATCTAGGACTCGTCAGAAGTTATTACGAGAGGGAAATTAGACATGCCACCTTCACAAACATCATCAGCAAGATCGGCTAACTTACGAAGCCAACTCGACAAGGGCGTCGTGATGATGCCCGGTGCGTTTAATGCGCTCAGCGCCCGCCTAATTCAAAAAGAAGGGTTCGGCGCGATGTACCTTTCCGGCGCAGTATTAGCTAACTCTGTCGGCGGCATGCCTGACACGGGAATGATGACGCTCACTGAAGCACGAGACCATGCCGACCACATAGCCCGCTCTACGACAATTCCCATTATTTTCGACGCGGACACCGGTTATGGCGGAAGCGAAAACACGGCTCGAACCGTGCGCGTTTTAGAGTCTATCGGTGTCAGCGGCATTCATTTGGAAGACCAGGAATTCCCCAAGCGATGTGGCCATCTTGATGGTAAGAAGTTGGTGTCGGTTGAAGAGATGTGCGAAAAGATTGCAGCCGCAGCTGAAGCAAAAACCAACGACGATTTTTTACTTCTCGCCCGCACCGACGCACGCGGCGTGGTGGGTTATGATGAAGCCGTGAGTCGGGCGCATGCCTACTTAAAAGCCGGGGCAGATGGGATATTCCCCGAAGCGCTTCACGACGTAGAAGAATTAACCCGCTTCGCCAAAGACGTAGACACTATTTTGTT
Organism: Planctomycetota bacterium; assembly: GCA_024280855.1. Classification (GTDB taxonomy): domain Bacteria; phylum Planctomycetota; class Phycisphaerae; order UBA1845; family UBA1845; genus JAJRPG01. Next base: position 28,967 of record JAJRPG010000033.1, on the reverse strand, counting down.
GGCGAATATGACCGAATTCGGCAAGACGCCGTATCTCACGGTCGACGAATTCGCCGAAATGGGCTACAACATCGTCATCTTCCCGGTGACATTCCAGCGACTAGCGATGGGTGTTATGCAGGACGCACTTCGCACGCTCAAGGTAGAGCGAAGTCAGAAATCATTCGTTGATCGCATGCAAACGCGTGCCGAATTATATGAACTGCTCGAGTACGACATGACAGGACCGCCTACGAAATAGGCTCAAGGCAAACGTCGTTGTCAACGCGATTTTATTTTAGGAGTACTAACTTATGACTACATTCGTCGCCAACCCAGGTTTGGAAGGTATCGTGGCTAGCGATACAGATATTTGCTGCGTAGACCAAGGGAAATTGCTCTATCGAGGCTACACTATTTCCGACTTAGCTGAGCATGTTGATTTTAGTGAAGTCGCGCATCTGCTTATTTATGGCGACCTGCCCAACAAAGATCAACTCGCGTCTTTTCAACAATTGCTGGATAGCTATCACGGCCTGCCTCGCCCTATTATCGAAATGATTCGCAGTCTGCCCAAAGACGCGCCGATGATGGACGTCCTGCGCAGTGGGGTATCCATGGCTGGTCATTTTGATCCAACCAAAGGAGAGTCTCTAGACGATTTACGCAAGCGCTCCGTGTGGTTATTAGCGGTGTCTTCCGACGTGGTCGCAGCCCGCTTCAGACTGCTTAATGGCAAAGAGCCTGTCAGACCAAAATCTGGTTTATCTCACGCCGCCCAAATTTTATACATGGCTCACGGCACCGAACCAGACGAAACATCCACGCGACTGCTGGACCTTACCCTCGTGCTTTATGCCGAACACGAATTCAATGCGAGCACGTTCACCGCACGAGTCATAGGCTCTACGACTTCAGACATGGTCTCAGCAGTGACGGGCGCGATTGGCGCATTAAAGGGGCCGCTTCACGGTGGGGCTAATGAACGAGCGATGGAACTTATCTCGCGGTTCAAATCGGCAGAAGAAGCCGCGACCTGGGTTCAAGAGGCTTTAGCCCGCAAGGAAAGAGTCATGGGCTTTGGCCATCGCGTCTATAAAAACGGTGACCATCGCGCACACATTCTCGAATGCGAAATGCGCAAACTCGCCGAGCAAAAAGGGCGGATGGACATGGTTGCTATTTACGACGCAATCAAAGACCCTATCGTCGGTAAAGAACGACCGATTTATCCCAACGTCGATTACCCATGCGGACTTACTTACTACTTGCTCGACCTTCCGCTGGATTTATACACCCCGCTATTCGTGTGCAGCCGTATGTCAGGCTGGTGCGCTCACTTTATCGAACAGAGTCAAAACAACCGCATCTATCGACCGCTAAGTAGTTACGTCGGGCCAAAGGAACGCAGCGTAACAGCTGTTGCGCAGCGATAAAAAAATCGCAGAACAAACATAACCAGAACGATAGGGGGGGGACTGGGATATGGGAAACAAATATAGCTGGGTTGACGCTCTGAAAAAAGAGCCGCGGGCTTCAGCCCGCGCGGGGGTCAGACGTTTAACAGGCTTACGAAGCGTTAATTACAAGAATTCAATCCGAAATTTCATAGATAGATTAAGCATGGTTGACTATCGAAAGTCCGCGCGGGCTGAAGCCCGCGGCTCGTTAGGAGTTTACCTTCGTGCGCTTGTTATTCTCTTTATTTTCGCCGCACCCGGAATTTGTTTTGCAAGCCCCGATGACACGACGGCGGATGCGGCGCTAGGACAGCCGAATCTTGAATCAAACGAACCAGACGATATAGATTTACCACCTACTGCTGCGACGCTTGCGTTATCAAACGCTTCTCATATAGCTATCTCGCCGGACGGACGAATCTTCGTGGCTGACGCCGACAACAACCGCGTACTCGGTTGGCCTAGCGCCGCTTCGTTCCAAAATGGCGACTCGGCTGATGTTGTGGTCGGTCAGCCAAACTTCGTTAGCGATGCTTTTTCATTCGCCGTTGGCGTGAGTGCCACGAGCATGTTTTTACCGCAAGGCATTTCCGTCGATGACAACGGCAACCTATGGGTCACGGATGCCGTGGACCATCGCGTCTTGCGATTTAGTCATCCCGTTACTACCGGCGCCGCAGCTACGTTAGTATTAGGTCAAGCTGATTTTACGAGCGCCGGCGAAAACGGGGGGCTAGGCGAAACGGTCGCCCGCGCTGATACAATGTCTTTTCCGGGTCGGGTACTGGCGCAAGGTAACGACGTCTGGGTCGCGGACTCAGGCAATAGCCGGGTGCTTCATTTCACCAACCCAATCACTAACGGCGCATCCGCTGACCGCGTATTCGGACAGTTCGGCAGCTTTACGACCCCCTACAAAAATAATAATGGCAGCGGCATGTGCGTTGACGAAAATAGCTCTTGCGGTGATCCTTCCGCAGACAACCTATTCAACCCCATTGGCATCGCTATTGGCGGCGATGGCTCACTATTCATCGCAGACTGGGCCAATAGTCGCGTACTTCGATATGACAACCCCTTGACATCCGACACCACCGCAGACGCTGTTTATGGCCAACCTAACTTCACCAGCGACGTGCCCAACAATGGCGGCACTACAAACGGGTTAAACAACCCGAACGACGTCAGCGTAGACGCCTTTGGCCAATTGATCGTAGCTGACTCCGCCAATCATAGGCTGATCGTTTTCAATAAACCGCTTGAATCGAGTACCCCCTCGCGCACGCTCGGCCAGCTCGATAGCGCCTCCGCGAACAGCCCCAACCATGGCTTACCGGGCGAGGCCACCGACGCCGATGGCCTATGGGGACCAACCGGAGTCGCCTTTGATGCCTCACATAATATGTACATAGCTGACACGACCAACAACCGCGTCTTACGATTCGACACGCCCATCATCCCACCCATTTTCGGTGACGCCGACGGCGACGACGATATAGACGAAACAGATTACGCCATCATCGCAGATTGTTTCCTAGGCCCGGACCAAGCCGTAGCATCACCCGAATGCGATTTGTCTCTGCTGGATGAAGATAACGACGTCGATCTTAAAGATTTCGCAAAACTGACCCGATGTTTCACTGGGCAAGATGTCGTGGGTGATCCAAATTGCGCGAGATAAACTGTGCGAACTATTACAAGCATTCTATCTCCACATAACAAAGCTTGTAGAAAATTGAACCGCCAAATCAATCATCAAAACAGATTTCTCGCGCAACGTCGCGCGCTCACCTTGATCGAACTTCTCGTCGTCATAGCTATCATTTCCCTGCTCATGGGTTTGCTACTGCCAAGCTTGGGCAAGGCGAGAATGGCTGCACGATCAACGGTATGCCAAAGCAATCTCAAAGGGCTGATGACAGCTATCTACACCTACAGCGAATACCACAACGAAGCCATCATCCCATCATATAATATGCGCGGCGTCTCCGGCGGAAGGTCAAACCCGCTCGACGGCTGGGGGCCTATTCTCGAACGCGACGGATTCACCGCTGGCAACGACTCACTACGCGGCAATCCGTTCGTCTGCCCGGAAACCCACGACGACCTTGGCCTAGCTATTTCAAATCGCGGCGGCAATAAAGACAACCCGCTAGGCTACGTCGATTGGCCCATCAGCATCAGCTTTACCGGTAGTCGGGCAACAACTATTCCCAAACGAGGCTTCGATAAAATCATTCGCGTTTCGTATTGGATTAACGGAGAAAATCTGATCGGCGTACCGAGGGAGATTAATCAAGGCGCATACTTCACCGGCTCAGTGGGTTACGGGCCAGGCAAAAACGGAAAGGTGATGAAGACAAATTATTTTTCAAAAATCGCCACACCGGGAAGACTCATCGCCTTAGCTGACGGCATTTTCTCTGGCAACCAATACGCGACAAGGCTAAAGCAAAACGGCCTGCGCATAGGCTATCGTCACGCCGGAGGCGAAGGCTCAGCCAACGTCGCCTTCGCTGATGGGCATGTCGGCGCGATTAGAACCAATAAATTCCCCCGTGCCATGTCGCCAGGTTACAAGCTGGAAGACATTGAACGAGAAAATCTAGGCTCGCAAACCATCTACGCCAACCCCAATAGATTTCTGGAAAAATTCAAAATAAACGTAGATGAATAATCAGAGCCGCACGGCGCAAGCCTGCGGGCATGTCTTACAACATTCATGCGCCACGGACGTTCGTCCCAGACTGCCACCAGGCTCGCGCCAGGTGCTCTGAAAGAGCTAGCATGTCCCCTCATTCCAAAACGAGCCGCGGGCTTCAGCCCGCGCGGACCCACGAAACACTTTGACTTTCGGTTAACTGATTACCGCAGAACGTGATTATCAATGCTAGGCGTCGATTGGAATTCGTAACTCCGCGCGGGCTTAAGCCCGCGGCTCATTCCGAAATAATCGCTACGCGCCAATCGGCTTCTCATCCGTAATAATACGCTGAATAGATGTCTTGAGAAATGTCATCTTCGTATTCGTAGACTCATCAACCTTGAGTACAACCTCGTTATCCTTAACAGATATCACCGTAGCTATCACACCGCCGACTGTCAGCACGCGATCGTTTTTTGTCATGGCGTTAAACATCGTGTCACGCTCATTCTTTTCGCGTTTCTTTTGACTGCGAGACGTCATGAAAATAAACGCAAACATAGCCAAGATCAGCGCGAAGGGGAAAAAAGCCGCAGCCGTAGACTGTTGTGCAGCGCCTGCAGTCCCACCTGCTGGCGCACTACCTGTTGCCTGAGCCAAAATCGAAAGCATGTATTTCATTACGAATCCTCAACTCGATGGCTACCAGTCGCAGCGATCGGAAACTCCTCTACGATGCTTGCCAGCGACCCTTTACCGATGAGGTCGCGCACACACCGCATAAACCGTTGAAAAAAGCTCAGATTATGGATCGACGTCAGCGTCGGCCCGAGCATCTCCCCGGCGTTAAACATGTGACGAATATAGGCCCGGGAAAAGTGTTGGCAAGTATAGCAATCACACCCAGCCTCCAACGGGGCGTCATCCGTGCGATACTGCTCATTTCGCATCTTCAAATAGCCCGTAGCTGTGAACGCCTGGCTATTTCGCCCGTTCCGCGTCGGCAGCGTGCAATCGAACATATCCACCCCAGCCTGCACCGCCGCTAAGATGTCTCGCGGCGTTCCAACCCCCATCAAATAGCGAGGCCGGTCAGTTGGCAGGCATTGTGTCGTTGGGCCAATGGTCGCCACCATCTCCTCGTGCGACTCACCAACAGACAACCCGCCAATCGCATAGCCATCAAAACCGATTTCAACCAACGCCTCCGCACATCGCTGCCGCAGATCAATATCAAGCCCGCCTTGGACGATAGCAAACAGCGCCTGATCCTCGCGTTGATGAGCCTGCTTGCATTGCCCCGCCCAGCGAATCGAGCGATCGACAGCCCGCTCCAGCGTCGCGCGTTCTGAGGGCAACGGCGGGCACTCGTCGAAAACCATAATCACATCCGCGCCGAGTTTGTTTTGAATATCAATAGCTGTCGGCGCATCAAGCCAGACCATCGCCCCGTCTATTGTGGACCGAAACGACACACCTTCGTCTGTCACCTTGTTCAGCTGCGTAAGTGAAAAAACCTGAAACCCGCCGCTATCGGTAAGGATCGGTCCATCCCAACTCATGAACTTATGCAAGCCGCCAAGCTCAGCCACCACTTCCGCAGTCGGCCGAAGCTGTAAATGATAAGTATTCGCCAGGATCATTTGTGCCCCCGTCGCATGTAGCTGATCCGGCGTAACACCTTTAACCGACGCCCGCGTGCCCACCGGCATGAACACCGGCGTATCAACAACGCCATGCGGCGTAGTGAGCTGCCCACGACGCGCCAAGCCATCACGATCTGTCACTTCAAACGGAAACATAGGCGGATAATAGAGTCGCAACAGATTCGTGACTAGGGCATTACGATATTATCCGGTATCAATCTGTATCCAGGGTGGCTAGGGCAAGCCCCAGCTTACCCGTGTCTTCAATCAGAGCCGCACGGCGCGAGCCTGCGGGCAAGTCTTGTGCATAATGGCATCATATATGTTTGATTGTCAGTAATTTTCTGTATGGCGTATTGGTTTGCTTATGTCACCAAGCCGTGACGCGGTACACAGATTAAGATTGCCACCAGGCTCGCGCCGGGTGCTCGGACGGATTGCCACCAGCGTTACGCCGCGCCGACATTCGCTTCCGCCAGCGCCGTATGAGCCGTGAGTAGTATTTGGCAGTCGCAATAGACGCCGTGAAGTATAAATGCGAGCTTGGCATCGCGGGCAGCTTTGGCACTAAATTTCTTACTGACAAACGTCGTATTCGCCACCCGAAAATCACCACGACAAGACGTATCTGGAGAAGGCCCAGCCGCTTTGCTTAGCGCATCGAAAAAGCCTGAATCAATCAGCTTGCGATAAATTTCACGCTGCTTGGAGGCTACATCCTCGCTGCGAGGCTGCTTGAGAAAATCGTCTATCGACTCACCAGCTGCCAACTCCAGCCACACAAACCCCTTGAGACGCTCGTCTCGAACGCGCTCTGGAATAACTGTCGCCAAGCGATGATATCGTTCTTCCGGCAATAAATCGGCGAAGCCATCCCACGTGAAAGTAACGCACGGACGGTCCCAACGCGCACTATGGCCAACCTCCACCGACATACCAGGGAACTTAGTCTCCACCAGCGTGGCTAGCTCTTGCTGCAATTCGTTGTCGATATTCTTCCCAGTCATCCCCTACAGACTCCCACAAATCAGGTAAAGATGTCAAGTTTAATCGCACAATCAGCTAATTTACAAGCAAAAAGTGACCTAGCCTGTATCGTCAAAGCGGCCTAGTGTCGTCCAGCCTATCCCGATGCGCCAGAAAGTGAGCCGTCTGGAATCCCAGCCGATGCCAGCGCTTCAAGTCGCAGTTTACAACGCGAACATTGGCCACATGCCCTAGGGCCAGGCCTTTCACAACTCCATGTGCGGTCCAAAGGCACTTTCAGATTTGAAGCCAGCTTGAAAATTTCTTCGTAGGCTACGTCCAGAAGAGGCGCTTCAATTTTTGGCGTTGAAGCTTTCCCAAACATCGCCTCAGCCATGATGCCAAAAGCGTGGAGCGTCTCTCGCTGATAGTCTGGATGCCCAGCGCCCAAAGGCCAACCCACATGCGACGAATCCGCCAAGCGAGAAGCCCCCACAGCTAGAACGGCTGCGCCGACCCGGGTCGCACACTGCAGCCCTGTAGACAACAGAACCGGGAATAAGCCTCGCAACGTACTCTCCGAAAGCACACCTCCGTGGACTACGCCAGACGAAAAATCTCTGGCCCCGTCCCCGCCTTCGCTGGCAAGCTGCTGTTGAAGCTGCGCGGCGTGGGGCATATCCAGTGCAATAATCTGGGCGGATTCAAAAACGGTGGACAAAGCATGGACAGCCTCAAGCTCCGCCTTTGAACTCCGTTGGCCATAATCTATATGTAGCAGGATGAGATCATGATCGACAGCAAAACGTGCAGCCGTCACAGCCGCCTTCACGCCGCCCCCAGTCATAACAACAGCGGTTGACATAGTGTCTCCCTTTCAAACTTTATCGTCATTCCCGCGCAGGCGAGAATGACGGCATATCATTTCGCCTCAAACTACTCATCACCCAATCCAGTACATCGACCAATCCTTACAGTTGGCGCGAGTCAATTTCCCCAAGCAAGGCTAGAAATTCTCACCATTTTTGACACACCTTGCCCACTCCGAGCCTGCAAGATACGCTTACTCACAGCTTAATTTACGAAGGAGCGACCAGATGCCAAAAGTGACGCCGTTTAAGGCTATTCGATTCGATCACAATAAACTGGGGGGCGATTTCTCAGCCGTACTCGCCCCGCCATACGACGTACTCGATCAGGTCGATAAGGATGCGCTCCTCTCCCACAGCGACCATAACATCGTCGCCATCGACTTGCCTCATATTCCGCCGAAATCCAAAGGTCCAGACCAGGCCTACGCCCACAGCGCCGAGTTGCTGTCGGATTGGCTCGGCGATGGCACATTAGTTCGCGAAGATTCGCCGGCTATTTACGTTTATCACCAAACTTTCGAGCATGAAGGAAAGACCTTCACCCGAAAAAAAATCATCGCCCGTGTTCGATTGCATGACTTTTCTGATGGTGTAGTTATTCCCCACGAGCGCACCTTTGGCGGTCCTAAAGAAGATCGATTAGCCCTGATGCAATCCACCAAGTGTCAGCTATCGCCGATTTTTGGCTTATACGCTGACGCGGAAAATCTCGTCCATCAAGCACTCGCGCAAACCGTCAGTCAACCGCCTCAAGCTACTGCGACGATGAACCATGTGCTAAATCAATTTTGGATTGTGACTGACACGGGCACCATTGACACCATCGTGTCATCATTAGCCGAAAAGAAAATCTACATTGCCGATGGGCATCATAGCTACGGTACTGCGCTGAGCTATCGAGACGGGGTCTGCCAGCAGGCAGGTGGCTCGCTGCCAGATGACCACCCAGCCAACTATGTCATGTTCGTCTTAGCTAGTATGGATGATCCCGGTTGCGTGATTTTGCCTTATCATCGCGCCCTCGCCGACGTGACCCTCGCGCAGCTGCTCGAAGCTTGGAAAGATGGCATCGAAAACACTTCAATAGCTGAAGCTGATGTAGTCTTGCGCGACGGCGGTGGAAAAGAGGTAGCTGTAAAGTTCACGAATCGAGCGGCCCTGCGTAAGCTAGAACCGGACCAGGTTGAGCCTTGGTATGACCTGGACGCCGCGTATTTGCATCGCTATTTAATCGACGACTTACTCCAAAACGCTCTCGGCGCAGAGCCAAAGGTGCGCTACGCAAAATCTGAGGGCCAAGCCGAGCGCATCGCCAGTGACGAATCCGGCGTGGCTCTTTTGGTAAACGCAACCCCTCTGACGCACCTTCAAGCCGTCAGCGACGCCGGAGGCCTCATGCCACAAAAAAGCACCTACTTCCACCCAAAATTAGCCACGGGTTTAGCCATTAACCCGCTAGAGTGAGTATTGGGCTAGATGTTGACAGGATAGTATCGATACCCCCCATATGTTGTGGTCCGCCCTATAATCAAGAGGTTAGACATTCGAATTGGGGCGAATTGAATCTTGCCCGTCAAGCAGCCGCTATTATACTTTTCATGCCAAAAGTATAATAACGACGGGGCTTATTATACTTGGCTTCCGTAACGAGGTTCAGGCATGCAGCCGCTCCGCTTCCCATGGCGGGCCCGTTGCGCTTCGGCACACATAACAAACGCTTTTGATTCTGCCAGCGTAGAAAATATATGACTTATACCAATATTTTTGCCTGTCTTCAGGGTTATGATTGCACCCGGTGACAGAGGAGTTACGAAAGCGTCCGTGATGTCACTCCAGGATAAACATGTTATATTTTTCTGATCGATGCGCAATATCATCCCATGCGGCATGATCGCCACAAATCGTCCGTCACGGCAGAGCGACCAAAACCATATAGTCTGGGAGATTAGCACCAACAAAACGACTATAAAAAATAGTACCTGTAAGAATTCAGGTAGAAATCTTGCCGACTGAAACAGCATATAAGTCATACTCAGCGTAATTATAATTGTGAAAACCAACTCTCGTTTACGAGGCCGTTGCCGCCAAATAGCAGAGTATTCGTCATAAGCCAATCCACATTCCGGGCAGTTATGATTGGCTGGTAATCCGCGCAGGCTATAATCGCACTGCGGGCACGATTCTAGCGCCGCACATTCGACGTTACCTGTATCGCTATCTTGCTGAACCGTCATCAGAAAACCAACCACCTGAACCACATCGATCACTGGCAGTAAGTTTTATGGCGGATTTGTTTGTGAAGCAAAGTAGGATCAGTGTTCGTATGGAAATGCCCGGCGAATCAAAACCGTACCCGCAATAAGCACGCAAAGCGTAGCTACAACAAGCCCCCACGCAGAAACAGCGGGTGCAACTTGATTGCTAGATGAAACGGCTAGCGCGACCGGCGTATTCAATTGAGGCCATTCGAGAACTGTTGTTACGTTATTACCGTTAAGGTCGGCTCGTTTGATGCGATCACCAATTGACTGCGCCCAGTATATTGCCCCACCCTGGCTATCAACGGCTAAACCAACCAGACCATCTACCACGGGCCATTCCAATAGTGTCTCGACATTGGCACCATTTAAGTCTGCACGAAGAATGCGGTCGCCGACTTGCTGCGCCCAATATAACTTCCCTGCAACAGGATCAATAGCTATCGCAACGGGGTCGTCCAGCACAGGCCATTCCAGCAGCATTTCCGAGTTAGTGCCGTCGAGGTCCGCGCGATAAATCCGATCGCCAAACGTCTGAGTCCAATAGATTTTTCCGCCGACAGAATCCACCGCCAGCGCGGTCGGGTTATCGAGCAAGGGCCATTCTAAAATCATAGAAGAGTTTGTGCCGTCGAGATTCGCCCGGTATATTCGATCGCCAACTGTCTGTGCCCAAAAAAGATTCCCGCCCGACTCATCAACCGTTAACGCCACAGCGCCTTGCACGACGGGCCACTCCAATAGCATCTCCACCGTTGCCCCGGAAGCCTGGGTACGCGAGATACGATCACCCGACGCCTGCGCCCAATAGACCAAACCAGCAGATTCATTAATCGCAATAGCTACCGGCGTATCCATCTGAGGCCATTCCAATAGCAACTGCGCTTGACTACCACTGGTACTCGCTCGATGCAGTTCATCGCCAACAAGCTGTGCCCAAAAAAGTGTCCCCGCGAATGCTTGCGAAGACCCGAACGACACAAACATTACCATCATCAATAGACGTCGCACAGTCGAGAACAAGTAGCTACCAAGCACACATCTTTGATTATAGTTGTTCAAATTTCTTTGAGTCTGCATGTTGCTATTTCTTTGAGCTATCTAAGAAGTAAGCGCCCGCTACCAAAGTAGCGGGCGCTCAAGAACCAGGCTATTTTCAAACACTTTCGCCCATCAAGGACGCTGCTCAATTATTTATGGACACGCAGCTAAACACGATTCAATAGCCGTTCGTGCTTCCATCAGGCAAACATCGTGCGCTCCACCATTAGTGATGCAATCATAATACGTTCGCTCAGCTTCCTTCGCACATTCCAACGGACAATCAATCTGTTGGTTGCATTGGTTGACTAAGCAGTTTTCCAGCAGTGTACGCGCGACCGCGGCACAGGCATCATGGCTACCACCATTATCAATGCACACACGATAAGCTTGCTCGGCCTGCTCTCCACAACGTAGTTCGCAATTTGGCATAACACCGCATTGGTCCGCTAGGCATGCTTCCAAGGCAGTACGGGCAGCAACCGCACACTCATCTACTGTGCCGCCATCAGCCACACACTGGCGGAATGCTTGCTCTGCACCTTCTTTGCAATGTTCCTCGCATGTTGGTGCCATGCCACAGTTTTGAATCAGGCACGTTTCGAGTACTACATGAGCGTCAGCGCGACATACATCCTCAGCGCCACCGGCATCGATGCATTCCTGGAAAGCACCGCCAGCGAATCTACGACATTCATCTTCGCAGCTAGGTTGTTGGCCACACTGGTTAATCAGGCACGCTTCCAGTGCTTCTCTCGCTTGCGCGCGACACATGTCTTCGCCGTTGCCAGCGTCAATGCAATCATTGAAGACGCGACCGGCTAGAGCATGACACTGCGCTTCACAATTTGGTGGCTCATTACAATTGGCTATGACACAAGCTTCTGCGGCATCGCGTGCAGCCGCGATACATTCTTCTTCCAAGCCACCATTGTCAATGCATGTTTGAAAAGCCGCTTCGGCTTCTGCGCGACAATTATGAACACAATCGCTGACCGCAATTGTTTGCACGGCTCCTCGACCGGATTTACCACGACCGTCGAGCGAACCCCTCTCTCCAAAAGTAGAAACCGTCAGACAACCGACAAAACAAGCCGTCACCATAAACTTGAACGCAGACATAGACCTCTCCTTAATCTCTGAGCTAATTACAGCTCATCTATCAAACCCCAAAAGACCGCAAACGGCCCCGATTATTATAACAGAATGACGCTAATGGAATCTCCTCCAATAAGAAGCTCCAAGCCGGGAACAAAACACATCCCCGTCCCATATTACACGTCCAAGAGCGTACATTTCAAGTGAAAAGTTCATTTTTTCTGCATTTGAGCTATATGTCCGCATTGAGAATACGGGAATGCTTATCAAGTTAAATTTACACTTTATAGTGCGACTTCGTTATTAGGCGTCATCAATTGAATTTCCTCGGCCAGCTTTAATGTCCCAACTCTGAGACATGACAGAATAATTTCTTACACCATATACAAAACTAATTAACACTCGCATTTTATTTCTCGTATGGGTACAATGCGCTTGGAGCAGATTTAATGTCAGCTACTATTTGCACATAGCCAATTCAAAATTGTGCAGGAGAAAATATCATGTTTCGTACAAACGTCTTAGCCAGGGTGGCCATCGTGATTGGGTTTTGTGCGCCTTCCGTACATGCCTTTACCTATACAACTGGACTTGCCAGTGCCACCTTAGCGGCACCATCTGTATATTCATTACCAGGTACAGAGTGTGGTGGGCCTTTGGATAATGTTTGCCCATCGGGCGAGTTCTGCAAATTCCCTGCGGGCGTCTGCAACGATCAGACAATCAGTGGCGTATGTACAGAAAGGCCCGATTTTTGCATAACTCTTTGGGATCCGGTGTGTGGATGCGACGGTAACACTTATAGCAATTCTTGTGACGCTGGCTCATTTGGTGTTAGCATCGATTACATCGGCGAATGTATACCAGTTTGCGGCGGTGCATTAGGAACAGGTTGCGCAGCCACAGAATTTTGTGTACTTCCCGTCGGCTCCTGCGACAGCCCGTCAACTACCGGCATCTGCACGTTTAATGATTCCAATAATGTTTCATGCCTCACCGTCGTAGACCCGGTGTGTGGATGTGACGGCAATACCTACGGGAATGACTGCGAGGCATTACTTGCCAGTGTCAATATTGACCACACCGGAGAGTGTACACAGACGGCTGCCGGCGCGATCCCAGCTACCTCAACTTGGGGTGTCATAAGCATGGCCCTCATCATGCTAACGTTTGGCACTATCGTATTACATAACAAAGCTGCATCGGCCGTCGTTAGATAAAATGTTTTCCTAAATCCTAAACCGCCTCGATGTCGCCGTTCTATGAGGCCAACATAGCTGCGGACGTATCGAACTTAGCCGCTTGCCGAATCCACGCCGGTGAATACCATAGCTAGTAGCATGGTGAGGGTGTGTCTATGCGCCGTTGCGCATAATCAGGCCCGTGAATGAACATCATCGGGAGATGCGCTCATGGATTGGGGAATGGCTAATCGGATGGCGGAGATTATTTCTCCGGCCACCGGACGGTGTTTAATGTTAGCGGTGGATCATGGCTATTTTCAAGGTCCGACCACCGGATTAGAAAAGCCTGGCGAGACGGTCAAGCCGCTGCTCCCCTATGCCGATGCCTTGATGATTACGCGCGGGGCGCTTCGCAACACAATTGACCCCGGCTTGCGCGCTCCCGTCGTATTGCGCGTCTCAGGCGGAACCAGCATTCTCCAGGACGATCTTTCGAGCGAAGATATTACCGTGTCAGCCGAGGACGCCATTCGCCTGAACGCTTCATGCCTAGCTATCTCAATTTTCGTCGGGTCTGCCAACGAAAAAACTACGCTGGTAAACCTATCCAAACTTTGCGATAAGGGTCAGCGTTATGGCATCCCCGTATTAGCCGTCACCGCAGTGGGCAAGCAGATGACCCGCGACGCACGATACCTGGGCTTAGCCTGTCGCATCGCAGCGGAGTTGGGCGCTCAAATCGTGAAGACCTATTACTGCGAAGGATTTGAGAAAATTGTCAATGGATGTCCCGTGCCAGTTATTATTGCAGGCGGGAAAAAAATCGAAGAGCGAGATGCATTGCGGTTGGCCTACCAAGCCATCTCAGCCGGGGCGAGCGGCGTGGATATGGGCCGAAACATTTTTCAATCAAAATGGCCCGTAGCTATGATTCAAGCGGTGCGATCAATTGTTCACGAAAACAAAACAGATGCCGAAGCCTGGGACATGTTTGAATCTTTACGAGGGTAAGAAAAATTCATGTCGTCATTCGTACTAATTTGTTGGGACGGTCCTGAGGGCGTCAATCTTCGTAACGTCCATCGTGAAGCCCATATAAAGTATATCGGGAAGTTGAATGACGAGGGCCTAATTCACTGCGCAGGCCCCATTAAAAACGACGCGGGCGATCAATCAATTGGTGCCATGATCGTTTTTGAGGCTACGGATTTATCGGCAGCAAGAGCTATTGCGGACGATGACCCTTACGTGGCTGGCGGTGTTTATAAAACAGTTCAAGTGCAACCATTTCGAAAAGCTATACCAGCATGAAATCTCAATGGAGCGAACAAGATGCCTGCACGTTTGAGAACCAAGGGGCAACGAACCTGGACCCGCTCGTCGCGCAAAGGCTTTATTCTGCCCAACTCATTGGCTGCAATGCTTCGCTTGTCTTACATGGCGGCGGAAATGTTTCAGTCAAGGCGCCGTACAAGAATTTTCTCGGCGAAAATGTGGAAGCTATCTATGTGAAAGCTTCAGGCACGGATTTATCCCAACTTTCACCACAGGGACTTACGCCACTTGATTTAGAGCGTCTGCGAAAGATGCGTCAGATTGAATCGCTAACCGACGAGCAGCTTGCAGACGCCTATCGCCTCTGTTGTCTTAATGCCAACGCGGCGTCTCCTTCCATCGAGACATTGTTGCACGCCTTTTTGCCACATCGCTTTGTGGATCATTCTCATGCTGATGCCGTACTCACCCTGACAAATCAGCCTGACGCTCGCGCACTTATCAAAGAGACATTGGGCGATTCCATAGGCATCATCGAATACATTAGGCCAGGATTGTCACTGGCGAAAGCAGTGGCTAATTTATGCGACAACGAACCCAATCTAACCGGCGTGGCGTTAATGAAGCATGGGCTGGTGACGTTTGGGCCTGATGCGAAATCTTCTTACGAGACGCACATTGATATCGTCGATCGCTGCGAAGCTTTTATCAAACAGAAAACGGAAGGGAAGTCGCTTAATACCCGCTTCAAATGCGAACTAAAGTCTGAATCATTAGTCGAGAAGATAGCGCCAACCATTCGAGGCTTACTCTCCGTTAAAAGTGATGACATCGACCAACTCTTTGTGCGGCCTATCTTGGATTGGCGACACACGCCAGAGGTTATGCGATTCGTCAATAGTAAAGAAGCCAAGACACTATCAGCTAAGGCTCCCTTGACTGGCGACCATGTCATACGCACCAAGTCGCGCGTATTATTTTGC
The DNA here is from genome assembly GCA_024280855.1 of Planctomycetota bacterium. Classification (GTDB taxonomy): domain Bacteria; phylum Planctomycetota; class Phycisphaerae; order UBA1845; family UBA1845; genus JAJRPG01. Next base: position 13,561 of record JAJRPG010000033.1, on the reverse strand, counting down.
GATGTGCAAGACTGGTCGGACATGTCAACGGCCATCGCAACCATTACACAAGGCATCGAATCTTTCCGCGAGGATTACAAAAAATATGTGCAGGACCATAGCCAAGACACGACCCAGGACGATGGCCTACCTAAAGTCATCCTACTACCAGGCGTAGGCGCACTCTGTTGGGGAAATACAAAACGCAGCGCAGCTATCGCAGCCGACATTACCGAACAAACATTACGAGTGAAAACCAACGCTTCTCTAATTGGCAGTTACCAAGGTCTAACAGAGCAGCACCTAGCTGATATGGAATTTCGCACGTTGCAACGACGCAAAATTTGTCAATCGCAAGGGAAAGCGCTCGCGGGTCAAGTTGTCGCCATTAGCGGCGGCGCGGGAGCGATTGGCCTAGCTACGGCTCGTTGCTGTCTGGCTGCTGGCGCACATGTGGTCATCGCGGACCTGAATCAAGAGGCGTTAGACCGAGCAGTAGAACACCTTACCGCCGAGCATCGCCCTGAAGAAATCCTAGCCTTGCGGATGGATGTAACGGACGAGCAAAGCGTAGCACAAGGTTTCGTCGAAATGGTGCGAACCTTTGGCGGCGTAGATGTCATCGTGCCTAACGCCGGCATCGCTCACGTCGCGTCAATCGAATCGCTCGACGTAGCCCAGTTCCGGCGCGTCATGGATATTAACGCCACGGGTTATCTTACGTTCATGCAAGCCGGCATCCGCATCCTCAAACAGCAAGGGCTTGGCGGAAACATTATTATCAACGCCAGCAAAAATGTCTTTGGTCCGGGCAAGGATTTCGGGGCGTATAGCGCGTCCAAAGCCGCAGGGCATCAGCTTGGCAAGGTGGCTGCGATTGAGCTTGCGCCGCTTGGCATTCGCGTGAATATGATAAACGCAGACGCGGTATTTGGAGATCAACAAACGCCATCGGGTTTATGGCAAGAGGTAGGCCCACATCGGGCGAAGCTTCGTGACATGAGAAGTGAAGACCTTCCCGAATACTATCGCCAAAGAAATTTGCTAGGGGCGAAAGTGACCGGCGAGCATGTAGGCCGAGCGGTCGTGTTTTTCGCCAGCAACAGCACGCCCACAACCGGCGCGACATTACCCATAGACGGCGGCGTTGTTGAAGCGTTTCCCCGGTAAACTGGGCCGTATTGGTTCGCAGCAAGATAGTTACATGATTTGCAACCCTGCACAGTTTTGAGAGTAAGTAATTATAACGACGACTGGGTATTGTCACTAGCCGTCCAAAATGATGGTGCGTGAAATATTGAATACCTGGAGCTAACTATGAGATGCAAGATTTGTTTCTTCGCAATTGGTTTGTCAATTTTCTTCAGCTTAAATACATACGGCGAAGTAAAACCTGAATCGTTTCAGACCGCTCGTGTCGGTGAGACCGCCCCGGCCATTGTTCTCGATCAAATTTTGCAAGCGCCGAAGGGCACGCGAACAGACTGGGCATCTCTGCGCGGTAAGGTCGTTGTCCTGGAATTTTGGTCGACGGTGTGTGGTCCATGCTTGAATTGGTCTTATCACGTCAACAAGCTGGGCGCAGCATTTGAGGATAAGCCGGTAGTGTTTATCTCGATCACATACGAAGACGAAGCTACCGTACGAAGGAGTCTCAAGAAATTTCCCATGCACGGCTGGATTGGATTGGATCGAGATAATTCGCTCGATGCCGCATATGGAATTCAATCAATACCTACGATGGCTTTAGTGGGTATTGACGGAAAGCTTTTGGGATGGACCAGCCCCTCGGTTTTGACTGGCCATCCTGAGATGCTCGACGCTGCGCTAGCTGGGAAAATGCCGGACTATATGCAATCCGCTCCTCGGTCGAAGCCTCCGTATATAGATCGTTTTCGTGATATTGACACCATTAACGGCGGAGAAAAATCGAGCACCAAGAAAAAATTACCGTTGTGCAGCATTCTTATCCGCGAAGCTGAGGAAGGTGAAAAAAGGCCGAGCAATGGGCTTGGCGACCAAAGGAACTCGTTTGACGAATCAAGGACAATGCTACAAACGATAGCGAGTGCGTTTGATACGACGACTCCCTATATTGTCAGTGAAAGTCCCTTGCCTGAAAATCCCAAGTACGATGTTTTATTTCGCTGGAATAAGGGGCGTATAGACATTGGTAATCGGTTGCTGCGAGACGCATTGCAAGCAACCTTTAATGTGGAAGTTCGACGTGAAAAGCGCATGATGGATGTCTACGTGTTGGGATACCCAATTGGATATAAACCCAGTTGGGAGCCTTCACGACCGGGTTTGGCGTACGATAAAGAAACAGGTCTGGCAGCGCCAACCCACGAGATTCTCGAGCGTATGAAAGCTGGCGAAACATTTTTTCTTTCAACATCTGGTATGGATAACCTAACCTTCAACCTCCCGTATGCAGTGGATAAACCTGTTGTCGATGAAACCCAAATAGATGGTTACTATCATTTTTATTTCCCCTGGGACCGTGACCTGGACGATGCACAGGTCATAATCAAGGCCTTGCGAGACAAGTACGGATTAACGCTGACGTTAGCCAAACGCGAGATAGAAGTCCTGGCGGTGTATCAGGCCGACGGCGAAATGAGCAAAAAGAAACGATAGCCCAAGCCGTGGTTAGCGGGAGGAATCGCCATCTTAATGTGTAGGTGTGCAACTTCGGATCGATAGTGGTGTAAATTCTATTCGGGACGACCGGCCCGGCGTCGTTCGTCCCAATCTGTGATTCGTCAAATACACATGCAGGTGGAGCTATTTATGAAGTGCCATTTTTCCTTCTCGGTGTTTAGTTTCTTTATGATCTTCCATACGGCTACGTATGGCGAAGAAAAACCGAAATCGCTTCAAACTGCTCGTGTAGGCCAAACCGCCCCGGCTATTGTTCTCGATCAGATTCTGCAAGCGCCGAAGGGAACGCGCACGGACTGGGCATCTCTGCGCGGTAAGGTCGTGGTTGTAGAATTTTGGTCGACCGGGTGTTCGCCATGCTTGCAATGGTCTCCCTTCGTAAACAAACTAGAGGAGGCATTTGAGAAAAAGCCGGTGGTGTTCATTTCAATCACGGACGAGGACGAAGCCACGGTGCAAAGATGTCTCAAGAAATTCCCCATTCACGGCTGGATAGGTATTGATCGAGATAGATCAATTCATGACGCCTATGGCATTTATTCATTGCCAACGATGGCTCTAGTGGGTCTTGACGGAAAACTTTTGGGGTGGACTAGTCCATCAACACTGACGGGACATCCTGAAATGCTCGACGCTGCGATAGCCGGGAAAATGCCGGACCAAATGCAATCCTCGCCTAGGTCGGAGTCTCCGTACATCGACCGTTTTCGTGACGTTGACTCGATAGCTAGCAGCGAAAAATCAAGTACCAAGAAAAAGCTACCGTTGTGCAGCATTCTTATCCGCGAATCTGAAGAAGGTGAAAAAAAGCCACATAATGGATTGGCCGACGCCAGGAATTCGTTTATTGAATCAGTGACAATGCTCAAAGCGCTAGCCAGTGCGTATAAGACGACTGCGCCCTACATCATCAGCGACACTCCTCTACCCGAAAGCCCCAAATATGATATTTTATTTCGCTGGAACAAGGGGCGGATGTCCGTAGGTAATCGGTTATTGCAAGAGGCGCTAAAAGCGACCTTTAGTGTAGAAGTCCGACGCGAAAAGCGGATGATGGATGTCTATGTGTTAGGATACCCTGAGGGGCACAAACCGCGTTGGGAGCTTTCCAGGCCGAGTTTGAAATACGATCGTGAAACAGGTTTAACCGCGCCAACTGCTGAAGTGCTGAAGAGAAAGATAGCCGGTGAGAAATTTTTTACATCGCTATCGGGAGTGTCTGAACTAACTCTCCACCTTTCCTATGCCTTCGGTAAGCCTGTCGTGAACGATACGGAAATAGATGGGCTATATAATTTTTATTTCCCCTACGACCGTGACCACGACGATACGCAGGTCATAATCAAATCAATGCGGGACAAGTACGGATTAACGCTAACCTTAGCCAAACGTGAGATTGAAGTCCTGGCGGTGTATCAGGCTGACGGCGAAATGAGCAGTACGAATCGATAGTCCCGGATGGCATCATATCATTTCTATCGTTTATTCTGTATACTGCGCCGTACATGAATGCTCAACCGCAATCACAACAAAGTGCGTGGACCGTGAGTCGGCTATTGACCTGGACGATGGAGCATCTTGACCAGCGAGATGTCGATGAGCCTCGGTTAGCGGCTGAGGTGCTGCTTGCTCATGCCATGAAATGTCGGCGAATTGATTTATATGTGAAATTTGAATCGGTCCCCGAAAAAGATGAGATGGACCAATTTCGCGGATGGGTGAAGCGGGCAGCGGGGCATGAACCTATAGCCTACCTTGTGGGTGAGAAGGAATTCTTCTCGCTGGCTTTTCATGTTTCGTCGGATGTGCTGATTCCGCGACCAGAAACAGAATCTCTCGTCGAACTGGTCATTGACCATTGCACCAACCAAGCGATTGATGCACCCAAGCTTTTGGATGTAGGTACGGGCAGTGGCTGCATTACTGTCGCCCTGCTAACACAAATGCCTAAGGCGCTGGCAGTAGCTTCTGACATTTCTCCAGAAGCCTTAGCTATCGCGCAGCAAAATGCGACCAGGCACAAGGTCGATGACCGCACGACGTTCGTTGAAGCGGACGGGCTTGATCTGCCGAAAAGTATAGTACCGGACGAGGGGTTTGATGTGATTGTTTCAAACCCGCCTTACGTCTCCGCGGATGAATTTCAAACGCTGGATTCGTGCGTAAAAGATTACGAACCCCGCCAGGCTTTAACCGACGAAAATGACGGACTATCTCATTACACTCGATTGGCTAATGATGCGCCGTCCATGATGGCTAAGGGCGGTTGGCTGGTTGTAGAAATCGGAGACGGACAGCGGGAAGCCGTGACCGAAGCTATACTTGGTACGGACTTATGGACTCACCAAAAAACCGTGCGCGATCAGGTTGGCGGCGTGGAGCGTGTGCTGGCTTTTGAATTGGCTAAGGGATAATTTTCATCATAGAGAGGGGGTCTCATGCAATACTTTGAAGTCACCGGCGGCCAACGCCTTAAAGGTAAGGTTACGATCAGTGGTGCCAAGAACTCGGCACTACCCATCATGGCTGCCTGCATGTTGGTCGATGGCGAAACCTCACTCCACAACGTACCAGACCTAGCTGACGTTAGACTCATGATAGATTTGCTGGCAAGGCTCGGCGTAAAATCCCACCGCGATGATGACGGCGTGTTACACCTGGAAGTGCGCGACGAGAAGAACGTTCACGCCGAATATGGGCTGGTGAGCAAAATGCGGGCTAGTGTGTGCGTCATGGGGCCTTTGCTCGCTAAGAGAAAACGCGCCCAAGTCTCGATGCCCGGCGGGTGCGCGATTGGTGATCGGCCTATTGGCCTGCACATTCAGGGGTTAACCGCGCTAGGCGCGGAGTTTGAATTGCGCAATGGCGACGTTTGTCTCCAATCTAAACAACTTATTGGTCGAGAAATTTTTCTGGGCGGACCGTTTGGCGCATCCGTAACAGCCACGGCCAATGTCATCATGGCTGCGACTCTAGCCACGGGGCGAACGGTCATAGAATCAGCCGCGTGCGAACCGGAAATTGTTGACTTAGCCGAATTTCTAAACGCCAGCGGTGCGCGTATTACGGGTCAAGGCACGCCTATCGTCACGATCGACGGCGTGGATTCGCTCAAAGGCACAACGCATCACGTCACCCCAGACCGCATCGAAGCCGGAACTTTTATCATCGCAGCAGCTATCACCAACGGCGACGTGGAATTAGTCAACGCTAAGCCCGAACATTTGGGCGCGGTGATCGATAGGCTACAGCGTATCGGGGTAATCATTGAGCGATGCAAAGCGGGGATGATGGTTTCTTCATCAAGAAGATTAGAACCTGTTGACATCACCACGCAACCTTACCCCGGCTTCCCAACAGATTTACAGGCACAGGCGATGGCTTTGCTCTCACTAGCTGATGGAAACTCTACGATTACGGAGAAGATTTTTCCGGATCGATTCATGCACGTCGGTGAGTTAAACCGTATGGGTGCGAAGCTAAGAAAAGAAGGCCCTACGGTTATTATTGAAGGCGTGAAAAATCTCATCGGCGCACCAGTGATGGCCTCAGACCTTCGCGCTTCAGCTGCGCTCGTGCTTGCGGGATTGGTAGCTACGGGCACAACGCAAATTCGCCGGACCTATCATATTGATCGAGGCTATGAACGCATTGAAGAAAAACTTACCGGACTCGGCGCAAACATTAGACGCCTGAGCGAATAACATTAAGTTTCCACCGAGCCGCGGGATTCAACCCGCGGCTCGGTTGATCTCACCCGCCACATTGTTGGCTATGCGAAACAGTCATGATGCTTTTTCTCAACACGAAGGCATCATCGGAACAGGTCCGAATTTGTGCCTCAGATAACAGCACGACTATAACTCCTTTAATAACAACTCTTTAGAGCTGCCCCGTTTCAACATAACCGATGCCGAATAGGCGGTATGCCATCTGTACCTATCTCATTCATCGTGCGGCGCATGGCTAACTGAGGCCTGTGTCCGGGGATCAAGCCGCTGGCTCAAAAGGGGAGAGCTTGAGGCATTTGGGGTTGAGGGGGAGAAGCATTAGATGAATGAAGAATCGTTTCAACGAAAATTGTCCGAGTTGATCGCCGAAATCGGTACGCTGCCAGCTAACGAACGTGACAAGTTAGCGTCACTAGCCGAGCAGACCCGCGAGCGACATGAAAAATTAAAAGAAACCGTCACTAGCCTGCAGGAAAGCATCGACTTCGTCAGGCTGAGTATTAAATACATGCTGTTTGATCTGGAAGCCACGCGCCGTGAGAACGCTCAGCTTCGACGAATCATCGACGATCAACAGTAACGAGTTAATGAAGGATAACCTCTCCAGCCTTTAGGAGGGGGGAGAGTAGCCAATGCGTTCCGCTCAAAAGGCGGCTGATTGCTCGGGAAGTCAGCCGTACGCGGCACGCTAGGCGCCCAAGCCACGGTCACCTGGGGACCGTGGCCTTCTTTTTGCGCGGGGGGGGGGGGTAGGCTAAATCTATTAATGTTCAGGCAATTGAAATCGATGAACTGTTTGAGTTTTAGAGTTATATAGAAGTAGCTCGTTGGTTTGAGATATCACAAATCCTTTCCAGCGCGGTCGTTCTAGCGACAGTTCACTCATATGCCATCGCGTGATTGACTTATCGTTCAAGGTGACAATGACAACTTCATTTTCACACACCAGCAGGATTTGTTTTCCGGTATGAATGACGCTGCTAAGCCCAGATGCTGGCTTCGGAATGGTAATCGAATCGACCGAATCACCATTTGAATTAAACCTATCGAGTGTGTATGACTTGTTCCCATCGATTTCATCACGACTAAGTGTTACTATTTCACCATCTGGGCTTGTTGCGATTATTGCAGAATCAAACCAATTGCCATTTGGTCGTTTCTTTAGTGAATGTAGAATTTGGTTATTTGTATCGACTAACACGAGATTTCGGTCTCGATTTATACCACAACGTTTTCCAGCTTGTGGCAGAAAAGCCCATCCATTCAAGCGTGGCGAGAAGTCAACGATTTTATCACGGGTTCCATTAGGATTGAACCGAACGTAGCTGACAGTCCATGAGCGTCTGATGAAAACCGAATTGTCAGGAGCAGCATGGATGGCTAAATGGTGCAATGGAAGAACAAAATCGGTGGGGTCAGGCACGAGCTTATGAGATAATGACCCGTCTTGTTCAAACACATGAATGGCTCCTGTACTTCGTGATGCCGCGCAATAACGACCAAGACTGTCTACTGTAAAGCCGGCAAGCTCGCCAAGTGAATCCGTATCGTACTTGGGACCAAGAATATGATCCACGACACCCTTACTGTCGAGCCGCAGAAAACGTCGGCTGTCACTTATCCAGACACGTCCATCAGGAGCTACAGCATAGCTAAATTTGGTTATAGTACGTCCATCAGCCAAGCGTGGAATTATCTGTGACGTTGGCTTCCCTTTACTTGAAAAACGATTGATAATAATACGCTCGTTATCTTTGGTGCCCGGTCGATTGCCGTCATCTCTAGTACACAATAAGAATCCGCCACCCTTGTCAGCTACGAGGCCACGATAAGGTTTCTTGTCCAATTCTATTGTTTCTTCAAGCTCACCGGTACCCGATAAAATTTTTATGGTTGACCATGTTAGCATGGCAATTCGGCCATCGCTCATAAACACTGAACTGTCTGGCATCGTACCAAGGATGGCATTGTCTGATTCGATTTGCCTGTCAAGTTTCCATAGTATAGCTCCATCCTTTGCAAAGCATATTACATCATCATTGTAATTAATTACGATGAACCGACCATCTTTTGCTCGGCTGATGCTACGGGACCAACCTCCCGGATAAGCATCAAACCGCTCTTCATGCCCCGTATTGAGATTGATAAACCACGCATCGTATTCACGGGAATTTTTTTTGATTTGACGTAATTGGATGAAGTTGTCGTCGCCAATTCTTGGCGTATCATGCCATATAGTTTCTCTTGAGAGAGCTGATTCTCGTGGTCGCTCCAGAATAATCTCACCATTCGAATCGATTGCTCTAAGGTGCCAGTCACTCTTTAATGAGTTGCTAGAAAAGTGAATTCTTCCTGCTTTGTCGAAAGTGAATCTTCCGATACCACCGAAGGGGCCGTCAGTTTCTTGCCTTTGTCCCAAATCCAACTCACCAAGATACTTCAAGTCGCCATCGTATATTACATCGTGCGAACTATCTGATTCAGACACAAATTTGGATTGGTTTTCTTCGATTATATCCCATGTACCATCCACATTTTTCTTTGTCGAAACTGTCAACAATGTGTCATCCGCAAAACGCCGCAAATGAAATTGATGGCTTATATTGTTGGGAATAATGGCGGGATTTTCGGGAAAAAAAGAAGATGCGAGCCCTGCTCGATATCTTTGGGGCATATCCACATCAGCATAATCTCCAATCAATTCCAACGACCAGAAAGGTTTCCCATCCATGCCAACAACTGAGAAATAGCCGCTTCGTTCTTCTTTGTTATAATGAAGTCCGTTGGTGTACCAATGCAGTAGTGTTAGGGGCGTATTTTTTATGATTTGGGCATCGACTATATTCCAACGATCTGTTAAATCGTCATGATGCTCGAGAGGATGAAATTCATGCAATAATTCGCCGGTGGATAAGCGATACACTTTCCAGCTTTCGCCAAGCCATTGGTTACCCATTTGTGAGTTATTACAATCAGTTTCTTTCCCTTCCATGCGAAAAATAACATAGTCGTGTTTATCGCTATAGAGTAATTGTTTTGCATATGGTTCAGAGTGAGAATGATGCACGCGGTGCTGCTCATAAGATTCATGCAACACAAAGTTCCCCCTGTCATCCAAAATCACTAAATGATAAAAATCCTCTTCCGCTATTCCAACGATATATCCTTGATCCGTAACTTCAACGCCTTGGAGCGTAAAAGGTTTTCGCCCCGACCAAATCTGCTGGCCTTTATGGTCGAACCGATAATTCGCAATCCCTTCCCCTCGCCTATCTGAAGGGTCAACGAATAGTGAATACTCACCGGAAGGCGATTTGTATGTAGCAGGTTGCACCGTCCGTGAGCCGATAGGTTTAGCAATAACACCTGAAATCAATACTGCGAAATAAATTACACCTGTTAGATAGCACTTGAAGAGTTGCAAATCGATCTCCTACCAAGGTTATTTACGAACGTATTTCAAACATGACGACAACACTGTATACCCATTATACACAAGGCAGGTTGTATTCGTCCATAAACTACTACAATCTCCCCACCTTATTCATCACAAGCAGTTTAATCTCGCTCATATCTTCCATCGCAAACTTTACACCCTCTCGGCCTAGGCCCGAATCTCTTACGCCGCCGTAGGGCATGTTGTCCACGCGGATGCTGGGTACATCGTTGATGACTACGCCGCCGACTTCCAGCTCGTTATAAGCGTACATCGCATGGTCGATGTTCTTTGTGAACACGCCGGCTTGTAAACCGTAAATGCTATCGTTGGCTATCTCAATCGCTTTTTTGAAATTGCTAAAAGGCTGCATCACGGCTACTGGTCCAAAGGCTTCTATGCAACTGATGCGATTTTTCGGATCGACATTTTCTAAAATAGTAGCCGCATAAAACACGCCGTCACGCTTCCCGCCGCACACGACCTTAGCCCCACCTTCCACGGCTTCGCTGACCCACTCTTCCATACGCTTGGCGTCGTTTTCCGTAATCATAGGACCAAGAAAAGTTTCTTCGTTTAGCGGATCACCCGCGATAAGTTTATTGGCCCGATCAGCAAGCTTAGCTTTGAGATCATCATAAATGTTTTCGTGAACGATAATGCGCTGCACACCGATGCAACTCTGTCCCGATTGATAGAAAGCGCCGATGGTGAGACGATCAGCTGCGAAATCCAGGTCGGCATCAGCGTCTACTATACAAGCCGCGTTGCCGCCAAGTTCCAGCACGACCTTTTTCTTCCCCGCCCGAGCTTTAAGTTTCCAGCCTACGTCAGGTGAGCCGGTAAACGATAGCAATTTGAAGCGATCGTCAGTAGTAAACAAGTCAGCCCCGTCGCGCGAGCAGGGTAAAATGCTAAACGCACCGAGCGGCAGGTCCGTCTCTGCAAGAATTTCTCCTAATATAAGCGCACCAATCGGCGTCCGCGAAGCAGGCTTGAGTACAAACGTGCAGCCCATAGCTATAGCTGGGGCAACTTTGTGGGCGACGAGGTTAAGCGGAAAATTAAACGGCGAAATAAAACTGCATGGGCCAATGGGAAATCGCCGCCACATGCTCTCATAGCCATCCGCTCGGGCACTAATATCAAGCGGCAAATACTCACCCGTAATGCGCACGGCCTCCTCCGCAGCCACGCGAAACGTATCGATTAGTCGAGTCACTTCACCCCGCGCATCACGAATTGGCTTGCCCGCTTCGATGCACAAAACCTTGGATAATTCCTCATGACGCTCAGCCACCCGCTTCACTACATGATTCAAAACGTCCTGACGTTTGTAAGCCGGCATCTTTCGCATCTCATCAAACGCCTCGACCGAAGCCGCTATAGCCTTATCAATCGTGGCGGAATCAGCCAGCGCCACCCGCGTCGCAGGCTCACTCGTATATTTATTGGTCACAACCAGATCAGTGTTAGGCTGCATGGGGTTGTTAGCTAGGTAGTACGGGTACGTTTCATTGAGCATCGTGATTTTCTCCTGAGATCATTATACACAACGATGGGCGGCGTGCATGACATTTAGTATACACACCTCCGTCATACCCGCGCAGGCGGGTATCCAGTCTTCGTGTCAGAATGCTATTGTTGGATTCACGCTACTTGGCCTAATTATGATCCAATCTTGTTGTTTCCTTGTTATCAGCCGGCCGTACACCAAGCATGACGTGTCGCAGTGTGCTGATGCAAGTACTGTGACGTTTCATAATCCAAATAGTGATCCAAACGGTCGTCACCACAAGCACGATCCCGCCAGTGATATAAACCGAATCACGGTCTTGGTAATAAATTCGAGAAAAAATACGAAAACTAAAATGACCAGAAGACGACAAGGGTGCGATCATACTGGGAATTTGCCACAACGACACGAGTAACCCCGGTACGAGTATCGTACATCCCGAACTGTACGCAGCAAGCAGGCCGAAGCACCGTACCGTACGCCAATGCTTGCGTAGCCGTCGAAGCCTGACAATATACACGCACCAGAAGAAAAAACTGATCATCCAGTGTACAACGAAGATCAACAGAAAATTACTAACAATACCGTTGACATTCCATCGCAGCATTGCACCTTTGGGACCATAAACGCCGAACGAAGCTACGATATTATTACGTGCGGGATAAACAGGTGTAGTAAACGTATATCCGATCTTAGTAGCTAGGCAATAACTTCCTACTAGCACCGAGGTACTCGCGCATAATACCAATAGCATTACCACGAAAACAATGGCGGGATGTCGTACCGCAAAATGTGGTGAGATACCACAACGCAATATAGCCGGTATTTGCACAGCGAATTGTTGAGCGGCCGTATCTTCGTTTGTCTTTTCCGCTATATACGCAAGGCCACATTCGGGGCATCGCCCCGTGAAAGGCAATCCACGCAAGCAGTAATCGCAAACCGGACAACATAAATCCTGGCTGATATTACAAACGGCAGGATTTAGTTTCACATCTTTACTGACACAAGGGTCCATACCTTATTGACTCTAGATGACGTTTACCCATGAACTGACTCTAATAGAAACCGAAAGATTTCTCGATTCCAGCCCCTGACGACGTAACGATTCTAGTCACAATGGTCCGTTATAGCCACTGAAATATATGAATTGCTGCTAATTGAGCATAGCTATTTTCTCCTGAAATTATTATACACAACGATGGGCGGCGTGTATGACATGGGCATACTCATATCCGTCATTCCCGCGCAGGCGGGCATCCAGTCTTCGTGCCCAATATCCTACTGCTGGATTCCCGCCTGCGCGGGAATGACGATTTAGTGGAACATTGCATTTAGAGACAGTAATGCGCGCTGCACCATTTCCCCTTGCATAACCGCGCCCGTCAGGAAGCGGCCTCTTTGTAACGCTCGAAAGTCGCTTCCTTATGGACGCGGTTCTGCTGGTTCAACTCTCGCTGGTCGACTGTGGTGTTTGGGATAAAGATATTTTCAGATTTTCTGCTGATAGTCCTAAAATCATTAGCTTACTTCGCCGATGTACTCGCGAATGCCGGTGTCGCACCGTGGGTGTGGTCTCGGCTGTTTGGGCGTTCGTTCTGTGAGCGATGCCTGTGCAGAAGTTTGGCCTAATTCTTTGTTGCTTGGAGGCGTAGATAACCATGAATTCTCAGGTGCTTGAAGCCATTAAAAAGTCAGCGGCTGTACCCTCTGTACCCACAGTGGTCACACGTTTCCTAGAGATCATGCAAGACTCCAACTACAAGTACGAAGACTTGGTCAAGGTGCTATCCAGTGATGCGGGTACGGTCAGCGAGATTCTTCGCTTGGTCAACTCGGCGTTGTTTGGCGTGAGGCAAAAAATTGTTTCGCTTCAACAGGCTTTGACGTTGTTAGGTCCGAAAAGAACGAGGTCGTTGCTTCTTGGCCGATATCTTGTTGATACGATGTCTAAAACTAACGCGACGGGGCTGGATATGAGCTATTTCTGGCGGCGATCCCTCGCCTGCTCCGTGGTAGCTTCCCGTTTTGCGGACAAGCTTTTTCCTAAGTTTAGAGATGAAATTTTCATTGGTGCGTTGCTTGCTGATATTGGTATTCCCATACTCGCAGATGCGGTTTCTGATCAATACGTAGATATAGCTGCTGAGTACGCCCCGCGCGGACGCCAGGTATCCGCAGAGGAAGAAATTGAGGCGATTGAGGCTACCCATGCCCAGGTTTCAGCTATGATTC
>JAJRPG010000032.1 GCA_024280855.1 Planctomycetota bacterium | reverse complement strand
GCAGCCGGGCTGCAGGTTGTTGACCCGAACAGCGCGACTGGCGTGTTTGAAATTCGGGCTGACATTAATAACGACAATACGGTCAGCAACACCGATCTTGGTTTGGTTCGCCTGGCTCGTGACTCGGTTACGCAGCCTAGTGGTATGTGTCCGTAATTTGGATTTAAGTGTTTAGGTGCAACAGTCGATTGATTTCGACTGAAGCTTTTTGTTTTAAGGGAATTGATTAGGTAGACAAAGCTCTCCGGATAAAAGGGCGTTTATTTTTCGTGAAAGGGTTGAGACAATGGGAAAGACAATGAGATTAAGTGGTTTATTGGTTCTTGGGGCTGTATTTGCTTTTGCTAATACTGCGAATGCTAATTATGTGATCGATATACTAGGCCCTGGTGGTACTAACACCGCTGTGGTCGCTCCAGGTGGCAGCATTAGCTTGGATGTTGTGTTGAGTGGTGACAGCGTAACTACTATCAACGATTTTGCCGTGACTTTTTCGCGCGGCGGGCTGATTCTGACTAATTTTTCGTTCGGTGCGCCATATGTAACTGATGGTGGTGACGATACAAGTCAGCCTCAAGTAACAGATTTGCCTTTGACGCTAACTGACGTTACAGCAGGTGTTTCTGGTAGTGCGGTTGATGCGTGGTTTTCCAATTTCTTGGGCGCAGGCAATTTCGCTGACGGCACTGTCTTGTCTTTTGATCTTGAGGTTCCAGGTGACTATACACCAGGCCTTGTTGATATTGGTATTGGCAATTCCGGTATTAACACCAAACCATTTTTTAGTGAAGGCTTTGGATCTGCAACGATCGACGGTATTAACAACTTTGCATTAGTCGTTCCAGAGCCAGCTACGCTTGCTCTACTAGGTATTGGTGGTTTGGTTGCTGCAGCGCGTCGTCGTCGTCGCACTGCGTAATTCAGTGTTTAGTTTCCCTTTGATCGCGTGCAATAGTGCGTGATATGTAGTAGCGTTTATGCTACTGACGATGTTTTGTCCTTGTGTGACATCGCGTCGTCTCGTGATGGAGTAAGGTTCCAGGATGGAAACAGATACTGGGGATAAGATTATGGCAAAATTAGGACTAATAGCCCTATTGGTAGCGACGGCGTCTGTCGCACAAGCCACGGCTGGTGTTCAGCTGGATTTTGTGGTGAACTCAAGCTCGCTGTTGGCTAGTTCCAGCAGCACGTCGAGTTTCGCTGGCGGAGAAAGCCTCGCGATTGAGGTTCGCGTTTCCGAGCCTGCGGCGGCTTCGTCGTTGGTAAGATTCGCTCAGCTTGACTTCGCAAACACTGACGCTGCGCTTGGTGTAAGTAACTTTCAATGGGATTTCTCTGAAACTGCTTCAGGGACGGGTGGTGGCCTATGGGTAACGTCGAATTCGACGCCTTTGCCTCAAGCGGCCTTCATGCCAACAAGTGGCAATGCGAATTTCCAATGGGAGCTTCCGGCTCCCGTTGTAGGTCAATCTGGTGTGTTACTGGCAACGTTTGATGTACAGTTGCCAGTCGCTCAGGGTTCCTACGATTTGAATGTGCTACTGGCTGGTGATTCGAACAACAGTGCTGTTGGCGGTTTCATCACCACGGGCTTCGAATCGGGAGATTTGCTCACACGGACCTTAGGCAACAATGGTTTAGATGGTGGTGATTTGACGTTCGTCGTCGTACCAGAGCCAGCTACGCTCGTGTTGTTTGGTCTTGCGGGCACGGTGACAGCGATTCGTCGAAGACGAAGAAGCTTGTAAAAAATAAAATTGGGGATAATCAACCCTTTTAATTCCGGATATGAGCCGGGCGCGGAACCTTTCCGTTGCCCGGCTCTTTTTTTTCGGACGTTTCATGTTCGTGCAGCATGGGTAAGCCTCAGTTTGAGGCTATTCGGTAATAATTTCTCGCCCAGGTATCCGTTCCGCCATTCCCGCGCAGGCGGGAATCCAGTCTTGGCGCATTATGTCGTTGTTCTGGATTCCCGCCTGCGCGGGAATGACGGGAGTGATTTATGCTACATAGTATTAACTGGGCATCAAGCTGGAGCTTGTTCCTGTTGCTCTGTGGACTTGTGCTTCGTGACGGCGCTGGCGGATGGCGTTAGTATGTACCGGCGGTGAACGAGCGACGAAGGCGTTTGGGTATGATTGTGATAGTGTTTGGCTCACAAGGATGCGTTTCTCATGGCTGATTCAATGGATCAAAAACAAACGGTTTTGCTCGTAGACGATCATCCGCAGAATCTTGAGCTTCTCGCGGTGTATATGGAAGGCATTCCGGAGGTGCGTGTTTTGACTGCGACGAATGGCCTGGAGGCTATCACCGTGGTGGAGCAGGAATCGCCGGATTTGATTTTGCTGGATATTATGATGCCCAAAATTTCGGGCTTTGAGGTTTGCAGCAGGTTGAAAAATGACCCGGCTACGCGCGATATAGTTATTGTCATGGTCACGGCACTGAATGAGCCGGGCGACGTTGAACGGGCGGCAGAATGCGGGGCTGATGATTATGTAGCGAAGCCGATTGATCGTGTCGCGCTGACGGAGCTGGTTCGTAATTTGCTGGCGACGAAGGCTCAGTCGTAGCCATGTGAATCGATGTGAATTTAGCAAGTAGGTCATGCTATTGCATGACGGACGTCTAAGAGTCATGCAATAGCATGACCTACACCGTTTGATTACATGCTCGCATGGTACATTCACACATGCGTCAATAGTTAAGGCAGGTCAACCTTTCGCCAGTAGGCAAAAGAACGACCTGCCCTACCTCGAACAGTGACGCTTTCGTGTCACAATTGATCCCAGGCCCAGATTGTCATTGGCGTATTTTTATCGATTGTGTGTCCGCTGACTTTTAGGGTTAGTAGGATTCGGCCTCGATGGTGGGCTTCGTGAGAGACGAAGTATGATAGCGTGGTGAACAGGCCTTTCTTGAAGCCGCGACGCTTAGGCAGGTTGTTTAGTATGCCGGTGAGCAGGTCTTGAATACCTTTTGTCGAGGCTTTCATCGCTTTTCGAAGCTGGGCCTTGCTGGGTAGGGATTTTGTCTCGAATATGGTTAACCCCTCAGCTAAGTCTTTCGCGCGTTTTTGAAGCTGCCATACGCGGTTGTTGTGCATGTGAGCGAACTCGCCGGTCACGCCTCTGCCGCCTCGTTTGGATAGCGTTTGCAACATGCCTTCGTCGGTGATTTTGTCGATGAGTAGCAGATTGATTCGGTGATTGGTTAGCCAGGCTTCGATGAGTTCGTTTGTTGGAACGTCCAGTTGAGTCTTAGTCATAGTTGGTTGTTTCTAAAAAATAAATTGTTAATCCGCTTGTTTGATGTCGCCTTCACGTTTGCGTGTGGGCATGATGGAGCAGGCTTCTTTGCAGCCGAATAGTTTGCTGAGCAGGTGTCGGTTTCGGCTGACTGTGGCGTAGACAAATTCTGCCACTTGGATGACACCGGGCAGCCAGAGGAACAGGCCAACGGGGATGAGTAGTGGCATGCGCATGAAGAGAAAGCGTAACGCCCGCGCCCCTCTAAGCACTCGGCCTGTAGGCATAACGCAGTGGATGGCTTCGAGTAGTTCTTCACGCGAAAGCTGTGGGGCGATGAGCTTAGCTTTGGGGTGCGACAGTGGAACAAGGCTGACGACGTTTAGCCAGTCCAGCCAGGTGATGAGGCTCATTTGAAAGGTGCAAAGCGGGCAGCCATCGTCGTAGAGCAGCATGTTTGATGGCGTTTTTTTCACTGATGAACTCCGATATTTTCCCTTTGGCCTGATGGCTAATACCTTTGTGGTATATGGTTAGCCTATGCGCGAAGGGGGATGGTCGTCAAATGAGGGGGGGGGCAAGGGGTTGCTGGTGCAGTTCCGCCAGCCATGTGCTATTAGCGACAGGATGATTGGGCCAATTTGGATGCGGCAAGTGTGTCAAGAAATATCCGTACCGCATTCGGGGCAGGTGTTTCCCGTTTGCCCGAGCAAGTTGTATCCGCAATTGTTACAGTTTAGTGTTCGGTTTTTAATTTTTGGTTTAGTAAAACATAACGCTAACAATGCGAAATTGAATAGGGCGGTTGTGCAGATAGTTAAAGCAGCTGTGGTGGTGAATCCTCTCTTTTCATATATTAGCCAAATGAAATCGACAAACATTTTTGGACCGCGAATAGATTGAGTTGTATGTAGTTCCCACAAGGCCCATGCAATCCATCCGTCTAAACCTATGCACACCGCGATTAGACCAAGGATCATTTTTTTTCGGAATTCGTTTGCGGTTTCTGCTTTTGGTTCTAGTTTGTCACCAAAATGTTCCGCGAGAAAAGTGAGTATCAGACCTGCATCATCAGCATTCAAGTTGACACGAAATTTCTTTCCTTGTGCTGTTAGCGTTAGAGTGAATTGAGGTTCTATCTGGCTACCGCTTTCATATGTTTTTATCCAGTCAATATCAGCAAACGGAATTACAGCGACTTTTCTCGTTCGGGGCAGGGTTTTCCATGCGATAGCCCCGTTGGCTTCGTAGATGGCGTCAGGGAATTCCGATTTTATTCGTGTGACCGCAATGACAAAATGATCTTTGTATATGGCGAATATTTTACGGCCAGGTAAGAAAGGCTTCTTGGTTATTCCGACGATTAACGGTAATTCCAATTCACTGCACATAGCGATGCCTTAAACATTTTAACCAAGGTCATGCCATTGCAAGACGAAGCGATTCATTATCTCCCGCGCATGGCTCGTTCCATGTCGCGTTGATGTTGTTTCTTGCGGGCGTCTTGCCGTTTGTCGGAGTGTTTCTTCCCGCTGGCTAGGGCGATGGTGATTTTTGCAATGCCGCGTTCGTTATAATATATGCGCAGCGGGACAAGGGTTTGGCCTCGCTGTTCGACGCGGGGTTTTAATTTTCGCATTTGTTGTTTATGCAAAAGCAGCTTGCGACGTCGTCGGGGTTCGTGGTTGGTGGTGTGCCCAAACTTGTACGCGGGGATGTGACAGTCCACCAGCCAAAGCTCGTCGCCGCGGATTTGGGCGTAAGATTCGTCCAGCGAGGCCCCCTGATCGCGCAAACTTTTTATTTCTGTGCCCAATAATACCATCCCGCATTCGATTTTTTCGAGAATCTCGTATTGATAGCCAGCTTTTTTATTCTGACAAACGTTTGATTCAGGCTGCTTTTTGGTTGTTTTTTTGGCCATATTGCACTGGTGCTGTAAAATATACGCTGTGGCACGTCTCCTGAGAGATCTTCTGATGCCTATGATCTACCAAGCCGATTTTATAGGTGTTACACTAATGGGCAACTTTTCCGTTCGGCGGGAGTTATAATATAGTGGAGGCAGGTGTGTTGTGAAAATAGCTGCGGAAGACAATGTCCGAGAGCTTGAGCGGAAGCTGATTGCTCGCGCGCGTAGCGGGGATAAGCTGGCGCTGCGCGAATTGGTCGATCAGCATAAGGATCGTTTGTTCGCTTTCATTTGGCGGATGACCCGTAATCATCATGATGCAGAAGAAGTTTGTCAGGACGCATTCCTGAAAGCTTTCGCCTCGCTCGAATCATTTCGCGATGAATTTAGATTTAGCACTTGGCTATTTACCATTGGCTATCGGATGTGCCTTAATCGTATGCGCAAAAAGCAGGCGATAAATGGTGATATAGATTTTGCTTCGATGCCACTACCGAGTCACGAATCACCTAGCGACAATGTTGAGTCGGCTGAGGCGGCTCAGCTTCGTAGTGATGTGTGGTCGGCTGTCGATCAGTTGTCACCGCAGCAGCGGGCGTCAGTGTTGTTATTTTATCGGCAGAGTATGAGTTGTCAGGAAATTGCCCGCATTCTGGAACTGCCTGTGGCTACGGTGAAAAGCCATCTTCACAGGGCGCGTTTGAGATTAAGGAACATGCTGGAATCAACAAGCGAAAAAGATTTGTTACAATTTCGCAATCTTTCCGGCTTAGCTGGGTAGAAGGTATTGAACGCCAGGGCAAAGCGCCTTGGCTGACTTGGTTTGGTTTGCTAACAAGGTTAGGAATTTATCATGCGTTGCGAAGCGGCGCAAAACTTGTTTGACGCTTATCTGGACGGCGAATTGTCGGCGGGCCAACGGACGGAGTTGGGTGCGCATTGTGTGAAGTGTGCAGATTGTCGACGGGCGCTGGCGCTGATGGAAGTTAGCGGTCATATCATGACGTCAGACCGGGAGCCGGTGACGTTGGATGCTAATTTTACAGACAGGCTTTTGGCGTGCGTTGATGAGCAGGAATCATCGTGGATGCGTCGTTGGCAACGATGGATTTATGTGGCTGCTCCTTTGGCGGCTGCGGCGGTGGTGTTGATGGGCTTTTTCGGATTTTTCGATTCGAATAAAGGCCGGGTGGCAGGTAAGGCGGAGACCGGGCAGATTGAATCTGTTATTGACGACTCTGAAATACCCGAGCCGTTCCTGGATGATGATCTGGAAGTGACTGACGGCGATGCGCCAGCGGGTGAACTGCAACAACTAATTCGGCGGTCGCAAAACAATTTTGATACCAGACGGCAGGATGTCGAATCTTTGCTGGAAAAAGTAGACCTTACGATTCTGCAAAAAATCGATGTTCTTGAGCAGTTGAATGAACAGGATCCAACTGATCCTGAAAAGCACAAAAACGATCTGCCCGGGCATGACGCTTCCGGTGACGAATAGGCCGACAGGTGGTGGCTTATCTTTATTTCTCGGTCTCAATTCTTTGATAATATCTTTGTTTCTCCCGCACTGAGCCGATAAAATTCTTGGGAAGATGCTATACTCGGTGGCATAGCTGAGGATAGTGTTGTCTGCGCGATTGCTTACGGATTCAGGCTGTACGTGATGTGGGATTTCTGAGGACTAGTGTTTCGCATGATCGCTCGTAAATTCATGATCGCTGTCTGTTGGCTGATGATGGTTACATCATCGTTTGCGCAATCTCAGTCTACGACGATTACGCAGCAGCGCATTTCGGAGATGTCTCGCTTTGTGCCCGCGTCTGCCAAGCTGTTCGCCATTATACATCAGCCGATTAAATTAAATAAGTCGCTGGCTCGTACACGGGCGGGCCGCTTATTGCCGGCGTTGACTGGGGATGTAGCCAGCTTGCATACGACGGTCGATTTGCGCGAAAGCTTGGAAAAATATGTGAGCGTTAATAGCGCTATCGACGTGGACGAGTTGATGCGCACGGACGTTGCGCTGATTGCCCCGTCCTGGAGTGAAATTGGTAAAGCTCATTTTTTGGTGCGATTAAAAGATTTATCCGTATTGGACCGTTGGTTTCCAAAGGACAAGCGAAAGCGTGACAGCAAACTCGGTGAGGCTACGTTTATCAATCTGAATGACGGGCTGTTTGTATGCGTGCGCGATCAATATATGGTACTCGCGCGGCGGAGTGCATCGCGGTCATTACTTCGTGAGACGCAGCGGTTAATGATTAGTGCTAAGCGAAGGAACCTGGCTGAAATTAAGGCCTTTCGTGACGTGTTAGCCGAACTGGAAAATAGTCCATTGACGACTGTTTTTATCGCGCCGGATTCGGCGACCAAGCATGAGCCGTCGATGCCTTCGACCCTTTGGTCAGGCGCGGGTTATGCGATGTTTGCGCTGTACGAAGGCGACGATCAGTTGGATGTTGTTTTGCGTACTTCGGCGCCAAAAAAGAACACCACGCCGCCTCTTTCTGTGCCGGCGATGCTGACGGTTCGTCGCTTGCCGCATACGACATTGTTCGCGGCTGCTAGCACTTTTGATTTTGGTGCGCTTTATGATTCGCTACTTGGGAGCAAGGGGAATCAATGGGGGCAACGGTATTTGTCGTTGCTGTCAGGGGTTGCTGGTGAGCAGACGCCGAGTCGATCGCTCGTTGAGCATCTCGGCCCTGACATCGTGTTCGTGTGGGGGCAAACGCTGACGGCTGAGGGTACGCTTCCGCAGTTGGCGTTGATGATTCGGACCAGCAACCAACAAAAAGCCCGGGCAGAGGTGACGCGCGTTTTTGCGAATATACTCAAACTAGCAGCGCTGCTTGACCCAGTGGATCAGCGACGAACGCCGTCGTTCAAATTGAAAACTCATTTGGGGACGCATATTATTCACGTCCCGCTTGGCGAATATGCCAGCCAATCCCGATTTTCGTTTTTGTCGTTATTGCGAAATGCGGACCCCGCGTGGTCGACGTATGAAGACTGGTTAATTGTAGCTATGACGTCTAGTCATATTGAAAGTATTTTGGACGCACAGCATGGCTTAGCTCCGCGCTTGACTTCGGTTCCGGGTGTCGCGAATGCGCTGGCGGTAAAGCCTGGTCAGCGTAGCTTAGCTGTTTCGCAATTGGAGCTAACGTCGCATGAGTTGGACAGTTGGTTGCAAGCGTTGACTGCCGGCGCGCCGTCACTACTAGGCCCAAGCTGGTGGAACATTCCAGTGGCTAAGCAGGGTTGGCCTAATGCTTTGGGGATTGATGTTGCTACGGACAGTGGAGATGGTGCGATATTGGTAGCTGGTGTGCGTCCTGGAAGTGCGGCGACTAAGGTCGTGTTGCGGGGTGATCGCATTCTCGCGGTGGATGATGAAGTGCTGGATTTGGAGCAGCCTCACGTTGATTTTCAGGATCGTCTCAATCAGGAAGACGTGACGCAGCCTTATACGTTTCGCATTCTTCGTGGTAGCGCGATCGTGGAAGTTCAGGTTGAAGCTACGCGTGGGGCAGGTGACGCAGATCGTCGATCATTTTTGCCAGCGGATGCGGTTCGGGCTATTGCGGGTTTTGGGAAAGCGCTAAACTCAGCTACGCTTTCTGTGCAGACGGACGCGAATGCTCGTCATGTCGCGCGAGTGACACTTCATTTTACGCGAACTTCTACGCAGGATTGATATACAGGCCGGGTGACGTGCTATTTTCTCTTGAATGCGAAGTGGTAAATGGGTCGGCCTTCGACTTCGTACTTGATTTGAAAATTAGTCCCTTCCCAATCCGGGCCTGCGACGTCGGCTATGGATTGAGCAGGCTGCTGTTCCAAATCATCTCGTTGGCAGAGGACTTCCTGCATTTGATCTGCGTATTCGCGGTGGTCGGTTTGTAATAGCCAAGCGGCTCCGGGTTTTAATAATTTTGATACGGCGTCGGCAAAATCTTTTTGAATGAGTCGTCGTTTGTGGTGACGTTTCTTGGGCCAAGGGTCTGGATGGTAGATGTGTAACGCATCCAGGCATTGCGGGGGGAGGTGTCGCATGACGAATATTTTGGCGTCTGTTCGCATCACCCGGACGTTGGTTTGCTGCCAGCGGGCCATCCGATCTACAGTGAAGCGGTAATATTTGTTCGCCCATTCGATGCCGAGCATCCGAATATGCGGATTGTTTTTCGCTCGACTAAGCAAAAAGCTGCCTTTCCCGCAGCCTATTTCCAGCTCCCACGGGCCTGGAGAGTCGTACCAGTCCATCGGGTTGCTGATCGCACCCTCTTCGGGCTGCTCGACTTCGTACTCTTTAGTTATCACAGGCTTAGGTTCGTGGGGCATAGTATGCAGGTCTATTTACTAATCGTGCAGCGTCAGCCAAGGTTGGGCGGGACGCGGTTTCGTGATCCTCCTACAGCAGGTTTATCGTAGCAGGCAATCGCTCTTCTGGCGACGGGGTTCGGCGAGAAACTCACAGGGGTGCATAATTACTTATCATTAAATAGTGGAGGAAAACGCGAGCGCAAATATACTTGCGGCTGCTTCGGCGCGGGCGTAATGTTTATTTTCGGCTATCATGGGTCAGCGAATGTGGTGCGTGATAAGTCGTTCGGGTGCTGAGCAGGGCGGTCACTAACGGAATTATCAATAGGACATGCGCGGATAGGCCAAAGACTTTATGAAACGAAAGCTACAGGAAAATTGGAAACGAGTGAATCAACGCATCGCGGATGCATGTGAGCGGTATGGTAGAGACCCGGCGTCTATCAAGTTAGTGACGGTGACGAAGAGCGCCAGCTTGGATGTCGTGCGCACGCTGGTTGATATGGGCTTGCAAGACCTTGGTGAGAACCGGCCTCAAGACCTCATGCAACGTGCGGGTATGATTCACGAATGGTTAGGGCGACGAGCAAGGGATTTAAGCGCCGGCGCCAGGCCTAGGCCTAAGTGGCATATGATTGGTCACCTTCAGCGAAATAAAGTTAAAGCGCTGTTGCCTTGGATTGATCTTATTCATTCGGTGGACAGTTTGCGCTTAGCGGAAGAAATTGATATCCAATCTGCAAAGTTAGAACGAGTTACGCCGATTTTTCTTCAAATCAACGCTAGTGGTGAACGTCAGAAAGAAGGAATCGCGGTGGCGGCGGCGACGCACCTAGCTGAGCAGCTTATGACGCTGGAGCATTTAGAAATTCGCGGACTCATGGCTATGGCACCTTTGACGGATGATGCCTCGGTGATTCGGCAAACCTTTAGCCGGGTCAAAGAGTTGTTTGAAGAGTTCGAGCATGATCGCATTTGTGGCCCGGCGTTTAAGGAACTTTCTTTGGGGATGAGCAGCGATTTTGAATATGGTATCGAAGCTGGCGCAACTTATATTCGCATAGGTCGGGCGCTATTCGAAGGTGTTGATCTTGGCGTCGAAACTGTGGCCACGGAATAGCGCGCTTCGCGCTCGATCAACCATGACACAAACATTGTGCCGCACGCCCCGACGCGATGACACTTCCGGTAAACGGGGTCTTTTTACTATATATTGTGGCTGCATGTTCGCGGGTAAGACGACCGCGTTGATTAAAGCCATCGAGCTTGTTGATGAGCGGCGCGTCGTTGTGTTCAAACCTGAGTTAGACACGCGATATTCAGCGGATGCGGTTGTTTCTCATGGCGGTCAGGCTATGCCCGCGCTGGCGGTAAAGCATGCGCAGCAGATGCTCGAGCTGGTGGGTGATGATTGCGAAGTGGTTGGCCTGGACGAGGCTCATTTTTTTGATGCAGAGTTGCCGTCTGTGATTGAAGCGTTGATTAGTCGCGGTATGGATGTGTTAGCGACTTCGCTCGATCGAGATAGCTGGGGCAGGCCATTTTCTCTGGTTGAGAAGCTGATTGCGGCCGCAGATAGCACGTCTCGACTGTATGCAACATGTGCGAAGTGCGATCAGCAGGCAAGTTATACGCAACGACTCACGCCGGTTATTGACGGCGAAATGGTCGGCGGCGCGGAGAGCTACGAGCCTCGATGCGAACCCTGTTGGCTACCACCGCCAGAATTGCCGCCTTCTGTGCATTAGGTCTTCGAACGCAGCATGTTAATGGCTTTGGCAAACAAATCACAATGTGATATCATACCACATATGTATTTCACAAGCAATTACATCAATATATTGGGTATCAATGTGGTTGGCGCTTGACGCCAATGCGATTGCGTCCCATAATGCTGCTGATCGTACGAAATCGTGTGGTTCGTGCGTGCCGCTGATGCATGGGAGGTGCTCACAGGGAGGTCATAAATGTTTGAAAATGTAACGCCAGTACCAATTTCTTCTGTTAGGGAAAAAATGAACTGCGTGCGAAATTCGCTCGCTGAGCTGGAATCTGCAATGGCCGAGTTAGAAAACCAAGTTGCAAGAGTTAGCGCAATGAAGGATCCGATTAAGTTTGGGCCTTCTTCTGCGGTCATTGCTATGCTTAGGGATGGCGCAAAACTGAGGGCTGCGCTCATTAATCAACTTGAAAATCGCTTCGAAAGTACCGCAACAAATCGCCGTCACATTCTGCGTACTACGATCGGAAATCTTATCAAGCAGGAACGGGTGAGCTTCAATACGGAGTCCGGGGAACTCTCACTCAATAAACAAGCGGAGGATCTAATGTGTGTATAAGTAACCAGAGAGGAGTCGCATGTGGTTAGAAGAGATTAGGGCTGACTGGGCAGCCCTAGAACAAGAAAACCGCTGACGCCTGCTGAAACAGACGTCAACGGCTTTACCTCAGTGGTGGACGCGTGGTTAATTGGTTCATGATCACGCCACGCGCCCTTGTTTGCACTGCAAAAGATGATGACGGGCATCACATTGCAGGGCCAGACTCTAAGTCCCGTCTCCTTTATAGGAGACGATTATGCAGCCTAAAAAAAGGCAGAACAAGAAAGGGAAGCACTTGATTTTCCGCAGTAGTATTACTGACAAAAACGGAAAACGTATCCATGCGTCGTGGTATGGCATCCGTGCCTTCCCAATTTGGGTCGATGACTAATCTCATCGACAAGTGACAACTTCAAGCGGGGGTGGGCTTACGGCTCGCCCCCGTTCCTATAGTTATCGTATAAAGCATGCCAATCGCAATCAATGATATTTCTAGTTTTTTCCTGTAAAAAACTGGAAAATTCTGGAAAATCCTCCGGAATTTACAAAATCTGTACATTTTTTGTAAAAATAGAGAATGGTTCAGTGGAGGCTGGTCCATGACCGTGCCTTATGGCGCGGTATCCCATACGACGGTTTTGGCGTTGAAGACTGGGCCTTCTGCGCAGCATAGTTTGTAGCGCCAGCCTTGTGGGTCCGACTCGTCGGTGATAGCTACGACGCATGATTGGCAGGTTCCTGTGCCACAAGCCATCGCCCGTTCTACGCATACATAACATTCGATATTTCGCTCGCTGCAGAAGTCCGCAACGAAACGCATCATTCTTTCAGGCCCGCAAGTGTACATGATGAGGTTGTCTGGGTCGGGTGCGGTGCTGGCGAAGTGTGCCTCTATCGCGTCACCAATGTGGCCATGAATTCCTACGGAGCCGTCGTCGGTGCTAATGACAACAGGTACATCTGAGGCAGCTAGTGAAGGTGAAGCTAAGACCGCTTGTGTCGCGTCCGTACTGCAAGGTGTGCCTTTATCTAAATCCAACGCGAGTAATTGGCTGGACTGTGCGCCGTAGAAAAGGGTGGCTTGTTTTTCGTGTTGCTTCATGGCTTGTGCTAGCCAAAGCATGGGAGGGAGTCCTACACCGCCAGCGATTAGCCAGGCTTTTTTTCGTGTGCTGGAAATGGGGAAGCTGTTGCCAAGCGGCGCGAGCAAACTGACCGGGTCGTCGGGGGAAAGGGAGGCCATCCATTGCGTCGCTTTGCCGACGACGCGAAAGATGACATCGACGAGTATGCCGTCTGATGTTTTTTCAATCGCGGCAATGCTGAACGCGCGGCGCAACATGGGGGTTTGACAAAGCATAGCCCAGTCCTGGTGATGGGAATCATCCTGGTCGTCCACGATGCGGTAATGTGAGTCGTCATTTGTAGGAGCGCATAGATGAACGAATTGTCCGGGCAGAGCCTCGCGTAAGTTTGGCACTTGGATGGAGAGGCGATAATGTTCGCGACAAAGTTGGGTTAGCGCGTGGACTTTGCCGGCTTGGATTCGCGGGATGGATTCGTTTTGTGTTGTGGTCATATGTTAGCCAAGCGTTTCAAATAAAAAAAACTTCCGAAACCGAGAGAATAATCCCGATTCCGGAAGCCCGCCACGGCTTATGGGAAGCCGTCATTCGTCATGCCACGCCAGCAAGCAATTTTTCGCTGGCACGACAGTTATGTCATCCCTACAGGCTCTATGTCTACGTCGAGGTGGATTAGGCGTCAATGCGTCAAATTGAGAGTGTTACTTTATATGGCGTAAGTCGTTTACTGGAATAAGGTTGCGAGAAAATGGCAGAGTGTAAAATTTGAAAATATCACAAGTTTTTGGCCCTTGACATCATAATTTGGCAGAAGCGGTTTGAAGGGTTGTGTTTTTAGGGCTGCGCACCAAGTGTCGCAGCCATGATGTTTGTCGTAAGCCGTTTATTGGAAACGACTTATGTCATGGCACTAAACTCTGCGTGAATCGTTTCTATGATTGCAACGTGTGCGAATCGTGCTTGGCTAACTGAGGGGTTGAGAATGCGATAAGACACCATAGAAAATTCAATCGGTCACTTCGTTATCACGTTTTTATTCTGTGATGACGGCGGCTTGTGTCGTAAGCCTGGGCCAAAGGAACGCGCCGCGAGGACGGTCGGGGTATAAGCCAACTGCTGCTGCCTCGACCGCCTCGCTTGGTTGAGCGAGTTGTCAAACCTAAAGAAGTCGCGCGCCTGGGAACCACTGTATCATTAACTGCGACTTCCCTCGCATTATTCCAAATTCAAAATTTTGCCAGCTTGGCCACGTTTTTCGCCTGTTTGAGAGTTCGTAGCTACAATGCTTGGTAGCGAATTCAAGGCGGGACGTGTATGGCTGAGGAGAATCCGAATCGACTAGTCGAATGGCTGCTCATCGCGCGCGAGCAAGCGCCGGTGCTGCGTCGGCAGTTTCTGGAGTGGGTTGAGAATTGTAAAGCAGAGCCTTACTTGATTTGGGAGACGGCTGTTGTGCGGTATGGCACTTATGTTTTCTCTGCGCTGATTGTGATGTGGGGATGTAGTTTTGCTACGAATATGTTGTCAACACCATTGCCCCCGGATGCGCAGGCGATAGCTTCTACGGGTGATTTTCCCGTGCTGTGTAGTGATGCAGATTGTAACCAACATTTTGTTATCCATCGGGCGTTTGGGTTTAATGATTTTCCGGTAACGTGTCCAAAATGTGAGCAGATGTCGGGGTACTCAGCGAGGCGATGTATGTCTTCGACGTGCGGTGGTCAGTGGGTGTCACCGGTTAAGACTGATAGTGCGTCGTGGTGTACTAATTGTCAGAAAGCGTTTCCGTAAACGATTGCAGGATAAGTAATGCAAGAGCATTTGGTATTATTAGGCTGGACGGCGGCTAGTGTGGCGTTTGTGCATACGCTGCTAGGCCCGGACCATTACCTTCCATTCGTGGCTATGGCCCGTGCGCGGCGGTGGTCTACGTCCAGGACAGTGGTGATTACGCTTGCCTGCGGGGTGGGACATGTGCTGAGTTCGGTTGCGATTGGCGCGATTGGCATTTTACTCGGCGCGGGTGTGGATCAATTGTCCTGGCTGGAAAGCACGCGCGGGCGGATAGCTGGTTGGTTGCTCATTGCATTTGGGTTGATCTATTTTATGTGGGGTGTGAGACGCGCGATGCGTAATCAGCCTCATTCGCATACACACGTTCATGTGGATGGTACGGTTCATGCCCATGAGCATACTCACGCCGGCCAGCATTTGCATGTGCATCAGGCGCAGGCAAAAGCAGCGGTTGAGGATTCGCTATCGGCTGACCATGACCATGCGGCTAATGGTAGCGCGACGCCTTCGCTCACGCCGTGGATTTTGTTTACGATATTTTTGTTTGGCCCGTGCGAGCCTTTGATTCCGGTGTTGATGTACCCGGCTGCGATGGGCAGTTGGGTGGATGTAGCTATCGTGACAGGCATCTTTGCGTTGGTGACGTTGGCGACGATGACGACCATCGTGCTGCTGATCGGGGCGGGGGTCAGTGTAGCTATGGTGCAGCGACTTGAACGTTACAGTCATGCATTGGCCGGGTTCGTGATTTTGGCCTGTGGCACGGCTATGACACTGGGGCTTTGATCGCCAGGCGAAGACGGCAGGCAATCCCGATGCACATCGGGATGCCCTACCCGACTTCCTATCTATCATGATTAGTTGAAAAAATAAATATTTATTGGCCCCGCTGGCTTTTCGGGTGTATACTTTGTTATACGAGGTATACGCCGATGAAATTTGACCGTGAATTGCTGAAGGGTACGACGGAGACGTTTATCTTAGCTGTGGTGGCTGAGGAGCCGTCTCATGGTTATCAACTCGTTAAGAAGCTAAAGCTCAAGAGTGAGGGGATTTTTCAGCTTGGTGAGGGCACGTTATATCCGCTTTTATACAAGCTTGAAGCTAAGGATTGGATCAAAGGAAAGTGGGACGAAAGCGCGGGGATGCGAAAGCGGCGTGTGTATCGCATCACGCCGAAGGGGCGTCGTCAGTTGGCTGCGCGTAGCGAACAATGGCGTGAGTTGGTGCGTGGTATGACGTTGTTGTTAGGAGATTCAGCTCATGCGTAAGAATCTGATGATTGAAAAAAGTATCGCGACCGTACTAACTGATAGTCGATTGCCGATGGCGCGTCGTGCGGAGGTAGCGGAGGAGCTGCGCGATCATTTGTCGCAGCTTGTTGAGGATAAATGCACGGAGGGGATGAGCGAAGTAAGTGCCGTTGAAGCGGCATTGGCGGACTTTGGTTCGTTGGATGAGATTCGTCGGCAATTGCGCAAGCAGCAGGGGGTGTTAGACCGGAAGCAGGTCGTTGCGAAGCTGCGTTGGTTTATTTGGCCTGCGATTGTTGGAAGCGGTGTAGTTGCATCATTGATTGCCATTTTTGCACCACCTCCAGCTTCGGTGAGCCTGCGTTGTTTGTTTGGCGCGTGTATATTTTTCGCTATTTGTGGGATGCTGCTTGCGTATGGTGGAAGCGCGGAATTGCTCGTGTTGCGATTGCAACGCCCACGTCCTAAATCGGAATACCATTTCAAGAAAAGTTTTTGCTATTGGACGATTGCGGTTAGTACGTTTTTTATTTTCATTGTATCGGTGACGCCATTAGCCCTCATTGTATTTGGGTATCTCGGGCAATATGCCTTTCTTCATTCGTCATTGAATTTGTCGCCACAATTACAGGCTGACGCGCATTGGCTTTTATTGCACAGTTTGGTAGCTGGTGCAATGGATAATCCGCTACGCAGTTTTTTGCTACCTTGCGTGTCAGTGATTGCCGGTGCGTGGGGGATTGCGATTTATGAACGATCGCTCTGCGTGGACGATGATTATGTCGCGGATACTGCCATTGTCGAATGATATGGCCAATCGTTTTTATGTGGCTGGTTGATTATTTTTGATGGAGACACGGGTAAGCCCCGGCCCCGATTGGCATCGGGGTCGGGGCGTACCCATGCCACCCGATACGACGCTTATTATACGAAGCGCGCGGGGGCGTTTGCTTGAAAAGCTTCGGGGTCTTTTTCCAGCCAGTCTAAGGTGACGTCAGCTACGCGCGGGTCGAACTGCATGCCTCTGGCGGCTTTGATTTCTTCTACTACTCGTTCGATGCTATACGCGGACTTGTAACTTCGCGGTGATAGCATAGCGTCTAATGCGTCAGCCATAGCAAGTACGCGAGCGCCGATGGGGATGGCTTCACCGGCAATGTGGGACGGGTATCCGTTGCCGTCGAAGTGTTCGTGGTGATGTAAGATCATGGGGCGGACCTCGGCAAATTGCTTGGTGTGGCCCAGGATCGAGGCCCCGGTTTCGGGGTGTCGTCTGACTTCGTCAAATTCCACATCGGTGAGTCGTCCGGGTTTAGTCAAGATGGCGTCGGGTATACCGATTTTGCCAATGTCGTGAAGTAGGGCTGCGGTTCGCAATGCGCTGAGTGTGGCGTCCGGTAAGCCGAGTCGTTGGCCTATGCCTTCGGCGAGGTCGGCGACGGCGAGGGAGTGCGTGCGTGTGTAGGGGTCTTTGGCTTCGACGGCTGCGACCAAGGCTCGCGTTGTTTCAGTGTATTCGGATGATAGTTGGTCTCTGGCGAATACCATCAAATCGCCCAAACTTTCATGCTTATTAGCCAGGCCCGCTACGAAAATCGCTTGGGTGATGCAGCGACGTAAATCGTTGTCGCTGATGGTTTGTTCGACGCAATCTGTCGCACCGGCTCTAAAGGCTGCACGCATGAGCAATGCGTATCCGGTGGGCACGATGGCGATGATGGCTTGATGGCGATGGGCACGTCGCATCGCGTTGATAGCTAGCTTCATGCGGGCCTGGCTATGATCGTCCATACGCACCACAAAGGCGATGCGTGAGAGGTTGGTTATGTCTTTAGCGACGCTTGGCCAAGACGACCCGCTTGTGCAGGTGAAATCTTTGGACAATGTCGTTTCAAGCTGCGCGCAACGACTTGCGTCGGTGTCTAGGATAACGATGGTTGGTTTTGCATTCATGCTATAAATTCTCCCAGGCGTCGTGCCTTCCACATCGCTATCGACGATGCTCGGGGCGAACTTAACAGATGATATTTCTTGTTTACTTAGAGGACGAAACCTTCGGCGCGATAAGTATTTTTTGGGGTTCGGTTCGTGACGATTGTGCGGTTTCCATAGCGTTAAATGGGACGTGGATAGTTGGTGGATAATGTTTAGGTGTCAAGGTGATGACACTAATCATGGCGGCGATGTGTAATTGTTATGGGGGCGTTGTTTACGTCCTGTATGGTTTTGCACGGGTCGTATAAGTCGGATATGATTAGGACGCAGCATGAGCGACAAGGTCCGTAAGTCGCAAAGTACCGTTAACATATTGTGTGAGCATAGGATGCTGCGGACTTTATGAGGTCGTTGCGAGTCTGTAGGAAAAGGACGTATATCATTTTTTAGATTGGGACGGTGGTACAAGTCTTGTCGGACGTGCCTTATCGCAGCTATTTGTGACTGCTGCGTCCGATCAAAACTCTATCAGTGTGAAGATAGAGTGGAGGGTGAGTACGCCTAAAGACCCCCAGAAAATAGATAGGCCTACATCTCGACTTACTTCTACTGACGCAGATTTCGGACGCGCGCCCAAGGTGTATGAGATGGTGCTGATAACAAGCCCGCCGATGGCTCCCTTACCCAGCATCCAGCATGTGCCGCGTGGCAGGGCGTATGTTATTGGCCAAACGGTGGAAAAGAAGTTGCGATGAAACACGGCTAACGAGCCGTCGCCGGTGGCTATGAGATAAGCTATCATCGCGGCGTAGACATTGGTGATGTAGGCTAAGACCGAGAGCAGCGGGCAGGCGATGAGCATAGCTAAGCCAATGTTTCCGTAGAGGTAATGGCGAGGTTTGACGCCGAAGCTGTTGAGGGCGTCGAACTGTTGGGTGATGCGACGAGCGCCGACATCAGCCGCGATAGCCGCTCCGCATTTCCCAGCCATTAGTACAGCTATCATGAGTGGGATAATCACGCGGAATGTGCTAATCCCGATGGCGGCTAACAATTCTTCTGTTATTAATGGGACGGTAGCTTTGGCGTAGGGAATTTGCGAAAAATTAAATGACGTAAATACGAAACCCAGCATCGCTCCGGCGATAGCTACATAAACCGCCGTTGAGCCTAGTCCGGTCATCCACCAGTAATGCCATAAATATCGGAGTTTCCAGCGAGGTCGTCGCCAGCCGCCTAACAAGGCCAATGGCCAAAGAATTAAATTAGCCAGGACTTCTCCCGGACCTGTTAGCCATTTGACCCAAAATTTATCTTGCCAGGCGCTCACTAGCGGCGTGGCTAATTGGTCTCGTTGTTGGTGCGGGAGGGGATGTTGGAAGTAGGTGCGAAGTTCGTCATCCTGGATGCGGCGCAGGTTTTTTTTGTGCGGGTCTAATAAGTAGAGGTCCGGTTTGTGCGATAGGAATGGCTCGAAGTCGTGCGTGACTACAATGACGGTCGCTTGCTCACTAAGGTGTGTATCGACGATAAGCTGGGCGACGGAGCGAGCGGTAGCTGGGTCTAGACCGGTAGTGGGTTCGTCGAATAGAAGCACGGGCGGGTTGGTTGCCAAAGTTCTAGCTACGGCAACGCGCTGTTTTTCGCCGCCACTAAGTCGAGATAGCGGTGTGTCGAGGGGCACTTGCAATTGCTTTAGTAAGTCTCGAGCGCTGGCGCCTTTTTGATGAAGTTGCTGTCGATGGTCGATAGCGAATTGGACGTTCGCCTGGGGAGATAGCTCGTCGAAAAGCGCAAGGTTTTGGAAGACCAGCCCCACATTGTTGGGGCTAATTGATTGGGCTTGCTGTTTGCTGTGGGTGAATTCGATTGTGCCTTCGATGTTGACGGCAGAGGGCGCGTCATCAGTTAGGCCTGCTAACCAGCGAAGAAACGTCGTTTTTCCGGTGCCGCTAGGACCAGCTAATACGACCAAGCCGCCTGCGGGGACTTCGAGATTCGCGCGATCTAAAAGTTTCGTGCCGTCGGGCAGTGTGATGGTGACATCGCGGGCAGATATTCCGCATGGTGCAATTTGCGCAGGCGTCATGGCTTTGGCCTTTTAAGTGTGACGGGGATAGAGCTATTGGCTTCAAGCTGAGGCGTGGTGGCTTGGGGCGTGGTTAAAGTAATCCATGAGACGCGGCGACGCAGCGCGATCGACCGAACGAGGTGGACAATTTCTGGTCTGGTAGCCCCATCAGCTTGAAACAAACAGCGGGCAGCTATGTGTCGAGCCGTGGGGGCAAAGCGTTCCATCAGGTCGTAGAATTCTTTACGGACACGGGGTGATTCGATCAGACGGTCACGAAAAAACGCGGCGGTTTGCGGATTGTCAGCTACGGCTTCCCGGTAGATGTCAGCTAACACGCTCGCCAGCTTTTCGTCCTCTAATACTTGATGACCCATCTGAGAAAAAATTTCTTTTATCGTTGGCTCTTCGCGAGCAATGAGCCAGGTTTTGTGTAGAGCTTCCAGCAGGGCTTGTTTATCATTCTCTGGAAGTTGCGTGAGATACTGAGCCATCCAGTCCAGCATCTGCTGATAAGCATCGCCGTAACGACCGCGGGCGATTAGCCAGGCTATGTTAAGCTTGGGCGCTTCGGCCAATGCTGCGTTAATTAACCTAGCGAGAACCGGTGTAAGATGCTGCTGCAAAATAGGTGTAAGCTGCTGTTGGATAGCGGGCCAATTTTGAGAAAGTCGCTCGCCATGAGCCTGGGCGATGTGCCAGATTATATCTTCGCGTTTTTGTAGCGCTGCTTCGATTTGTGGATGGACCAAGGTGAGGAAATCAGAGGCCATCTCTGTGACGATGGGGTTCCACGCTGAGGAAAGTGCGGCTTGATGAACCTGCCACTCAGCGGCGATTTGGGTAGCTATGTCATGCTGAATGTCTGGCGGAAGCAGAGCGTCTAGCGCATCCTCGACAGAAAACGGGGTTTGCCACAAACTTGCCCGCGTCGATGCGTTAATCTGTGTGGCATACGTTGGTTTAAGCGATAGGGAAAGTGTCGTTTGATTGTCAGTAATCTCTACAATTTCCCCGGCGGATTCCAGGCCTGCTGCTGTTTGAACATATACAAGGTCGCCCGGCAAAAGATTGTGAGGCTGGTCGGTGTTGATGGTGTAGACCACGCTTGGCCGCGTCGTGGATTCGTACACCGCATAACCCGCCATAGCTAGGCCGGTGAGCGTGAAAGCCCATAGGACCGCGCCGAGGGTAAGATGAAGCGTATGTTTATTGTGCGTCATGCTTGGACCCATATCGGCTAGATCATTCCCGCAAACTTACCCGATTTTAGCGGCATGGAAAAAAGTGCAAAGTTCGTGAATGCGAGCGAGGTGATAATCGTCATGATCCGCTTGAAACTGGCACATGTCTACGACCCGCATGGGTATGTTAAGTCGAGGGTGCTGCGATGTTCGGGCGAAATCGTTTTGGCCTAAAGAGCTAAGTCTATCCATGAATTGCCCGCGCACGGAGCGAAAGGCTGATGTGATTTCACTTACATTCTTCTTATTGTGGCTGGCCTCGTGCGTTGCTTGATTTGTCATGTCTGCGCCACGCAGTGTTGGCTCGTCAGCGAGAAAATCGTTAAGCCTGCCTGAGAAGAGTTTTTCAAGGTCTAACAGGTGCCCTATATTTTCCTGAATCGACCAAGCGCCTTCACGGTCCGTGCTGGTTAGTGCGTTTGAAGTTAAACCGTGTATGGCGTCTTCGATGCGTGCTGGCGTTCCTCGTAGTCTCGCTAGAAAGTCTGGATAGTAACCGACTGGCGAATTGAATAGCCACGTTCTTTTGATCCACGGTAGTTGGTCGCTCATAATTCTTTCTCGTTTTCATTAGATATACGTTAGCTCTTGTCATTATAGTGCGTAATTCTAATTCGTGTAGCCGGGAGTCTTGAGCGGTGGATGATCGTTAAGGAGGCCGCTTCCTCACGGGCGCGGTTCTGTTAGGATTGTTGCATATGTCAGAAGATGTCAAAGACAATATGACTACATTGGATGCGGAAGCGCATAAGCCAAGCTCTCGAACCATTGCGTTATATCTATGGCTAGTAGTAGTTGCGGCGCTGGTGATGGGAATTCCAACGTTGCGAGGTACGTTTATCGGTGGCGACGATCATCGATTGGTACTCAATCATGTACTGGTGAATCATCCGTCGCTCGCTCACGCCGTTGAGCTTTTTCAGATTATTCATCGTGATTTGTATCAGCCTATTCCGCTATTGAGCTTTTCTTTTGAATTCTGGATCGCTGAGCAGTTCAATCTTTTTGCAGACGGCGTTGATTCCGGCGCTTGGCTATTTCATCTGACAAATGTACTGCTGCATGTGTGCAATGCGTGTCTCGTGTTCTGCGTGGTGAGTCGCCTGTCGAAAACACGATTCGGCCATAGGGCTTATATGATCGCTTTTATCACCGCTTTGGGTTTTGCTGTTCATCCGTTGCAAGTTGAAGTGGTCGCGTGGATTAACGGGCGCATGATGCTTTTGTCCACGCTGTTCGCGTTAGGTGCGATAGCTAGTTTGCAGCGATGGTACACCGCGCGGCGCGGATGGTGGGCGATTGCTACGTTGTTATGCGTGTTGTTTTGTGCGATAAGCAAAATTCGTGTTGGCCTGCCCTTGTTGCTTTTGATTGTCCCACTTGTGCAGCGAAAAAAACTCGACCGTTCCTTCGGGTTGCTATGGGGCATCGCCGTGGTGATTACGGGTGTTTTTGTTTGGGTGAATGTCGGGGCAACTTCGCAGGCGGGCATGTTTGAAGGGGCGCGCACGCATATGTTGGGGTCAACGATTGTGCGGGCGCTGCTATCTCTGGCCTGGTATTTTGAGCATTATGTTTGGCCTGTGGGGTTGGCTAGTTGGTATCCTGCGCCGGGGAATGTGCATTGGCTCGAAGGGCGCACGTTTATTGCTTTAGCTAAAGTGATTCCAGCGTTTGTTTTAGCAGGACTATTGGCGAAGCGATATTGGGACGCCGCGATGGCGTTCGGATGGTTTTTGGTCACCATAGCTGTCACGCTGCAACTCGTGCCGACGCGAAATACCTTGGCGGCAGATCGTTATATGTATTTACCGATTATTGGCCTACTGTGGTTTACGTCGCTTGCAATTGTGCTTTTTTATGAAAACCTGTTGCGACGAGTAGATAAAAGTGCCGCTAATTTGACACTGTATACATGCGGTGGCGCGATGGTCGTAGCTATGTTAGCTATGAGTTGGCATGTGTCGTATTTCTATGAAGCGCCACTACGAAAATCTCAGCGACTAGCCAGTCTTTTTGAAGGCTTCCCGCATGTCCATGAAAGGCTTGCGTGGGCATATTATAACGATGAGCAATACGAAAAAGCGATAGCAGAAGCTGAGCGAGAATTTGTTCACGAGCAAGATGTGAAGTTAATGGGCGACGCGCAACAGGCTATCGCTGCTTCTCAGTTCAAATTGGGTATGGTCGATGTGGCTATTGCAACACTTCAGCAGGCCATGGAAAACGATCCAAAAAGCGCGTCAATTCGTCACCGCTTAGCGACTATCTTTCAAGAAATTGGCCCGCTAGACAAAGCCATTGATTACTTTGAGCAAGCTATCGAAATAGCGCCGCTGAAAAATCCGTGGATTAACCAGTTAGGACAAATTTATCGTGACCAGGGAAGGGCGGATGATGCGCGGCGATTGTACGAGCAAGCGGTGCAAAATAATGCCTACGAAGTGCCAGCTATCTTAGCCTTGGCTGAGCTGGACATCGCCCAAGCGACGCCGTCGTCATACGGGGCTGCGGTTAGCCGACTTGAAACGTTGCTTTCTTGGATGCCGGAAAACATCACCGCCCGCATCAATCTGGGAGTCGCCCATGCAACCTTGGGGCATAAAGAAAAGGCGATGCGTGCCTATCATGAAGTATTGCAGCAAGACCCTGAAAACTTTTTCGCGAAGATGAACTTGTCCCAGCTTCTTTTTGCTCAGGTACAGGATGGGGATGTGTCGAGCGCCTCGACAATGTTAGAGGCTATCTCGTCTGGTAAAAATGCGAGTCGTGATTTTCCGCTATTACGCGCTACGCGGGCGTTAATATATTTTCATCAAGGAAATTTCGTACGCGCGGCATCCCTCGTTTCGACTTTGACGGGGAGCGACCCTGATTCGGTAGATGCTCGTAAAAGGCTTCAGCAGGCGCTGGGTAATTGGGGCATGAAACATCCCGAACAGCCTTGGACGCTATGCGTAGCTAGTGAACTTTGGTTAGCCGATGGCCAAGTTCAGCACGCACGAAAGTTTGTCGAACTTTGCGGGCAGCAATGTAATAGCCCTGACTGTCAGAAATTTATTGCTGACTTTCGCCGACGTCTTGATGCGCTCAATTGATCGACACATCATGCTGTGAAACCTTTGTGAATTCTGAATTAGCTGATTGCGAATTTGCCTCACGCAAGTAAGGTTGAATATGCACAGAGTCGCGGAGTCTTAGCCTGAATAGCTACGATATCATTCCGCGCCGTGCCGGACTTTTAAGTTATTGTGTAAGGCGGAGTTAGATAAGTATTTTAGAGGCGATATGAGCAACCCGAACTTCGTTCATCTTCATGTACACACCCATTACAGTTTGTTGGATGGCGCTACGCGCATTAAGGCGCTCATCAATCGCGCCAAAGAATACGACATGCCAGCCGTGGCGATTACTGACCACGGGAATATGTTTGGCGCGATAGAATTTTACTCCGCCGCGAAAGCAGCAGGCATTAAGCCAATCATCGGTTGCGAAACTTACTTAGCTAAGACCCATCGAAGTTCGCGTGAGGCGACGGAGGGTAAGGAAGCCTATCACCTGCTGCTATTAGCTATGAATCTCGAAGGGTATCAAAACCTCATCCGCCTTTCGAGCATTGGCTACACCGAGGGTTTTTACCGCAAGCCTCGAATCGATAAGGAAGTCCTGCGAGAATTTTCCGCAGGTCTCATTTGTACCAGTACCTGCATTGGCGGCGAGGTGCCGCAACTTTTTCTCACTAAAGATCGAGCCGCAGCTGAGGAAGCCGCTAAGACATATCTGGAAATTTTCGGCCCTGATCGTTTTTTCATGGAGTTGCAAGATCACAAAATTGAGGATCAGCAAAGGCTTAATCCAGAGCTGATCGACATGGCTAAGCGGTTGGGCGTGGGGGTTATTGCGACGAACGATGTTCATTATCTTGAACACGACGACGTTGAGGCCCATGACGTGTTGTGTTGTATCAATACCGGCAAGCACTTGTCGGATGAGGATCGTTTTAAGTTTCCCACCGACCAGTTCTTTTTCAAAAACAGCGAGCAGATGGCTTCGCTCTTCCCGAAACATCCGGAAGCGCTGGATAACACATTGCGCATCGCGGATATGTGTAACCTGGAATTGGACCTGAACCAGCGACACGCGCCGGTTTATAAAGTCCCCGCTGAGATAAAAAATGACGAGGGCGAATCGCTTGATGACGCGGCTTACCTGCGGCAGCTGGTCTATCAGGGAGCTGAGGAACGTTACGACGAAATCACGGACGAGCTGCGAGAACGTATTGACTATGAATTAGAAGTCATTACCAGCAAGGGATTCGCCAGTTACTTTTTGATCGTTTGGGATTGCGTTAAGTACGCGCGGGATGAAGGGATTCCAGTCAATACGCGTGGTAGCGGTTGCAGTTCTGTCGTGGCTCACACGTTGTATTTGTCTCGACCGGACCCTATTCGATACGGGCTATATTTCGAGCGTTTCATGGACCCTGACCGTGATGAAATGCCGGATATCGATCTGGACATTTGTCAGGACAGTCGCACGAAGCTGATTGATTATGTCCGTAATAAATATGGCCACGTTGCGCAAATTATTACTTTTGGTACGCTCAAAGCCAAGGCCGCCGTCAAAGATGTCGCCCGTGTATTGGGTATGGATTATGCGCGGGCTAACGAGTTAACCAAACTCATTCCGACCGAATTGAAAATGACGCTCGATAAAGCGCTGGACCAGGAGCCAGAGCTGCGTAAGCAATACGAGACGGATGAGACGGTGAAGCGGGTGATCGATATTGGCCGGCGTTTGGAAGGTGTCGCGCGAAATGCCGGCATCCACGCAGCTGGGGTTGTGGTTGCGGATCAACCGTTGTCGAACTTTTTGCCCTTGTACAAAGCTCCGGGGCAAGACACGCTGATTACGAAGTTCGACGGTCCGACAGTGGAGAAAGTTGGCCTGTTAAAGATGGACTTTTTAGGCCTGCGCACGCTCAGCGTGATCGAGCGGGCACGCCAATTAGCCGAGCAAAGTACAGGAAAAAAGATAGATGTCGATAATCTCGACCTCACAGACCAGCGGGTATACAGCTTGATCGCTCGCGGTGAGACGAAAGGTGTATTTCAGTTCGAGTCTGGTGGTATGCGTGATGTCATTATGCGTATGAAGCCAAACCGTATCGAAGACCTCATCGCAGCCAATGCGTTGTATCGACCAGGCCCTATGGAATACATTCCAGACTACATTGCTAGAAAGCATGGCCAAGCTTGGAGTACGCCGCATCCAGCTATGACAGCCGTACTCGAAGAAACTTACGGCATCATGGTTTATCAGGAGCAGGTCTCGCGTCTGGTGAATCGTCTTGGCGGGATTGAGCTTAAAAAAGCCTTCCGGTTAGCCAAGGCGATCAGCAAGAAAAAGATCGACATGATCGAGTCCATGCGCGAACCTTTCGTCGCGGGTTGTGATGCAAACGGTGTAGATCGAAAGACCGCTGAGCAGATTTTTGAAGACATTCTAAAATTCGGTGGCTACGCTTTTAATAAGGCTCACTCCACGGGGTATGCCATCGTAGCTTTTCAGACCACTTGGCTAAAGACCTATCATCCGGTGGAATTCATGGCTGCGTTGCTGACGTATGAGATGTCGAGTACAGATAAAATCGCGGAGTATCGTGAAGCCTGTCGAGATATGGGAATCAGCGTCGAGCCGCCGAGTATCAATAGTTCCAAATTAGATTTCGCTGTCGAGTCGAGATTGGTTCGCGCGGAAGGCGAAAACAAGTCGAAGCCCGGTTTAATTCGTTTTGGACTAGGCGCGATCAAGGGTGTCGGCGGCAAAGCCGTTGAAGGCATTGTTGAAGAGCGTGAAAGTAACGGCTTATACAAAGACCTCTACGATTTTTGCGAGCGTGTGGACCTATCCAGAGTGAACCGAGCCGCGATGGAGGCTTTGATTTGTGCGGGCGCTTTTGATGTTACCGGCGCGATGCGCAAGGCCTTGGTGGACGTATTAGAAAGCGCTATTGCCGTAGGGCAAACCCATCAGCAAGACAAGCGGGCCGGGCAGATAAGCCTTTTCGGCGGCGGGGATGATCCAGATGTTTCCAGCGCGCCTCCCATTGGCCATGCGGAGTGGACGGAAGCGGAGATGCTCGCCCGCGAGAAAGCCGTGTTGGGTTTTTATGTCACCAGACATCCGCTAACATCTCACGAAGCGCTGCTCAAGGCCTGTGCCACGGTGACGACAGTAGACTTAGCTAAGTATAACGACGGCGATAGTGTCGTGCTTGGCGGTATGATATCCAGCATCAGAATTGTCGTCGCGCGTGGTGGGCGCAATCCTGGTAGGAAATTAGGCATTGTTTCGATAGAAGATTTGAAGGGTCGTATTGAAGCCATCGTATTCCCCAAGGATTTGGAAGCGTTCCGAGCTGATCTCGTGCCTGACGCGATCGTGTTTTTAGAGGGTACTGTCGATCGAAAACGAGAAGACCCCTCGCTTCGCGTAAGCGGGATCATCCCATTGAGTATGGCGGCTAGGAAGTTATCTTCTGCGATCATTCTTGATGTGTCGGCTCAATCTCCCATGAAAAAGCTAACGGACTTATTGCGAGCGCATAAGGGGGAGTGTCCAGTTTATGTTCGCGTGCCGACTGAAAATCGTTACATCGTTCAGATTGAGTGTCATGCTACGATGCGGGTATTGTGCGACGCGCCTTTGTTGGACGCATTGTCCTTGCTACTGGGCGAAGAGGCTGTCAACGTCCTAGGCCCCAGGCAAAGGCTCATGCCCCGCATTCCCTCAGGATTGGGCAGCGTCGATAAGCAAGTGCTAGCTAGGGCATGACAGGATTGGGGTGCCCCATTCTTCGGGTACTCCCGAAGGGTGGGGGAAGGATCGGTCGCTAGTTAATCACGAATTTTCAGTTGATGACTAACAGCCTCTGGTGAATGTAAGCCTCGCTGTCACTAGTCTAGATTCATCCGCACAGTCCATTTCCCACCAATTTCGTCAACAATCCCCTTTTTCAGGCCATTGACGGATAATCGCAGTATCGAAATACTTATCGGGCGAATAAATTTTATTAACATGACAGGCTAGACGGTTAGCTGAACGTCTATATGGGTGTGATGACTGTGGCGTTGACAGACGATTTTGATCCGGAGATTCCGGTTTTCGAGGCGATTCAAACGGGTGACCGTTACGCTTTTGACGAGTTTGTGCGCCGGCAGCATCGCTGGGTTCATGGCGTGGTGTTTGGCGTATTGGGTGATCGAGATCGCTGCGAAGACGTCGTTCAGCAGGCATGGCTAGCCATCTGGACTCAGGCGAACAAGCTTCGTGACACGCGGCGATGGCGTCCCTGGGTTTATCGCCTAGTACGAAACGCAGCCATCGACGCCGGCAGAGATATAACGCGCCGCCGACAGCGGTCCGGGCCTATGCCTTTTGAGGTTATTCAGAATGGGCAGCAGTCAGTTGGTCCCGCAGATGCGATGCGTGACGAGCAGCATCAACAGGTGTTGGGCGCGATTAAGGAGTTGCCCGCTTTGTATCGTGAGCCGTTTGTGCTTCGACATTTGAACGGGTGGTCCTATCGGGAAATAGCAGAAGTGATGGCTATGCCGGTGGACTCGATTGAAACGCGGCTAGTTCGTGCAAGACGGTTATTACGAGATTCGTTGAAGAGCAAGGTAAGGTGAAGTCATGACAGACCATGATTTGAATAACATTGAACGACTGATTGTGCGAAAGCTGGACGGCGAGTTATCGCCGGAGCAATCGTTAGAGCTTGATCGGGAATTGCTAAGAAACCCTGACGCGCGTCAGTTGTTTGAAGACTATAAGAAGATAGACGCCCTTGCCACAAATGCGTTGGGCGAGGCTTATGATTCGATCACGCCACAATTTGAAATGAACAGCCTTCCCCTGCAAGCGGATACGCACTTCGGGTCGTCGAAAAAAAGATACGGTTGGCTCATAGTCGGTGCAGTCGCTGCGGCGATATTAGCCTTGATTATTCCCGTGCCATCATTGCAAATTAATCAGTCGAATTCGCCGCAGGTGGTGAATAAATCTAATACGACAACGCCCTTGCCGATGGGCGATATGCGTCCTGTCATGACTCAGCCGAGTTCGCAAGATGGCATGATGAATTATGTAGATTGGCGTCAGCCTCGCATTCAGCGAGACAATGGCCGAGAAATTATTGGGGTGAGAGGTGACGATGGCAACCTGTATTGGATTGAAGTGAATCGAGTGCGCACGATTCGAAAACCAAGACAGCGTATGGTTCCTGCTAAGGAGTGGGGGCAAATGTAGGCGTGTGATAAGGTATTGGTTCATCCTATTTTTCATGTGTTTTTAGCGAGATAAAATTTGCGCTTCACGATATGTGAAGCTAATTGATTGGCAACAAAAAGGAGTTAATCCGATGGCTACAGTAGTATCATATTTTTTGATGGCGATAGCGCCACACTTTTTCGCACAGGCGATTATTGGCGTGACGGGCGACGATGTTGAAAGTAGTGGTTGTAAGAAAGTTTTGGTAAAAGTGCTTGGTGAAGGTGATAGTCATCAGGTGTTTGTTATGTCAGATGGTGATGTGCAAGGTGCAAACTTGGTGGCAGATACGAACATGGTGTTTGCATTCGCAGGCGATGGATTGAAGAACGACGGTCGTAGCGAAAAGCGCCAGGTGAAGATTCGCACGATCGTGAACCGAACCAACAGCGACGATTCTGAGCATGGCTGGTTGGGTGTTTCGCTGGTGAATGTCCAGGCGCGAAATGATGGTAAAGATGAAATTGGTGTGGTCATTACCAATGTTGTGGATGACAGCCCGGCGGACCTCGTTGGTCTTCAAGCTGAGGATGTAGTTGTTTCTATTGATGGTCAATTTGTTGGCACAAAAATTAGTGACTTGGTAAAGCTCGTGTCTGCGAATAAGCCTGGCGACGAGATTGAAATTGTCGTGTTGCGTGATGGCGACGAAAAAGCATTCACTGTGACGCTTGGTTCGCGTGCAGAAGTTAAAAAAATCGAGTGGAAATTTAATACCGCACCACTGGCTGAGATAGAAGAAAATATTCATGTCACCGGTAAGTTTCTCCAGCGAGACGATGATGGCGAGTGGATTTTCGAAGACTTAGG
The DNA here is from genome assembly GCA_024280855.1 of Planctomycetota bacterium. GTDB lineage: Bacteria > Planctomycetota > Phycisphaerae > UBA1845 > UBA1845 > JAJRPG01. Next base: position 478 of record JAJRPG010000032.1, on the reverse strand, counting down.
CGACCTATCAGAAATCGCAGGACTGCCAGCCAACATCAAAATGCTCATGCCGCATTCGGGTAGCCACATGATGAAAATATTCATCGGTGATGAAGGCCAGCGTATCCAAGCTTCGACCCTTCGTGATGGCGTGGGCATTTCCGTGGTACAAGAAGACGACGGCGCTATTACCGTGACTCGTAGCAATGAAAATGGCGACGAAACCGTCGACATTTATGGTGATGTTGAAGAACTGCAAGCTGAAGACGAAGAAGCAGCAGAACTTATTGGAGGTTTTGGCACGCAGTTTGAATTTAAGATTGACGATCTCGATCTTGATGACCTAAATTTCGATTTTAAGTTTGATTTTGATCCTGATGGCCTAACGGACTCCTTAGGATTTTGGACACAGGGTATGGAGGATTTCAACAAAGCGCATAAAGATGTTGAATTTGCACAATTGCAAATGGATGACGCCTTGCGACAATTGGAGGAAGGG
>JAJRPG010000031.1 GCA_024280855.1 Planctomycetota bacterium | reverse complement strand
CTTGCGACAATTGGAGGAAGTGGGTCAAATGCCAAAGGTTATGCGTGAATCTCTATTGCAGATGTCCAAGATTCTCGCATTAAGAGGCTCTACGAAAACCGCGCCCTCTGATCTCGCCAAGCAAACTTTTGAAGTTCGGCCTAACGGTATGATCGAAGTAAAAATTCGTAAGGGCGACTCCGAGCTGATAGACCTATACGAAAACGAGGACGACCTAGCCAATCGCAATCCTGATCTCTATAAGAAATATCAGGACTTACGCGGCGAAATGGAATAGCGACGTTTTTTAATCAATTCATTCACACTCTAAAGGGCGCTGCTTCGGCAGCGTCCTTTTTCGTGACCGTTTCCTACCGCCCGGTGCTGAAAGATACGAATCCGCTTTGTAGGGCAGTGTCGTAGACCTGCCTAAACTATTTCGCTTCAGTTTTTTCGTGTCGTCATGTTAAATAGTCATTCATATCCTCAAGTTCTTTGTTGGCAGGTGCACCAGTGCGCGCGTCGATAGTTCAGGCAGGTCAACCTTCCGCCAGTAGGCGAAAGAACGACCTGCCAGACGCCGCTCATACCCTTGCTTTTTTGTGTTCCTATAACCGGAATAATCGTATCCTGGCTCGTTAATATGACGCTCATGCCGTTAAGGCTACGCCCGTTAAGTCCAGTAACGAAATACATCACCAATATAATTATAGATTTCGTTTACCAAATCGTGAATTGTATTTGAGTCTTGAGGATGGCAGCCCTTTATGTATGCGTGCTATTGCGCTGGAGGGCGGCGAGGGGAGTTGAAGATCACTGGGCTGGGGGATGATCCAATGGGTAAAATTACAAACCAAATAGGACGGTTTTGCCGTGAAGAGGACGGCCCAACAACGACCGAGTACGCAGTCATGCTAGGTGTAATTTTGTTTGGCGTGATTAGCACGATGGGCGCTTTTGGAAGCAGTGTGCAGGGTCTTTATGACGCCATTATGGCCGAAGTAAATGCCGTGTAGAGTCTTGAATTATAGGATGGTGGGGATGGGAATTAAAAATCTATTATATAGATTTGTGGAGTCGGAGCGCGCCGTCAGTTCGACGGAATGCGCACTGCTGCTAACACTTTTTGTGGTTACTTTTATCGGCATGCTTACAGGCTACGTCCCTATGACGTGGCTTATTGCCCCTGCGACGTAGGTGCATGCTTATGTATGGTTGCGATTTAGTAAGGACAAAAAAACAACAAAAACAATTTGCTCGCTGATGATTTGTTTCTTACATTGAAATTGAAGATGACAAGGTGGTGTCAACTACTACACCCCTTGGACGCGAAAGACGGGGGCGAGGCTATGAACAAGCCCATGACTGTTCCCGGAACGAATAAGCGACGCGTCGCCTTGCAGCTTATAGCGTAACGCTTATTAATTATGGTCCTTTTGCTCGCGACCTTTGGAGACGCGGGTTTGCCTTTGAGGGTACGGGCTGCCGTTTGATGCAGTCTGGATAACCTTCACAATTTATCGCTGGGGCGCTTAAGCCCCGTTACGGAGAGGAGTTTCGCATGAACTCGTTTATGAACACAGCCAAGCGTTTCCTGAAATCTGAAGATGGCCCAACGGCAACAGAATATGCCGTTATGCTAGCGTTGATTATCGTGGCTTGCATTGCCACGGTTGGCGCACTCGGTAGCTCTGTGAACTCCGTGTTCGCAGACGTGAAGACGAACATCGACGCCCTCTAGTCTTTGTTGACTGGATTGGCTCTGGGCAAGCTTGTGGTTTATCCACATAGGGAAGCCCGTTCGAAGTCTGGGTCGGTGGGCGTCGTGCGATCCACGGTGCCTGCCGGCCTGTTTTTTTGCACAGCGAAACGTTTTTTCCGGGGGGGAAGGGCGTGGGTATGTGTGATGCTTTGGTGGCCTGTGTGTTTTTCCAAAAGCATGTGTTAAATGAATAGAGCTTGCAGTAAGGAGTTGATTCCATGGACATGAGTTTTTGGCATGTCACTTGTGCAATTTTGGTACCTGGCGTTCTCGTGGCATCCTGGATCGATTACGCGCAGCGCCGTGTCCCCAACTGGTTGAACCTTTCGTTGATCGTTGCAGGGTTTGCCGTTCAGGGGTGGTTTTTTGGTGGGGCCGGTATGCAAGTCGGATTGTTGGGATTGTTGACAGGGTTTGGCCTGCTGATTGTCCCGTGGATGATGCATGGTATGGGCGCTGGGGATGTCAAGTTGATGGCAGCGATTGGTGTATGGTTTGGGCCAATGCTCACGCTGTACTCGTTTGCATTAGGGGCCATGTTCGGTGGCGTTGTCGCCGTGATAATGATTGTTGGTTCCGGGCGCTTACGCATGGCCATGGCTAATATGAGCATCATTTGGGCTAAGTGCACAAATGGTCAAACGATGTTTACGGAATTTGGATCCGCCAAGAGTTTTGGTAGTTCTTCACAGTTACTGCCATACGGCGTACCGCTTACAGCCGGGACACTTGTTATCCTGGCGGCCAGAATGTTTGGTTGGTGGGGGATTTGATCATGAAGAAATTTACTTTACTGACACGATGTCGTCAGGGACAAAAGCGCAGACGTGCTACAGCGGTCGTAGAGTTCGCCGTGGTTTTGCCGCTTTTGATGACTATGTTGTTGGGCATTATTGAGTTTGGGTATGTGTTTATGATACGCCAAACTTTGCAGCACGCAGCGCGAGAGGGGTGTCGCCTCGCTATCTTGCAGACCTCGGTTAATCCGTACACGAATGTGTCAGCCAGAATCACCGATGCTATGTCACCGACCGGATTGAACACCTATTCTGTCACAATGACGCACGCCTCAGCCGGTGACCCTACAGAGACGATAGTGCTATCCGTGCCATACGATGATGTATCATTGGTCGGCGGATATTTCGGGTTTGACGGAGGTACGCTGAAGGGATCATGCACGATGCGCAAAGAAGGTACATAGCGACCTGGGCATGAGTATGATACGAAAACGACTAGAAAACAGTGTTTTCAGTACAAAAAAAGCTGGTTTCTACGATTTGCGAAAGGACGCCGTTGGGCGTCCTTTTTTCGCGCGCGGACAGATTATTTTAGTGAATACAGGCTCAGTGGGGTAAATTCGTTTGCCCCGATAAAAATAATGTTCGATTGGTTCGATTGCCATGAAAACATTCCGATAAACCTTCCAGGTGACACGAATGGTGTGACAATTACGGGGCAGGCTGATTCAGGTCATAGGTGATCGAATAAGACAGCGGCCTCACATGACTACAAGTAGCAACTAAAGAGGATTGATCATGAAGGGAAAGGCCATCATACCATTGGCATTGGGACTATGCGTCGGTATCGTCGCGGTCAAACTCCTATCGGACGCACTTCAAAAGGCGCGTGGCTCTACCGAGCCAGTGGCAACCGTGAAATTGGTACGCGCTCGAGAAGATTTAAAACCGTTTACCAAAATTACGCCTGAGATGGTTGAAGAATTTGAAACTGTGGATGCCAGCATGTTCCCGTCGAATGAAAAACCATTGACGATGGAAGACTTGGAGGACCGCGTAATTAGCAAAAGTATCCCGCAAAACTCCATTTTCCTTTCGTCCATGTTAGCGCCAAAGGGCACGCCCTCCGGTATGACAGGACGTATCCCGAAAGGCTTCCGTGCAGTATCTGTTAAGATAGATGAAGTAACGGGTGTCGCGTACCAGCTACAGCCAGGCGACTGGGTTGATGTTATTGTCGTGATGGATGTCGAGGCCGTCGGAAGCCGGGGACGCGTGAAGAAACAAACGATTGCCGAAGTTATTCTTCAAAATGTACAAATCGCCGCCATTGGCCGAACTACCGCTGGCGAAGAGTCTGGAAAGGGTAATGTTAAACCAGCGAAGTCTGCGACTCTTCTAGTCGCGGTACAGAATGTAGCCAAGCTTCATCTCGCTTCCACCAGAGGTAAAATTACTCTGTCAATGCGCGGTCGAGGCGACGAAGCTGATTTCGATGCCGGTATCGCTAGTGACGACGACCTATTCAACCACGGCAAGAAAAAACCGCCGGCCCAGACTACCAAACCTAATGCAGATTCACTTATGAACAAGTTAGCTCAGCGCCCGCAACGTAGGGCAGAGCCTAATCCTGTCGGGTTGGCCGTTTACACAACATCAAAGAAAAGTGGCTTTACCACGGTCAAGCAGCTTACGTTTGAGGGGCCTGAATCTCGTCGCGTGATTGGTATAGGTGTTGGACCTGTATCACGAAACACGTCAGGCAGTACAGGCAACAGCGGTACAAGTAATAATCGTAACTCTGGTCCGGGAGCCAACAATACATCCAGGTAACGGAGTAAATCGGGGACATCGGATAACTTTAGGAATCGGATCAATAACTCCGATAACTAGTGGGATAGTTATGCTTCCGAAGGTCATGGAAGATCAGCGCGCTTGGATTCATGATAGCGCAGCAAGGGTGAATACAATGATTCGTTTTGGGATGAAGTTAATAGCCGTGAGTTGTGTTTGTTTCGCCACGGTTCCGGCAACGTACGCACAGAGCGGTGGTTCGGCTAAATTTGATGTGAAGATCGTTGACGTCGAAAACGATTCACGTCAAATCAAAGTGCCACTAAACCGCAACGTGATTATACAAACGACGGTGGAAGTCGCGCGAGCGGACGTCGTAGCTGGTGATTTAGTTTCGATTCAGCCAATTAGTCCCAAGCAATTATTGGTTACGGGTAAGGCTTTTGGCCAAACCAGTATCGTATTGTGGGATAAATCCAATCAGCAGTATGTTCTAGATGTTACGGTCGAGCTTGATCTCGATAGACTTAACTCGACCTTCAAAGAAATAGACCCGCTGGGTAGTGCGCAAGCCAATTCGATGATGGGGCGGGTGGTATTGACCGGAACCGTATCGAGTGCGATCCACGCTAAGCGCATAGAAGACTTGGCTAAACTTTTTGTGCCGATCACACGACAAGGTGGTGGCGGTGGCGCCAGTGGAGGTGGTGGAGGTGGTGGAGGTGCTGCGGGTGGTGGTGCTGCTGCAGGTGGTGGTGGTGCTGGCGGTAGCGCCGGTGGATCACGGGGCCGTTCCGTCCGTGTTCTGAATTATCTACAGGTTGCCGGTGAGCAGCAGGTATTATTGAAGTGTACCGTCGCCGAGGTGTCTCGTCGTGCTACGCGTGAGCTTGGCATAAACGGTTTCCTCGCAGGTGATAATCTGCGTGACGGCTTTGCAGTCAACCAAATTGGCGGCATCAATCCTATTAACATCGGAGCAGCCGGTGGCGCATCAGTCACAGGTGACATTCCGTTTTTCACGGATCAAAATGGTATTAACATAGGTAGCGCTGCGACGGCTTCGCTAGGTTTTCCTCGACTGCAAATGCAGTTGTTTTTGAGAGCGATGGTTGATAACCAATTAGCCCACATTCTTGCTGAGCCAAATCTAGTAGCTATTAGCGGCGAAACCGCGACCTTCCTTGCCGGTGGTGAGTTTCCCATTCCGGTTCCGCAGGGTAATCAGCAGGTGACGATTGAGTTCCGTGAGTTTGGTGTGCGTCTGAATTTCACGCCACTCATACGGGCGAATCAGTCTATTAGACTGCGGGTCGCCCCGGAAGTATCAGAGCTTGATTTCTCTTCCGCCATTCAGATTGAAGGTTTTGTCGTACCAGGACTCACCACGCGAGCGACTGAGACAACCGTTGAATTAGGTAGCGGTCAGACAATTGCTATTGCTGGCCTACTGAACGAGCGAATCAGCGGGTTGCAGAGTCAGTTGCCTGGCATTGGAGAGCTGCCTGTTTTGGGGGCGCTATTTAGATCAGTAAGCTATCAACGGTCACTTAGCGAGCTGGTGATTCTAGTGACGCCTGAAATCGTGGCCCCACTGGATGCCCATCAAACAGTTTCGTTGCCGACTGATGGCGCAAGCGATCCTAGTAACTTTGAGCTATATATGCTTGGGATCATCGAAGGCGAGAAACGCGTGGATGCTGATGGTGAGGAATCCTTATCTTTACATGCCATGATGAAAACGCAGCCAGAGGAAAAACATTTGCACGGGCCATGGGGTTATGCAGCGTCTGATGATTTTCAATAGCATGGGATGAAGTGCATCTGCGGAATCGATTGATTTCGCTGGCACATAAATATCGAACTCTACCTTAGGCCGCGTTGTCGCACCTGTGACAGCGCGGTTTTTTTATTGCCATCACCAATTAACTTTCTTGTCTAGCGTGCATATATTACCTTAGGTTTCTTTGCCTGGGCGATATGACAGCCCTGTCATTAACGTCAGCATCTTAAAGTCATTGATAGCAAATTTATCGCTACTTAGCACCATGGGCATATGTGGATACTTCTTTGGCGCGATAAGTAGTTTGGTAAGAGGTGGTAGTCAGTCAGTTGCTTTTCGCTCGTACCATAGCTTGGTCCTATATGAATCCGTGAATGTTATAGGGCGAAAATGCCTGCGTAATTTCGGACTGTACCAACTAAATGTCAGCCCCACGATTGCAGATTCAGTCTTCTGATATTGCCGATATATGAAACGTATAGTCGTTCGCGCGGGAGTTTCGGGAGCGCAGGGCGGATGAGAAGCCTGCGCATTAGGGATAGGCGCGGGGGGCAGGCTGTAAGGGGATATGAGGCTTTTGCGGAAGATTAATTTACGATGATGATGCCTGGCAATCGATCCGCAATGTTCGTTTATTTTTCAATAGCCACAGATGGCTTATGTATTTGCAACATGGAGGCTTACGCGTAGGCCCATGGCTCAAGATATTCGTTTCATCGTATTGAATTCAGACGAGGCGCTCGACGGTGATTGGCGCCGTCTGCTGCTGGGAATTGATGGCATCAAGATTGTAGCAGAGGTCGAAGAGCCTGCTCTGTTACCCCAAGCGGTCAAGCAGTTCCCCGTGCAGGCAGTGCTGGTCAACCTAGGTGTGACGCCTGATGTTGTGTTAGCCCAGATAGTTCAAATATTGAAAGATCAACCAGACCTCGTCGTCTTTGCTGCTTCCGATTCGACTGACGGGCAGTTAATCCTCAAAACCATGCGTGCGGGCGTGCGTGAATTTCTTCCCATCCCCATCGACAAGAACATGTTGGTAGAAGCCGTCGATAAAATTGCGACGCATCAAACTGAAACCACCAAGTTAGGGAAAATTATCACTGTCATGGGGGCGGCTGGTGGGATGGGGGCATCAGTGTTAGCTGCTAATCTTGCGACAGAATTAGTTGATGTAACCGGCGGCAAAGTAACCATCGTTGACCTCGATTATCGATTTGGTCAGACTGCGATGCTGTTGGATGTCGAGCCTACGTTTACCCTGGCTGATTTGTGCCAATCTCCCGAACACCTGGAAGTACAAGTGATCGAGCGGGCGCTGGTTAAGCATCCGTGCGGGTTGGCTGTTCTGAGTCGCCCACCGACTTTTACTCAGGCAGATCAGATTACCGCTGCGGCGTGTGTTGGCGTGCTGTCTACCTTGCAACAGTTCAATGATTATATCGTCGTCGATGGTCCGCTTCGATCAGACGCCGGCGCGCAAAACATTTTAGATATTTCGGACGTGAACCTGATGGTCTTACAATTGTTGGTGCCGACAGTCCGTAATGCCGCACGTATTATCGAAGTTATGCGCGATAATGGTTATAACCTTGATCGGACCAAGCTGGTTTGTAATCGTGTGGGGCGCGATTCAAGTACGCTGCAAGTTGATGACGTAGCCAGCACACTTTCCAAGCCGGTCTTTGCTGAAATACCGGACGATTGGCAATCTGTTAGTGGGGCAATTAATTTGGGGGAAACACTCGAGTCATTCAGTCCGAAAAGCAAAGTTCGTACTGCTATTCGCGAAATTGCTGAACTGCTTCACGACCCTTCGAGCCAATCCGATGATAAAGAAGCGCCGAAGAAAGGTCTGATGGGGCGAATTTTTTCAAACGCCTGAATGACCAACTTTTGTGTGTGTCGAATCGTATAGTTTCAATAATGTGTAAGCCATAGTGATGCGCTAGGCTGCCGTGTCTTGGTTGTTAATAGGGGTGTTGTGTATGTTTGGGAAACGATCACCAGGTAGCGCGCCAAATGCAACGGCTCCCCCGCCCGCACCGAAAGCGCCCGCAAACAGTGGTGGCGATAATGCCGCGACTCCACCGAAAAAAACCGCACCCGCTAACCGCTCAGCTGCGCCTTCACGCCCTGCGATGGCTATGGGGAAAATCGAACAGTTTAACGCACTCAAGATGCGGCTTCACCGAAAGTTAATCGACAAGCTCGACTTGTCGCGCATGGTGGGTGAGGAAGACGTGCTTCGCCAGCAGGTGAAGGAGCTGGTTACGCAGCTCGCGGACGAGGAAAACACACTACTAAATTACAACGAGCGTCAGCGTCTGGTCAGTGAAGTATTAGACGAGACGTTTGGTCTAGGCCCGTTGGAAGTGCTGCTGACCGATCCTGCTATCAGCGACATTTTGGTCAATGGCCCTAAGCAGGTATATGTGGAAAAGGGTGGCAAATTGACTCTGACGGAAATCCAGTTCCGTGACAATGCCCACCTCATGCATGTGATTGATAAAATCGTTTCGGGAGTCGGGAGACGTTGCGACGAAACCTGCCCGCTTGTAGACGCGCGTCTTAAAGATGGTAGCCGAGTGAATGCGGTGATTCCTCCCTTGGCGATTGACGGCGCGAGCATGTCAATTAGGCGCTTCGGAGCTGATCCACTTACTTGGGATGACTATGTTAATTTCAAATCCTGTACACCGGAAATCCGCGACTTTCTTCAGGCATGTGTGGAAGGTCATTTGAATATCATCGTTGTTGGTGGTACTGGCTCTGGTAAAACGACATTGCTTAATAACCTTTCGTCATTTATTCCGGAAACCGAACGAATCGTCACCATTGAGGATGCGGCTGAGCTTCAGTTGCGACAGCCTCACGTCGTTCGCTTGGAAACGCGCCCTGCGAATATAGAAGGCAAAGGTAAGATTGCCATTCGTGATTTGCTTATCAACAGCTTGCGTATGCGACCTGATCGAATCGTGGTTGGTGAGTGTCGAGGCCCGGAAACGCTGGACATGTTGCAGGCGATGAATACCGGGCACGATGGCTCGCTCACAACTTTGCACGCCAACAGTACGCGCGATTGTGTTTCTCGTGTGGAAACCATGGTCATGATGGCTGGTTTTGATTTACCCGTTCGCGCGATTCGTCAGCAATTTGCATCGGCTGTGAACGTGATTATCAGTGCGCAGCGACTGACTGGTGGCCCGCGTAAAATTGTAAGTATCACAGAAGTGACAGGCATGGAAGGCGAGATTGTTACCATGCAGGACATCTTCCAGTTCGAGCAAGTCGGCATAGATGAAAAAGGCCGAGCGATGGGGCAGTTCGTAGCCACGGGTATCAGGCCATCGTTCCTGGAACGGATCAAGGCTTGTGGGGCAAACATAGATCCTGCGTTGTTCAATCGACAGGTATTGATGAAAGACGACGCACTGGAATAGCACTACGGAAAGAGATTTGTCATGTTATTTTCATATTTGCAATTAGGCATGATCTCGGCGTTTCAGTCTTTGCCTCTAGGCCAGTCTGATGAACTGATGATTTACCTATTGCCTATAGCCGGTTCGATGCTACTGTTTTACGGCGTTTACCAAGCCGTATCAGAGTCGAAGACCTCGACGCGCAAGAAGATGCAGGACCGATTGCGCGGTCGGGCTAGCCGTACTGAAAAAAGCACCGAATTAGATTCTATCATCAAACGCGGCGCGATGGGGCAGACAAAAACCATCGCAGACGCCATGCTCGGCAAGCTTAGTGTCGTACCGAAAATTCAAACGCTGTTAGATCAAGCGGCTGTGCCCTGGTCTGCTTCGCAGATGTTACTCAACCTAACAGGTTTAGCGGGCGTGGCTGGAGCGGTCTTAGTCGTCGTTGGCGCACATCCCATCGCCGCCGTAGGCTCATCGCTGGCCGTGTTTTTTCTCCCACTCATGTATCTAAGCTTTCGACGAGCCAAGCGACTGACGAAGTTAAGTAGCCAATTGCCAGACGTATTCGACATGATGGGGCAAGCGCTGCGCGCTGGGCACTCTCTCGCCGGGGCGATTCAAAATATCTACGAGCAAATGCCCGCGCCGATCGCCACTGAATTCGCGCAGGTTTATCACGAACAAAATCTGGGTATAAAAATTGAAGATGCCTTGCTCTCAATGGCTAAGCGTGTGGATTCGCTCGACGTAAGATTTTTCGTCACAGCCGTCATCATTCAACGACAAACCGGTGGCGACTTAGCCGAGGTTCTTGAAAATATCAGCGGCGTCATCCGTGAGCGTATTGAACTAGCGGGACAGGTTCGCGCGTTGACAGCTGAGGGTAGGCTTTCGGGATGGGTGTTGTTTGCCCTGCCGATAGGTATCTACCTCGCAACATTGAAGATGAATCCGAATTACGCAGGTGTGCTGTTAGAAGATCCATTCGGGCAGATGTTGCTGCTAGTCGCTGGCGGTATGCAGTTGATGGGGCTGGCGATGATTCGATGGATTGTCAATATCAAAGTGTAGCATGAGATGCTGCTCGACAGGTGATCCTGATTTAGTGTATATGTAGTACGGAAGAAAAAGTAGCGGAGTATGCGTTATGGAAATCTATTTGCTCGCAGGTTTAATGATGGTAGCCGCTGCGCTAATCATCTATTCGCTGTTACCAAAAAATAATGACAACGAAAAAGTAATCAAGCGCCGAATGACGGGCCGAAGTGCGCAGTCCAGCGTGGCAGCCATTCGTAAAGAGGCGAAAGAATCAGTCGCCAAGAAAATGCTTGATAGTGTCGCGCCAATTGCCATGCGACCCGCGAAGATGCAGAATTCGGAGGAAATGTCGAAACTGCGCATGAAGTTAGCCAATGCCGGTATTCGTGGCGAGGGCGTCGTGACAACATTTCTCGCCAGTAAAACTATGCTTGCCCTATTGCTTGGCATCGCAGGATTGCTCTACTCTTGGGGTAACGGTGTCGGTCTCCTCCACGGGTCTGGATACACTATGTTAGCCGCAGGATTTGGGTTCCTCGCGCCTAATGTTTGGCTATCACTGGCTATCTCAAAACGGTCCAATCTAATCCGCAATGGGCTTCCTGATACGTTGGACCTCTTGGTTATTTCTGTCGAATCAGGCCTAGGATTGGACGCCGCGCTGCAGCGCGTGGGCGATGAAATGACACACGTTCATCCAGCCGTTTCCGAAGAAATGCAGATGGTTACAGTCGAATCTCAAATGGGCGTACCTCGTTCAGAAGCATTAGCCAACTTCGCCGCTCGATCCGGCGTCGAGGAAGCACGCTCGCTGGTTGGCGTTGTCAACCAAGCCGAACGGTTTGGTACCAGCATCGCTACCGCACTGCGACGACAATCTGAATCACTACGCATGAAGCGTAGGCAAGCCGCAGAAGAGAAGGCGCAGAAAACGACCGTTAAATTAATGCTACCTCTGATTATGTTCATCTTCCCGGCTATCCTCGTGGTGCTAGCAGGTCCAGCCGGGCTGCGTATGTACGAAATGTTCACCAGCGGCGCTCTATAATTATCAGCTTGAACGGCTGAAGCGTTGCTCACACACCCTATTAGCCTCTCGAATAACGGGCTTGGCCTTGTATCATCACGATGCAGGCCAAGCCTGATTAATTTCAAACCTCACTTACTATTTTACGACCACATAGAAGCACCTGTTTGGCCCAATCCGCGCATCACGGTAGAATGCTTCATGTACCAGAGGAGTGTTTATTGAGTGCGACCGAGGGATTTGGTCTGCACCATTAGCCAGCGGCGTTTTTACTATGTCATGGAACCCAACATTTCAGCCCACATTAAGGCCGGTAGAGGCATTCCGCTGGGATGATAAGGACGGCGAAGCAGTAGGGCTACGAGATGTAACAGGTCTATCAGACGTAGTTCTCAGCATGTCCGAGCCAGTACTCGTCGCCTTGTCCATGATGGACGGCGAGGCCACCTGCCTTCAAATACAGCAGCATTTTCAACAGCAGACCGGGCAAGCTTTGTCAGATGAGACTTTTCAGGCGCTACTGGATCATTTGCAAGAAGCACATTTTTTAGAGGGGCCTGCGTTTGAATCGCACTATCAAACTCTGGTGGACGACTATCGTTCCCAGGATGCCAGACAGATGCACAGCGCAGAATCTCTAGGCATCGATGAGACTGGCCAGGTGTTCAAAGATATGCTCACGACCCCAGCCGGGGATGTCGCTTCACTAAAAGTGCGGGGCATCGTCGCGCCTCATCTGGATTACCCACGCGGAAAACCTTGTTACGCCGCTGCGTATGGCGTGCTATCGCGCCGAAGTGCGCCAGACCGCGTTATTATCTTAGGGACCAATCACTTTGGCCGAAGTCAATCCATTGTCGCTACAGGAAAAGCTTTTCAAACACCGCTGGGTTGTACACGGACTGATACCGATTTTTTAGATCGGCTGGAAAAAAAGTGTGGCTCATTGCGAACATTTGAATTAGATCATGCCCAGGAACATTCTATTGAGTTGCAAGTCGCTTGGCTACAATTTCTTTATGGTGCAGATCAATTTGAGATCGTTCCATTTCTGTGCCCGGACCCTAGTGCCAACATATGTCACGATGTTAGCCATGAAAATATGGTTGACTTAACCGACTTCGCACAAGCACTCCGAGATGAGATTGAGCTTGACTCTGCAGATACGTTAATCGTCGCCGGGGCAGACCTGAGCCATGTCGGGGCAGAGTTTGGCGACGAAAATCAGCTTACAGAAGAATTCTTAGCCGGTGTAGAGCTGAAAGATCGTGCGTCATTGGATAGCTTATTGTCAGGGCATAGCGATGCTTTTATTAACACCGTTGCCCAGGATGGAAATCAGACGCGGGTATGTAGTGCCGGATGTATGTCGGTGATTTCTCGCGTGCTGAACGATGCTCAAGTGAGTTTATTGGGTTATCACCAGGCGGTCGATCAAAGCACGCAAACCTGCGTGACATGTTCCGCGTTGCTATTTGCGTAGAGGTAGTATGTCCAATCCGATACGTTGGCGACGAATTCTAGCAGCACAAGCCGGGGCGCAATGGTGGCCTGTGCTTATCGCGCTGACGCCGCTAAGCATTATCTATCTATGGGTAGTAACCTGTCGCAATCGCATCTTCGATAGGCGCGGACCAAGCGCTTGTCTTGATGTCCCGGTCATTAGTGTTGGCAACATAACCGTTGGTGGGACAGGAAAAACGCCTGTTGTGATTGACCTGGTCAAACGAATGGAAACGCTAGGCCGCACAGTCGCTGTCGTCGCAAGAGGCTATGGCGCAGTAGACGGAAAAGCCAACGACGAAGAACGTTTGATTCGTAAACACTGCCCAAATGTTGTTTACATAGCCAATGCGAATCGCGCGGAAGGTGGGGCATCAGCTATCAAACGCTTCGGGGCAAATACTATCGTTCTCGACGACGGATTTCAGCACCGCAAATTAAAACGCGACCTTGATATTGTACTCATTGACGCCACCTGTCCCTTTGGCTTTGGCTATCTATTGCCACGAGGATTATTACGTGAGCCAATATCCAGTTTGACGCGGGCCAGCGTCATCGTATTGTCACGCTGCGATCAGGTTTCTGCTGAGCAGTTACAAAGCCTGGGAAAAAAACTCGCCTCCATCGCCCCATCAGTGCCATTGTTGCGCTCGACCCACCGAGTTGTAGGCCTGCAATCATTGGCTGAGAAAAACATCGACTACGCCAACACGGGCCTGCGAGCGGTCCTGTTTGGTGGCATTGGCCATCCTGAGGCGTTTGTGAAAACTGTCCGCTCCATGAATATCGAAGTCGTGGGCGAGCATTGGTGGCCTGACCATCACAACTATCAATCGTCTGACTTGAATCAGCTTATGCGTATAGGGCGTTTTCCTAACTGCGACATTTTTTTGACGACAGAGAAAGATGCGGTCAAACTTTGTGAGTTGAAACGCACTGATGCGATGGAAGGCATCGAGGACGCCGCTATCGGTGTGGTGAAAATAGCCATCGATTTTAATGAGAGTGATGATACAATCTTACAAGGGCTGGTTGAGCAAACGTTGAAGAAATGTTGATGCGCAATGACTCGGGATTATAAACCTACAGATTTTTCGCAGCTTACGACCTACAGCGTAGGACAGCGCGCGCATAAAGCCAGCATTGAGACCTCGGCTTCCTTACCCCAGCCCGGCGCGTCCGTATCTGATTTTCTCGAATCCTGGCCCGCGTATCTTGGCGCTAAAAGTTTTCGACATTTGTCAGATGCGATAGCTAATGCGGCTAGTGCGGACAGGCCTGTCGTCGCAGCCTTCGGCGCTCATGTGATTAAAGTGGGTTGTGCGCCAATACTCATTGACCTTATCGAGCGAGGCATCATCAAGGCTATCGCTTGTAACGGCGCCTGCGCGATTCACGATGCGGAGTTAGCCACTATTGGGCAAACGAGTGAAGAGGTTGCAGATACTATTCACGATGGCCGATTTGGCATGGTCAGCGAAACTCTTTCACTATTCGATCGTATCATCAAACGCGCGGCCCAGGATAATCAAGGTTTGGGGCGGGCTGTCGGTGACGAGTTAATCGAATCAGACGCACCTTATCTTTCGCAGAGCGTTTTCGCAGCCGCAGCTAAGGCCGGCATCCCAGCTAGTGTGCATGTAGCATTGGGTACGGACACGGTGCATATGTCAGGCGGCATGAACGGCGCGGCCATGGGCGAAGCATCCATGCATGATTTCCGTTTGATTTGTGATGTCGTAAGCGATCTTGGGGCTATCGACTCCAGCGGTGTAGGCGGGGTCTGGCTCAATATAGGCTCAGCCGTCATTTTGCCGGAAGTCTTTCTCAAGGCTGTGTCGGTGGCTAGAAACTTGGGCGCTAATTTAGACGCCATGACCACTGGCAATATGGACATGATGCGCCATTACCGCACGAGTCAAAATGTCGTAACCAGACCCGTTCAACCAGGGCACGGCTTTGAGATCATCGGGCATCACGAAATCATGCTTCCGCTGTTGCGACAAGCCGTGATCGAGAAATTGGCGGTGGCGAATTAACGTGCAGAACCCAGCTATATTCTTGGACCGTGATGGAACCATCATCGAAGATGTTGGCTATGTGAGTTCGCCTGAACAGGTAAAACTATTGCCAGGGGCAGCCGCGTCAATCCGCCGCTTGGCTAAGGCGGGTTATAAGGTTGTCGTAATTTCAAACCAATCGGGTATCGCACGGGGCATGTTCTCATAAGAGACCTTAACCGAGATACACGAACGCATGGTATCACTACTGAATGAACACGGCGCAGCTATCGACGGAGCGTACTACTGCCCATATTTGGATGGGCCTGAGGCTACTGTTGAAGCATACCGGCGTGATAGCGAGCAGCGCAAGCCCAAGCCCGGAATGATTTGGCAGGCCGCGAAAGAATTAGATATCGACTTGGCGTGCTCCTGGATGATCGGCGACGCCGCCCGAGACGTTCAGGCTGGCGAGCGGGCGGGCTGTCGGACCATGTGGCTAACGACAGATTCGGACTTGATAAGTGGTTCTGATGTGTCACCGACGTTTGTCGTGGAAGACCTGCGAGAAGCAGCGGACCTGGTGGAGCGAGATATGATGACATCGGATAGCGATAAGTACGATCTAGCGCAGGATATGATCGAGACAAGCCCATCGGACGATACCGTGGTCGAATTGCTCAAGCAGATATCCGATCAACAAAATCGCGCCCACCGACAGGCAAGTCAGCATGACTTTTCGTTACTAAAATTATTCGGAACGCTATTACAAATGTTAGCTATAGTCGTAGCTATCTGGGGAACCATGAGTTTGCTGGACGACAATCACCCCGCAGCCAGCGCTCGTTTGCTATTGGCCTGTTTTTTACAAATATCTTCGATCAGCACACATGTGATTGACCACAATCGATAATTTTCGTTAAGTCGAAATTAGTTTCAAGATACGAAAAAAGCGACCGCACTGTCACTTGAGCAGTACGGCCGCTTTTGTAATTTCGTACATCGCTATAATTCAAGCGACTTTTCGACAAGGTATTAGACCATTGTCTTGAGATTTTTGAGGGCTAATACCTTCACGACGTTGCGGGCTGGCTTGGCCTTGAAGACCATTTCTTCTTTCGTGAATGGATTGATACCCTTGCGTGCCTTGGTCGCTGGCTTGCGAACAACCTTGATTTTCATCAGGCCAGGAACCGTAAATACGCCAGGACCGCGCTTGCCGAGGTCTTTCTTAATCATGGTGGCTAAGCCATCAAAGATTTCTGAAACCTGACGTCGCGTTAGCTCTGCGCTTTCAGCTAGTTCGCCAAACACTTGAGACTTCGTTCGTGCCTTTACAGCAGACGCCGTCTTCTTCTTGCTGCTTTTTGTTGCCTTCTTTTTCTTTGCCATTTTATTTCTCCGCTCTCTCCAAATTAGGTAGAAAAGCATTCCCTTGGTCAGCCATCCCTTGGTTGACAACTGTTGAATGTATGATTCCATCGGATCATTTGCAAGCATTTCTCAAGGAAAAATAAGGGGTTTTTGAACATTTTTGTAATGGCCACGTCAAGATTGACATGTCGTGCATGCCTTGCAGCTTCTCATTTTGACGTTTCAAAGCAAGACAAAATCATGAGCAAGCAACCTTTTTGGAAAATTTCAGAGTCGTGAAATTTATGTCATTAGCCAAGCGTGCAACAAATCGTAATCATCCAGCCAGTGACTTGGCACCATAACTCAAAGCGCCATAGCCGACACGAATTTTTACGATCCACATGGCAGAGGCGTTAGTCTGTAACCGTTTTTTATAAAGGCGCAAATCCGCGTTATCTGCATAAATAATGGGGTTTTGTGACATGTGAACTGAAGAGCTTCTGTATTTTTATCGAGCCTATAGTAAGCGAATCAACAATGAATATCCGTGCGTATCGTAGCATGTATACAGGGTTTCACAGCATGAAGTCGGCTGCGAAGCTGTTTGTGCGGTGGTCGTTAATTGACTTTTCATGTGGCTGGTGGACCTGATTTACAAGCGAAATCAGACAAAATTGTCGCTGTGAAAAAAACAGATTTAAGAGATGTCGTGCCTCGATGAGGGTGTGAATTGGTTCGTTTTTAGGCTAGGCTTCGGACAGGAATATTTATTATTTTTTACTGATTTTATGCTGGAAAGTGCCAGATTGTCCTCAATGATCGCTCGTCTTGCTCCCGGTTCGAGCTGCGTAAATCGGTCGCGTAACATGCGTTCCGCCTGCTTCGTATCCGTTTCCATCACCCGCCACATGAGGCTGGCCTGGCCTTGGGGGTTAGCTTTTCGATAGCGGCGGAGCATTTCATCGCTGCTTGCCTGGCGTAGATTGCAGTCCAACGCTTCGTCTACCGGATGGTCCATGCCTAGCCGTTTTTTCCTTGCATAGCGGTCCATAGCTACGAACTCAAAATCCTCGGCTAGAATGTCATGAATCTTTTTTATCATTTGTTTCTCGCACTGCGACACGCGGGAATAGGAAGAGTTGGTTTCTCGAGCGATTTGTCGCAGCGGAGTTTTGTTTTCTTCGTTGGGTATCAAAAGGCGATGCTCGATGATGGTATCAATGAGTCGTCGTCTATCGTCGCGCGAAGTCTTTAGCCTCATCATCCAATCCGTCGCTTTATGGACGGCGGACTCATATCGCTGACGGATGCGGTCGCCAATGGTTTGGGCTGTTGTGAAAACGGGTGGGGAGGTGGTCAGCGTCGCTAAAGCTTCTTCACTGTTCATGGTGGTCTTCTCTGGGATGGGTGTTTGAAAAACGATGGCCTGTGGCTGAGTCAATAATTTTTTGTGCGGAATGTAGATGGTGTTGAAACGGTAGTTCAGTGCCTTGTTGACGGCATTACGAATACGCGGCAGGGCAAAGGTCGCAAACGTCATATTCCGCGATTGGCTATAGCGCTTTGCGGCGTCGATAAGCCCGAGGCATCCTTCCTGAAATAAATCGTCCCACTCACGATCGAAATGCGGAAACCGCAGTCCGCAAACATGTCGCTTGATATGCACGCCAATCAATCCGAGATTATTAGACACCAGTCGCCGCTGGGCAGCCGTTAATTTTTCCTCACGAATAGTCGAATGATTATCGTCGTTTTTACAAACCCTGTTGTGGTTACATACCATGCAAAACGCCTCCGTTCGAGCCGGATAGGAACACCGGCTTGAGATTTGTGCTTAGCTAAAACTGCGACAAAGCAAAGCCTAACACTACCCTAACAATAGGCTGGCCCCGTAATTTGTCAAGCTGATCCTTCTGGGCAAAAAATAATTCGCTGTAATAGCTGAGCAACATTTAGGCGCATGTCGCCAAGGTGTAGTTCGCAACCACCGGCCTAGCCGGGAGTTATGACGATGTTCATGTGGCAATCAGAGGTGAATTCATGCGTAGTTGGCAACTGAAAACCTCAAGAAAAATCATTACTTTTTAAGTTTTTCGTGCTAGAATTGCGGTGGATGGGGTTTATCTATGCATTTGGTATTAAGCACGCAATCGATAATTGGTTTCATAGTAGGCTTATTGTGCTTGTCTAGCCAAGCAGAAAAAATTTACTATGTAGATCAAAACGCCTCCGGCCCTATTCATGACGGTTCGAGTTGGTGCAATGCTTGTACTGATTTGAGCGAAGCGCTTGATAATGCCGTCGCTGGCGATGTCATTCGTGTCGCCGAAGGCATCTATCTTCCTTCTACGGATGGTCTTACCGATCCACGGGAGGCTACATTCCAGCTAATCAGTGGTGTGACGCTGGAAGGCGGTTATGCGGGATGTGGTTCAGCATCTCCTGATGAGCGAGATATTGAAGTATACGAAACCATTCTCAGTGGTGATCTGGACGGTGTGGATCAAAGCAATTGTTGTATTACTCACGGATCAAATGCTTGCGATGACGACGCTTGTACTATCGAAGTGTGCTCACGAGATGGTTTCTGCTGTACATTCTGGAGTCCCGGTTGCGTTCTGTTGGCTGAAGAGCATTGCGATAATCTTTGTGAAACTGAAGTTGTTCATGTTTACCATGTGGTGACGGGAAGTGGTGTAGATACAACGGCTGTGATTGACGGTTTTACCATCACTAAGGGGATGGCGACAGGTCCAGATTTTCAGAGTGCCGGTGGCGGCATGTTAAACAACGCAGGTAGTCCCACAGTAATAAATAGTAAATTTTCTGAAAACTTAGCTGTACATGGTGGCGGGATTTATAATTTTGCGACATTGCCTCCATCCACATCCAACCCCGTAATATACAACTGCCAGTTTGATAATAACTTCGCTACCAGCACAGGCGGAGGAATGGAGAACGTTCGAAGTGATGCGATTGTCTCCAATTCAGTATTCTTGCGGAATTCTATGACTGATAGGGGTGGAGGCGTATATAATTTTTACAGTAATACCACATTCACTTACTGCATTTTTGAGAGTAACACGTCTGCGCTTTCCGGCCATGGTGGCGCCATGTACAACGTACTTTCTACGACCAAATTGTCTGGATGCACATTCAAGGATAACGACAGTGTGGACGGTGGTGGTGTGATAAGCGAAAATATGTCCTACACCGAGTACAATAACTGCTTATTTACTGGAAACGATCGCTTTGCCATTTTGGATACGCGTGGACAAGCCGTTGTAAATAATTGCATATTTTATAACAATAATATTGCTATTCGAACCGGATTTAGTCAACTCTCAGTCACCAACTCGCTATTCATCAATAACATTAACGGAGAGGCAATCGTATCGGGCGGTGATTTGGGCACCATTATTTCGAATTCAACTTTTTTTGCCAATCCTTTCGGGGCGGCTGCTCACGGTGCAGGTTCATCTACATTGAAGAATTGTATCATTTGGAATGTGAAGGGGCCACCCATTCGAGACGGACTCAAAGGGCAAGTTTTCGTTGAAGATAGTGCGATAGAAGGCGGCTGGCCTGGCCCAGGCAATTTATCACTAGATCCACGATTCGTCGATCCGATTGGACTTGATGGCATACCTGGAACATTGGACGATGACCTTCGACTCCAACCGAGTACGCCGTACGCCAACCTCGGTGATCCCGCATTTGATCTTAATGCCAATCCCGTTGACCTAGATGGCGAACTTCGCATTGAAGGGTGTCGTGTGGATTGGGGAGCCTACGAAACAGGTGTTATACAAACTCACGGCGACTTCGATTCTGACTTGGGCATCGATCTAGCTGACATGGCAAGTTTGCAACGTTGCTTTGGTGCGAGAGCATCAAATTCCCCAATGGAGACTACCTGTGTTTGTGTTTTTGATTTCAACGATGACGATGTAGTGAACCTGGAAGATCTAAGCAAAACCGTTACACGTATGCGTTCGATTATCCCGGTCGACATAGCTGATTAACCAGACAAAGACCTTTACACTTGTAGTTCCATTAGCACCATTGTCCGATAAGGCGTTCTTATCGTGCATGATCGGAAGTAAATCGGGCAGGAAATCTAGCGGTTTCCTGGCTATGCTCTTATAGAGGAATGCTCGTGTAAATGGGGATTGCGGCAGCGTGTTAGCGGTGTCGTTGCGGTCATTCTGTTGAGGGGGAATAATATGGACATGCGACATGTACGCACCATCTTGTGGAGTGTAGTTACTCTTCTTTGGCTAGCTGTTGGCGATGCGCCGTTGGTGCAAGCTACGACTCTTTTTCGGCCTGTTCTGGAAGTTGTAGATACCAATCCCGCGCCGCATATTTTTGAGGCTGAGCTTAGTGCGGATGAGCAGGATGTACTTATCGGCGGGACGACGGTTCATGCGCTGATTTATAAAGATGTGAATAATCCCGGAGCTTATACTGGTACGCTTGATGGCTTGCCGCTGCCACAGATTGTGGTGAACGTGGGGGACGTGGTTATCGTTACGCTCACGAATAATCTTGATACGCCGTGTGCGGCTGTGGCGTGTGATACGAGCCTTCATTGGCATGGTATTGAAGTGGACAACGATAGTGATGGCACGGGGGTGACACAAAATCATGTTGCGCCCGGCGAGAGTTATACCTATCGTTTCATTGCGCCGCGACCTGGCGTCTTTTGGTTTCATCCACACATGAAGCCTGGGCCTCAAGTTTTTGCGGGGATGTACGGCGCGTTTATTGTCAAAGACCCGAATGAATCGTCTTTGCAAAGTGATCAGATCATTCCCACAGCAGCAAACACGCATACGATTGTTTTGAGCGATACTGAGTTTGATGAGACAGGCGATGTGGGCTATCTCACCACTGTGTTTGATCCTCTCACCTGCATGTCAGTTGATCCTTGTTTAAGAGCTGTGCCTTGGATGACGGATATGCAAAGCTGCGCCTCGGGTGTCGGAAGTTGCCAGAAATTAAAAGATGCTCAGACGGTTTTGGTCAATGGCCAAGTTCCGAATCCGACAGTGCCTTTGATTACAACGAAATCCGGTACAGGCATCAGACTCAGGTTAATCAACGCGGCTACGAATAGATATTTTCGACTTCGAGTTAGCGGCAATGGCTTGGATAACAATCTTTATCGCGTGGGTGGCGAGGGCGGCCTGTTAGAATATGTTCGGCTGGAGGGCGGTATCATGGACACCTGGCAAACCAAATTTAATAAGGGTGAAATTGTGATTCCCGCTTCAGCGCGAAGTGATGTGGTTATTATACCTACAGGCAATACCGGCGACGTGATTACGATTACCGGTGATGCATACAATCGTGGTGGGCCTAGCAATAATAATCCTGCTGGCGATTTATTTTATATCGAGATCAACAACAGTCTTACGGATACAGCCTTTACGATGGTTGAGGGCGATGATGTATTGGGCGCGGGCGGTGTTGAAAATATAAAAAATGCTCCATTGGATTATTACATGGACCCCGTGTCCGTGCTTAACGGTCCTGGTTCTGGTATGGGGTCATCGAATGAGACAATTTTGCTAGACGTGATTACCAGAGGGAAGCTTGCGATCGATGGCGTGCAGGGTCATTTTGAAGATAGCGGCTCGGACTATACGCAGGTGCCTTATCAAGATGCTACGCGATGTGCGCGCACGGGAGATATACTGGAGCTGACGGTGGATCAGGTGACTAATCAGCATCACCCGTTTCATCATCACGGTTTTTCGTTTCAGCCGATTCGTATATTAAATGGTAGTGGAACCAGTGTGTTGTACGAATATGATTACAACGAATTTGTCGACGTGATTGATGTCTTCAATGGTCAGCGTGTGGTGTTTCGTTTGCGGGTGGATGATAGGCCAAGAATCACTGACGATAGGCAAGAACTCGACGCACCCGCTGCTAATCAGTTTGTGGCTACGGGCGGTGCGGCTGGTCGCTGGGTATTTCATTGTCACTTATTTTTACATGCGGCGTTAGGGATGATTTCCGAGTTGGTGGTGTTGGATGCGGACCGTGACGGCGATGGGTTTGACACATCGCAGGATTGCGACGATTTTGATCCCAAGGTGAACCCTAATGCCGATCGTGATCTCGTGGGTTTTGCCGCGTTTCAACGATGTGCGTCGGAGACGAGCTGGCCTATGGGTCGGCAGGGGAAGTGTCACTGCGTGTTTGACGTAGATGGCGATCGTCGTATCGATCTCAATGACTTTGTGGTTTGGCAACAGGGACTGAGTGGACCATGATCGGAGTGAAGATGAAGAAGCAATACTTTCTATATCTGTTTGTTGTCATAATCTTGCCTGTGTGGTTTGGCTGTGGTGTCGAACCGCCAACGCAAGACCCCGTTGGTCAGCCTGTAGTTAAAGAATTCGTCGCACCGCAAACTTGTGGCTCTTGTCATCCCAAACATTTCCAGGAATGGCAAGGCTCGATCATGCACTACGCAGCGGTGAGTCCGACGTTTAACGCGTTTGAATTGACGATTCAAAAAATCTCGGCTGGTTCGGTTGCGCCCAATGGTAAGGATGCCAATTTTTGTATTCAATGTCATTCGCCGACGGGTGTTTTTAAACGTGAGTTGCCGAACTTTGTGAATAGTGAACAAGCTACAGCTGCCCGAGATAATCTTTCGCCGATCAGTCTGGAAGGTCTCAGTTGCGATTTTTGTCATACGGTGACGGGGCCTAATTTGCATGGGAGTTTGCTTGGTGATGGCATTGCCAATATGTCTATAGCGTTTGGGCCTACGGATGAGAAAGTCGGTCCGCTCGATGACGCGGCGCCCAATGCGTATCACGCCTCGACAGATTCTGCCTATTTACAATCTTCAGAGTTTTGCGGCGGCTGTCATGATGTGCGAATCCCTACGCCGGATAAAGTTACGGGCGAACCATTTCAGCGATTGGAAAATTTGTTTACCGAATGGAAGGAAGGGCCTTATAGTTCTGCGGATAATCCATTTGGTAAAGTCGTGCGCTGTCAGGACTGTCACATGTCGTTGTATCCCATGACAGAGCCTGGGAATTTCCCCGAAATGATTTTGGGGGTTGGGTTTGGATTGCTGCCGCGAAAACACGCGATTCATGCGTTCACAGCTGTGTCGATTCCGTTGGTTGACGATGCACGGTTTCCACGTGTTGATACTGAAGATAAAGACGGATTTGATTTTCCTCGAGGCCAACAGCAGCGGCGAGAGCAGATGTTGCGAGCGGCTTGTACGCTTACTTTAGAAGGAACGCCGGATGCATTAGCTGCGGATAGCGATGTGATTCCTATTCATGTGGTGATAACCAATGTGGGCGCTGGCCATAAAGTGCCGTCGGGTTTTTCGCAGGAGCGGCAGGTGTGGGTTGAGTTGGTCGTGCGTGACGATGTGGGCGTGATTTACGAGTCAGGCTATCTGCAAGATAAGGCGCATCCTGAGACGGGCGAGATGACGCCAGATGGCTTGCTGCATGACGAGGATTTGGACGACCGTCATTTCGAGATTGATATTGAAACGCTGGACTCTCTTTATGAGCCAGGCCCGGACGCAGACCAGCGACCGGCGGTGAATCTTGGCATTACGAATTTTCAAAATGCGTTTGTGCGTATTAAGTCAGACGGCTCGCGAGAAATAGTCATTAATCCGTTGTTAGCTGATACGATGGACAATTCTCATTCGCTAAACATGCTGGAGCCTAAGGATGTGAAGTACGACGTGCCCATGCCGGATCGCGCTATTGTTGGTGACATCAAGGTGACAGCAAGACTGCGATATCGAAGCTTTCCGCCGGAGTTTTTGCGGGTATTAGCCATTCGAGAGCCGCAACTGGTTAGCGAAGATACCATCGACATGAACACCATCGTAGACATGGCTGAGGCGTCTGCGACGATTGTTGTGAACTAGCCCGCCGCTGCCGCCGCGCTGGCCGCTGCCGCCGCGGCAGCTTGCTGTGCGTGGATAATGGCTTGCATATCCATAAGCAGCTTCATATTTCTCACAGCCTTCGTGGTGTTATCTGCCTGGGCAAGTTCGACAAATGCTGTGCTGGTAGCCATGCTGAACGAGAGTGAGCGATCGGGCTTGGGCTTGATTGTTTTCATCGTTTCTCGATGTTGCAAAACACGATCAACAATGCGTCTCGTCGGATGGTTTAAGAACGTTAGGATGGCTAGCTCGTCATAGTCGCTTTGCCATATCTTAACGCCATTATTTCGGAAGCCCTCAGCGAGATCAATAAATCGTTTGGTGATCGTAGTGGAGTCAGACGGGACCATGCACAGGATATTTGCCGTGGTTTGCAAGGTGTCGCCTTTGTAATGTTTCTTTTTGGCGAGTGCCTGGTAGATGTCTTCACTTTTTTGAGCGATTGTAGCCACGCTACCGTCCTGGCTGGCTAAGATCGCGCAGGCTGGCAAATCTTCCGGGCCTGTTAGCCACCAGTGATGGCGTTTCATTTCTTCATAAAGGTCTTTAAGCCTTTTGATGCTTTTTACAGTGATTGGTTTTTGCTTGGCTTGAATCCTCAGGATGATAATCGACATGGTTTCATAGGTGGCCGCTCGTCGGATGTTCTCGGTACGGTAGATCGAACGAACGCGCTTCACCTCTTGTTGAAAACCCCGAGCCGTGTCGCCGTTTCCCAAGAGCATAGACGCAATGATGAATTGTAGGCTGCGGCTTAGGCGGCCTAGAAAGCTTGAGTCCTTACGCAGGTTCTCAGTAATTTTTCGGATGTTCGCGGCGACTTTGTCCGCAGGGCCTGGGCAGGTGATAGCAGAAATAGCTGCGAACCGAAGCGGCGAGGAATCTCGCCACCAACTACGCTCGCTACAGAGCGCCGCGTATATTTCCTGAAAACGAGCGAGCGAGTCTGTGGGAAGCTGGTGTTTCGTTGTCATTGAAGACCTCATTTCTTAAGGTTTATGTGCGTTCGTTTTTCATGGCTTCTTCTATTTGTTTTGTTACGAAAGAAATGACTTCACCCGGGGCGATTTTGTGTACTTCTCCCGTGCGGCGCATGAGGACTTCTACGATGCCTTCAGCTAGGCCTCGCTTGCCGACTGTGATGCGTATGGGGAAACCAATCAGCTCCGCGTCCTTAAACTTAAAGCCGGGCCTTGCGTCGCGGTCATCCAACAGAACGTCAATCCCCTCGGCTGACATTTCATCGTGCAGCTTGTTGGATAGTGTCGTGACCTCCTCAACGCGCATGTCCAATGCACAGATGACCACTTCGAACGGGGCGATGGCCATTGGCCAAGTGATGCCGTTTTCGTCGTGATGGGCTTCAATCGCCGCAGCCATGATGCGGTTTAGGCCGATGCCGTAGCAGCCCATTATCAGCGATTGCGGCTTGCCATTGTTATCCAGAAATTTCGCTTCCATCGAATCGGAATACTTCGTACCCAATTTGAATACGTGGCCAACCTCAATACATTTTTTGAAAGCCAGGGGAGAACCGTTCGGCGCACGATCGCCTTCGACCGCGTTTCTTATATCTGCGGACTCATTAACCTCGAAATCTCGGCCAGGATTAACTCCGGTGATGTGATAATCCGTCTTGTTGGCTCCGGTGACAGCATCGTGCATGAGTGTCACGGCTTGGTCTACAATGATTCTGGCTTTAAGACCGACGGGGCCAGCGAAGCCTACGTCCGCGCCGGTAAGCTTTTTAATCATATCCGGCTGAGCAGCGGTGACGCTTGAAACCCCAGCGGCTCTGGCTAGCTTGGCTTCGTTGACTTCATGGTCCCCTCGCACCAAGGCTACCAAAGGCTCGCCATCAACATCGAAGATGATGGTCTTAATCATGCCGCATGGTTGGCACTTTAGAAAATTCGATACGTCGTCAATGGTGGACAGGTTCGGCGTATGTACTTCGTTAATCGTAGCTGAGGCTTCGCCGTCGGCACCTTCGATGGGATGAATTTCCGCTCGTTCGAGATTAGCTGCGTATTGGCCATCTTCACTTTGTACGAGATAGTCTTCACCCGCGTCGGTAGGAATCATAAATTCGTGCGAGGCGTCGCCGCCAATCGCGCCGGAGTCAGCTTCGACCGGAATGTAGGGCACGCCCGCGCGGGAAAAAATCTCGCAGTACGCTTTGTACATTCTATCATATGTCTCATCCAACCCGCCCGGCCCATCTTTGCTGGCGTGGAAGGAGTACGCATCTTTCATTAAAAACTCGCGCGTGCGCAGCACGCCACTTTTCGGGCGGGCTTCACCGCGAAATTTGGTTTGAATCTGGTATAGCGAGACCGGCAGTTGCTTATAACTATTGATATACGCCTTGGCTATCTCGGTGATGACTTCTTCGTGGGTTGGGCCTAGCACCGTTCGCGTTCGCCAATCGTCGCCGCTGCCGTGAAGGCGTAACAGCACATCGCCCATCGCTTCAACTCGGCCGGTCTTTTCCCACCATTCGATAGGATGAAGGGCTGGCATGAGAAGCTCAAGTGCGCCTGCGCGGTTCATTTCCTCGCGCACGATGGCTTCGACTTTGCGTAGCGAGCGATAGCCAAGGGGGAGGTACGAGTACGCCCCCGCGCCCACCTGACGAATCAGACCGGCTCGGAGCATTAACTGGTGTGAGGGGACTGCGGCGTCCGCAGGAATCTCTTTCGACGTTGGTATAAAGTATTGTGTCCATTTCATAGCGACATTGGACCGTTTTCGAGCCTGTTTGGCAAGGGTTCGTGTGATAGTTCACTAGAGCGGCCTCGAAGCTGGTGCCCCATTCTTCGAGTACTCTCGAAGGGTGGGGGACGTTTATTCAATGGCTGATCGCGCTTCTCGCATCGCGTAAACAATTCTTTGAATGCACATTAACTATTTGAATGTGCAATAACATCTCGACTCCGCGCAAGCTGAAGCATGCGGCTCGCTAGGAAGTTTGTAGAAGTATTGATGTGATCGAAATGCCGCCATTACTGACGACTTCGTAATCAGTATTTTCAAGTATTTCACGTTTCCAATAATTGCCGCGATAAGTGAGGGCGAGGGATTGGCCATCGTCCTGGGTGACGGCGTCGAAGTTCATAGGCGCTGGCGCGAGTGAAATCGGAACGCGATGAATGTGTTCGCTTGGCTTGTCGGGTACGGGAGCTGGAATGTTAATCGACCAAAAGCCTGGGCTTGGTAGGTCTTCGTCGATGATTTGATTGATAGCGATTTTCGCGGCGTTTGCGCAAGCCGTCCAATCGGTATCCAAACCTTTGCGCAGGGCTTGCGATAAGGCGATACCTTTCACGCCCATGATAGCTGCCTCACGAGCAGCTGCGACGGTTCCTGAGTAGAAATTATCGACGCCCGCATTCGCGCCGTGGTTGATGCCTGATATGACAAGGTCGACTGGCGTCGGTATTAACTCCGCCAAAGCCACGCGCACACAATCAGCCGGGGTTCCATCAACGGCGAAAACTTCGCCCAGCGGTTCGCGCGTGATGCGTTTGACGTTGATAGGGCCTCGCTGAGTTATCGCATGGCTACACGCCGACTGTTCGCTGCTTGGTGCAACGACAAATACACGTCCGAGATGTCGGATAGCCTGATAAGCGGCCACGATTCCGGACGAAGTATAGCCATCGTCGTTGGTCAAAAGTATGGTCGGCTGTGAAGCAGTCATAAATACTCCTTTAACGGGCGGGTTATAGCCGCCTTTATGTCATAATATCGAACACGTCCGCGTTTTGCAGTCATTTGCCCAGCGGGTGTTTTACATCGTATCTTGTAGTGGAGAGATAGCCTAGTTTGCCTGAATGATACAGGCGATAGGCGATTTGTCCTAAAGAAGTACGACGGATATCGGGCGATGGCCATGAGTTAAGCAAGTACTATGTTTGTATCGGTCCGCAAATTGATTAGACGACATTTTTGTCCTGCACCTTGCGACGTACAAAATCATGGTTCTTGCTATAGCAGGCTTGATGCATCCTGCTAGGCCATCGCTTTGGTGAAGTTGTTCAGTTCTCGGGGGTTGTCGGCGAGTTTTGTACCGATAAGCGAGAACGCTTGGTTGGGGAATTGAAGATTATCGGGGGAAGTGAAAATGAATGCGACAATTATACAGCCCGTTCGCAAAGACCTTGAATTACCTGCTTCCGCGCCGCAGGTTCGCATCACGGCGGGGCTAGGAACCGCCGGACAAAAGACCTGGAATTTACGTCGTCCCATTACACTTTTAGGTTCCCGCCGTCCGTCACATATCGTTTTACGCGATCAGTTAATTAGTAAATCACATTGCGTCATCGTGAACACCGGGACTGAAGTGTTGCTGAAAGATTTGCACACCTCAGGTGGTACGGCGTGCAATGATAAGCCGGTGGATTTAATCCTTCTCAGCGATGGCGATGTTATACTCGTCGGCGGTACAAAAATTCAGGTCGCTATCCGTGTGCCTGAAAGTGAAAAAGACGATTCTGCTAGCGGGCGGCGTTTCGTGGAGCCTATGAAGTTTGCCAAAACCATTCGCGTCAGTTTAAGTCATGCGGATACCTTCTGGGAACAATCGTCAGCGATTGCTTTAATCGGGCGTCATGAACGTGCGGACATCATGGTTCATCACGACCAGATTTCTGCGCGACATGCGGTGCTATTCAAGTTTCTTGATGGCGCGGGAATTTTCGATCTGGACAGTGCCAGCGGTGTGACAGTAAATGGGGTGGAAGTTGAGCAGTCGAAATTGATTTGTGGTGACAGGCTGGGCATCGGGCCGTTTACATTGGCTTTAATATGGGAAGAGGCGGAAGGGTTGGATGAGGGGCTTGAAGATCAATTGTCGCCAACTCTTGAAGAAATGATGCCTGATGAGACCACCTCCGCAGGCGAGGATGAACTCGATTTATTGTCGGCAGGCGTGGAAGATGAAACGCCCATGACGGAACTTATGCACTCATCTATGCATGGGGAAGCACAACAGGAATCTCTCGGCGAAATCGGCAGCCAATTGAACAAGCTCGAAGGCGATATCACCGAGTCTTGGCAGCGACTAAACAGTTGGGAAGCAAAGCTTCAGGACGACGCCCAAAAACTTACGAGGCAAGATGCTGACTTAACTGCCCGCGTGTTGGAGCTTGATGCCAAGGATGCGCAGCTTCGTGGGCAACTTCATGATTTGAGCCAGTATCAAGAGCAGTTGTCGAATCGCGAGCAGGAGTTAATGGAGCAGTTAGCAATCATGCAACAGCAGCGGGACGAAGTGATGACCGCAGCTACTGAGCAAGATCAACTCAAACAATTAAATGAGCAGCGGGCACAGGAATTGCAACGCCGTGAACATGTCTACGCACAGCGATGGGCGAAACTAAAAACCATGTGCTGTCCGCATTGTCATAAGCCAGTGCGAAGAGATGGCTCGTGTAATTAGTGCGCTGCCATTAAGTACTAATGGGCGTTCAAGATTAAATAGCCGATGCAAATAGAACCGTCCCGACGCACATCGGGATGAGGAAGCGGCGGCAATCCACCTCTCAGTTGTTTTCGTCATGCAACAACATGACCTACATCACTTATATTCCCTCCTGCCCGTCATTCTCGTAGGCGGGAATCCAGTTCCACTACTGGTCTTCAACAAGAAAACTAGCGAAATAGGTGTTTTTTCATGCGCTGGCCCCTGCCCAGCCTCTGATTATTTTTTTCTTGACTTGCCAATACCAAATCTGGTAGTGTACAGGCTCTTGTTTGGTGACGATCACATAAATCGAATTCTTGTCTGGAAGGAAGAAGATAATGACCATAATCGGAAAGAGCTTGGCTGTGCGCGTGATGACGGTTGCGGCTGCTATAGCAGTGTCGCAGAGTCCTTCTTTCGCTAACAGCCTGTTGAAGAATCCTCATTTTCAGCCATCGTTCAGATATGGGCGGACGTGTAAGCTGGCGTAGCCCATTTCAATTTCTGAGGCCAAAAATTGGGCAATTGGATTCGATGAACTAGAAACTCGCGTAACCAGT
>JAJRPG010000030.1 GCA_024280855.1 Planctomycetota bacterium | reverse complement strand
GGACTGGGTAGAATCCCCTGTTTTTACGCTAGAAAATTGAACTTGATAGCTTAGATGTTGAGGTAAACAGCGTGGGGGCTACTCCTCGATTTATCGAACGTTACGACGTAATCGCGTAGTATCGTCGTTATCAACCGTAACATCAATAATGGCTTGCTCGATCATCTGAACACATAGCCGTAGGCAGTCGATAGCAGATTGGACAGCGATCGCAACAAAGTTAGAGGCGACCAGACTATAACGCTGGTTGTAGTATGTTGCGATTTGGGTCCGTTTAGAGATACCAGGATTTCGGAGCGATGGGCATGCTTCGGCTACTAGTAAATTATGCGCTGGAGATTGAATCGTGGCTAAAATTCTCGTGGTCGATGACATCATGGATAACGTCAAACTGCTCGTCTACCACCTGTCAGACGAGGGGTATGACACAGTTTCTGCTTACTGCGGTAAACAGGCGATTGAAGTTGCTAAAGCTGAGTTGCCGGACGTTATCCTGTTAGATTTCGTGATGCCCGACATCGACGGCGTGGAAGTGTGTAAAGAGCTCAAACGGTTTCCATTAACCCGAGACATTCCCATTATCATGGTCTCTGCCAGAGACGACGACGATTCAGTCATCAAGGGTTTGGATGCTGGCGCGCAGGATTACATCGTCAAGCCGTATAACTGGCCCATCGTCGCGGCCCGCGTTCGCTCTGCGGTTCGAATTAAAAAAGCACACGACACCATTGACAGTATGAACGAGCAGCTCTGCCAGGCTAAACAAGCCGCCGAATCTGCCTGCACAGCCAAGAGCGAATTTTTAGCGAATATGAGCCATGAAATCCGAACACCCATGACAGCAATCCTGGGGTACGCCGATACGCTGCTGGACAAAGATTTAACCGACGCAGAAAAGGTGAAAGCCGTTTACACCATTCAGAAAAATGGCGGCTTCCTGCTCGAACTAATCAATGACATATTGGATCATGCTAAAATCGAAGCTGGCAAAATGACGCTTCACCGTGAAACTTGTTCACTCTTGGAAATCATAAATACCGTCGAGGGCCTCATGAGCGTGAGGGCGAAGCAAAAAGAAATTGGCTTCCATATTGAATACGTACCCCCTATCTCTGACATAGTCAGCACTGACCCAACTCGACTAAAACAAATTCTGATCAACCTTACAGGAAATGCCATCAAGTTTACGGAGCATGGTGATGTACGTCTTGTCGTTCGTCTCGCCGAAGCATTTATTGATCCAAAAGACCAACAAGAACATAGCATGTTGCAAATAGATGTGATGGACACGGGTATTGGTATGAACAACAGCCAATCTCAAAAAATATTTAACCAATTTGCCCAGGCCGATTCATCGACAACACGACAATTTGGCGGATCAGGCTTGGGGCTTATCATTAGCCGGAAACTCGCTCAGTTCCTGGACGGCAGCGTAGATTTAGTCTTCTCCGAATCCGGGATTGGCTCGCAGTTTCGTGCGACAGTTTCCGTAGGACCAACCAGCGGCTTGAAAATGGTAGATAATCCCCTCGAAGCAAGAGTTGTCCAACCAATAGTGAAAGTTTCAGCAATCGCAAAACCTATTGAACAGTCCCGTATATTGCTCGTGGAAGATGGCTTGGATAATCAGCGCTTACTCTCATACATTCTGCGTAAAGGGGGCGCTGACGTTTCCGTCGCAAATGATGGCAAGCAAGGCGCTCACATTGCCCTTACTGCGCTGGAAGAAAATCGCCCGTTCGATGTGATACTCATGGATATGCAAATGCCTATCATGGACGGGTACGAAGCGACGCGACTTCTTCGAGAAAAAGACTACCATTGGCCCATCGTTGCTTTAACCGCGCACGCTATGGCTTCAGACCGCATAAAATGCATCAAAGCTGGCTGTGATGACTACCTGACCAAACCGGTCGATCGAGAACAACTATTCGATGTCATAAAAACACAAATGGCGACCAAGCCTCTAGAAGTTGAAGTAGCCGCAGCAGCCCCAGCTTGAACACTAACATCGCAACGAACGCACATCAATAACTCGTATTTAATCGCTCAACCAGTTCGTACTCCCGTGGCCTGTATCTTCTAGCTCCCCTCTGTTAATATAGTTTCAACTAGCTACGAGCGATTAATGATTTCGTAGATAATGGTCGCTGGTCTATCTGACATCGGACTTTAAGACACTGCGAGGAATATGTACTATGAAACGACTAACTTTTACCATTCTCATCGTAACCTTACTGGGAGAGGCCTTTACTTTGACAACACGCGCCGATTCTAAAATGACATATGCAAAGCCGCCGCGTGCCAAGGTAATTGCCCACCAAGAGACACACCACGGCCACTCGGTAACTGACAATTACTATTGGTTGCGAAATCGAGATCAAACAGACGTCATTGACTACCTCAAAGCGGAAAATGCTTATACCGAAAGCTTAATGAAGCCGACCCAGGCGTTGCAGGATAAATTATTCGAGGAAATGAAGTCGCGCATCAAAGAAACGGACCTTTCCGTACCTGTCAAATATGGGCCTTACCACTATTATTCTCGAACAGAAGAAGGAAAACAGTATCGAATTCATGCACGCAAGGCTAACGAAACCGGGGCGACGGAGGAAATCATCCTGGACGAAAATGTATTGGCCGCTGATGCGCAATACTTTCGGCTGGGAAATAAATCGATCAGCCCGAACCACCAGCTCATCGCGTGCGGTATCGATACGAATGGGTCTGAGACTTACACACTACGCATAAAAGACCTTACGACCGGCGCATGGCTACCGGACGAGATACCCAATACATATTATGGCTTGGTGTGGGGAAATGATAATAAAACTATTTTCTACACGACTCTGGACGACGCCAAGCGGCCTGACAAAGTTTACCGTCATACACTTGGCACGCCTTTTGAATCGGACAAAATTGTCTACCACGATACCGATGAACGCTTTCATGTCAGCATTCGTAAATCACGAAGTC
The DNA here is from genome assembly GCA_024280855.1 of Planctomycetota bacterium. Classification (GTDB taxonomy): domain Bacteria; phylum Planctomycetota; class Phycisphaerae; order UBA1845; family UBA1845; genus JAJRPG01. The sequence continues at coordinate 14,541 of JAJRPG010000030.1, read as the reverse complement.
AGCGATTTATATTTATCCACTCGGATAGCCAAATCGCATCAGAAGTAAGCTTCATTGACGCCAATAGACCAAGCGATAATCCACAGATTGTCACCACTAGGCGCGACGGTATAGAGTATTCAGCCGTGCATCACGAAGGACATTTCTACATCGTGACCAATGACAAAGCGATGAATTTCAAAATCGTTCGCACGCCGATCGATAAGCCATCCGTGGAGAACTGGAAGGATGTCATCCCTTATGACCCAGCCGTGAGAATCCTGCGTGCATCAGCCTTTCAAGACCACCTCGTCATTCAGGAGCGGCGGCGAGGACTAAGAGGGCTACGCATACTGGATTTCAAGAACAATCGCACGCACGAAGTTTCTTTCCCGGAACCAGTTTATACGGTGTACGAAGGCGACAACTTAGAATTTGAAACCACGTCATACCGATACGAATATACTTCACTCGTCACGCCTCATTCCGTTTTCGATTATGACCTGAAGACCCATGCCTCAACCTTACGCAAACGTAACGAAGTGCTAGGCGGCTATGACCCCACGCAATACGAATCGAAACGTATTTTCGCTTACGCCAAAGACGGGACGCGCGTCCCTATCTCCTTAGTGTATAAAAAGGGGCTGAAAAAGAATGGCGATAACCCTACGCTCTTATACGGTTACGGCTCTTACGGAATTAGCGTAGACCCAAGGTTTAATTCTAATCGCATTAGTTTACTCGACCGAGGATTCGTATACGCCATCGCCCATATTCGCGGAGGCGGCGATCTGGGCAGGCCCTGGTATCAAGATGGAAAATTTCTCAAGAAAAAAAACACCTTTACTGATTTCATCGCAGCCGCGGAGCATTTGATCGACGAGCAATACACTTCTCCCGACCACTTATCTATTATGGGCGGAAGCGCAGGTGGCTTACTCATGGGCGCGGTTACGAACATGCGACCAGACTTGTTCAAAGTCGTCATAGCTAATGTCCCGTTCGTAGATGTTGTAAACACCATGCTAGATGCGTCCATTCCTCTCACGGTGATTGAATATGAAGAATGGGGCAATCCTAATCAGAAAAACTTCTATGACTATATGCTGAGTTATTCTCCGTATGATAATGTGGCTGCGAAGGCGTATCCCAACATACTCATCACGGCGGGGCTGAATGACCCCAGAGTTCAATACTGGGAGCCAGCGAAGTGGACCGCGAAATTACGAACGCTAAAAACCGACAATAATCGCCTGCTATTAAAAACGAATATGGGTGCGGGCCATAGCGGCAAGTCCGGGCGGTATTCGAGACTGCATACCGTCGCTTTCGATTATGCTTTCATGCTCGATAGGCTTGGTATTAGGGAATAAGAACGCGATGAATCGGCAAATAAGCATCGGGGTGGGGGCAACTTGGCCCCCATGCGGTTCCCCAACCAGCATTCTTTCCCGATACTACCGTCTAATAGACACCCCGCGCCGCTTTTTGACACAATCGGGGAATAATTGAGATAATTTGGTAGTGCCTTGTAGGGCGAGCGGCGTTGTAACGTCCGATAGCGATTAGGCCCTTTGGATAATGGAAAAGTCAGCCTGCTATGATTCGCCAGGGATTTCTCGTCACTTCGTTTACGCTCGCTATGGTCATATGCAGCATCGGAATTTATGGCATATGGCGCGAAGTAGGCTGGCGAGGACTAATTGGCGAGACCAATCATTACGGCGTGGTGGAAATGGTTGAAGGCAATCTCCGCATGCTTCACGCCACACGAGATGGCCGACCTTACGAAAGCTTCAGTTTCGACCGGCGCATCCCCCCCCTTGGCCAATTCAGCTTTGGCGTCGGAAACAATCGCGCGGGCTGGCATTACATCGGCTTCACCCTGCCCATTTGGTTCGTCGTCATTACCTTACTCACGCATCCCACGTTGGCCTTTTTCTATGGTCCTGTCCGGCGCAGAAACAGAAGAAATCGCAACGAATGTGTTCGCTGTGGATATAGCCGAGAAGGCGATACGACGGGGCGATGCCCGGAGTGCGGGCTGCAATGGATGTGCCACGATTGCGGTAAAGACCTGCTCAATCGCAACGCTACAGCCCTACTCGCATGTAGTTGTGAGATTGCTGATGCCCCATGATGATTCGATACGTCACACCTGATCTCAAATAAATGTCACGAATACAGACTACACAAATTCAGTAGATGCTCTAGGATTATCTTCCAATGACTACGCTTCCCCTTCAACAACACGCGCCAGCAGCCAAGGCGAGCATTTTCGATTTGACAAACGAAACTTTGGCTCAGCGGTTATCGGAACTACAACAGCCCTCCTATCGCGCGAAACAAATACTCGAATGGCTTTACGTCCACGGCGTCGATTCCTACGACGACATGACGAACTTATCTAAACCATTACGAACGACGCTCACGAAAGAGCTACCCATATTCAATTCAGAGATTGTAGCCGAGCAAGAATCCCAAGACGGGACGATCAAGCTTTTACTGCGATGGCCTGATGGCGCGACGAGCGAATGCGTACTTATCCCTGACGGAGACCGGCGGACAGCGTGCATTTCTTCGCAGGTGGGATGCCCCGTGGGATGCGTTTTCTGTGCCAGCGGCCTCGCCGGTTTGCAGAGACAATTAACTGCCGGCGAAATCATCGAGCAAGCGATGCGCGTTCGACAACTATGCGATAGTGATACCAGACTTTCCAACGTAGTCTTCATGGGCCTGGGCGAACCTCTTGCCAATTACGAGGCTACCGTCCAAGCGCTACGCACGATCAATGCAGACTGGGGGCTTAACATCGGCGCTCGGAAAATAACCGTTAGCACCGTGGGATTGCCCTCTCAGATTAAGCGCCTTGCCGATGAACGTTTGCAAATTACCCTGGCCTTGTCGTTACATGCTCCCACCGATGAACTCAGACAAGAAATTATCCCCTGGGCTGACCGCGTTGACATTGCGTCGCTGGTCGAGGCTTGCAATTATTACTTTGAGATCACGGGTAGAGAAATCACGCTGGAATACATTCTTCTGGGCGGGTTAAACGATCAGAAGAATCACGCAGAATCTTTAGCGAGACATGCGAGAAAAATGCGCGTGCATATCAACTTACTCCAATACAACCCCGTGCCTGGTCTTCCTTATCTTCGTCCTAGTGATGACGACAGCGAAAGTTTTCTGCAGAGATTACGAGAAGTGGGTGCTAACGCCCATTTGCGCCGCAGTCGAGGCCGAGACATCGACGCGGCCTGTGGACAGCTTCGACGAAGACAAGATGTGCCAGAATCATGACATTGATGGATATAGGCATTTGCAGTTGGGCCATTGACCGTCATGACCCGCAACGCGCGATCGAATTAGCCAATGACCAGTTTGGATTTTCTCGCATTCAACTAGGCTTCTTTTCGTTAGACACGATCAATAAAATGAAGGCTAGCGCCTTAGCAGCGGCGGCTGAGGATCATCAAGTAACGATTGTCTCTACCTTCGCCGCTTTTGAACGGGAAGACTATTCGTCGATCGAGACGATCGCGCAAACTGGTGGATACATGCTCGATGAAGAATTTGAGCAGCGAAAAGATGTCACCTGCCGTGTCGCAGATATGTCGGCTGAGCTAGGGCGCGAATACATAGCCACACATATCGGCACGGTTCCAAACGATGTCCAATCTGCCGAGTACCACAAACTTCTAGATCGCACCGGACAAATCGCGGACGAACTACTCAAGCGAGGGCAAACACTACTGGTTGAATCAGGACGCGAATCAGCCCAATCGCTTTGCGACTTTCTCGATACCATTGGGCGAGAAAACATCGCCATTAATTTCGATCCAGGAAACTTCGTGGTTTACGGCTCGGATGATCCCGTTCGCGCATTAGCCTTGCTTCGGCGAAGGGTTAAGGGCATTCACATCAAAGATGGCATCGCTGCTGAAAAACCAGGGCAATCCTTCGGTAAGCCCGCAAGCCTGGGCATGGGCGATGCCGGTATTGCGCGCATTGTGAACAAGCTGAGACTGATGAATCCGGCTCCGCCATTACTCATCGAGTGTAGTGGCCCCCATTGCAATCCTGAAGGAATTACAGAAGCTGCGAACTTTTTGCGTTCGCTGGTTGAATAACAACATTACCGCTATTGCGCCAATCAGGCGGAGTCACTCATGCGGCAGAGACCGTGTTGCTGCTGTAGGCTAGATAATAAGGATCATTGCGGCATCATGTCCTATCAATCCTCTCTTAGCTCAGGGGTTTTGTGCCACTGTATCGTTATCTATAATTATAAAGACCGCGGATATGAAACTAATGCTCCGGCCACGGTATCAGGTTCAACAGGCTGTTTGGAAATCTTCAGGAACTGATGTCCGTTGAGAATGTCGGTCAGCATGATGGCTGTATTTATGTTTGGATGGACGAGAACGAAGGTACGGCCGCGAGCAAGGCCTTGGTGTAATCATGTTGAGGGTGTGTAAACAAGGTGTCAGCGTCAGCTATTTCGACGATTTTTCCAGTTTTCATAACTGCGATGCGGTCACTGATATGTCGAGCGACGGCTAAGTTGTGCGTGATAAATAGTAGTGTCAAATTCAGTTCGTCTTTGAGGTCGGAAAGCAAGTTAAGGATTTGAGCTTGCACGGAAACATCTAGCGCGCTTACCGGCTCATCGCAGATAATCATCTTCGGTTTGAGCGCGATAGCCCGGGCTATGCCGATTCGTTGTCGTTGACCTCCGGAAAACTCATGCGGATATCGGCCTGCGTCTGAAGGGTCAAGCCCGACCTTGTCCAATAGCGAAAGAACTTCTTTTGTTCGAAAATTTCGATTACCCACATCATGAATTACCATCGGCTCAGCGATGATGTCTTCTATTTTCATTCGAGGGTTCAAACTTCCGATAGGGTCTTGAAAAATAGTTTGCATATGTCTGCGAATGTCGCGCAGGTCCGAACCGCATGCGTTTAACACGTTGCGGGAGTCAAATGTAATGCTACCGGCGCTGGGATTTTCTAATCGAATAATCGCTCGTGCAAGAGTGGTCTTTCCGCAGCCGCTCTCTCCGACCAAGCCTAGCGTCGTGCCCGCTTGAACTTCAAAGCTGACGTCGTCAACAGCGTGACAGTATTTAGTGGTTGCTTGTCGCGCACTACGTTTATCTAAATAGGAGACGCGCAATGCTTCGACGGTAAGCAGGGCGTTGGCAGGGGATGGGGGTTGTTGGGCCATGCTAGTCATATTAACGATTGACTTCCATCCCTAACGCTTTAGCCCGCTGTTCGTAAATTCTTCGTATAGCCGAACCTTCTGGCATGGCTCGGATGGCTTCGAGGTAAAGTTGGTGTGCCTGAGAAAATTCACCTTGCAAAGCCAGCAATTCCGCTTGGCAAACTAATATTTGCGCTGCCTGTGGGTCGATCGCTTTCGCTTTGATGGTTAGCTGCCATGCCTGCTCAAGGTCATCATGTTCGCGTCGTTCTAATAGAAGCATCGCCAACTCGATCATCCGCTGCACATTTGTATTGTCAAGCGAGATAGCCTTCAGATAGCGATCGATAGCCTGGTCACGCTGGTCAAGGTAAACATGTGTCACTGCGTATTCATGCTGCCACTGCGCGTGCTGCGAAAAGGCCATCTCTTTGAGATTAAGACGCTCGATGAGCTTGTCGAATTGATTAAGTTCTCGAAGCTTTTTAACTAACCTTAATTCAGCGTTGAGATTGTCAGGGTTTTCATCCGCATTACGTCTAAGAGATTCTAATACCTGCGATTGGGATTCCAGCATTAACCCGGAAATTTTGTTCAAGTCTCTTACGGTTTCGGGATCCCCCGGAACTTGCATATTGGCTATTTGTAAATGATGAAGCGCAGCCTGATATTGCTTGGCCATTGCAAAAGCCTGGCCAAGAGACCGCTGGGCATCCGTAAAACCCAAGTCAATTTCGATAGCTCGTTGTAATAGGGGGATACCTTTTGCCAATTGCCCGTTATCAACCAGCGATTGCCCGCACTTTTTCAAATCGACGACGCCATCAGGATGCGAGCGATAAGCCGCGAGGTATAATGACAAGTTGTTTTGCCACTCGCTGTTTCTAATCCAGGTTCGACCCAACATCGCGACCAAAATAGCGCAGCCAATTGAAATTCCGATTCGACTTCTAATAATCGGTTCAATAGCCATGGCCAGCAGCAGGCACGCCCATAATGATGGTAAGTACCAGATTCGCTCAGCAAACGAGATTTGTATCAATACGAGTAAATTGGAAGTAGGCAAGTAGGCTATCAATAGGCACAATGAAATTAATGCCACGGCTCGACAACCGCGACGCCATGCTATGATACTACCAATTAGCAGCGATACAAAGCAAAACATTCCCCATAATACGCTCGGAGAATAAAGGTTTGTCGCAAGGCGTAGTTCGTTGATCGAATAATAAACGCAAAGCGTTTGGGGCCAAAGTGTTTTCGACCAATACATGCCCCACAATTGGACGACGCCTAACGCCATTTGCCATGATGGCGCATCAACAAGGAAGTTAATTGTTTTGGTCGGTGCAGGTTTTTGAAATAATTGTCCGTCTAAGGCGTAATATCTCAAGGCAAAGTACGCCAAGACAGGAACGATTAAATAAGCCAACCGAATCGCATGTAGCCGCTGGACGGTAGGGCGGTGGGGGTCAATACGACAATAGTAAATATGAAATATCGGCAGTAGCGCGATAATTGATACGCCGCTTTCCTTAGCTGACATCGCCAGAAAGCAAGCCGCCCCAGTTAGGATGGACCAATTCACCATGTCGGCGAGCGATTCACTATGTAACACGCGCCGATAGGCAAGCAAGCTACATACCACGCCAAGCGTAGCTAATAAATCCGCCCGACCTACTACGTTATTGATGACTTCGCTATGCACGGGCAGAACCGCAAACAGCAACCCCGCCGCAACGGCTAGCCAAAATGAAAAATCAAGCCTGCGAGCAAGCCTGCAAAGTCCAGCGGCGATAATCGCGTGCAAAAGAATGTTAGTCGCAAGTTGAGGCAGAGCAGTCGGGCCGAAAAGCGATCGCACGATTCGATAAGACGTCAGCGCCGCAGGCCGATATAATAGATCACGATTAGGCGTAATGTCTTTTGAAATATACCAGTGGTCTGTCGTCCAGCAATCCAGCCATCTGCCAGGCGCTTGTACGAGTTCGTTATTGGCAACAATCGGGATGCCGTCGTCGCAAAAGTCGTTGAGCAACGTGTTGCCATAACAAGCGATAGCTGCGCCAGCTACAACCAGTTGTAGTAGTAGCCAATGAGACGGACCAGCCTTGTCATGATGCGAAACCATAACAAGTGATATTATCCCAGAACGGCCTCGTCTGCCATTTTGATCTGTGTGGCTTGGGTAAATTCCAGCTTACCAGCGAAATTAATAGCTAAAAAATCCTAAACAATGTTGCAAACGAAATGTACCTATCGCTTTTTCTCACTAACTACCTGCCCGTTGATAATAGTGCCGATGCAGTGGGAAGTATATTCAAACGGATCACCATCGTAGAGCGCGAGGTCGCCATCTTTTCCAATTTCGATAGACCCAACTCGATTATCAACCCGCAATAGCTTCGCTGCATCAATCGTGATCGAGGCCAAGGCTTCGTCAAACGTCAAACCATTAGCTGCCGCAATAGCCGCTTCAAAAAGCACGACCCGCACCTTAGGAACATAACTCTCAAACCCGCTTTGTAGGGCAATCGAAATGCCCGCATGTTTGAGCATTCCAGCCGTTTCAAAAGATTGGTTTTTACGGTCTCCCACCGCCCGATACATCGCTGGATGCACGATCACAGGGACGTTAGCCGCCTTGATTTCGTCAATTAAAAGATACGCTTCCGCTGCGGAATCCAACACAATGTCGATATTAAATTCCTTGGCCAATCGCAATGCGCTCGCAATATCCTGAGCGCGGTCAGCCGTGATTAGCAGACGCATCTTTCGGTCCAAAACCAGGGCAAGTGTTTCAAGCGATAAATCTCGATCAGGTTTCTTATCGTCTTCAGCTTTTGCTAATTTATTCTTGTATTCCTGAGCTTTGATAAACTTGGCGCGCAGAATAGCCATCTGCTTTCCACGCGTGCCGGGAGATTTCGGTTTTCCTTTTTTCAAAGCCGAAGGACTAAGCGTCGCTGCGACCATAGCTGACTCTACCAGCGTGACGTCGTCGATCGTGTTGCCAAATGTCTTAGCTATCATGGTCTGACCAGAAATGGTTTCCCCCGGGGCATGTCCGGTATGAACCGTTGTGACGCCGAATGTTCTAATCCATGTGACGAGTTCATCCTGGGTATTATAAGCATCAATCGCCCGAAGCTCAGGCTGGATGGGGGCCGAGTGTTCAAGCTGGTCCTGGTCGTGCTTGTAATTCAAAATGCCGCTAAGACCAACCGTGGCATGGGCATCGATAAGACCAGGCGTCACCACTTTGGCATCAAGCACGCGATAGCCTGCCGGGATGGTGACACTATTCGCCGGACCAACTTGGCTGATTTTTCCATTGACGATCACCACCACCCCGTTGGCAATGCTATCGCCCGACATGGTGTAAACCGTTTGCCCACGAACCGCGACTTGAGCAGAAGCTGTTGGTGAAAACAAACATAGTCCGATGAGCGCGTTAGCGATTAGTATTAATCGTGTATTCATTTATTGACCCTCCGCATGGTCGAAACAGCAAAAATAAGGTTCGAGTTCATTACCGGCTCCGTACCCGCCAACGGCATAAAGGCGGTCTTGTGGGTTCGATCGATCGAATACTTTTCGACCTTCGACCCATGTTTCCAGTACCTTGGTGTAAACGCTCAGTGGGTCGCCTGAAAGAATGATAAAATCCGCGTCTTTACCAGCGTCCAGTGATCCGATTCGATCACCTAAATCAATCATTTCCGCCCCGGCCAGCGTCACTGCCTTGAGTGCCCCAGCCCGCGTCATACCCGCTCGCGCAGCCATCGCAGCCATGCGCAGAAACAACCGCCCATCGGTGATCCAGTCATCCGTGTGTAAGGCAACCTTAACGCCAGCTTTTTCAAGAATCCCCGGACACTTCAGCAACAGATCGCGGGCTTCGAGTTTACCGCCTGGACTATCTACCAAAATCACCGAACAAGGCACGCCAGCTTCGGCTATCTCCTTGGCTACCTTCCATCCTTCGCTGACGTGATGCAAGACCACGCGATAATTAAATTCCTTGGCAATTCTCATCACAGTAATAATGTCGTCATGGCGATGCGTGTGATGATGCACAATACGCTTGCCTTCCAACACCTCGACGAGCGCTTCCAGGCCAATATCGCGAGGCGGCATTTTAGATGGATCGTCCTTAGCGGCTTCTTGTTTCCTTTTATAAGCCAATGCTTTTATGTATTTCTCTCGGATAAGTGACGCGGATTTGGCACGCGTGCCTGGGAACGGGGCATCACGTCGGGAGTTTGTACCATTAGCCATCTTAATCCCGCCCATGGCTTGGCCGTCTTTATCACGGATAAACAAATCTTCGATGGTGTTTCCACCGCGCATTTTCAAGTAAGAAGTTTGGCCACTAAGCAAGTGCCCTGAACCTGGCATAATGTTGATGGTCGTAATACCCCCGGCAACGGTACGCTTAAAGCCAGCATCGCGCACATTGATCGAATCATATACACGCACGTCAGGCTGAATAGGGCCGGTACGGTCCGCGCCGCCAATGCCGCCTACATGATTGTGCGTGCAAACCAAGCCAGGCATGATGACCTTGCCGCTTACGTCATGTCTAATAGCGCCGCTGGGAATGGTTATGTCTGACGCGATCCCCAATCGCAAGATTTTCCCATGTTCAATGAGTAGCACACCGTTAGAGATAGGCTCTCCACTAATAGGCGTAAGCCTCGCACCGATAAAGGCGTGGACGTCGGACTGCGCATGTAATGTTGCACAACCCGTATGGAAAATTAAGAGGCAAAGGACAAATATGTATCGCAACAGAAATCTCCCAATAAGAACACAGTCGCAAGGGGGCAAGTTATGGTATGAAAAAAATCAAGATACTGCAAACTAAGGCTAGCCATGATTCTATATACTCATCCAGACGCAGCCTGAATATACGCCTATGACACTGTCATCAGGTACGGAGAAGGCAGTCGCATTCCCGTATGAATACTATTGCATACGGCGAAGGTCTGGCGCGAACTCGTCGGTTTTTTCAAACCCTTCCGGAACGTGAGTCTTAAAGATATCCTCGTTTATGGGTGTGTTCACGATCAAATTTGTAATGATTAGTATCTGCTTCCCTTTTTCCTGAGTAGTTTGGTTGGTGATTATTCGATCGACACGGCGGGGCAGCAGGTCTTTTTTGGACACATACCAATTCGCCTCACCTCGGCCTCGATTGTATATCACATGCACTACATGGCAGTCTTCGTTACCCACACGTTCGTAGCCCTTCAATTCAACCACGTCGCCATTAATTTCGTCGTTAAATGGAGTGGCGTGTGTGTATTCGCGCATGGCTAATCGTTGTACCAGTCGGCCTTCACTACCCATGACGGACGGGTCAATGTCTTCGTGAACTTTCTTTTCGTTATATCGAATTAAGTGGAAGACGTTACCATCACTTGCTAAACGTAATTGGTGCGGCACGTCTCCAACTTTATTGCGAACTTTGGCATCGAATCGAAACTTAGCGGGTGTATTCTTAGTTGCCCCCACCATCCAACCTTCGCCTTCCAAAGAAGGCACGCGCGATTTGAGCCACGACGTAGCCTCGGATTTTGCCGTATAATGAGCAGACTTAACAGCCTTGGTTGCCGCATCAACTTTCTTCATGAGTTCAACGGCCCGTATGTGTTCAGGACTCTTGGTGGGTACAGCGTCAGCCATGGCATCTTGTGCAGCGCACGGTGAGCTGAGTATCAACAGTAGAGATAGCTTTAACATGGAACGACACATAGACAGGGACTCCTAAACGTTGGCTCGATGATCGCACATGACACCCGTCACTTATTATCAAGATTACCCGATCGATCACTATAACGACTAATAATAAGTGTCGAAAGTTGTCCGACAAACGCTGTTGGCCTCAGATTCGCTACGAGGATGTCCAGTTGATGAACATAAGCCCCGCTAACTGCCCCCGTTCAAGGTAACAGCGAGGCGACCAAATCTATTCCCAGGCTGTGTTATGGTTTCTCAGAATCAGAATCAGAATCTGAGGCAGGGGGGGCGTTGCCAACATCTTTGACATGTCTTTTTTGGCGCCGCAACGAATCGCGAAGGATGTACTCAATCTGCGCGTTAACGCTTCGGAGTTCATCCTTCGCCCATCGGTTGAGCGCCTCCATCATTTCAGGAGAGAGGCGCAGCAAAAATGACTTACGAGTATCCATGAGTTTACTCAAATTATTTAGCAACCCAAACGAGCCGCACGCTTTTAGCTTGCGCGGACGTCGAACACAGTGTGCGTCATCAATTCAACTACGCTAATTGTACAGCGTGCCCGCATTGACAATCGGCTGAGCAGATTTATCGCCGCATAAGACCACCAGCAAATTACTCACCATCGCAGCCTTGCGCTCTTCATCCAATTCAACCGTCTTATTTTCATCGAGTTTTTTCAGGGCCATTTCAACCATACCAACCGCGCCATCTACTATACGACTTCTCGCTGCTACCACAGCTTCGGCTTGTTGACGTTGCAACATTGCACCGGCGATTTCTGGCGCATAAGCAAGATGGCTGATACGTGCTTCTTCGACGATTACACCGGCTTTGGAAACGCGCTCCTGCACTTCTTTTTGAAGATGCACGGAGATTTCATCAACACCGGAACGCAGCGACAGCGTGTCACTTTCGTAATTGTCATAAGGATAGCCCATCACCAAATGACGCAGCGCAGCCTCACTCTGAACGGTCACAAAACTCTCATAATGCTCAACATCAAACACGGCTTGGACCGTGTTGCTGATAGACCACACCACAATCACCGCAACTTCGATCGGATTGCCTTGCAGGTCATTCACTTTGAGCGTGTCAGAGTTAAAGTTGTTCACCCGCAGAGAAACTTTTTTCTTAGTAAGCAGTGGGTTAGCCCAATGGAAACCGCTGGCTTTTACCGTGCCGCTGTACTCCCCAAACAGGATGAGCACAGCAGATACGTTCGGCTGTAACGTGAAAAATCCAGCCATAAAGACGAGCCACGTCACGAAGACTAACAAAGCACCGATGACGGTCAGGGCGACTTGCCATTTCGGCAGCGTGTGAGCATAGGCTTGCATGTACCACACGAAGGTTGATACCAGCCCAACAATCGCGATCAACAAAACCGGAAGCACGGCCCAGCCACTTTTAACAGACTTTTCGAATTCTTGAATCTTCATGTCGTTTTCTCCTATATCGAACATATATCAAATATATATCACTTATGGGCGAAAAGCAAGCGATTCATGCAGATTCGACAAGTGCTTACAGAGATGGAATAGTGGAATATGCGCAGAAAAAGCCCCTAATGGGCTATTCACGCCGGGTATGAAGCCTGATTGTCGTGTGAGTGGCTACTTAATTCGGGAAAGGCGGATTTGGACTTTCGCCCGTTCAACGGCCTTTTGGCGGGCGGTAAACGCACCGTCTTCGACCATGTCCATCGCCCGGGCCTCGACCAGGGCTTGCTCGGCATCTTGCGAATTAAGCTCTTCGGGCTTTTTGGATTGCTCAGTGAGAATAGTCAGCCGGTTATCGACAATTTGTGCAAAGCCGCCGTCAACGAATAGGGACTGCGAGCCAGACGCCTGCTGGATGCGCATCACGCCAATGCCCACGCGACATAGCAATGCCGAGCGATTTACCAATACACCAAGCTCGCCATCGTGGGCAGGGAAGACGACCGAAGTTGTCTCACACTCAAGCACCGATCGCTCGGGCGTGATAACGCTACACTGAAATGTTGTACTCTTAGCCATGACTGACTGATACCCTGCTAAATACTATTCATTGATTTTAGGCAACGGGCTGACTACCGTTTTCTCTGGCCTGCAACATATTTATCTATTTAGACGAATCCAAATTTCTACTTCGCTAACGTCGCGGCCTTTTCGGCGGCCTCTTCAATCGTACCCACATACATGAACGCCTGCTCCGGCAACTCGTCCCACTTACCGTCACACAATTCTTCAAACGAGCGAATGGTATCTTCACGAGACGTGTAGTTTCCTGGGATACCAATAAACTGCTCGGCTACATAGAAAGGCTGAGACAGGAATCGTTCGATCTTTCTCGCGCGAGCTACGGCGAGTTTGTCATCTTCGCTTAACTCGTCCACGCCAAGAATCGCAATAATATCTTGCAAATCCTTGTATCGCTGTAGAATTTTCTGCACGCGACGCGCGATGGTGTAATGCCTTTCGCCAACATACTCAGGCGACATAATTCGGCTACTAGATGCCAAAGGATCAACAGCTGGGTAGATGCCTTTTTCAGCAATGCTACGTTCCAGGTTCACCGTACTATCCAGGTGAGCAAACGCCGTCGCAGGAGCCGGGTCGGTATAGTCATCAGCCGGTACATAGATAGCCTGGATACTGGTCACAGCCCCGGCTTTGGTCGAAGTAATTCGCTCTTGCAATTCACCCATCTCCGTACCCAGCGTAGGCTGATAACCCACCGCAGATGGCATACGGCCTAGCAGTGCAGACACCTCAGAGCCAGCCTGCGAGAAACGGAAAATATTATCCACAAACAGCAGCGTGTCCGCCCCTGTTTGATCGCGGAAATACTCAGCCATCGTCAGGGCGGATAGCGCGACGCGAAGACGCGCTCCAGGCGGTTCATTCATTTGGCCAAAGACCATAACCGTCTGATCCAATACGCTCTTACCCGTATCGCCGATCTTGGCATCCTGCATTTCAAGCCAAAGGTCGTTCCCCTCACGGGTTCGCTCACCCACGCCAGCAAAGCATGAATAGCCACTATGGAACCGAGCGAGTCGAGCAATCAACTCTTGAATAATAACGGTCTTACCCACACCAGCACCACCAAAGAGGCCGGTCTTACCACCACGAACCAACGGGCAGAGAAGGTCGATAACTTTAATGCCAGTTTCAAAAATCTCAGTTTTTGAGGAAAGGTCAGCCAGTAGGGGGGGCTTGGCGTGAATGGGCTTTCTAACCTTTGTATTAACGGGGCCGCGTTCGTCGATGGTATCACCCATCATATTGAACACTCGGCCCAGCGTCTCTTCGCCTACGGGCACTGTAATCGCCTGCCCCGTATCGAAAATTTCCGCCCCGCGACACAACCCATCAGTAGAGCCGAGCGCGACGGCGCGAACCTTGCCACCACCGAGATGCTGGGCGACTTCGCACCACAGCTTCTCTTTAGTTGTAACGCCTAACACTGTACGTTCGAGTTCGACGTGCAATGCATTGTATAGAGATGGCAGTTGATCTTCCGAAAACTGCGCATCTAATGTTGACCCGATGACCTGGGATACCTTGCCACTGTTGCCGCTTTGCATGGTTGACAGTCCTGCTTGGAAAAAACATTCCATTC
>JAJRPG010000029.1 GCA_024280855.1 Planctomycetota bacterium | reverse complement strand
TCGATGGCTAAACATTCACGCGTGTACTCGTCCTCAAGAGTCAAAAACTTCAACGTACGCCCATCGACCGTCTGGTCACTGACAAAGTCATAGCACCACACATGGTTGATGCGCTCCGCGCGATGTCGCACACATCCGTTGTCACTATGGCCCAAACGCCTTTTTTTACGCTGTTTCCTGGGCACCTTCAAACCTTCTTTCCGCCACAGACGATACACACGCTTGCGATTCACGCGAAAACCATCGTCACGCAACAACGCCCAAATACGACGATAGCCATAACGCGGATGACGCCGAACCAAGCTCAGCATCCACTGCACCAACGTCTTCTCATCTTCGCGCTGGCGAACCACATACCGCTGCGTCGATCGCGCGTGGCCGAGTACCTGGCAAGCCCGACGTTGAGAAACATCTTCAAGCCGCTTACGCACTTTAATCACCGCATCCCTGCGGCGTGCGGGGCTTAGAAGTTTCCCTCCGCTACTTCTTGAAGAATCTGCTTGTCGAGTGTCAGGTCAGCCACGGCTTTTTTTAGCCGACGGTTTTCTATCTCCAGCTCTTTCAGACGCTTAGCCTGGTTGGCTTTCATGCCGCCGTATTGATTCCGCCAGCGATGGAACGTCGCCTCGCACACCGCCGCGATCTCCTTGCCCTCAGACAACATCCGATCCGCGTCCCGAAGCTTGCGAATTATCTGCTCAGGACTGTGTCGCTTACGTTTTATTTCCAAGTCCTCCCTGCCCGGATAGGACTCTCATAACAACTGGATCAGGTTTTGGGTAGCAGGCCAGGGCCTCTTATGAACTCCAACTGGGTACGTATAAGAATGAAATTTACAATAATCGAAATTATAGGTGACTATAAAAAAAGCCCGGACTCAAAAAAAATGAGTCCGGGCTTATAGCTTGAAAAGTTTAGAGGCGAATGTTTTCGTAATACTTGGAATCTCAATCTCGCTAGCTGTCAATCTGACAGCCACTCATGATTGTGGTCAAGTGATTGGCCATTAGTACGGGTCAGCTTAACACATCTCTGTGCTTACACCTCCCGCCTATCGACCTAGTCGTCTTCTAGGGGCCTTCTGTAACACAAGGTTACATCGAAACTTTATCTCGAGGAAGGCTTCCCGCTTAGATGCATTCAGCGGTTATCCTTTCCATGCGTAGCTACCCAGCGGTGCCCCGAGCGGGACAGCTGGTACACCAGTGGCATGTACCTCTTAATCCTCTCGTACTAAAGAGATACCCTCTCAAGTTTCGTACGCCCACGGCAGATAGGGACCGACCTGGCTCGCGCCGGTCTGAACCCAGCTCGCGTACCACTTTAATCGGCGAACAGCCGAACCCTTGGGACCGCCTACAGCCCCAGGATGTGATGGGCCGACATCGAGGTGCCAAACGACTCCGCCGCTATGAACGCTCGGGAGTCATTAGCCTGTTATCCCCGGAGTACCTTTTATCCGATGAGCGATAGCCCTTCCACACGGGACTACCGGATCACTAAGACCTACTTTCGTATCTGCTTGATGTGTATATCTCGCAGTTAAGCCGGCTTATGCCTTTATACTCGAAACGCGATTGCCAACCGCGCTGAGCCGACCTTTGTACTCCTCCGTTACTCTTTCGGAGGAGACCGCCCCAGTCAAACTGCCCACCTAACACTGTCCCCCGCCCAGATTCATGGGTCGGAGTTAGGGAACTAACAGCACAAGGGTGGTATTTCAAGGTTGGCTCCACAACTGCCGAAACAGCTGAATCATCGCCTCCCACCTATCCTACGCATGTGGTGCCAGTGACCAATATCAGGCTACAGTAAAGGTTCACGGGGTCTTTCCGTCTTGCCGCGGGTATGTGGTATCTTCACCACAATTCCAATTTCACCGAGTCCGTCCTTGAGACAGTGCAGCAGTCGTTACGCCATTCATGCGCGTCGGAACTTACCCGACAAGGAATTTCGCTACCTTAGGACCCTCATAGTTAGGGCCGCCGTTTACGGGTGCTTCGGTTGCCAGCTTCTCCCCGAAGGGATAACCGCCTTCCTTAACATTCCCGCACCGAGCAGGCGTCAGACTCTATACGTCCACTTTACGTGTTAGCAGAGTCCTGTGTTTTTGATAAACAGTCGCCGCTGCCGATTCTCTGCGCCCTCCTCTCGAAAGAGGTAGGGCCCCCTTATCCCGAAGTTACGGGGTCAATTTGCCTAGTTCCTTAAGGACGGTTATCTCGAGCGCCTGAGGCTACTCGCCTCGCCTACCTGTGTCAGTTTTAGTACGGATCCGCTGATTGCCACCGCAGCTTTTCTCGGTCTTCTAGTTGCGCACTTCGGCAACAAGTTGGCCTCGGCCTCTCGGCAACCCTCACTACTTATCGTGGGCTGCGCTCTAAGAAGACGCACTACGGATTGATCGCACAACGGAGGGCAGGAATATTAACCTGCTGTCCATCGACTACGCCTTTCGGCCTCGTCTTAGGTTCCGCCTAACCCTGGGCGGATTTCCCTTCCCCAGGAAACCTTAGGCTTACGGCGAGAAGGATTTTCACCTTCTTTATCGTTACTCATACCGGCATAATCACTTGATAAGCCCGCTACCACTCCTCACGGTATGGCCTGTATCTGCTTATCAACGCTCCCCTACCGCTTACACACTAATGTGTGTAAACCCGTGGCTTCGGTACCATGCTTAGTCCCGTTCATTATCGGCGCCTAAGTTCTCGATGAGTAAGCTATTACGCACTTTTTAAATGGTGGCTGCTTCTAAGCCAACATCCTCGCTGTCACAGAACAAAGACTTCCTTACGCACTTAGCATGGATTAGGGACCTTAGCCGACGGTCTGGGTTGTTTCCCTTTTGACCACGAAGGTTATCCCTCGTAGTCTGACTCCCGAGATAGTCGTTGTGGTATTCGGAGTTTGATTGAGGGAGGTACCCGGGTAGGGCCCTCGTCTCATTCAGTAGCTCTACCCCCACAACGTAGTTGTCCCGAGGCTAGCCCAAAAGCTATTTCGGGGAGAACGAGATATCTCCAGGTTTGATTAGACTTTTACTCCTCCCCACAGCTCATCGGATAACTTTTCAACGTTAACCCGTTCGGTCCTCCGCGACCTTTTACAGTCGCTTCAACCTGGCCATGGGTAGATCACCTGGTTTCGGGTCTACAGCCTGCAACTAATTCGCCCTATTAAGACTCGCTTTCGCTTCGGCTCCTCCGCGTAACGGATTAACCTTGCTACAGACCGTAACTCGCCGGATCATTATGCAAAAGGCACGCGGTCACACGTTGAGTAAACTCAAATCGTGCTCCCACAGCTTGTAAGTACGTGGTTTCAGGTTCTTTTAACTCCCCTTAAAGGGGTTCTTTTCACCATTCAGTCACCCTACTTGTACACTATCGGTCGTCGAGTAGTACTTAGCCTTGGAGGGTGGTCCCCCCGGCTTCACGCAGAGTTCCACGAGCTCTACGCTACTCTGGGTATCCTCTCAAAGGAGTGCTATCGTTTTCGCATACAGGAGTGTCACCTTCTATGCTTGGCCTTTCCAGACCATTCCGCTAACGACGCATTTGTAACTCCTCAAGGACCCGCAACCCCAAGGTGCAAGCACCTTGGTTTGGGCTATTCCGTTTTCGCTCGCCGCTACTAACGGAGTCTCGGTTGATTTCTATTCCTCCAGGTACTTAGATGTTTCAGTTCCCTGGGTTAGCTTCATACGGGCTATACATTCACCCGTAGATGATGCCATCTGGTTGCCCAGTGACACCCGGTTTCCCGATTCGGAAATCCTCGGATCATAGTTTGTTTGACAACTCCCCGAGGCTTATCGCAGCCAACCACGTCCTTCATCGCCTCTCGACGCCTAGGCATCCACCACGCACTCTTAATAACTTGACCACAATCATGAGAAGCTGTCACTCGCCTGCATAAAACAACTCGCAGCCGACAACACCCAAAAACTCAAAACTATGTCAAATTGACTTACTTACTAGCGCTATTTTTGAGATCCTTCCTTACTCTTTGCTACCAGCAGCAAATCACTGGCACAAAGAAACTTTTCGGAATTCGATGGTATTGGTTTTCAATACCCTAAACCAAATGCAACTTTCAACACCGCGAAATACTACATGCACGATGCTTACGATCACATTCGATCTTCATTCACCTCTTCACTTTTCAAAGAACTATCCCCCCCTCGATGCTCGTAAGCACCGAATTACGGGGAGCCGAGTAGTGTAAGCACACCTCGCCCGCCGTCAAGCACCTGAAAAGGTGTTTTTTCAACTATTCATTAAATTCTGACTGGACCGCCGTCGCCCCGCCGCTAACCTGTTGCTATGTCGAAGGTTATATCCAAAAATATTTCTCCACCCCCCTCTCACACCCCAAAAACGCAGATTCCTAGGCTCGGCGCCCACATGTCCGTCGCGGGAGGACTCGAAAACGCTTTCAGTGCTGGTATCGAAGTTGACTGCGATTGCCTCCAGATATTCGTTAAAAACCAGCGGCAATGGAAAGCCAAGCCCCTGACCGACGAGCAAATCACCGCGTACAAGCTAGCCCAGCGGCAAACAGGCCTTACGCCGGTCATCGCCCATGCTAGCTACTTACTCAACCTGGCCTCCCCCGACAAGGAAAAGAGACAGCGCAGTGTCACTGCCATGATAGATGAATTGCAACGGTGCGAATCGCTTGGCGTCGACGGCTTAGTGTTTCACCCCGGCGCACACATGGATGGCAGCCTCGATGACGGCATCAAACACATTGCTAAATCTTTGGATAGTGTCACGAAGGAGACACTTGGTTTCAAGACGCTTATCCTGCTAGAAACAACAGCCGGGCAAGGCACGTCTATTGGTCATCGATTCGAGCATATAGCATATATTATAGGACAAACTGCTAGCCCTGAACGGCTCGGCGTCTGCCTGGATACCTGCCACTTGTTCGCTGCGGGCTATGACTTTCGCACGCAAGACGGCTACGAAGCGATGATCGAAAATATGGATAACACCTTTGGTCTGAGTAATATCCAATGCGTGCATACCAACGATTCAAAAAAAGATTTGGGCAGCAGAGTTGATCGACACGAACACATTGGACTAGGTAAAATCGGCGATAACGGCTTCGGGTTTTTCCTTAACGACCCACGATTTGCTGACGTCCCTTTCATCCTGGAGACATCTAAGGAGAAAGATGAGGAAGGCGTGGAGATGGATAAGGTGAATCTGGAACGGCTGAGAAGCCTGATTGGGGGAAGGTAGTGCAAGCCCGCCCTCCCCCTGGATTAAGCAATTACTATTCGCAAGCGCCACCTTGTGGCGGCACGCACGTCCCAGTTAGACAATCCGTGACGCCATAGCCAAATTCACCACCAGCAAAGCCAAGCACGACACGCAATATATCATTGGCTGCGAGGATGCCGTTTGGCACTGCCCCGTCCGTATCAACTCTTGCTAGAAGCGGCGCCGTAGGATCAAGTTGGAATTTCTTGACCACAGCCACGATATCGAGTGACGTCACTAAACCATCTGGCGATGTCCATGCTCCTGCTACATACGAGCCTACCAAATCACCAAACCGGCGACTTGCGAAAGATTGGGG
Organism: Planctomycetota bacterium; assembly: GCA_024280855.1. Classification (GTDB taxonomy): domain Bacteria; phylum Planctomycetota; class Phycisphaerae; order UBA1845; family UBA1845; genus JAJRPG01. The sequence goes on along the minus strand of JAJRPG010000029.1, from coordinate 7,659 downwards.
CGGGGTTGTGTCAACGGGCAAATAGATGCCGCCACAATGATTTGAACTTTCAAAAAAATTAGCCCCGTCTGTGGTTACGCCAATATTGTATGTGTTGCCAGGAACCACACTGCAACCTGTCATATGTAACACCGGAATGCCAAACAGGTCACAATAATAGGTCGGGTCGCCAGGCGGTGGCAGTGGTCCATCGATCAACTTTCCAAAATAACCTTCTGCCCCTTTGTTCTGTAGCGACGTACAATCCAAGAACTTCTCCGTACCTCCAACTCGTGTTACACGAATGGCTTCACCGTTGCTCCCTCCAAATGATGTATCAATGGATATGTGGCGATCCTTGGTAACCCCAGCCTCCCCACCTAACCCTATCGGGAAAGGCCAAAGGGGGCACTGGTTACACGCAAACCGGACAAGTAAATCCGACTGACCTTGACTAGCCTGCCCTGCGGTACCAGGATGGGTAGTATCATTGGGAGAATACCCACCAATCCGAATGGTAACTTCCTGGCCTTCACTAACTCCAAAAGTGGATATCTCAGGCAACCCAAATGGATTACCAATACCATCATCGTCGCAACCAATAAGCGTTGGGACGTCAAGATCGTTTTCATCAGGGCACGCGGTATAAGCTGCAGCCATTGCATTGTATACACCACCGCCACGCATAGATACATTCATCTGGCCACTACACGGCGCAACAACTTTCCACCACACGTCTGCCTGAAAGGGGCCGCCGCCTTGGTCAGAGCCTTGGCAACCGTCCAATACGGTATTCCCTAGATACGACGACGGACCGTCTGTTGTCGCAAATCGATTCCCCGTAGGATGGACCCCGCATTCATACTGTACATTGGATACAAAACTACTAACATTCAATATCGGAATGCAAAGCCCGTCGCCTCCATCACACACCGAAAACATAGGGCTACACCATCTATCCGAATTGAACTCGCAATTGCCAATGTTCGTTACCGATATGCAAGCAGACTGATCAATAACTGTTGCCCCAGTGGCGCAGTCATCATTCACAGGCGGTGAACAAACAAATGAACCGCCCGCATCTGGACACGAATCGTTAGTAAATACCGTTCCGCTTAAACCACTGTCTGTAGGCCCTAAAATGCACTCGAATAAAGTCACGGTACTCGTGCATACTGGGTTGTTGTTTATATCTCTATAGCAACAAGCGAAAGAGCCGGTACGGTCACCACAGCCGCCGTCGAGGCCTTCATTGCCAACGGTGTTCTTTGCGATGCCACTGTCCGCACACCAAGCGTAATCATTTTTTCGCAGGCTAGAATCTGAATATGGAACAAAGAAATTACCGGGTTTCCAAACCGACCATCCATTTCCATCCATCGAAGGAGATTGATTTCCCTGGCCGCTTCCCGAAGTGTCCGTGTGCATCCAATTCCAAACGCAAGCTTCACTACCAAGTAAGTCGCCGCTGCCTTCACCGGAAATTTTCAGCCAATAACAGCCGCCTACCGTAAGGCCTGAAATATTTACGGGTGCGGTATAGGTGGTGGGCTTAAAATCGGGTTGCATGTTCACAATCTGTCGGCCATCGTGAAAAATTAGCTTTTCGAACTCACCGACAACGAGACCTGGTAAACCGTTGCCGTCGTCCTCGTAAATAGTCAGATACCAATTTCCGTCGGGCGGGTTGTCGTTGCAATTGACGCCAGTTTCAGTGCCGCTCCACACTCCTGTCCAGCAAAGACGATTGATGGCACTAGCCAACGGGTTGAAATCGTCAGCCGCATGCACCTCGTGATGCCGATCAGATCGGGTTGCCATAGTATCCGCGGATAGCTGGCAACTGTTCGCATTCAACGTGCAAACAGAGCCAGCCGCTGATGCTTGAGCGCGATCGGTAATTTGATCTAGGCTGGCATCAGATAGCGATGAAGTTTGTCCTACCTGTGCTATCTCGATCGCCGGAGGCATGGCGGCCATAGCATTGGTAACTCCCAGCGCGAAGACAGTCGATAGCGAGGCCAGTGTGTTGATAAAGATACGCGAAACAACTAATACAGTTAGGCTCCTAATTCCTCATGTCACATTTCGGGGACATGATAACTATTCGCAAGCACCGCCTTGAGGCGGGACGCACATCCCCGTCAGGCAGTCCGTGACGCCATAGCCAAATTCACTGCCAGCAAAGCCAAGCACGATACGCAATATATCATTGGCTGCGAGGATACCGTCTGGCACTGCGCCGTCAGTATCTAGTCGTGCCAGAAGAGGTGCCGTAGGATCAAGTTGGAATTTCTTTACCGCAGCTACGATTTCTCCTGACGTGACTAAACCTTCTGGCGCTGTCCATACTCCTGCGACAAAAGAGCCAACCAAATCACCGAACTCACGACCAGCAGCAAATTGGGGAGTGGTTGTTCTAATTGCGAATTCCGTGAGCTCACCAAAACAATTTACTTCATTGGCAGGAGGCCCTGAGAATGCTAGGCCATCTATAGTCATTGCTACATCATATGTATTGCCCGGAATCACGTTGCAACCTTTTACAAATAATTGAGAAACGCCACTCCAATCGCAGTAATATGTAGCGTTGCCAGGTGAAGGAAGTGGACCATTGATTAGCTCTGCCAAGAATCCGTCTGCACCCTTGTCCTCAAGGGATGTACAATCCACAAACTTCTCGACACCGCCTACGCGTGTCACGCGAATCGCCACTTGCACGTTACCATTCGTTGATGGGTCGAATGAAATATAACGGTCCATTGTATAGCCCGCTTCGCCGGGTAATAATTCTGGTGCAAGTATTCCAAATTCTGGACAAATGCATGCAAACCGCACATGCAAGTCTGACTGCCCTTGTGATCCTTCGGGAATCGGAAATCCAATCGGAGGAGCGTCTGCCCCCCAACCACCGACGCGAATGGTTACTTCCTGGTTTGCGGTGACTTCGAAGGGTGTCAATTCAGACACTGTTTGGAACGAACCACAAGAATCATCGTTACACTCTATTAGTGTCGGCGCGGAAGGATCATTACCGGCAGGACAATCCGTATAAGCGGCCATCATGGCGTCATAAACGCCACCGCCACACATACTTGCACTCATCAAACCATCACAAGGAGAAACGACTTTGTACCAGATGTCCGCACGAAATGATCCTTCACCGAAATCTGAACTTGAACAATCGTCCATCACGTTTGGGTTGCTCATAAATGGTGGCCCATCGGTTGTGGAGAAACGGTTGTCTGTCGGTAAAATACCGCAATCAAATTGTTCTATGGATTCAACAAAGTTGTCATCAAGTATCGGGATACATAAGCCGTCACCGTTGGCGCACTCAGCGAACAAAGGACTACACCAACTGGCTTTATTCTTAGCGCAGCTACCTATGCTTGTGGTAGATACGCAGGAAGACTGATCTATCACGTTGGCTCCTGTAAGACAATCATCATTCACTGGAGGTTCACAAGCAAACGGGCCGCCTGCATCAGAACATAATTTTCCCGTGAAAACTGTGCCGCTTAAACCATTATCTGGCGGACCTAATATGCACTCGAACAAAGTCACGGCACTCGTGCATACTGGATCGTTGTTGACATCTCGATAACAACAAGCGAACGCGCCGGTACGATCACCGCAGCCACCGTCTACGCCTTCATTGCCGACTGTATTTTTTGCTATTTCGCTATCAATGCACCGTGCGTAATCACTTTTCTGTAGACTAGAATCTAGATATGGAGCAGGATGGCTAGCAGGTATCTGAACGGACCAACCATTTCCATCCAACGACGGGGATTGACTAGCTTGGCCACTGCCTGAAGTGTCTGTGTGCAACCAATTCCAAACGCAAGCCTCACTTCCAAATAAGTCACCGCTGCCTTCACCGGAAATTTCCAGCCAATAACAGCCGCCTACCGTAAGGCCTGAAATATTTACGGGTGCGGTATAGGTCGTCGGCTTAAAGCCGGGTTGCAAGTTCACAATCTGTCGGCCGTCGTGAAATATAGGAGTTTCTGGAATATCGAAAACGAGCCACGGTAAACCGTTGCCGTCATCTTCATAGATGGTCAGATACCAGACATCATCTGGCGGGTTATCATTGCAATTGACGCCGCCTTGTGTGCCACCCCATACACCCGTCCAACCAATTCGACTGATCGTACTCGCTAACGGAATGAAGTCGTCAGCGGCTCGATTGCTGTGTTGGCGATCAGACGGCGTGGCTACGGTGTCTGCGGACTGCTGACAATCAAAAGATAGAGACGCGCAATTTACAGGAGGCACACACGTTCCGGTCAAACATCCTGTTACGCCATAGCCAAAAGAAGAACTTGATAATCGATCTAAATCAGCCATATTGATGACAGCATCTGGCACCTGCCCGGCGATATCGACTCTCGCGATAATCGGCGCTGTAGGGTCCATGTTGAGTGCTTGCGTTATGGCTATAATATCTCCGGAAGTGAGCAGGCCATCTGGAGCGGTCCAAACGCCCCCAACTAGGGGTCCGACTACATCGCCAAATTCTCGCCCTCCTGCCGGTGGTGGCGTCGTATCAATCGAGATAGAAGACGAGTAATTGTCGCCGTCCAAGGTCACGTCTATTAAATAAGTATTGCCCGGCACCACATTACAACCCGTCACATGTAATCCAGTTGTCACGAGGCTCCAATCGCAATAGTAGGTCGAATCGCCTGGCGGCGGCAGCGGGCCATCAATCAGCTTTCCGTAAAAGCCATTCGCCCCCTTATTTACGACTTGTGTGCAGTCAACGAATTTTTCGATACCGCCGACACGCTTCACACGAATGGCTATTACAAGGCTGCCATTGGTCGAGGGGTTAAATGAGACGTAGCGATCTTTGCTAAATCCAGCCCCGCCTTGTAGCGTCGCAACGGGAGCGGCCACTGCCACACTCGAAACTGCCGAAAAAACGACAGCCATCTTAACCAAAAAATATTTCGCCTTCATAGTTATTACCTCCAATCAAAATCATGTATACAAATCTGTAACCGGGCATTATTGAAAATCGCAGACCTTCATTCTTACTGCGCAAATATATCTCGCAAAGATGAATGGACGAGACATCGATGCCCTTGCTACGTATGTGCTTTAGTCTTATTCACATGCACCGCCTTGAGGAGGAATGCATGTTCCTGTCAGACAGTCCGTAACACCATAGCCAAATGGCTCTGCAGAAAAAGCTTGAACTGCGCGGAGTACATCTTCAGCGGCTGATACTATCGTGTTCGGCAACGCGCCACCATTATCCACCCGCGATATGATAGGGGCATCGATGGAGAGATTGAACTTCTTTACAACCGCAACTATGTCAATACCAGTGACCAAACCATCTGGTGGCGTCCATTCACCTGCGACCAAAGATCCGACGATATCACCAAACTGACGACCAGCGGCAAACTGCGGGACGGTTGTCTGAACGGCTAATGCTGGTGAAAATCCGATTCCATCAAATGTCATGGAGATGTCATATGTGTTACCCGGCACGATGCTACAGCCTCTCATGTGCAAGCCGCTGGTTACTGCGCCCATATCGCAATAGTAAGTCGTGTCACCGGGGGCGGGTAGCGGGCCGTCTATCAACACGGCATACCATCCGTCGGGGCCAAGGTCTTCTAGGGTAGTGCAATCAACAAACTTGTCGGTCGTACTGCCTACGCGCGTAACCTGAATCGCTGCTCGCGTGTTTCCGTTCGCGGACGGATTGACTGACACATAACGATCCTTGGTAAATCCAGGCTCGCCGCTTAGGGCCAAAGGCGCATTTGGAATCACTATTACCCCACAATCCACGGGTGGAACGCATGTTCCGGTTAAACAGCCTGTTACGCCGAAACCGAATGGCTGGCCATTAAAAGCTGCGTTAAATTGATCAACGTCAGCGCTGGTAATGAGAGCATCCGGAACCAGCAAAGCACCACCGAGCGTCGTCGCTCCGACGAGATCAACTCTAGCGAGCATGGGAGCTGTTGGATCGAATTGAGAAGCTCTCGACATGGCTATAACATCAGAAGAAGTTAATAGGCCGTCTGGTGCTGTCCACATGCCGCCTACAAATGCACCAACCAAATCACCAAACTCTGCCCCCCCCACTGGGGGCGGCGTAGTTTCTATTCCAACAACCGACGAAAAATTATCGCCATCTATGGTCGTAGATACCTGGTACAAATTGCCTGGAAGCACATTACAAGCCGTCACATGCAAGCCAGTCGTTACACTGCTCCAATCGCAGTAGTAAATCGTATCACCCGGCGGTGGCAATGGGCCGTCGATCAACTTCGCGTAGAAGCCATCCGCCCCTTTATCTACTACTTGTCTGCAGTCTACGAATTTTTCTACGCCGCCGACGCGCTTCACACGAATGGCTACGTCATCGGTTCCGTTGGTAGTGGGATCGAACGAAACGTAGCGATTTTTGCTGAAACCAGGCTCGCCCGAAAGGGTTGCGACTGGGGCAGATATTGCCACACTAGATATCATCCACGAAACACAGAACGCCAAGACGGTAAATTTGTTACACTTCATTGCACCTTCCTCCTAAACCAAATGATATGTGCGAGAGGCTAATTTCCAAGCATCTCGACAAAACCTTAGTCCGGTATGACGCTACCGAACCTGCCTCTAATCGGGCGACCTAGCGCTGAATGCGCGTAGAGGCCCCTATTATAGGCTTTCAAAAATAATATATCTACCTCGCCCCAAGGCAATTGGTCCGCTCCCGACAACGTACCCTGGGACGAGGCATATTTTTCTTGTATCAAACATGCCATTCTCGTACAATCGCGCCCGCGTCATGTGTCGCTAAGCAACGTCTGGCCAACTCGATGGCTAGCTTGATATTTCAAAGGTCTACTTATAAAGATTTTGCAAGTAACCTTCGTCCTTCGTATAGTACTCCGAAATCTGCGCAGCTATTGGTGCATGATTTCCAATTTTTTTTTGAAAATAAATGACGCACCCTCGAAAATCTCGTTTTGACGCCTCTAATGGCCATGCCAACCCTCATGGGCCTGACCAGGCAGATGCTTGGATTCCATTGGTTTACGAAGAACTTCGTAAGATAGCCAAAGCCCGACTCGCCAAGCTTCCACCGGGGCAATCGCTCCAGCCAACGGCGCTCGTGCATGAAGTTTATTTAAGGCTATTTGGTAAAGTCGATCAGACTTGGGACGCACAAGGGCCTTTCATCGCCACTGCCGCCCGCGCGATGCGCGATATTCTTGTCGAACATGCCCGCAGCAAAGCCACCCTAAAGCGCGGTGGTCATCACAATCGAATAACTATCGACGATGTGTGCGATTCAACAAAACGCCCCCTTGATATTCTTCCCCTCCACGATGCCTTGACACGTCTGGAAGCTGATGCCCCACGCAAAGGGAGTATTGTCAACCTTCGTTTTTTTGCGGGATTAACCATTCAGGAAACAGCTACCGCACTAGACCTGTCTACCGATACCGTTAAGCGGGAATGGCATTTTATCAAGCATTGGCTTTTCGCGGAATTATCTGATGAACCTTCTTAGCAGCCTGTTGAAGAACTCTTTGGCAATTGTGTTATAATGTTAGAGTCGCGTGATTGAGGAGTAGGATTGAACTCAAGGATGAGGTAATTCATGGCGTTGGGCAAGCGTAAACGTGAGCAGCAGAACCTATGGGTGGC
>JAJRPG010000028.1 GCA_024280855.1 Planctomycetota bacterium | reverse complement strand
GGGTGGAATTTATAATCTAGTCAGCAACCCTACAGTTACTGGCTGCACATTTAGTGCAAATGAAGCTCAGCGTGGAGGTGGGATGTACAACTATGAATCGAACCCAATTTTGTCCAGTAATACCATCGTAGGTAACTCAGCATTCGCTGGAGAAGGTTTAGGTGGTGGGATTTATAATGTCGATAGCGATCCAATTTTATCGAATTGTACATTCGGTGAGAATATAGCCAGCGACGATGGTGGCGGTATGTATAACGACTCATCCAGCCCGATTTTAACTAGCTGTACTTTCAGAGGAAATACAACTATAGGTGGTGTCGGAAGCGGGTTGTTCAATAAAAACAGCAGCCCGAAATTAACTAACTGCGTGTTCGTTAAAAACGGAAGGGTATTTTCTGGATCTATGGCCAACCATGAATTCTCCAACCCAACATTAACTAACTGTACATTTTATAGAAACGGCGGAGGGATAAAAAATAGATCGTCCAATCCGACCCTGACAAACTGCATCCTATGGGATAATGGCCCTAAAGAGATAGAAAATTTAGACCCTGTGAGCTACTCTTTGATCTCTTATTGTGACATTAAAGGCAGCGGTGGCAGCGCCACATGGAACCCTTTTCTGGGAATGGATGTAGGAGGTAATATAGATACCGATCCCCTATTCGTTGATCCACTAGGGCCTGACGGAGTTGTAGGCACTGACGACGATGACCTACACGTTTTGCCTGGCTCGCCCGTTATCAACGCGGGCAGTGGCGCGGCTGTGCCTGTTAGCGTATCTGACGACAAAGACGGTTTTCCTCGTATCGTTTGTGGCGTGGACATGGGTGTATACGAAATTCAAACTCCACCTTTTACGATTCAAAATAGCACAACGAACACGTTTTACTGCACAATTCAAAATTGCATAGACGATGCTACAGATTTACAAGAGTGCGTCGTCCCACCTGGCACATACTTTGAGACTATAAACTTTCAAGGGAAAGCAATCTCCCTGCGCAGCTTGGAGGGTGCAGAATCAACCATTATTGACGTCGCAGGTATGCCAGATTTTGGAAGTGGTGTTTCGGCAATTCGCTTCATAAATGGAGAAACCACTTCGTCTGTGCTGGACGGTTTCACGATCACTGGAGGCACGGGTGATACGACGGCGTTTGGTATTCCAATCGGTGGAGGGATGTATAACGATGGAACAAGCCCGACAGTTACCAATTGCATATTCAGAGGAAACTCGGCTAATACCGGCGGAGGAATGTATAATTACAATAATTCCTCTCCGACAATAACCAACTGCATATTCAGTCAGAACACAGCGCTCAACGACGGCGGAGGAATGTATAACGATAGTAGCAGCGCCACATTAATTGATTGTATGTTCGTTGGAAATACCGCTGCTTCCGGAGGAGGCATGTTCAACTCGATCATTTCCAACCCGACATTAACCGATTGTTTATTCCATGAAAACATAGCCAATGACGATGGCGGCGGGATGTATAATAATTCTGATAGCGGTACCTTTACCGACTGCGTATTTAGCAGCAACATTGCTACGAACAGCGGCGGAGGTATATACAATTTCGATAGCAATCCTACGATAGCTAATTGCATATACCGAGACAACGAGGCCAATTTTGGCGGGGGAATGTACAACAACCTTGAATCCAATCCATCAGTCACAAATTGTAATTTCCAAGGAAACATTTCTAGCTTCAGCGGTGGGGGAATTTTCAACAGTAGCAGCAATCCTATATTGAACAACAACACTTTCTACGGCAATACTGCTACGAATAGCGGTGGAGGTGCGATATTTAATATCGACAGCGATCCCTCCTTAACAAACTGCTTATTCAGTGGAAACACAGCCAGTACTGGTGGCGCAATCAATAACGTAAGCTTCTCAAGTCCAATGTTGACGAATTGCACTTTTAGTGGAAATTGGGCGAGCATTGGAGGTGCGATGTACAATATCAAATCTTTCCCGAAACTGATAAACTGTATCCTTTGGAGCAATACTCCCGACGAAATATTTAATTTTAACAATAGCCGACCGAGGATCTCAAATAGTGATATCGAAGGCAGTGGTGGTAGTGCCGACTGGAATAGCTTAATGGGATGGGACTGGGGAGATAACATCGACAACAACCCCCTATTTATTGATCCGCTGGGGCTGGATGGTCTCGTAGGCACCAACGACGACGACCTGCGCCTCATGTTTGACTCGCCCGCAATTAAGACTGGCGATGATTTGGCAATTCCATTCGGAGTATTAACAGACGTGGACGGATTACCACGCTTCGTTTGCGGATTAGACATGGGAGCCTACGAAAATCAATCTCCACCACTTCCAATTCACAATATCACTAAAAATACATTCCACTGTGCCATTCAGGAATGCATCGACCAGGCGGCAGATTTAGATGTGTGCATTGTCTCGCCTGATACATACTTTGAGGCAATTGACTTTTTAGGTAAATCGATAACGCTACGCAGCTCGGACGGCCCAGATACAACCATTATCGACGCAACGGATGTGCCAGATGCCGGGAAAACGGTCTCTGTAGTAAGCTGCATTAGCGGAGAGACTCCCATGACAGTGCTTGACGGGTTCACTATCACAGGGGGCACGGGAAATTCAATTCCTTCGAATTCGAGGGAGACAGCAGGCGGCGGCATGTTTAATGACGGAAGCAGCCCGACGGTTAACAATTGTATATTTAGCGAAAACATGGCGACACACCGAGGTGGAGGGATGTACAATACCAATGCGTCCAGCCCGACAGTAACTAATTGTAGTTTCATCGACAATAAGGCCACTGGTGTATTTGGGGGAGGTGGTGGAATGTATAACTTAAACAGCTCTAATCCAACTGTTACAAACTGTGATTTTCGTAACAACATGGCCATAAATTTCGTTGGTATTGGGGGCGGAATGTATAATGAAGACAGCAGCCCGACAATTACCAACTGTATTTTCGACGGCAACGTTGCCGAGTTTCACGGTGGTGGAATAGTTAACCGAAATGCTCCTACCTTGACAGTTATAGGCTGCACGTTTCATGCAAATGAGGCACAATCCGGTGGCGGAATATATAACGCGACTGATTCGACGGCAAGCCAGACAATTGCCTATTGCACATTCAGTGAAAACACCGCGAAGACCGGTGGCGGTGGTGGGATTTTTAATACAAGCAACCCATTGGTGTCTTACTGTATTTTTGTGGAAAACACCGCTAATGGCGACGGTGGTGGAATGAATAATGATATATTCTCCAGTCCAACGGTTACCAATTGCACATTTAACGGGAACGTGACAGGTCGTGATGGTGGTGGAATGTACAACAACTTGATATCTACCCCATCGGTCACCAATTGCACATTTTATAGGAACACGGCAAGCCACCTCGGTGGCGGGGTGTACAACTATAACGCTCAGTCGACATTTTCCAACTGCAGTCTATGGGGAGACTATCCAGATGAGATCTTTAATGACAATAGCTTTACAACAATCAAATTCAGTAACGTCGAACTCAGTGGTGGAAGTACATCTTGGGACTCATTGATAGGTAACGATGGCGGCGGAAACATCGACGCTGACCCGCTGTTTGTTGATCCGCTTGGGCTTGACGGTATAGCTGGGACCAACGACGACGACCTACGTCTTATGCCCGGCTCTCCTTGCATCGACGCGGGGGATTATGATGTTTACCTTGCGGCTGGTGGCGGGTTGACTGATCTTGATGGTAAGGACCGCGTGATTGATAACGCCAACGTCGTGGATACTGGCGTCGGAGTCGTGACTTATCTAGATATGGGCGCATACGAAGAGGGGTTATGCCATGCCGACGGCATCTTTTCTCTCGGCGACCTGGCTTCGCTTGAGGCGTGTGTTGGTGGGCCTGGCGGCGCGTTGCAGCTTGGCTGTTTGTGCGTTGATCTTGACGTGGACGAACATGTGGACCTGCGCGACTTTGCTCTGTTTCAATTAGCGTTTAATCCGTAGCCGGTCTAGCATTTGAAGGGAATCCTTACCCCACCCTGTGCCAGTAGGCAAAGAATGGGGCACCCGCCCGGCCTTAACAGAACCGCGCCCGTGAGGTAGCGGCCTCTTAATTCGCAATTACAAATGCCATCGCGGCGACACTAAACACTTGGCATCGACCTACTCGTCCATCATCGACTCCCCCATGTCCAAACAGAAGGACATGGGCCACCCGGCCCTCCGAAGACACCGGGCGCTGGCGCTACCGGCTCTGATATTGCGTACAAAGTGTTGCGGCGCTGGTCGAACATGGCTCGACATTTAACCAGCTAAACATTCGAGAATCTGTACGGCGTTTAGGGCTGCGCCTTTTCTTATTTGATCGCCGCACACAAACAATTCCAATCCGCAGCCGCCGGGCTGACTGACGTCCTGGCGGATTCTTCCTACCAGGCAATCGTCCTGCCCCGTAGCTTCAATAGGCATAGGGAAATGATTAGCTATGGCGTCATCTACCACCCGCACGCCCGGAGCGGTCGAAAGAATCTCTCTGGCATCGCTGGCTGAAATGGGATTTTCAAAGCTTAGATTGATCGATTCGCTATGGGCACGCGGAATCGGCACACGGACGCAGGTGGCTGTGATGGGCAAATCGGGGACGTGGAAAATCTTCCGCGTCTCGTCGATCATTTTGCGTTCTTCCTGGTTGTAGCCATCCTGGCCTATGGGGGTGTCGTGGGAGAAAAGATTGAAAGCAATAAGGTGAGACAAAACCTTTGGCTCAACCGGCCAACCTGCTAACACGTCGGCTGTTTGAGAGGTCAGCTCCTGCATCGCGGCCTGCCCTGCCCCGCTAGCGGCCTGATAAGTGCTGACCGCAATCCGCCGAACGGGATTTTCACGATGTAATGGCCAAACGACCATGTTCATGATGATGGTGGAGCAATTGGGGTTGGCGATGATGCCCTGGTGATAGTCTAAATCGCCGGGGTTAATCTCCGGCACGACCAATGGCACGTCACTATCCATGCGAAAAGCGGAGGAATTGTCTATGACCACACAGCCTGCGGCTTTGGCGATTGGGGCAAACTTTTTGCTTACCCCCCCGCCTGCACTGAAAATGGCGTAATCAACGCCGTGGAAACTTTTTTCGGTTAGCTCCTGGACGGTTATGTTGCGATCGTTAACTTTGATCGATTGGCCTGCGGAACGAGCGCTGGCTAGCAGGGATAGCGTACCGACCGATAAAGACCGCCGTTCAAGCAGCGTACAGACCTCTTTGCCCACCGCACCGGTCGCGCCAACTACGGCTAATTGTCCTATCTTTACCATGAGAATATGTTTAGGTGAGTCGCACAACTCTCGTGCCAAGATACAGGTTATGGTAGCCCGGCGATAGAGTCAAACGGTGGGCACTAGGCAACTTTTTTGCAGTGATAAACCTCGATAATAAAATAACTTAAATAGATGATAAAGGTGCTTGAATCTCACGGCTAGATTGCTAGACTGCCCCCGCTTGTGACGTTCTTCACGAACTTAGCGAGAGACCTAATGATGCCTGAGGATTCAGGAAAACGCTCGAACTTGTATCGCTTGTCGGGCATCGGCTTTGAGTTTGGTAGTGCGGTCATTGGCTTCACGCTTGTTGGATACTGGATCGGAAGTCACTACGCGCACGAGCAAGCTGGTGTGCTGATTGGCGCTGGGCTGGGCATTGTCGGCGGGGGTTATAACCTGATCCGACAAGCTTTGACCGAGACCAAGCGGGCTGCGAATGAGCAGAAAGCTCAAGGCGACAGACATGACCGCGAAAGCTGAAACGATGAAGAGTTACCTTCGTTTCTGCTTGCTGAGTTTCGTGTCGGTGCTGATTCTTGCTGCGGTGGGATATTGGCCTACCCGGAATCTTGGCGGCAGCAAGGCTGTTTCGGCGATGCTGGGCGGTTGTGCGGTTTGCCTTGTTTCCTCGTGGTGCGGCGGGTTGCCGATCGTGCTGGCGAGAAGCTTAAAAAACGCGGCTATGGTTAATGCGGCGTTGGGAAGTATGCTCGCAAGGCTCATGGCAGTGATGATGTTTGGGGCGATGACCGTATTTAGCGGTTGGTTCGAACGATCCCCCTTGTTGATTTGGATCGGGATAGGCTACGTTGTGATGCTGGTCCCGGATACGCTGTTCGCTTTGCAGGCGACAAAATCGTTAAGTAAACAGCCACCAGCTGAGGTGGTTTGATGTGTTTGGGTTCTGGTTGAAGCTGTTAGGTCAAACATGACTTTTTCTATACTAGCAAGTGGTAGTCCGCTGGATCATGTGATTCAGCACGCGATTAAGACGACGCCGATGGACCTGGAATCAAAACTGGGGCTATTTGGCTGGGTGCTGACGCCCAAGGGTGAGATCACGATCCTTAGTGATCAAATCACCATGATTATCGCGGCGGGCATTTTGCTTACGATGGTCCTTCCCATGCTTGCGACCAAGCGTCGTGGCACGGACGAAATCGGCTCTATGGTCCCTACGGGCTTTGCTAATTTCCTTGAAACGTTATGCAACTTTTTGCGGAATGATGTGGCTAGGCCTGCATTGCAAGAGCATACGGATAGGTTCATCAAGTACATCTGGAGTGTGTTCTTCTTTGTATTAACGCTGAATCTCCTCGGACTACTGCCCTTCCCGGCTATTAGCGCCTATTTTGGCACGCACATCGGTGGCGCAGCTACAGGCAACATTTATACAACGGCGACCCTGGCACTATTGACAATGTTTATGATGGTGTTCAATGGGTTTCGGATTGGCGGCATGCATTATGTCGCCCACTTTTGCCCTGGCCCGCTTTGGCTAGCTCCACTGCTTGTTCCAGTTGAGATTATTGGCCTCATTGCTAAAATTTTCGCGCTCTCTGTTCGACTCTTTGCCAACATGATGGCCGGGCACATTTTGCTGGCTGTGCTTGTTGGATTTATCTTAACCGCATGGGGAAGCGTTGGCTCAACAGGTGGTTTGCTGATAGCTATCCCCGTGGTTATTTCAAGCATAGCTATTACGATGCTGGAATTGTTCGTCGCCTTTTTGCAGGCTTATATTTTTGCTTTTTTGACGACGTTGTTTATTAGTATGTGCGTGGTCTTCCCTCACGATGACCATGATGAATCCCATGCGGCGGCCCATTAGGCCATGACGCGGGGACGGTAAAATAATTTTATACATTCGCCATGCCCGGACAGTTGTGGGGCAGTCGGGTCGTAAGGCATGACCGCGATGGCGAATTGGGTCTGGGTTACTCTTCCCCACAGAGTGACAAACGAAAAAGAAGGATAGTGTACGATGGAAAAAAGAATTTCTAAAATCGCCCTAGCAATGATTGTTTTCGGCGTAGCGTCCATGTTCATGGGAACATCAACCGCGATGGCTTCTG
This sequence comes from Planctomycetota bacterium, assembly GCA_024280855.1. GTDB lineage: Bacteria > Planctomycetota > Phycisphaerae > UBA1845 > UBA1845 > JAJRPG01. The sequence continues at coordinate 4,423 of JAJRPG010000028.1, read as the reverse complement.
AAGATGGTGCGACTGCGGCTCCGGAACATGCCACATTTTTGACCACGGACGGTGCTCGTAAGATGGGTGGCGCTATTGGTGCTGGCCTGGTTATCATGGGTGGTGCAGCAGGTATCGGTCGCATTGGTGGCAGCGCTGTTGAGTCAATGGCCCGTCAGCCTGAAGCAGCTGGTAGCATCAGCTCAACGACGATTATTACCGCAGCTATGATCGAGGGTGCGACGCTGTTTGCTGTCGTGGTCGGTCTTCTCGCGGTTCTCTAAAGAAGATTATTCGAACTCGGGTCGCACGGGTAAATGGTTGCCCGTGCGATCTATTGATCTTGTAGTATTTGTTTGCTCAAAGAAATTGTTCTCGCTCGTGTTAAGGTATGTGAGTCATGGCTAAAGTAATCGTATTCATGGTCGCCTCGCTTCTAACTTCTACGACGGCGATGGCCTCGGGTGGTGATGGTGGCGTGGCGAACCCCTTCGCTGGCGACCTCGGCAATGTCATTTGGACGTTGGTTATCTTCATCCTCGTCGTGGTTGTCCTGGGCAAGTTTGCTTGGGGGCCGATCCTGTCTGCCTTGCAGAAGCGAGAGGATTTCATCACCGACTCCCTCTCATCCGCGAAGAAAGATCGCACCGATGCGGAAGCACGCTTGGCTGAGTATACCACCAAGCTGGAAGAAGCACGGGCTGAGGCGACGGCAATGGTGGAAGAAGGTCGCCGCGACGCTGAGGTACTCAAGAAACAGATTGAGGATGATGCCAAAGCAGAAGCTGATAAGATGGTCGAACGGGCTAAGCGGGAAATCGGATTGGCTACGGACACCGCGATTAAAGAGCTTTATGATCTAAGCGGTAAACTCGCTGTCGGTATTGCTTCCAAAATTATCACCAAAGAATTAGACGCCCAACAGCATAGTCGCTTGATCTCTGAATCAATCGAAGAGTTGACGGCCGCACAGAAGAATTAGCACAGAGTTACGAAGCGAGGGTTTTGTTTCCTTGCGATAAACGTGGATGACAGCATGGCTAATGTAAACGACAAACAGATTGCCCTCGCCAAGGTGTATTCGAACGCCATGTTGGCGTTAGCGCAGGCGAGTAACGAGGAAGACGCCCTATTGGCTGACCTTGTGGACCTTGTCGCCTTGCTGGACCGCACGCCAACTTTGGAAGCTTTTTTCTGCGACCCCACGGTAGACAGTAACGATCGTGAGAAAAGCATCGAGCGTATTTTCCGGGGTAAAGCCAGCGATTTGATGATTAACGCCTTGCAAATACTCAATCGCAAAGATCGACTGAGTTTGCTAAGTACGATCGTAGAACAATATCGCGTAGCACTTCAAACGGAGCGAGGCCGAGTTGAGGTTTTTGTGCGAACAGCGGTGCCGCTACCTGAAGAACTTAAAAGCACCTTGGCTGCGACGGCATCAGCGCAAACGGGAAAGAGCGCTCAAATCGTCGAAACGGTAGACACCAGCATTATTGGCGGCTTGGTTTTACAAATTGGTGATATTAAATACGACATGAGCGTGGCATCAAAACTTAGAAAAATGTCGAAAGCGTTGCAGACTAGGGCATCGAAAGAAATCAGCAGCGGCAAGGCTTATGTGTAACGCGGGATAATGGATCACGGTGTAGATGGTGTTGAACTGTCTATATGAGGCTGAAAAAACAGTGGCAGCGTCGGTAAAGACGCAGCATAGACGTTAGGACAAGAGTTAAAACTCATGAAATTCAAAGTCGACGAAATCTCATCGGTCATTAGTGAAGAGATTAAAAATTATCGCAGCGAAGTGGACGTAGCTGAGGTGGGTACGGTTCTTGAAGTGGGCGACGGCATCGTCCGCATCTATGGCCTGACCAACGCTCGGGCTAGTGAACGTCTAGAATTCTCCAATGGCGCGGTTGGTCAGGTGTTTAACCTGGAAGAAAACTCCGTCGGCGCGGTTGTTCTTGGCGATTACCTTGGCATCAAGGAAGGTGATGAGGTCCGCTGTACCGGCGAGCTTCTGAGTGTTCCCTGTGGCGAAGCGATGATCGGGCGCATAGTGGACCCACTCGGTCGCCCGTTGGACGGTAAAGGCGAGATCAATACGCCCCACCGCCGTCCTATTGAGTTTAAGGCTCCGGGAATCTCGCAACGTCAGCCGGTTACAGAGCCTATGCAAACAGGGCTAAAGTCTATTGATAGTATGATTCCTGTTGGTCGTGGTCAGCGCGAGCTAATCATCGGCGACCGTAAGACGGGCAAGACAGCTATCGCCGTTGACGCCATCATCAATCAAAAAGGCGGCGACGTCATTTGTGTTTATGTAGCTATTGGCCAAAAAGAATCTACGGTCGTCGCGTTAGTTGAGAAACTCCGCGAAGTTGGTGCGATGGATTATACCATCGTCGTTTCCGCGTCGGCTGCTGATCCCGCTCCGTTGCAATTTATCGCCCCCTACGCTGGCGCGGCTATGGCTGAGTACTTCATGTATAAGGAAGGCCGGGCTACGCTTTGCGTTTATGACGATCTGAGTAAACAAGCGCAGGCTTATCGTCAGCTATCACTACTTCTTAAACGCCCACCTGGTCGTGAGGCTTATCCGGGTGACGTTTTTTATCTTCACTCTCGTTTGCTAGAGCGTGCGGTAAAAATTCGTGACGACTACGCAGTTGTTCCTAAGGCGACACCGGAAGATGCCACAGATCGTAGCCTTGCGAAAAAGCATCCTGAAGGATTAAAAGCAGAAAAGTCGCAGCGTCCTGACGACGTAAACAGCTTGTTTCACCGCCCGGAAGGCAAGGGAAGAGCCCAGGCATGGCTTGATTCAATGTCAGACAAGGATAAGTACCGCGTTCATTACTTCAAGGATAGCGGTGGCTCTATGACCGCGCTGCCGGTGATTGAAACGCTGGAAGGTGAAGTTTCCGCATATATTCCAACGAACGTGATTTCAATTACTGACGGGCAGATTTATCTTGAGCCTGACTTGTTCTTCGCTGGTGTTAGGCCTGCAGTGAACGTGGGTATCAGTGTGTCGCGTGTGGGTGGTAATGCTCAGATTAAAGCCATGAAGAAAATCGCTGGTTCGTTGCGATTGGACCTTGCGGCGTTCCGTGAGCTGGAAGCTTTTTCCCAATTGGGTACAGACCTTGACACAGCTACTCAGGCACAGCTAGACCGCGGACAGCGCATGGTCGAGCTTCTCAAGCAGCCTCAGTACGACCCCAAGCCCGTGGCTCATCAGGTCGTCAGCATTTATGCTGGCACCAAGGGATATCTCGACACCTTGCCCGTCAATCGCGTACTCGAATTTGAGACTGTGATGCTAAAGTTGATAGGCGATCAGTATCCTGAATTCTTCAAGGACATTAACGACAATGGCGTTCTCTCGGACGCGAACGCTGAAAAAATCGGCGGCGTGCTTGAGAACTGTGCCGCAGATTTCTTAAAAGGCTAGTTGACGAAGATTAAACCTTTTTGGGTAGACCCGTTTTTATATCGGGTACACGATCGGTAAGATTATGGCTAATAGAAGACTCCTGGTTAAACGACGCAAAGCTGTGCGCAACATCCGCAAGATCACGCGGACGATGCAGCTTATTGCGACGGCACGTTTTCAGGCAGCGTTTAATCGAGCTACGGCGACGAAGCCTTATACAGAAAAGCTAACCGAGCTAGCGGACGATCTTTCCCGCGCAGCTGGTGATGTCGATCATCCTCTTATGCGTGAGCCTGAGGACGTGAAGCGGTCTTGCTTGGTAGCTATCAGCAGTATGCGTGGTTTGTGCGGCGGATATAACGCCGGGCTGCTTCGTGGTACGGTTGCCCATTTGAATGAGCAAAACGAGTCGGGCATTGAGACGGATGTCACGATGGTGGGCAAGAAGGGTATCAACTACTTCAAATTTCTTAAACGCCCTATGGTCGAACAGATTACGCATCTTGGTGATAAGCCAGCTTTTGAAGATGTGGAACCAATAGCCAATGCCCTGATGGAGCGTTTTATCAAGGGTGAAATTCGATCTGTGTATGTTAGCTATGTGAAGTTTATCTCGGCGGCTAAGCAAAAGCCGGTTATCGTTCGTATATTGCCATTATCCCAGGAAGATACGAAGACAGAGACGAACGAATCCAAGGCGTCATTAGATTATGAATTTTCGCCAGCGCCGAAAGAATTGTTAGACGAATTACTACCAGCTACGATTCGTGCCCGTTTGTTCCAATGCTTTACCGACGCAATTGTGAGTGAACAAATTTCGAGAATGGTAGCGATGAAGGCTGCGACGGATGCGTCTGAAGATATGATTAAGCTGCTCACGCAGCAGTATAACCGCGCTAGACAGACAGCTATTACGATGGAACTTTTGGACATCGTTAGCGGGTCTAATGCGATTAAGTAGTGCAACGTGTTTTTTGTTAATTGAAACGAGCTGAGAGAGGC
>JAJRPG010000027.1 GCA_024280855.1 Planctomycetota bacterium | reverse complement strand
GTTCCAGGAACGGCTCATTCTCTTCACGGCCGCTAAAAATTAAGCTTTGGTTGGAGGCTGTCGCCGCGACGCCTGCTGCCACACTACTGTCATCCACCGGATCGCCCATGCGAATCGTGTAATCAATTCGGCTCTGCCGGTCCGTGGTGAGGTAGACGGTTCGACCATCTGATCCAATCGCCGCCGCAGACACGATGAGCGGCTCGCCAGACGACGAGACTATATGGTACTCGGTCGGTTCACCATCTCTCAGCGGGACAGCGCCGTCAAAATCGACGCGTACATAGTGAGCACTCAGCGCGCTCGCTACCACGGGCTTGCCCGCTCCAAGGGCGTCTCGACCAGAAGACAGGTCCGACGGTGGCACGCATGCAATTCCCAGAACGCACGCTGAAACGACCATCAACGACAACCGGCACATTTTCCAATTAGTATTCAAAATTTCCCCATCCTTCGCTTTGACAATAGACTTCGACCCTGAATACAACGGACTCGAGTCTGTTGGATTCGTGCTCGTGACAGTCTTGCCTCGAAAATCAATCGATCGTCGCATGGTCGACCCACGCGCCCTGAGCCTGGAAATACCACAGGTAGATTCAGGCGGCGGACCGCGTTGGAAATCAACGTTCCAGTAAGCAGACGGATTCCAGCGATTGCGTGAGTAGATAATCTGAAAGTTTTTAATGATTCTCAAAATGAATAGTTATTCGCCAGCCGCATCGCATCCATTCCTCGGCCCTCTGGTCGGTCAGTGTGGCCCAGATTACCGGACGCTAAAACTCGACATCATGTAACTGACTGTTTATATAAGGGATTATGGCTTATCGCTGGTTCTCGCAAACTCGCAAATATTGAAAGACCTGCACCGGCTGCAGCCACGATTCAGGTTAAAGTTGGAATATTGATGTCCTGTGGCCTATACTTGTCGGGCTGGGGTCTCGTACTAAATTTTTTGAGCGGGCGTTTGGGGAACAGGTTGAATGGTTCGTACCGCGTCCTGTCGTAGCTAGGACCGATGCCGAAAGAAAATCAAAAATCGCAGTTCTCGCCCGATTTCCCGGAATTCACACCCGAAGTCTACAATGAATTGCGGAGTCTGGCCCATGCGTTTCTCGGGAGCGATCGCCATAGGCATACGTTACAGCCTACGGCACTCGTCAACGAAGCGTATTTGAAGCTCGCCCAACATCCGAAACTCGGAACCGTCCCCCGCGAGAATCTTGTGCGTCTGGCTGCGCGGGTGATGCGGAACGTTTTTGTTGACTATGTTCGCGCAGCCAATGCCGAAAAACGGGGTGGAAACTGGCAACGTGTTTCGCTGTCAGCCGTAAACGAAAGCGGTTCGATAATTGACATCGATGTGCTTGCGCTCGATGAAGCCCTCCAAGAACTTTACAAGCTTAGTGAGCGTAAGGCTCAACTTATCGAACTACGATTCTTCGGCGGTCTGACCGAAGCGGAAGCTGCTGCATCGCTAAATATTTCGCGATCCGAGGCAACGATTCAATGGCGACACGCACGAGCGTGGCTTCAGAAAAGACTCCGCCACACCGGTGATACGCAGTGAAAGAGAAAATCGATCAATTCAAACGGATCGAGGAGGTATTCGAATCCGCCATCCGGTTGCCACCCTCCGAACGTCAAGACTACCTCAGGCAAGCATGCAAAGGCGATAGTAAACTTCTTGAAGATGTCAGGTCTTTACTCGACGAAGACGCGCGGTGCGAGGTCGATTCGCCTACCCAAGCGATCAAAAACAAAATCCAACAAACCGTGAGTGCCCCCCCATCGCCTTCTATGCCTGATCGCGTGGGCAACTATCGAATCATCAGAGAGTGTGGTCACGGCGGCATGGGTACTGTATATGAAGCCGTTCAGGACAGCCCGGAGCGACGCGTCGCGCTGAAGATGATCCGGCCAGGAATGATGACACGGCAGTTGACGCAGCGCTTTCGATACGAAACCGAATTCCTAGGTCGATTACAACACGCCGGCGTGGGACAGATTTTTGAAGCGGGAGTCGTTAACGTTGGCGCGGGCGAGCAGCCGTATTTCGTCATGGAATTTATCGACGGCGCGCCGTTGCTTGAACATATTCGCCAGGCAGAATTCAGCACGACTAATCGACTTATGTTGTTTGTGATGATTTGCGATGCCATACAACATGCTCATCAGCGTGGCGTGATCCATCGCGACCTGAAGCCGGAAAACATCCTAGTTGTTCCCACCGACACTGAAAGCCGCGGCAGCAGCAGTGGGCATTATGCATCGATGGTAGGGCAGCCGAAAGTACTCGACTTTGGTATCGCACGGGCAACCAATGCCGACATTCAGACCACCATACAGACGGAAGCCGGTGCACTGGTCGGAACGTTGCAATACATGAGCCCTGAACAGGCGGCAGGCAACTCGCAGAGCCTCGATGTTCGAAGCGACATCTATGCGCTAGGTGTCATTCTATTCGAAATGCTATGCGACAGACCCCCCTATGATCTCAAGGGGAGAAACATCGCCGAGTGCATACAAATAATCCGTGAACAGGATCCGTCGCGATTGAGTTCAGTCCACTCGCGTTTTCGCGGCGACCTCGAAACCATAGTCGGCAAGTGCCTTGAGAAAGATCCTGAGCGGCGGTACGCCTCGGCCTCCGACCTGGCCGGCGATGTTCGACGACACCTGCAAGACGAGCCCATCACCGCCCGACCACCTGACACATGGTATCAACTCCGCAAGTTTTCGAGACGGAACCGTCAGCTGGTGATTGGGGTGATGGCGACCGTGCTTGCACTGACCGCAGGGCTGATCGCAACGACCATTTACGCATTACGAGCCGACGAACAACGCGACCGGGCGGTCCAGGCGGAAGCTAGGACGAAGGTCCGGGCGGAAGAACTCGAGATGGTCTCGCAGTTTCAGGCGGACATGCTGGGTCAGATCGACCCGACCAAGGCAGGCAAGGAGCTGACCGCGGATGTCACGGCCAAGTTCACCAACGCGCTGGTCCGTTCTAACGTGCCCGAGGCTGAATGGGCCGGACAGATTGAGTCGTTCAAGCGACAGTGGATGCGGGTGAACGCCACCGACGCGGCACGTGAGTTGATCGACAGTACGATCCTGAAGCCCGCGATCGAGACAATCGACAAGCAGTTCAAAAACCAGCCAGTCGTGGATGCGTTGCTGCGCCAAACACTGGCGTTCCGCTACAAGGACTTGGGCCTATACGACTCCGCGCTACCGCTGCAAACAAGCGCGCTGACGACCCGACGCCGCGTCCTGGGCAACGACCACCCAGACACGTTGGCCTCGATCAATAACATGGGCAGCCTGCTCAGGCGGCAGGGTAAGCTGGACGAGGCCATGCTGTTCTACCGCGAGGCGCTGGAGGGCAACCGCCGCGTCATGGGAGACGACCACCCGGACACGCTGATCTCGATCAACAACATAGGGCTGTTGCTCGAAGTGATGGGCAAGTACGCCGAGGCCGAGCCTTACTTCCGCGAGGCGATGGAGGGCAACCGCCGCGTCCTAGGCAACGATCATCGGGAGACGCTGAACTCGATCGGCAACATGGGGCTGCTGCTCCAAATGATGGGCAAGCCGGACGAGGCGATACCCTACACCCGCGAGGCGCTGGAAGGCAAACGCCGCGTCGAGGGCGACGACCACCCGAGGACGCTCACCTCGATCAACAACATGGGTGCCGCGCTCAGAGCGATGGGCAAGCTGGATGAGGCGATGCCCTACTACCGCGAGGCGCTGGATGGCAAACGCCGCGTCCTTGGCGACGACCACCCGCACACGCTGCAATCGATCTATAGCATGGGTGGCCTACTACGTGATCTGGGGCAGTTGGATGGTGCAGAGTTGCTGGGCGCAGAGGCAGTGACCACGGCCCGACGAGTTCTTCCGAAGGGCCATTGGCACGCCGGGGTGTATCTCAGTGGCCACGCCCGGACCCTCGCGGCCATGAAGCGATTCGCGGAAGCAGAGGCCGAAATGCTCGAAGCCTATGACACCCTCCAGAAGGCGCTGGGTTCGGACCACAAGCGAACCATCGGCGTCATCAAGCACATCGTAAATCTCTACGACGCCTGGCACGACGCCGAACCGGGCAAGGGCTACAACGCCAACGCCGCCGAATGGAAAGCGAAGCTCGATGCTGTAGCTCCTTGAACTGCCCAACGATCCGTGCCGCGGAACAAGTCATCCGTGCGATGTGCCACGACGGCAACGGATCTCATGATCGCGCCGCCCTATAAGCGGCTTACTTGCCACGCTACACCCATCTGTACTATGGCTGAATCAAATTCTTGGAGGCATTATGGCCCTGTTGAATAATGGGCTAATTTCGATTCCACCTCCGCCAGTTTCGCCGGGTCGTTCATCGCATCTTTGGCGTACAATCGCCTCAAACCGCGCAGCGTGTTCTGCGTGTAAGGATGACTTGGGGGCAGCGTCGTATCGAAAATCGAAAGTGCCTTCAGAATCAATGTCTCGGACTCGGCATATTTAGTCGTGCCCTTTGTGTCACGCAGCGCGAAGCCCAGTTGGCCAAGCGAGATAGCCAGTACAGGATGATTCGATCCGTGTACTTCGCGCGCAAAATCAACAGCTTCCCTGAAGACGGCTATGCTCTCTTGAGATTTTTCCTGGGCAAAAAGTACAGTACCCAGGTTATTCAGGCTGCTGTGTACTCTCGGGTTTCTATCGCCGAGTGAACGGCGAAGTGTGGCGAGCACCTCACGTTGAAGGGATTCAGATTCTACCAGCCGTCCCTGACGTTCCATCAGCGCTGCCAGGGCATTGATGACAGCAAGAAAGGCAGGGTGCTCCGTTCCCACAAGACGTTCATATCCCTCACGCGCACGAAGAAAATGCGCTTCAGCCTCGTCGTACTTCCCCAGCTCCTTGAGCGTTGTGCCGAGGTTGTAGATCGTTACAAACGTGTCAATATCGTCTAGCGAGTCAGCTTGTGCCGACAGACATTCACGAAAGAGCTGTTCGGCCTGTTCGTATTTCCCAGCGTTGCCCCAGTAGGCGGCCAGCAAGTTAAGAACCGGTACCAACTCTTTTGCGCCTTGGCCGTAAAGCTGCTCATGTAATTGCCGGGACTCATCCATACACTCCTTTGCATCTTCGAGGCGGCCCTCGTTCAGCAGTAACTCGGCTAGCTTGTTCAGGCTAGCGCCCAACTTCGTACCGTTCGATTCCGAATCAGCTCGACGCAATTCGATTGCCTTTCGCAAAAGCCTTTCGCCCTCGTCGTATTGGCCCTGATAATCTCGTAAATTTCCGAGCAGATGGAAGGATTCGGCCAGATCAAGCAGAGACCCACGTCGAAACGAATTCTCCAGTTCAAGCGATCGCTCGAGGTGCTGGGCAGCCTTGTCGTATAGGCCCAGGTTCATAAACGTGAGGCCGATGGTCCTCCGTACGGATGCCTCGACTCGTGGATTCTCGGATAGATCGGTGCTGACCTTCTTGACCGCTTCATTCAGGATATCACTCAAGATGCCAACATCACGACCCTTTGCCTTCTTGGGGTCCACGGACGATAGCATCTCGTTTAGAAAATTGTTGATGGCTTTGTTGGTATCCGCTTGCATTTGCGCGACGGCGCGCTGGCGAGACTCACCGACTGCAAAAGTAACCGTCGAAACAACACCGGCGATGATCACAATCAGCACGACCGTGGCAGCCGCAACGAATCCCCGGTTTCGTCTGGCAAATTTCCGAGCGCGGTAAATCACGCTCGGGGGGCAGGCGGCTACGGGTTGGTGATGAGCGAATCGGTCGAGATCGTCAACGAGTTCTGCAGTAGTCGCATAGCGCCGGCTGCGGTCTTTCTCCAGGCATTTCATGGCTATCCAATCGAGGTCGCCACGAATACGGCGCATGAGTGTCGAAAGCTCCGTACTGCGTTGATGAGCGCACTCGATGGCTCGATCGTTCATAGTCGCGAGTCGTGTCGTCGGCTTGGGGGGTTAGTGCTCTCGTATCAACCGATGTAACTCATCTAAGCCAGCCTGACGCAGCGTCTTGGTATCGATAGGCAAATCGCCAACGAGCATTCGTATAACAATACGCCTAGCGAATAGATATCCGTTCGAGTGTCAACATCAATGTCATCGATTTTCGCCTGCTCCGGGCTCATGTACTCTGGAGTGCCGATCAGCACGCCTTGCTCAGTAAATAATGTTCGCTCAGTTAAACGATGACTCGTCGCCTTGGCTACGCCAAAATCGATTACTTTGGGAACAGGTCTGCCGTCTTCCTGGCACACAAGAACATTGGACGGCTTGATGTCACGTTGGATAATGCCTTTCTGATGGGCGTGTTGGATGGCGTCGCAGACCTTCCCAAAAAGTGCCAATCGCTCAGAAATGTCTAAGCAATTCGTATCGCAGTAGTTAGTAATTCGAACACCGTCGACGTACTCCATCACGAAATACGGTCGGCCATTTTCGGTGGACCCCGCATCGAGTACTCGTGCGACGTTAGGATGGTTCATTCGCGAGAGAGCTTGTCGCTCTGCTTCGAATCGAGCAATTACACTACGCGTGTCCATCCCCAACTTGATGAGTTTGATAGCGACGCGACGTCGCAGTGGTTTTTCCTGTTCAGCCAGATAGACGCTGCCCATTCCGCCCTCACCGATTTTCTCGATGATGTTGTATGGTCCGATCGTAGCGGGATCGGAGACATGGTGAGCGAAGTCACCCGCCAGCGCTTGATCAACGGCTTCAATAATAGCATGCGCAGGTACTACTGCTGTCTCTATTTTGTCACGAGCCGCTGGGTGATAGCTCAGCAACGATTCCACTTCACCTTTTACGACTGGTTCTGCCCCAGACGAATCGAGAAAAGATCGCCGCAATGCAGGCTCGATTTGTAGCGCTTTCTCAAAAAGCTCCTCAACCAATTGGTATTGCTTAGGTGTTAATTCAGCCACCGCATTCAATCTCCCGCATCAACCACGTCCGCGCGTATTCCCAGTCTCGTTTGACCGTCGATAGAGATACGCCGAGATTTTCGGTGATATGGCTCATTTCCATACCAGCAAAAAATCGCTGCTCCACGACTTTGGCCTTGCGCACATCGCGCTGGGCGAGTTTGTTCAAGGCTTCATCCAGCGCGACAAGATCAATGTTTCTTTCGCCAGTGGCACCCAGTCCGTCGTCAAGCGGTATCCGGACTGCCCCCCGCCGTGCTTCGCGGCTGCGCGTTTTTCTGCATGGTTAACGAGAATACGCCGCATCACCATAGCTGCGATGGCCATAAAGTGGCCGCGAGATTGAAAATTCGCGTTCTTTTGGTCTACGAGTTTGAGAAATGCTTCGTGAACCAGCGCAGCCGGTTGAAGCGTGTGGCCACGGCGCTCTGACTTGAGGCAATACGCCGCGATAGCACGAAGTTCGCTATATAGAAACGGGACAATCGCCTCGGAAGCTGCCGCGTCGCCATTCCGCATTCGATCCAGCAACTGTGCGATGTCTGTATATTCTTCCATTTCCAAGATTTTCGATAATTAGATGAACTGTCTAGGCTATATTTTCTGCGTCCTTTCGTGACGGCCCAGAAATGTGACACCCAGCATGAATTGTAACGTCGTGAACAACCTGGTGGAAGCCGGGCCGTATTTGGAGAAAAATGATGACAAACCAATCCGATAGATCCGTATGGATCGCTAAACCCCCTCGTTTCTCAGTCAGTTTTCCGGGTTCTTTGGTATTGGCTGTTGTAATCGCGTTCACCGCAGGCGCGTCTTCGTTTGGGAATCACGCCGTTGCACAATGTACTCCACGTTTCGGCGCGCTAGACCTTAGTCAAGAGCCTAACAACACCCTCATTGGAGTGGCCGTGATCGACAATCTTCCGGACGACCAATTAATCGGCCCGGGGACGGTGTTCGGCGGCGTCGAGGGATCAGCCTTCGACACCATTCAGATTCTAGCCAACGGCGTGCTGACCATCGACAACACGCCTTGTGGTTTGTGGACTAATGCCAGCCACTACACCGGGGAACTAATAGTGGGGACCGGCGCAGTGACCATTTTAGCCGACGGTCGAGCGTTTTTGGGCACGCTTACAACACTTAGCGGCGGCAGCCTATCCTTCGAATCGCCTTTCGTCGGCACTTCGGACGGTGGCTTCGAGTTGGTGGGCGGCCGAAGCATCGAAGGCTTTGGTATCATCAACGGAGAATTCTTCGGATTCCTCAGCTCCTCAATAATCGCGACCGGCCCACTGACCATCGGACTGCCAACTGGTTTTTTCCGCACCAATGGAAATTTCGACGTCGGGGCGGAGACGGTTACACTGAACTATCCTGACCGCGCCGAATTCAATCTCAATGACGAGTTGACTATTTCTGGGAGACTGCTGAGAGCGGACAACGGAATATTCATCGACGCGACGCGTACCCTCCGCGGCTTCGGAACTATCGAAGCGGGAACTTCAGCGACGCAACGGTGCGTGAACACAGGCACCATTATTCCGGAAACCAGCTTCGGACTTATTTTCGACACCATCCTAGAAAATCGTAGTGCAACCGTCGACGGAACGCGGGTGGAGCTTACGAGTAACGGCGGAATCATGGGGAGCGGGAGGATCGCCGCCGAGGTCTTCGGCTCGCCCGGATCGACCATCGACGCCTCGGGGGCAGGTAGCGTTACGCTCGACCTCGGCGTTCTTAACAGCCCAAACGGATTCGAGACGCAGGGAACTTTGGACGTCGGTCAGCACACGGTCATTCTGCGAGACAGTAACGACGCCAATCTTGGACCGCTAACAACCCTGGGTTCCGGCGCAACGGGCGGCACGCTACAAGCCGCCAACGGAATCCGCCTGGACGATGCTGGAGACACCTTGCAAGGCAACGGCGTAGTGGACGCATCTGTCCTCGCGATGGACGGCACCATCATTCGAATCGATGCAGGCGAAACCCTGGAACTTGGCGATGGGAGCGCCGACGGTTTCGAGGCTCTCGGGTCCATCCAGGTGAACCAATCGCGCCTCACTCTTAACGACGCCGACGAGGCATTGCTTGGTCTTGCAACCACACTGACTGGTGGCGTGCTGGATGCCTGCAACGGCATGCGCATTGATATACCGGACACTATCTTCGGTCACGGCATCATCATCGGCTCGGTGTTCGGCACGAACTTCCCGCAAGGGTTGGACATTGCCACAAACCCAAGTGGTTCGGTCAACATCGACTTCGACCTCGATCTTTGCGCAGATGCCGCAGCCTATTCACAACAAACGGCTCAGATCAGCGGTCTTGTCAATCTAAACGGCTTCACTCTGACCGCGCCAAACGGCATACACATCGGCCCGCTCACGGTTGCCACGTTCGGCCGCATTGAGGGCAGAATTTCGAGCGACCTTCTGAGTGCCATCGTAGCAAACGGTCAGCTAACTCTCGGAGACACATCGCGGAACGACGGAGTCGATCTTGACGGATTTCTGGACATCGGCTCGACAACAGTCACGCTGGAAGACGCAAATGTAGCCACAACTGCCAACGTGAACATATCGGGCGGCACTTTGAATACCACCGCAGGCCTCCTAATTCCCGGCCCGTCTGGCAGCTTCTCCGGCTTCGGTACCGTCAATGGGCCGTTCTTCACCGGTCAAGGCGCGACGATCGTCGCCATTGGCAGTCCGCTGACAATCGGAGACAACTCGCGCATTGACGGGGTGGATATCAGCGGCGACCTGACGGTCGATGACTCTTAGTTGACACTACGCGACGCCAACACGTCCGACCTAGGCCCAACCACTACTTTGACCAACGGCATTCTGGAGGCATCAAACGGCGTGTTTCTGACACCGGGCTTTCCCTTTCTGGGAACTCTCGGCGATCAGATATTCGGATACGGAATGATCATCGGGGACATAACGGGAAATTTCATCGGCCTGGTGCCCACCTTGACCGCCCCAACAGGCAATTTCTTTCTTGACCAGTCCTTCGATTTCGCAGCACAGACCGTGCGTATCTATTCTCAACCATTCGCTGCCTTGGCCGGAGGAACGTATACGATCAATGGTGGGACGATCATCGTCCCCAACGGCCTAAGCCTCATTAACGGAGGCGCGCTAACAGGGCAAGGCACGGTCGAAGGGCCGTTAACTTCCAGTCCCGGAACACTGATTACGCTAACCGGCGATCTTACGGCGGGCGATCCAACGGAATCGAGTTTGGTTAGACTCAATGGAGACGTCGACGTTGGCATCCATACGTTGACGTTGGCCTATGCCGGACTCGGCAACACGCCCGCCGACAACCAGATCGCGGTGGACGTGCAGTTGATGCGCAACGGAAGCGGCGTGTTCGAAACAATTGCGCGCAACCAGACCGGCACGACGTTCAGCTGGACGGTGACGCCGCCCGTGTCGAGCAATATGGTCCTCCGCGTTGTTGATTCAGTAGTCTATGGTCGAAATGCCATTAGCGCAGCACCGTTCCGCATCAGTAGGATGCCCACCATCGTGGAACCCGGCTGGCGCTTGACCCGTTGCGACGAAGTCGAAAGACCTGTTTCTGCGCACTTCAATCCACTGGATGGCCGCCTGTATGTCGGACGACAATCACCCGCCAGCGAGCGAGGCCTGTATCGCATCGAGGCCGATGGAACAACTACGGCACTCTGGACCAACGATGACATCTTTGGTGTCGTAGTGGATTACGACGATGGCGACGTTTTCGCGTCCGACGCGGTGTCAGGAGAGATATTTCGTACCGGCTTCGGCGAGACCGGACGCACCGTCTGGGTCTCCGGCTTTCACGGCGGCGACGACGATCCGACGGGTATGGCCATCGCTCCAAGCGATTACACGGGAAGCGTACTCAACGCCGGCGAGGCTTTAGTCGTCGATCAGGGCTTCGGTTCGACGATCGAGGAAGTGTATCGCTGGTCGCCGGACATGCCCCAAGGCGAAACCACACTTCACGCCGACGACGGCACGTTGATTTTTCCGCTCGACGTCACCATCGGTCGCGACAGGATCTATGTGGTGGACACAGGTGGAACCGCCGCGCCGGCGGCGATCTATGAAATCGGTTCCGGAGGCGCGCTGACACCTATAACGACAGCACTTCCGCTCGATGAATTGGAGGGCATCACTGTTGACCCCATCACCGGCGACCTGCTGGTTGTAGAGTCGGGGCGTAATGGCGGCGGAGCCAGAGTGGTACGCGTCGATCCTAACACCGAAAAAGTCAGTGAAGTCATTACCGGTTTCGAAATGTTTGGCGGGGCACTCTGCGGAATCGACATCACGCCCGACGGACGCCGACTGATCGTCACCGACACTGGCGCGGACAAGGTCTACACGTTTACGCTCGGCCCTGACGTGCTGGACGAGGAGTGGTCTCTCACGCGGACCGTCCATTTCGAGGACGGGAGTTCGGCACACTACAACCCGGTAGACGAGCTGCTCTATGTAGGTCGCATGTCTTCGTTTGGTGGAGGAGGTCTGTTCCGAGTTGAGAATGACGGTACGGTCACTCCACTGTGGACCGATGTGGGCAACATCGTTGGCGTTGTCATTGACCCCGATAGCGGCGACATCTTCACATCAGACCAACAGTCGTCTGGAAACATCTTTCGTACGGCATTCGGAACGAGCCCCCGTGAAGTGTGGGTGACCGGAGTCACTAATCCAAGAGGCCTTGCCATTGCACCCAACGATTACGTCGGAGACGTCCTCAATCCCGGCGAAGCCCTTGTTGTGGACATCGGAAGTCTTTTCGGCAGCCGCGACGAAGTTTGGCGATTCTCGCCCAACAGTGCCGGGAACGAGACCGTCATTCACGCCGATGACGGTACGCTCGTGGCAGGCTCCGATGTCGCGATTGATAATGCGAGCGTCTATGTGGTGGATGCTGTGGGGGTTATCTACGAACTCGGTAGTGACGGCATGCTCACACCTCTGCTAACCTCCGAGGTAATTGAATCAACGGTTGGCGTTTCCGTCGACCCGTTGACCGGTAACTTGTTCGTGTTGGACGCTGTTCGAAATGGCGAGTCCCGGCTCGTGCGCGTCGACCAGAGTACCGGCGATGTAGAGGAGATGTTCGTCAGGTTTCACATGAGCAGTGCGTCGCGTACTGGTATGGATATTTCGCCGGATGGATCCCAAATCTTCATCACCGACGGCACCGCGAACAAGATCTATATCTTCACAAGAAATATTCCTTGCCCCGACGCGGATCTGGACGGTGTGTGCGATGCGGACGACATCTGTCCGGGCGGCGATGACAACGTCGACACCGACAATGACGGCGTGCCGGATGGGTGTGACGTTTGTCCCGGCGGTGATGACACTCTTGATATTGATGGTGACGGATTCCCCGATCGTTGCGACCGATTCGGCGACTTCAACCATGACGCCGGCGTCGACTTGGTGGATTACTCCGCGCTCGCCAACTGTGCGAACGGACCCGGCAACATGCCGACACCAGCAACAACCGTAGCAGATTGCCTGGCGTCGTTCGATTCCGACAATGATGGTGATGTTGACCACTTGGATATAGCAGAATTTCAGATTGTGTTCAACCCGTAATGCCTTGCCACGGACAAGAGAATTACAGACTTCGGAAGGTGGTGGCGACAACGTTCCCGCCGACACCTGTCGTCGGAGGTGTTTCAGCACCAGCACCGGGAGAAAAAAATGGCGATTAGTCAAGCTCTCTCAACTACTCTTTTGCGCGTGCAAATACCGCGAAACGGTGCGACAAAACGCGACGTCTAGCGAATCGTAACAATCGCACCAAGCTTTTGGGAGCAAAGGATTTCTGCGGTTTTAGCCGTGAAATCCAAGTTTTTCTTTCAAGCTGAATGCTACGAGTTCGAGTCTCGTGGGCCACTTTGTTCTCATGCTGTGCCTGCGGCGTATCACTTGGCAGCGGATGCAGCCGAAATGCCGCGGTTCCAATTCCACGTTTCAAGTACCTCTTGCACATATTCAAGCCTGAAATTTTTGGTCTGCTCCTCGGTCGTTCTATCAGATATTCCACGCTTGATTTGCGAGGTATAGGCGTGGGCTTGCATAACGATAGCTTGTGCGTATAGTGGCGCGCGTTGAGTACTCCAGAACGTCAAAACACGGGGAATCACTATGTCACTAATACGAGAAATGTTTCGGGAATCTCCTTTTGAGCCGCTTCGGTTCCATATGAAATCAGTCATGGAGTGCGTTGCACTTTTAGAGCCAATGTTTGAGGCATTAAGAGACGAAAAATTCGACGAATTGCAGAACATCGCCAATAAGGTTTTCAAAGTCGAACATCAGGCGGACAAAATTAAAGATGACATCCGTCGGACCATTCCCAAGCGTTTCTTTCTACCCGTGTACCGTGGCGACTTGCTGGGGTACATCAAATTGCAAGACAATATGGCTGACTCTGTCGAAGACGTTGCTTACTTACTCACGATTAAGAACATGCCGTTACCGAAATCACTTGTCGACTTGGTTTTCAAATATGTAGCCAAGGTTGAAGATGTATGCAAACAGACGAATACCATCTCGGAATACTTACCTACGCTCATTGATGGCGACATGGTGGGCGCGGAGGCCGAACATGCCATTACGCTGGTTGATAACGTAGCTCATGCAGAATGGGAAGCCGACCGAATGTCTTACGAACTTGCCCGTAAGCTTTTCGCACTTGAAGATGAAATAAAAGCGACTGACATCTTTTTGTGGTTCCGTATATTTGGTGAACTCGGACAATTGGCTAACCACGCGGAAAAAACAGGCGATCGCCTCCGACGTATGCTCTCAACTTAGAATCGCCATTACCATTTGATAGTTTTTGCTGTCCCTATTGGTAGCCCAGCCTCCTAATGATCTATAACGATAAAAATTACGCAGCAAGACCATCTTCCTTTCTCGGCTTTCTCGCGGAGAACTGGGTCTCTATGGATGACTAACGTATGACACTTTTTATGCTGGCATCCGATACTTCATGGGCTGAGCGCCTGACAACCATGAGCGGTTTCCACCAGGCCTGCTTACTGTTAGCCGTCGGGCTATTGCTTTGGGATACCATCGAAGTTGGCCGAAACGACGCAGCGAATCTGGTCAACGCAGTGTTCGGCGCTCGCATTATTTCTCGAAAGCTGGCAATCTATCTTGCAGGAATAGCTGTTATTTGCGGCGCTACGCTCGGGTCGAGCGTCATTGACACTGCTCGCAAAGGTATTTTTGACCCGACAGCTCTTGGCTCACTGAATGCCGCGCTGACGGTTTATGTGAGCGTGTATATTGTCGACACCGTACTCCTATACGGTTTTTCGGCATTTGGTTTGCCGGTTAGCACGACCGCCTGCCTGGTTTTTGAACTTTTGGGCGCAGCCATAGCCATCAACATAGACTCTGTTAATTGGGACAAAGCCGGCGTTGTCATGCTAGGAATTGTTTGCTCGATTATCCTCTCTGGCTTCATATCTTTCGTCATCCAACGCGCAGCCAGAGGAGCAATCCGTACACGCCCCACGCATCTACCCACGCTACTATTGCACGGCGGCTGGATTGGGGGAGGGATGTGCGCAGGCTTGTGCTATTTTTTATTGCTCAAAGGCATGAAGAGCATGGCGTGGGTCAAAGCTTTTAAGGATTGGCTAAAACAAGTTGACGACTTCGTCGAGATGGGCGTCGGTAGCGTTATCGTATTCTTCTTGCTGTGGGGCATTTTTGCGATTTTGATTCATCTGGCGCTAGTCGTTTTCCGCAAACGAGCGGCTAAACTTCTTTTCCCGGCACTTGCCGTCGTGGGCATGTTGGCTATGGCGTTTGCCTTTGGCCAAAATGACCTGGCTAATTGCGCGTCGCCAGGCTTAGCCTCTATCAGCCTTCTAAAAACACAAAGCCTGGAAATTGGCACCAAAGTTCCCATCGCGACATGGATGCTATTTGCTTGCGGACTTCTCCTTTTTGCGGGCATGACCACAAAAAACGCCGAGCGAGTCACCAAGGCGGCTGTGGCAACTGGAAGCATGGGCGATCACGTCGCCCTCTGGGCACCCCGATGGTGCGTTAAATTGGCCACGCACCTGCTTCGTTTCCGTGGCGAACAACCTGCACTTTCACCCAGAGCAGCGATTACATCGTCAGGAAAAACCGTTCACTATGACTCACTGCGTGCCTGCGTCATCATGGCTGTCTCTGCGAGTGTCATCGCCACAGCTAGCAGCTTGAGCTTGCCCGTATCTACTACTTATGTAGCCTTCGCCTCAGTCGTTGCGACAGGTCTCGCTGACCGCATCTTCCAACGAGGTGACGCGGAGCTAAAGCTGGGACGTGCGATTTGGGTAGTTACAAGTTGGGGGCTTTCTGCCGTGTTCGCCGCGACGGCTACTTTTTTAGTCGCTATGACTATAAACAGATTCCATGTATTCGGCATCGTTGCGACGCTCTTGATAAATTTTGTGCTTCGCCGATTCCTAAAACGTAGTGCTGACATTCAGGAACGACGGGTCCAAGAGGAAGCGCTTGAGCGAATCCATCCAGAACAATTCGCGTTGGAGGATGACGAATAAACGATTGCACGGAAATATAGCCAATGACTAGGCCAATAGTCTGCAACATACTGCAAACCCAATTTCTCATTGCATCATTTTTGTTAGCCACCGCGCAAGCAACACCGCCAAGGCGCGACCGCCCTATTCTCCGCCATAAACCAACCGTGTCACATGTTCACAGAAACATGATCCATTTGTTTATCCCAGCTTCGTGGGGCGCGGCTGGTGCGATGGGCATGGCTATTTACTACGACAACCGACGACCGTATCCGACGACGTGCAGCCCACCGGCGATAGATAAATGGCAACATTGCTACGTCGGATGCATGATCGCTAACTGGTTACCATCCGGGTCAATCTCAGCCTCAGTCCTGGCAGTCATGAAAGAAGTCCGCGACGCTATTGATTACGGAGATTTCTCTTGGCCTGACGTGTTTGCAACGCTGAAGGGCGCTTGGTATGGCGATGGCTGCGAATCTTGCGAAGCCTGCTGCTGCGAAATGCTCATACAAGATAAATTGGAAAAAAGACGACATATACCTTAAAATTGCAATGATGTTTTTCGATCAAACATCTCTCCACACCTTTGGCTGAGAGGCAAAATTATTGACCGCAGCCTTAAAAAGTCGAAGATGTTAAGGAATAAAATTTTTCGCTTGTTTGCTTGGCATGAAACGATTATCAACAACCACATTCGTGATTCTCACGCTATCAACTCTGGAATGCGCCCTGCGCACATTCAGCGGAGCATACGCATCCTGCCAAGTCGCCACCGAGGTTTTTTTCATAGCTTTCTGCGCTTCGATATTCTTAGGGATTATGGCATCGCTATGCAGCATGTTTGAGTCCAAGATAACGCCGCAACACGGCAAGCAGTACAATATGGTGCGATGCGCCCTTGCTACTTGCTTAGCGATTGTCGTTCTTGGGCACAGCGATTTTCTTCACTCACTCAGCACCGTTCGCGGCCTGTTCACGGCTTCATTAGGCATAACAGCTATGATTGCAATCGGGTTCGTCGTGGTTCGCCTGTTGCGCAATTTCAATTGGATAGAAAATCGCCGAGCGTGGTCCAGCTCTACCGTTATCTCACTAGCTGTATTTTCAATCCTCGTCGCCTTAAAACTATCCGCCGGCTGGCCCATGCTCGTGGGCTTAATAACGGGTATGTTGTGCTTAGCCACAACAGTGTTCGTGTCTACGACAGTATACAAACATCGCAGCATTCTTTGCATCGCAAGCTACGTCGCGTGCGCGGCAAGCTTGACCGTCATGGCCTACGCAAAATCGCCATTTACGGACAAAGAAAAAGCTAACCTTCCTAACGTGCTTTTGGTAACTATAGACACCCTCCGCGCAGACCACGTCGGATGTTACGGCTACGAATCCGCCTCCACGCCCACGCTCGACGCCATAGCTAGCCAGGGATGCCTGTTCGAGGATGCCGTAGCCAACGCCGTAGTCACAGGTCCGTCGCACATGACCATCCTGTCCGGACTACTAACTTCACAACACGGGGCGATGCGTAACGGTACAAAATTCCCATCAACCATGCCAAACATAGCTGACACCTTATCAGGGAAAGGCTATCGCACGGCGGCTTTTGTCAGCGGATGGACGCTCAATGATGCCATGACCGGACTCGCCTCACATTTCGACCACTACGACGACGGCCTCAGTCGCGTGAGATGGATTCGCGACGAAGCATACGATTTACAGCTTATCCATTTCCTGGCGAAGGTGGGGCAAGGGTATGGAAAAAGTTGGCAAGGTAATGACCGCCCCGCCATCGCTACGAACGATAGATTATTCAATTGGCTAAGTAGCAACGACGACACGCCCATTTTTACATGGCTTCATTATTTCGATCCGCATCTGCCTTATGAAGCCCCCGCTCCTTTTGATCGTATGCACGACCCAAACTATAAAGGACCAGCCAACGGTTTATGGTATAAGCTCGGCTCTGACCAGCGGTCTGTCATTGCGAACAATCAACGCAACATGAAACACCTGCTAGCCTTGTACGATGGCGAAATTTCTTACGCAGACCAACAATTAGGTCGCGTCCTGGAATTTCTTAAAAAGAAAAACCTGGACGACAACCTGCTACTTATCGTCACATCGGATCATGGCGAGAGCATGGGCGAGCATGACATCTTTTTTGGTAGACAACTCTACGAACCCTCGCTGCGCGTCCCGTTAATCATGAAACTACCGGGCATCACGTCCCCGGCAGGCCGAGTCAGCCAACAGGTTAGCTTGGTAGACATCACACCCACTATCTTAGACGCACTCGGCATCAAAGACGCGCCCCCCATGACAGGCCGCAGCCTAATCCCCTTAATAGCCGGGCAAGAAACATCATCAGACATTCCCGCCATAGCTACGCGCGTATCGCACGACGGCAAGCCTTATACGCAGTGGTCCGTCAGACAATCTAAGAAAAAGCTAATATGGCGATCAAGTCGATGGATCAATTTCTTTCATCAGCCGGAATCAAAAAGGCTATTTGATTTAAGTCATGATCCCGACGAACTCCGTAATCTATCAAATAGCAATGAAGATCTATTACACCCACTCATGCAAATACTACAATCGTTTCGCATGGCCCCTATTCAACAAGGTCGACAAAGCCATCTAAAAGAAGACATTGAACGATTGAAAGCGCTAGGCTATGTGGGTGATTGATTACAATTCACAACTTTGATCAAATCAAACTGGTATTACAAAGATTGTATCGACAGGCATAAGCAATTTTGAATAAGGGGCCAAAGGCCTATCGTACAGGCTCGGTCCAGCCCAACGCTCGATCATAGCCAATAATCATCGCAACATGAAACACATGCTAGCCTGGTAGGGTGGCGAAATCTACGCTGATCAACAACTAGGCCGTGTCCTGGAATTTCTTAAAAAGAAAAACCAGGACGACAAACTACTCGATCGTGATATATTATTACCACGATGAGTTATGCTTAGCTATTGCGCTTGGCAATAAAATATGCCATCACCCCAACAACAACTGTCAAGGCTGTGGCAATCAATTGTATTGGTTCGCCGTAGGTCATGATGACTGCGGCACCAAGCGTACTGACGAGGTACAATATGGGTAGTAGGCTGCTAATATGAATGTAAGGCTGGCAACGAACTGACGGAAGAAAAAGACAACCAACAGAAAATGCGGCACAAAGCGATAATGTAAGCCCTAAGTACGACAGAAGTCCCTGAAGAGACGAAATCATAATAAATAAAGTCGCCAGCACCGCCTGCGCCATGACAGCCACGCGCGGCGCATCACCACCACCGGCAAGTAACTTTGGCAACATGCCATCATCCGCCATTTTCCGATAAACGCGCGGGGCAGCCATCATCATGCTTGAGACCGAGGTAAACAAAGCGATAGAGATAATGACTCGTACAAATGTTGCAAGCTTATGCCCACCAATCCACTCAGCAGCAACGGCTGCAACATCTTCTTTTCCCGCGACAATTTCATACGGCGGAGCGCACACAAATACCGCATTGAGCAACAAATACAAAACCATGACGATGCTTGCCCCAATTATCAGTGATCGGGGAACAGTCTTCTTTAGATTGCGCGATTCCTCGGCAATATAAACGGCAGCATTGAATCCAGAATAGCTAAGCGATATCCAAACCAACGCCCCTGCGAATGCAACCGGTAGTGACGACGCAGTAACAGAAACCGCTTTCGATCCCCCCACCCAACTATCAATCGGAAGCATCACCGCCGCTGCAACTATAAAGCTACCAAGCAACACAAGCTTCAGTACGACGGCTATATTTTGAAAAATGGCACCTACTTGCGATTTGAATCCGTGAAAAACCGCCCCGACGACCACAGCAAGAACAGCGACGGTATTAACCGGCAACCAATCGGGCCGTAGCGTGGCAGGCATGGCATAGCTTTCCAACGCCGTCGCAGCGAAGGCAATAGCCCCTGTAAAACCAGCGATCAATGAAACCCATCCCGCCACGAATCCAACAAGTGGATGGGCTGCTCGCGACAGGAAAAGGTACTCGCCGCCTGATTCAGGCATCATGCGAATTAGCTGCCCATAACTAGCCGCGCCAGCAAGCGCGATCAAGCCCCCCACAGCCCAAGCAGCTAACACCAGATACGGCGAACCAAGACTCTGCAATGTGAAACCAGACGTTGTGAACACGCCTGCGCCGACCATATTAGCTACGACTAGAAACGTAAGCGTCCAAAGCCCAAAACCCTTGCGCTCTGACATTACTGCCTTTCGAAACGAAGGAAATAGTTTTCCTTAAAACCAGTTATCTTTATTTCTTCAACAAGGCGAAAGCCAGCTTGAGTAATCTCACTCGAAAATTTCTCCTTGCCAGCTCGAATATGGCCAAGCGTCCACTCACGCGACACACCTGGGATGCGTTCAAAATCGATTACAATAAGCTGCCCACCGGGGCGAAGCGCACTGAAAATTGAACGCATCATAGCCTCGTAATGCTCAAAATGGTGGTAGGTATCGCAGATAAATACCACATCAACCGAACGATCTCTAAGCTCGGTCGATTTCTCTTTAGACAAAACCACCTCAACATTAGTTATGCCCTCATCGACGATGCGTTTATTCATGTGAGCGATAAGCTTCGGGGAAATGTCAACAGCGAAAACTTTACCCATCGCACCAACCGCTTCAGCGAAGGGAGCCAAAAATAGCCCCGTGCCCGCACCGATGTCAGCCACACGATCCCCCTTCGTGAACTTCACCGCAGCCACGATTTCTTTTCGGTGTGCATAAATCTCACGCGATTCGATTTCGAATCGATTGACCCATTCCTCGGCTTTGAGGTCTTCGGACAAAAACTTGGCATTGATCTCTTTGGGGACAGCATTCGGATCAACCTTCGTGTCCTGTGCATAGGCAAATGTTGCAACGCCCCATAGGCATACAAATATTGTGATAACACTACGCTTCATTTCTAACTCCTTACCGGTGGGGAAAATAGCTATTTAGTTTCATCGCACATTAAAATATTTCGCCTGCTTATGATGAACGATCAGTGCGGTCGTACTCTGCTCCGGCTCAAGTTGGAATTCCTCGCTTAGCGTCACGCCAATGCGGCCGGGCTTTAATATAGGCCAAAGTTTGAGTTGGTCCTCAAGCCTTGGGCAAGCAGGATAGCCAAAGCTGTAACGGCTACCCTGGTAACGCTGCTTGAAAATCTCTTGCTTATCGCGGGCATCCTGGTCAGAAATCCCCCACTCCATGCGAATTTGCTTATGGATAAACTCAGCCAACGCCTCAGCCATCTCCACGCCCAAACCGTGCATGTGCAGATAATCTTTATATCGATCCCGCTCAAACCAATCCCGCGCAACCTCGCTCACCCTACGCCCCGCCGTCACCACACTAAACGCAGCCACATCATAAACGCCAGAGCCAACAGGCTTAAAGAAATCGCTAATACACCAATACGGCGCTTTGCCCATACGCGGAAACTCAAACCGCGCGATCTTTTGGCTACGATCTTCCGGATCATAAATAATTAACTGATCCCCGTCAGACTGCGCAGGCCAATAACCGTACACCGCCTGCAATTTCAGGATGTCATCCTTCACACAAGTAGCCAGCAAATCCCGAAAGACAGGACGCACTTCGTCGTTGATATACTTCGCAAATTCTTCACGCGTGCGCTGCTGCTTGCGATACTGCCACTGAACATGAAATAGCATATTCTCATTGATATAAGCAGCCGCAGCTTTGGGATCGATATATTCTATGACCCGCGAACCCCAAAACGGAGGCTCAGGCACTGGCTCATCACGAGAGATGTTTGATACCGGCGGCGCGTAACCATGTCGCTCAACCGCCTCGTCGTGAACGCTACCGATAGTAGCCTCATCCGCACCAGACGTATTCCCACCATCCGCAGCCACTTTCATCGTAGACTGTTGCGGAGATACCTGCGCCGTCGCCGTATCACCAGCCGCAATACGGTTCATCACGTCCAACCCCGCGAACGCATCCTTAGCATAAAAGAGCGCCCCCTTATACTCAGGCCGTAAATCCTGTTCGACATATTTTCGCGTCAGCGCTGCCCCACCAAGCACCACCGGCACGTCTAACTTTCGCTCGTTCAAGACGGATAAGTTTTCACGCATCACGACCGTTGACTTCACCAGCAAACCTGACATACCAATGGCATCCGCGTGATGTTTATTCACAGCATCGATGATGCTATTAATTGGCTGCTTAATGCCTAAATTATGCACAGTATAGCCATTATTACTAAGAATAATGTCAACCAGGTTTTTCCCAATATCATGTACATCGCCGCGCACGGTAGCTAATACAATCGTCCCTTTAGATGCCCCGTCGTCTTTCTCCATGAATGGCTCTAGATGTCGCACCGAAGCTTTCATCGTCTCCGCAGACTGCAACACAAACGGCAACTGCATCTGCCCAGCCCCGAAAAGATCGCCCACCGTTTTCATACCGTCCAACAAAATCTCGTTAATTATAGCTATCGCGGGATAAGTAAGCATCGCTTCGTCGAGATCATCTTCAAGGTCTACGCGATCGCCGTTGATAATGCGCTGCTTCAAACGATCTTCCACACGCTCAGGCCGCTCACGCTTAGCCGCTGCCACTGTTTCCACATCCTCAAAGGCTCGCAGCAATTCATGCAGCGGATCATAGCCTTCACGACGGCGGTCATAAATCAAATCCTCGGCTAGCTTACGATGTGCGTCATCAATTTTATACAACGGCAAAATACCGGTCGTATGCAAGATCGCGGCGTCTAATCCGCGCTCTCGCGCATGATGTAAAAACACGCTGTTAAGCACCCGACGAGCCGGAGGCTTAATACCAAAGCTGATGTTGCTTAATCCCAACAGCGTATGACTGCCGATGCACAAATCCTTAATGCGTTGCAGCGATTCGAGTGTGGCATGACCAAGCTTACGATCATCCTCAACACCGGTGCAAATCGTAAAAGTTAGCGGATCAAAAATAAGATCGCACGGATGAATGCCATGCCCCGCCGCGAGATCGTAAATCCGCTTAGCCACCGCCACCTTACGATCTGCCGTCTTAGCCATCCCCTCTTCGTCGATCGTTAGCGCAATCAGCGCAGCCCCATGACGCCTCGCCAATTGACACAGCTTACCAAGCTTTTCCTCACCGTCCTCAAGGTTGATCGAGTTGATAATACACTTTCCGCCCGCTAGCTTGAGCGACGCCTCCACCACTTCGACTTCCGTACTATCAATCACCAAGGGCACGGTCACGTCAGCCACTAATCGCTTGAGCAGCGTGGTCATATCCTGCGTTTCGTCACGCCCCACATACGCGGCGCACACATCAAGCAAGTGACTACCTTGTCGAACCTGTTCTCGCGCGACACTCACCATGCCATCTAAGTCTTCAGCAGCTAATAATTCACGAAATTTCTTGGAGCCATTCGCGTTGGTTCGTTCGCCGATAGCCAGCACCGCGTTTTCCTGATGAATAGACACGGACTGATACATGCTGCTGACAGAAGGCTCTGTTTTCACATCGCGTGACTTAGGCTTTCGCCCTTCCATCGCATCGACCACAGCCGCTAAATGTTCAGGCGTCGTACCGCAACAACCGCCGACGATATTCACGCCATCCACTTCAACAAACTCGACCAGCCACTTCGCCAGCTCCTTGGGGGTTAGCGAATAATACGGCTTACCGTCAACAAGTTGCGGCAATCCAGCGTTGGGCTGTACGACCAAAGCACGATCACAATGCGAGCTTAAATGCCGTACATGCTCGCTCATTTCTTGCGGGCCTGTCGCGCAGTTTAGTCCTATACCTTCGATTTCTTCGTAGACCTGCAACGCGGTCAGCGCCGCAGCGATTTCCGTCCCGATTAACATCGTGCCGGTTGTCTCAATCGTTACCGTACAAATGATAGGCACACGCCGCTTTTTTTCGCGCATGGCATCAATCGCAGCCACCACCGCAGACTTCGCCTGCAAAATGTCCTGACAGGTTTCGATGAGCAGCGCATCGACACCGCCGTCTAATAAGCCGCGAACCTGTTCGGTATAACTATCAACTAGCTCATCCCAAGTAGCATGGCCAAGCGTCGGCAGCTTCGTTCCAGGCCCCATCGAACCTAATACAAACCTCGGACGACCGGGTTTACTAAATTCATCACACGCCGACCGCGCAATCTCAGTCGCTGTTTTATTTAGTGCGTAAGTTTTTTCAGAAATGCCAAAATCGCCCAGGACAATTTTGTTCGCCCCGAACGTATTGCTCAGCACGCCGTCGCAACCTACAGCCAGGAAAGATCGATGTATTTCAAGAACTTTGTCCGGCACGGTCTCGACGATAATATCCGTACAATTCTCATGGCCCTGAAAATCATCGAGCGACAAGTCCAACTGCTGCACAGCCGTCCCCATCGCCCCATCCAAAACCAACACCCGTTCTCGACTATATTCAATGATATTCAATGTGTTTACTCGCTGACATAGAACAGAAAAACTCTCGGCCTATCGCCCATAGTTAAGTATCGGTTATACCGCCAATTCCCTATGTATAAGTTTATAACGCGCGGGTGCCCCATTCTTCGGGTACTCCCGAAGGGTGGGGGAAGGACAATCGAAAAAAATCGCCCCTCAACCTTCGCGGCACTGAACACATGTAAATATCATACGACGCATCACCAAGTACTCAATCAGTCTGCTCTTCAAGCTTACCTTTGAAGTATTCTACCGTATGTTTGAGCCCATCCTCCAGCGATATCGTAGCCGACCAATTGAGCCTTTCCTTCGCCCTTGTCGTATCAGGCTTACGTCTCACCGGATCATTTTTTGGCAAAGGCTGATGCTCGACTGACACATTTTTCCCGGTAGCAACCCCAATACTCTCGACGAGTTCATTCATCGAGCGTTCTTCCGTACTGCCAATGTTCACCGGCTCATGACACCCTTCACCTTCGTATTCCATCAGGCGAACCATACCCTCCACCAGATCGCTCACATAACAAAAACAACGGGTCTGAGAACCATCGCCATACACCGTCAGCTTCTCACCTTTTAACGCTTGCACGATAAAGTTTGATGCCACCCGTCCGTCACCCACAGCCATGCGCGGACCGTAAGTATTAAATATGCGGATGATCCGCGTATCGATCCCATTTTGCTTGTGATAATCCATCATCAACGTCTCCGCGACGCGCTTGCCCTCATCATAACAAGCCCGCGGACCAATCGGATTAACATGCCCCCAATAAGATTCGGGCTGCGGATGAACCTGCGGGTCGCCATATACTTCGCTCGTAGACGCTTGAAGAATCCGCGCTTTAACGCGCTTAGCCATCCCCAGAAGATTCAGCGTGCCCATGACTGAAGTCTTAACCGTTTTGACAGGATTATATTGATAATGAACCGGCGAAGCGGGACAGGCTAAATTGAAAATCCAATCCACTTCAAACATGATCGGGTTGACCACATCATGCCTGACAAACTCGAAATCATGTCGGCCTAGCAAATGCGCAAAATTGCGTTTGTAGCCTGTAAAAAGGTTATCCAACGCGATCACATCGTGCTTATCTTTAAGCAAACGATCGCACAGATGGCTCCCCAAAAAACCGGCTGCCCCTGTCACAAGTACACGCATTAAAGATTCTCCATCATCAATACTTTAACATTCTACGCACGCATGATCGAAACTCAACACTGAGGCCATCACATGCTTCACATCTTCTTCACTAAGCATTGGGTGACACGGTATTGACAGCACTTCTTTCACTAATCGCTCCGTCACCGGCAGACTTCCAGACTCATAACCAAGCGAGGAAAAACACGCCTGAAGATGCAACGGAACCGGATAATAAATACTAGAGCCAACGCCCTGACTATTCAAATGTTTTTGCAATGAGTCACGATGCGCCGTCTTAATCGTATACTGATGATAAACGTGCGAACATTTATCCATAACCACAGGCGGCGACACGAAAGAACCAGACAACCCATCACTATAAGCAGCCGCATTAGTCTGACGACGCTGCGTAAACTCAGAAAGGCTGTCCAGCTTGACCATCAAAATAGCTGCCTTCATCGTATCTAATCGAAAATTCCCGCCAACACGATCGTGATGATACCTCGATGACTCGCCATGATTGCGAAGCTGACGCGACACCTCAGCCAACTTATCATCATTCGTTAGAATCAAGCCGCCTTCGCCAAACCCGCCGAGGTTTTTCGTGGGATAAAATGACAAGCTAGCGACATCCGCCAGGCTCCCGGCCTTCTTTTCGCCATACGTCGCATCAATCGCCTGCGCCGCATCTTCTACAACCTTAACGCCATGAGCCTTAGCCACGCGATTGATCGCATCCATATCCGCACATTGACCAAACAAGTGGACCACAATAATCGCGCGCGTTTTCGAGGTGATAGCCTTTTCTACTAACATCGGATCGATATTAAACGTAGCTTCGTCAACATCCACAAAAACCGGCGTAGCCCCCAACCTTGCCACCACCCCAGCCGTGGCAAAAAATGTAAACGAAGGAAGAATAACTTCGTCGCCAGCGCCTACGTCCAAAGCCATCAGAGCACAAAGCAGCGCATCCGTACCATTACTAATCGCAATACCATGAGCCACGCCCGCCCGCTGCGCCAGCGCCTCCTCCAACTGCTTGATCGCAGGACCGTTAATAAATTGCTGACTCTCCAGCACTTCATCAACAGCCGTTCGCACTTTATCTCTAAATAATTCGTACTCACCAGAAAGGTCGAGCATATTCACTTTAGGCATGAAAAATAATCCGTGATGCAAGCGTGAAAATCACGCATCCTTCGGTAGGCCCGTCGTCGAAGAACCCACCTCAACCTGATAGTCATAATAAGTGCGCAGCTGCTCGCGGAAGTAACCACCCCGCGTCACCGGCGCGGCATTTAACACCGCACCAAACATATGCGCACCAACATCAGACAACAACCCAAGCGCTCGCCGCGCGATTCCACGCGAATTAGCCGTCGCCCTAATCACCAGAATAACACCATCCGCAGCCGACGCCAGCACCGCAGCATCCGAGGCTAATAGAAGAGGTGGTGTATCGATAATCAACTGATCGTATGTAGACAACGCATCTTTAATGAGCGTTTGAAAATGAGTGCTGCCCAACAACTCCGCTGGGTTAGGTGGCACACGACCAGCTAGCAATACATCAAGATTAGCTACATCCGTCCGGCAAACCGCACTTTCCAGTTTCCCCTCACCAATAAGCAGCTTGCTTAATCCATCTTGAGTCGTCACATTGAAAATCTTATCCAAGCAAGGCCGGCGGAAATTAGCATCAATAAGCAGCACCTTACGACCAGCCTGCGCGGTCGCCATAGCTAAGTTCACCGCAATCGTCGTACGTCCATCATCCGGCAACGGACTCGTCACCATTACCACCCGCCGATGCTCCGACGGGCAACTAAACTGTAAATTAGCCCGCACCTGACGAAATGCCTCGGCAATCATCGACCGCGGCGAATCTCGAACAGCCGTCTCCACCCGATCGATCGAAACTTCCTCATCATCTGTATCTGGAATCACGCCAAGCAGCGCCACATCAAGATGCCTCGATACGTCCTGCGGCGATCGCACCGACTTATCCAAAAACTCCAAGCCAATAGCTATCACCATAGGCAACAAAATCGAAAGGAAAATTCCGAATGGTAACAAAAATATTGAAGGACTCGTCTGCTCTAGCGGGTTCGCCGCAGGCTGAACCACATTCACATTAACCGCCGCCTGCCGCCGCACTACCCGACTACGACTTTTGATAAACTCTTCCAGTTGCACCCGATATATCAATAACTGTTTAATCTCCTCAACCAGCGTGCGATACTTACGCAGCAAATCATCCTGATCCTGCATCGCAGCCTCAGCCCGGGCTACTTTTTCCTGCACCTCAAGAAGTGAATGTTGAGAGTTGGCATACGCGGCATTTGTTGCCTCACGTATATCATTTCGCCGCTGCAACAAAACTTCCTGCCGCCTCGATGACAATTTCTCATCCGAAGCATCAATCTGCGCATCAATTTGCCTTATCACTTTATGCGACGGGCCATACGTCTCCAGGTCAGCCGTCTTCTGCTGTTCCAACAAAAACAACGCCCGCGATAACTCGGCCACCTGTGGGTCAAGCTCCACAATCGAACGGTCCTCAGCCGTGACCGCCACCCCGCTAGGGTCATTATATATCTGACGATACTGCGCTAGTTGCGAAAGCTCCAAACCAATTTGCGCGACTTGCGCGCCATACTGCGCCACGTTTTGCGCTACGATATTATTAGCAGGATTATCAACAGCCCCAGCCGGCAACCGCGACGCTAGCTCAGCCAAAGACGCTCGCTTGCTCTCGATCTGCCTGTCCAACAGCGTCTGCTGTTCCTGCGCATCCTGCAACGCTTTGGACGCAAAGTTTTCCGCACTGCGACGCTTCACAGATGAAAGCCATTGAGTCACGACCTCGTTAATAATGACCGCTGGGTCGTTCGGATTTTTACAAAGAATAGAAACCTTAATAAAGTTCGTACCCCGAACAGGCGAAGCCGACAATTCCTCCGTTAGAATCAGCAAATGCTGATTGTCATCAATATCCTTATACCAACTTGTTTCCCGAACGGCGTTCACCTTAAGCGCTTCCGCAAGCACCGTCTGACTTTTTAGCAGCACCGCCTGAGACATCACAAATCGCGCATGCTCTTCCTCGCGTGGCACGTCCTGCCCGGTAGACAGCTCCGTTTCCGGGATATTCGATATACACTCAATCAAACATTCAGAACGAAAGCCGGGGAAGTATTTCCACCAAACGGCAAAACCGCCTATCGACATGAGCGAAAACAATATGGTCAGCAAAAAGATCAACAGCGTCCGGCGACGCAACATCGACACCATATCACCAATAGTTGGCACCGGTGCATGTCCCTCGCCTCCGCCGTCATGTTCTATAGGCAGGCCTAACTGATTGTGTACTGTCTTTGGTGCTATACTCATAGTCTTATTCGTCGATTAAAATCTAACATACGATCACAATTATTACGGCGTCACTACATCCGAATCACGATGGCTTGAGTCCTTATCATCTTCGATAAACAAATGACCAAGCACATATCCCACCACCGAATAAATTCCTAGCGCCAGCCCCAACATCAACATTCCGAGCAGCTGATGCGGTGTCCCCGTCGCCAAATCCTCCCGGCCATGAACAATCAATAAGCCGGTCGTGGTAACGCGAATCACATTGCAAAGCAAAGCCGTCGGCACACAAAACGCCACCATAATCGCCCGCTGCCACCAACTACGCTCACCCAAATACGCCATCGCAACCCCTAGCGTGACAAAGGCCATCATCAAGCGCATCCCGCTACAAGCCTCTTCCACATTAAGTTGTCCAGGCGCACTTCCCGGCATGACATAATCAATCACCACCGCCTGTGCCTCAGTATGCAAACCCGGAACAAGCAACGGCATGATCGTAGCCGCCGCCGAAGAAGCAAACGTTCGCATAGGAAACGTCAACTGATAATACAATAACCCAGGCAAGGGTATACACAGCATCAAAAACGAAATCGGAAACCACGCAATGCGCAGCACCGACCAACCGCCAAGCAATAGCACCACACCAAATATACAGCCAACCACAGACACCGCCTGCACATAGGTCGCTCTTATTTGCCACGCGCCAAAAAAGTACATCGCCAGCGACAGGAGCAATACCACAGCCCCCCAATAGCTCGGACTCGCCGATACTTTCGCCAATTTCTCCCGCTGCGTACCTAAAAAATACAAACTAAAAACAGGAATCAGCCAGCCATGCGACCAGTTCCCGTCGGTCATCCACCGACCAACCATCCCCCGCTCGATAATCCCACGAAACAAGAAGCCCATCAGCAACACCACCATGACGATGTGCATACGCGACACCGGAGAAAAAATGTCCGCCCAAGGGGTTTCAGCTTGTCGAGGTTGGCTAGCCAATCATCGCTCCACGAAAAACGACTAAGGAAAAAGTTGTTGAAAACGACTGGGGCGATTATTAGGGTTGCTCTGCACGGCAAACGAATCAATGTCCGCAAAGTTCCGCGAATAAGTAAACCCATAACCAATGTTCGATGTAATGTTTGGCAGCGTCAGCGCCCGAAGCCGCTGCAAAAAAGGAGCCAACGGGTGCGTACCGACGTTGATAATATCACCGCGACGCACCATAAAATCTGAATCCTTACCTGAGAAAATTCGATCTAGATCAACCTGAACCATCTGCTCTCGGCTACCCAACCGACGATAAATCGTACACCGGTCAGGCCAAGCCAACGCAGATAAGCCGCCTGCCGACGCGATGGCAGCCTTTAGCGTAATTGTTTCGGCATTAAACCGATATGGTCCCGGCTGATTCACTTGCCCCATCACATAGTATTGGCCAATTTCGCCGCTAACAATCCGAATAACATCCCCCGCATGAACCACAATATTCACTGCCGGATCGCCACGACGAAGCTGCTCCGCATCAACAAGTATCGTTCGATATGGAGAATTCCCTGCGACCCGCGCCCAATTCGAAGATGACATCACCGTGTCAATAGTAGGTGGGGAAAAACCCTCCACGCCACCAGCCTGCGCATGTCCTTCAAAATTAGGATTACGCACAAACGCACCATCCACAAACAAAAAAGGCTGCGTCGAATCAGCATCTGTCGCCGACAAAATATCTCGCTGCTGCGGACTCTCATACTTAGGTTTAGCTTCAACGCGAGGCTCAGCAGCAGGCTTGCCTTGATCCAAAATAGCGCTAATCAATTCCTGCTCATCCTGCCCCTCAGCATCAGCCGCAACCGCCATCGCAACCGATGGCTCAACAGGCAACGATTCCTCAATAACTTCCACAGGACGATCAGCCTGACTCCGCGTGTCATAAACCGACAAATCATCTTTCCGAAAGACATAAATCTCTGTCACAAACTCATTCAAACCACCAACCTGATTGATCGCCTCAAGCACCCGCAAATCCGGACGACGGATAGGAAACACGCCCGCACGCAGCGGCGCATTATTAGAGGCACTCACCCCCACACCAAAGATGGAATAAGTCGCCGCCTGCAAAAAAGTCGGGTTCACCGTCACCTCAGGGTTGATCAAAATCCCATCGTCCTGCAACGTCGAAACCAACGACGCCTCAAACCCCGGAACCGTCTTACCCGCGGCGCGAATGCGCCCGACAACCGGCAGATTTACATAGCCCGTTGGACTAACCTGAGCAGCCGCTTGAAAAATCGTACCACGAGCGCGAAGCTCATTGATCTCAACTTGTAACGTGTCACCAGCAGATATCGAAAAATCTTTCGCGATAACATCCAAATCAGCCGCCGTAGGCCGAGACGCACCAGCTATCCCTTGTGGAACATCTTCCAAAGTTAGCGAGGCTCGAATTTGAGTCGTATGATACGCCTCAAAATCACCCAGTACTGTCGGGTCTAACCAGCCATTCATTACAGACTGCATCGAGCAACCGCTACCAGCTAGCAGGACCACAGCCAAGACCACTCGAGTTAAAATATCGCCAATCCCAATCATTCTTTTATGATTCAATCCCCACGGAGCCGAACTCGGCATACCGTGCAAGCACACGACGCAAATAACGTAACCCATTCTCAATTAAGGACTTTCGCACTCTTTCGCCCTAAAAGAGCTATCGGCTGGGCATGTTCGCGCAGTTTAGGTTCCTTGTCTAACCCGGTATCCGAAAATACCACACACTTACCGCCACAACCGATTGTAAACGGCTCACACCAGCATACAACCCACCAGCATTCCCTACCGCCTTCCACTAATACGAGGCTGATTCGTCCCTCACAATACTGATACGCACCATAACATTGAGAAATTCCGCTCCTACGACTAAAATGATTTTCGGCTGAGCTTGAGATTAAATTTTTTTCGAAGGAAATCAAACCATGAAAATGAAATTCCACGACGGGGCCAGCTCGGCCAACTTCAACCGCACCAAGGGCATCGCCCTCGCAGGCTTAGTCTTGGCCTGCGCGTCCCTGCCTAGCTTTGCCGGGGATAACTCAGGCAAGAATAATTTCCGAGGCCTCCTAGGCCCCAATAGCAAAAAGGTCAAAGTCGAAAACGGTAAGACCATGCTCTACGGCGGAATGCGAGGCTCAGACCCTTCAGCCCCCGGCGCATTCTGGTACGACTTCACCGGCTCCCCCATCCCCACAGCCGAGCTTCAATACGGCATCGGCAAGGACGCCATCCCCAGCATCGACGACCCCATGTTCGTCTCACCAGACGACCCCCGACTTCTAAAACACGTTCCACAAAGCCCTTACCGAAAAGACCAACGCGCCTCGGTCAATGATGAAATACACGTCATCGGATTTATCCAGGGCGATGTCGCACGCGCCTACCCCGTCGCCTTGCTCGACCGCCACGAATTAGTCAACGACATCATCGGTGGCAAACCCGTCACCGTAGGCTGGTGACCACTCGCCCAATTGTCCGTGGTTCACGGACGTAAAATTAACGGTTCAACAGACGAGTTCGGAGTCAGTGGCTATGTCCACAAAAACGTATTCCTCATCTTCGATAGAAAAACGGAAAGCCTTTGGTATCCACTAGACGACACCAAGTGGACAGCTATCTCAGGCCCACGTAAAGGCGAGACCATCCCCTTCATCGAAGAGCCGCCCGTCATCACGCTAGGCGAATGGCGAAAAAAACACCCCAACACTACCGTACTAATGGGTTCCAAAAAACAAATAGAAAAGCACGAACACTGATCGTGCAGTGCTGACCAAGTTCTGATAAAATTTGGCGATGTCCAAGTGCCCCATCTTTTTCCGGGTGCCCCATTCTTTGCCTACCGGCAAAGGGTGGGGAATGGACGCCTGCATATTATCATGGCGCATTGATATATTCCGGGTGGCATGGGTAAGGCCCAGCTTACCCGTGTCGAATATAATTGATTAAACAAATATCATTCTAACCAACAGACATCATCCAACATCGCTATCGTGCATTCGAATTCACGACTCGCGCGTAGCCACAAATATCAAATCAACAGAACTCGTCACATCAAACTCATCCCGCTGATAATTCCCCCAAGTCTCATCAATCCTCAACCCCACCTCCGCGCACCACGTTTGAATCTGCTCTAAACTCAAAGGATACAATCGGCCCGAATGACTTCGCTGCTTCCAACCATCGTCCTGCCATAGCGTCGTATTCGTCACGACGGCTCTATCATCATAAAATTGAAAATTGCGGGTCGAAATATATTCCCGACCATCCACCACCGAAACTCGAGGGCCTCGCACACAAGGCAATTCCTTGCGCATAGGCTCAAAATTTAGCACCTGAACAAACAGCCGACCGCCAGCCCTAAGACATTTCGAGAACTGCCCCAACGCCTCACGCACCGCATCTTCAGACCCTGCCGCAGCCAGCGCATTCCCCAGGCAATAAACGCCACCAAACCCACCGCCCAGCCGTTCATTCATTTCGGCATAAGGACTGACATGAAAAGCGGCATCAACCGCTAATTCTCTCGCCAGCGACCTAGCCATCACTATCATTTCATCGCTGGCATCCGCCCCCACCATGCGATAACCTTGCTGAGCCAATGCACACACCTGCC
Organism: Planctomycetota bacterium; assembly: GCA_024280855.1. Classification (GTDB taxonomy): domain Bacteria; phylum Planctomycetota; class Phycisphaerae; order UBA1845; family UBA1845; genus JAJRPG01. The sequence goes on along the minus strand of JAJRPG010000027.1, from coordinate 56,566 downwards.
GACCAGTACCGCAGCCAGCATCAATCAAACCGCCGTCACCAGGCTCACCAAAAACATCAACAAGCAGAGGAATCTCCCGGCCCAGTCGCGCCGACCAGTTAATACCTTTGTCATACCAGCAAGGATCAAGAAATGTGTCCTGAACTTTTGACATATTATCCGCCAAGCACAAGCTGGGTGCCCCATTCTTCGGGTACTCCCGAAGGGTGGGGGAAGGATATTCGAGAATGGAAAACGTACACTAATTCAAATACGCCGAAACTGTCATGCACTCAACTAAGGCTGATCTTGTTTGCGAGAAACAACAACGCCAACCGCATCGCGCAATTCCTTCATCGTCGCATCTTTCTCAATAACGTCACTGCTCACCGACATCAATACCCGCTGCGCCGCATCAGCCTGCCCCATCGAATATTGAAAATATGCCAGCAACAATTGACTATCGACATCGTCAGCGTTCAGAGATATATACGCCACCAACGCGCCCATATCAGCCTGAATCTGCTCATCGTTATTATAAAACTGACGCAGATCGATTGGATCAGTCACCAATTCAGAAGCCGTCTGCAACGCACCCCGAAGTGCCAGCGCCGCGACATCATACTCACCCGCAGCCATACTAGCCATCGCATAAAATAACTTCGCATATCCATCATCACCGTCAGCCAATACCGCCGTCAAATACGCACGACGAGCCTTCACAACATCATGCTGCGCAAACGCCTGATGACCATCTGCCACAGATTGCGGAATCCTAATCTGACCCACCTGCGGTGCAGCCTGAGTAGCCGCATCTATCGGTGACCCCAACGACGCACCCGGCGCCGCCTCGCCCCCACCAGATTGAGCAGGTTGAACATAGATGGTGACTACCGGAGAAGGCTCAGCTACCACATCTTGATAACCCTGCGCAACACCTGGATCAACATCGTAATAAGTCTGCGAACTCACGCCCACACTCGTGTATGGATAATAATAGGGATACGACGAATAACCATAATCTAAGTAGGAATACGCTGGATAATACACGGAACCATAGTTACCATAATACCCACGAGAATGACGTCGGCCATAATAGTACGAACCAAAATAATACCCATTGTCACCATGAGAACCATTCCTATACCCACCATGAGAATTACCATACCCGCCATAACCACCGCCGTGTCTATTTCCGCCAACAAATCCTGAGCTATGACCACCCGAACCGGAAGGATACAATCTCGCCGATCGAATAGACTGACCATCATGAAAAACGTTGCTGCGGTCATAAGCTCGACCATAGCGACTGACATTATTATTAACAAAAAGCGAACCGGCAAACGGAGCACCCACCGCGCCATGGCCAGAATTAAATTTCCTACCACCTCGCTGTCCTACAACATTCCTCTCGCTACGAGAATGCCCTTGCCCATTGATGGCCACAAAGCCAGCGCCCGACGTACCTTGGCCATGACCGCCGTTTCGACTGCTAAAACCTTGGCCGGAGTGATTGAAATTAGATCGTGACCTTCCCGTGTCACTAAATACAACACTCGAGCTTCCACCACCAGGCGCATGAGCCGTACTGCGACCACCGTGTGACCCAACAGAATTTCTGGACGAAGTCGTAGGAAAAGATGTATGGCCAGCTACACCACCAGACGTATTACGAATCACCCGATGTGGCGTGATTTGCCTTCGATGCCCAGCATTGGAAGACGAGGGCGCTCGCACGTTGGTCGTAGGACGACGAAACCCGTGCTGCGTTTGTGACGTTTGATGCGAAGAAGACTTTCGAGAATGCGAGCTGCGACCCACACTTTGACGACTTATGCGTGCACTGGATGCACGATTTGACGCATGGCCTCGATTAGATGCACGATTGGATGCATGACCTCGACTAGTCGACTTATGTGACCCACGACTAATACTCCGACGACTCGATGTGCGATGACGAGAAGCCCCTCGACTACGAGATGTCGTACGTCGTGAGCCACCCGACCTACTATGACCTGACCTCCCCGACGAATGGCCCGATTTCCCGGACGAATGACTAGATCTCCCACGACCACCAGAACCAGCATCCGCGACCACGGGGAAACTCAAGCCCACAGCCGAAACCAAAACCAAAATCTTCCAATAAATTCGACGTCGATGAGTCATGACAATGCCTCCGAGTATTGAAACACTCCCCTGATCGGTCCTGTATACATCAGTGAACTGTTTCCACATGTTAAATAATATCACGCTCACCGCTATCCGGCAACGAAAAAATGCAAATCCCCGCCGTTCAGTTAGGTCTCAAAACACTAAAACATGCCCTCACTGACGTGAAATCACGATTATTGTCGTCAGGCGAAAATGAAAATTCAGCAAGATTTGATAACTTCAGACAGGCCTTAACGGCCAATTACTACGAATCGAGCAGTTCAGATAATTCCGTCAGCAACGATATCGTATGATCTGGTGACGCGATGCCTATATCGTGAATCCGACTTTGGCGGTTTAGCCACACTGCTTGAATGCCCCGCTGCTGCGCGCCGTCAATATCGCTGTGCAAAGAATCGCCAACATGCACCACCCGGTCAGCCGAGACATTCAAGGCATCTAACGCGCGATCAAAAATGCCCGCCCCCGGCTTATAGCACTTCGCATCCTCAGACGACACAACCGCATCAAATTTCAACCCATGTTTCTCGATGGCCTGATGAAGCGGCGCCGTATCAGCATTTGACACGCAACAGATTGGCAACGAGGCCCCAGCTAGGAATTCCAACGCATCATCGTACAAAGGCGGGGCAGCCCAATACGCTTCCAAGTCCGCTACATATGGAGCCGGGTCAACCTGACGATCACGCGATTGAAACATCAGACCAAGGCTCACCAACTCACATTCATGCAACGTGCGAAACCCCGAGCGATTGCTAAGGTCGAGCATTGCGAAAAAATGCTCACCCCACTCAATCGCAAACTCGCTAGCTGACATCGGCAGATCAAGGTCTTCGACCACGCGCGAACACACCTGCTCAACAATCTCTCGATCCCCCGAAGAGACGGTGCCGTAAAAGTCAATAAAAATAGCGTCAACAGATTTCAACATAACGAGCCGCAGGCTTCAGCCCGCGCGGACGTGATACGCAATCCAGAGTGACAATGGTATGCCCGCATCCGGGTGGCATGGGTAAGCCTCAGCTTACCCGTGTCTTTTTTAATAATAGTCGCGCAAAGACCTTAACGCCTAAAACTTAACCTTAAACACCGGCGCCAACACCAAAGCCACAAGCATCGAAACCACAAAAAACGTCAACACCCAATAGTCGCTACCATAAATCCACGACACGCGATCAGGATATTTTATCTCAATTCGGCTAACCGGACTCGAACTCGAAAGCAGCGCTTCGACAGGATGAAACAACTGCGTCGCCCAGTTCGCACCAGTCCGCTCTACACTCACCCGCTCAAGACCATCGCCAACCACAAGCTCTTTTTCAATCGTCTCTGAATCAACCTGGAACTTCAATGTATGGACACCAGGCTCTCTCGCACGAATGCGCCACGCATAGTCACTCTCACCTGCCATCGCCGAGACTTCCACCTCAGCCCCACTCCCAGGCTCCAGCGAAACCTCATGCGCTAACGGCTCATCCAAATACACATGCACATACGCCTCTTCGCCTGTGTGCAGCGCTCGCCATTGATATCGAATCCCCATCTGCGATAAGCCAACCAACATCGGCAACATCACAATAACAACCGGCTTAAACATATGCCATTGCAAACGAGCAATACCCAGCATTAATTGCCATTGCGATATAAAAGTTACGCGAATCTCATCCTTATACAGCTTGAGCGCCAGCAGGTTGGCCTTAATCGTATCCTTCGCCGCTACGATGGCCTGCTGATTAGACGTAAACTTAAACATGAACAGCATCACCACGCCGGTGATCGCCGAAATGATAACAAGCCCCCAGGCAGGCGGCAGCACGGACATCGCGCCATAAACCACGTCACCAAGCACATTCCCAATCGGGTTCAGCACGCTCAACACCGTTGACATCACCGGATTCAGCACAACATCAACCGTACCATACACCGCTAGCGCCAGCGAAATGACAGCCTCATAAAGCCACCACAACCCATTCGCGCCACCAACAAGAATGTCACCAAACGATTCCATGCTATTCCACGTCGTAGGTCAGGCTATTGCCTGACACAAACGACATTGAAATTCGACATGCCCCAAAGGGGCGTCTATTCCAAATACCCCAACCCGCGAAGCCGTTCCATCACCGCGGCTTCATCGTCCCCGCCGGCTTCAAGTTGCTTAAGTTCCTTCTCGATCACATGGACGATAAACTCATCCGCAGACCCGTACCCTGCAACCTCAGCCACCTTCTTAACCCGGTCGTACAAATTCGCATCCAATTTAATCTTAGCCATGATTCATTTCTCCTACTGACCATCCTCAGCCAATGCGGTATGCGTCATCTCAAATAAATTCTTACCCGTCATCGTCGCCGGCGGCGACACGCCCAAAGCTTTCAAAATCGTCGGAGCCAAATCAATTAAGTCAGGCCCGATCGCCATAATTCGCTTATTACTAAATATCACGCCCGGCACTTCATCCGCAGCCATGCAGTGATCCGCGCTCCATGCCTCGTCGTTGTCGCTAACCATCACATCAGAAATATCGCCCAGCGAAGTTGCGTTCGACGCTCGATAATCGCGGTAATATCCCACAATCAAATCCGGAGCCTCAGCCGTCATAGGCCCGTGATACACTTCTTCCGTAAGATAAACCTCTTTAACGATCAGATGATTATCTTCCGGATCGCGCACTTTCAGCAGCTTCTCTTTAATCTCTTGCAACATTCCCGCTCGTTTACGCCGCGTGACAATGCCAAACTTTTCTCGCCCCTGCAAGTTCAAATACAAACCATTAAGCCCCAGCCCATACGCCGTCGTCCGCGACCAATCCACGCTCCCCTTACCACTCACCCGCATAATCGACTTGCAATCAGCCGGTAAAACATACCCTTCCTGCCGAAGCCAGGTGTTCAGGTTAAACTGCCGACGAAAAGTCGAAAATCCATGATCCGACATCACCATAACCGTCGCCGAATCGCCATACTCGTCCAGCACCTGCCCCACCACGCCATCCATCCGCTGATACAAATCTTCAATTACGCCATGATACTTCTTAGCCATCTCAGGCGTGCGAACAGGATGCTTCTTATCACTGTCCCACCAGAACATATGTGATTGCACATCAGTACTCGAAAAGTAAAAAAATAATAACCCATCGTTATACGTTTGCTTTGCATAATCAAACAAAGTTAGCCGTTCTTCAAGCACATAGTCCGCCTGTGTGTGATACTCGCCATCAGTAAATATCTTACTCTTCAGTGCATTGTAGTCTTCTTGAAAACCAGTCGTATAAAACAAACCTAGCGCATCCGAAATTTCCGTCACAAATTCTTCAGGCTCAGAAATAACTTGGCCAGCCGGGTCCGACGGGTCAATGCTAATAGGTGTGACATATAGACGAAATTTGTCGCTAACTTGTTGCAAATAAAATCGACAAATTCCTTTCGCATGTGAAGCTGGCAAAAACGGAGGCATACCCAATTCATAATCCAACTGGCACCAATCGCTCCACTCGCCTTCTTTGAGCAAAATCGTCTCGCCTTGAACCTCCAGCCGAGCGGCCTTTCGCGTCACATCGCGATACACGGTCACGTCAATCGTAACCCGCTCCGGAAGCTGCATGAAAGTATGCTCCGGGCCTAGCAGTCGTATTTTCGCCTTACTCCCCGTAAACGTAATCGGCTCAATATAACTACCAGCCACCGCCCGCGACTTTTCACCCTCACCAAAAAACTGCGACTCACCGCCCAGCGAACCAAGCAAGTCCGGCGTCCCCATCCCACTCAAACAGCACATGTGACCATGCGTAGATTTACTCGGCGGATAATTCGCCGGAATATCATAAATGTGAACATCAACCCCGGCCTCATCCAGATAATCCCAGAAAGGCGTACCCTCGCGACGAAGCAAAGTTTCTGTTGGCGTATGATTGAAAGGCCAAAAATTCAGCGGGATATTATAATCATCAACTTCCCATCCCAAATCACCTTCCACCGTTTCTGCAGCAGAATAATAGGGCGCACATTGTCTCGATGGGTCACGATGAACAAAATCAAAAATGCCATGAACACCAGGGTCAGCCCCAGTAATAAAATTGGACCAAGCCACCGGACTCTGCGGTGGGATGCTCGTCCCCAAAGGCTGAAAGCCCCCCGCATCCCTCAACTTTGCAAGGTTCGGCATCCTACCTTCGTCCATAAGCTTTACGCAAAGACGTGGGTCCATCCCATCAAAACCAACCACTACCACCCTCGGACCAAGCGGCCCTGAAGATGATTTCGAGTCACTACAAGACACGGCCCACGCCAGTAATAATGCCATCAACATGACATGACATATCCGCTTACGCGCCACACGATGCATAAATAAATTCAACTTCACGAAACGACCACAGCCTCCTGCTCTTGCTTCGCAGCACCACCATGACCATTCTTCGGAAACGTCCCATCAACATCAGCCACAGGCAACGGCTTACCATCCATATGCCCCGGCACATCCACGCCAAACATATCCAACACCGTAGGCCCAAGGTCCATAAGCCGAGGATGTTTCGCATCTATTTTTCGATTGCAATACAACACGCCAGGAATTAATTTCGGGTCAATACAATGGTCCCCGCTCCAGGCCTTATCGTTATCATGAAACATCTTATCCGTAGGCTGACCAATCGCCGCTTCCCAGCTAACGCGATAACCCCGGTTATAACCAATAATCAAATCAGGGCTTTCCGTTTTATAAGGCCCGGCATAAATCTTCTGCGCATCAAACGCCCGACTAATCGCCAGCTCGTCCTTCTCATCATCACGAAGCCCGGTCAGCTTCTCACAAAGCTCGCTACGAAGTGCAGCCGCATCTCCAGGCTCAACAATCCCCTGAGATTCGCGCCCTTTTACATTCAGCCAAATACCAGCTAACCCTAAACAAAATGCTTTCGTCTTGGACCAATCCACCCCAGCCAAATACTTCTGACCTCGCCCACCAGGCTTCAACGTCAAATACCCGTTCTCCTCCAGCCACACATTCAAATCCACCCCGCGCCGGAACGAATTAAATCCATGATCTGAAATCACCATCAAAACAGTATTATCATCATCGCACGCCTTCATCGTCTTACCGACCAACTCGTCCGCGCGTTTATACAAATCTTCAATCGCGTTCCGTTGCTGCGACTCAGCCTGCCCCTTATGTGCCGGATGCTCTTCATCAATATATCGCCAGAACATATGCTGAATTCGGTCCATGCCATCAAACACGCAGACACACAACCCACTCCGCACCTTCTCCAACGCATCGAAGAACATTTTCTCTCGTTCGTCATCCGCTTCGAGACATTGATGCAAGAAATCGTCATCACCAAGAAGCACCGCGTTCAACCCCCAGGTATCCTCAGCCAGCCCCAGCGTCGCATATCGCCCTTGATTCTTCGCCAGATAATTTGAGAAAACAGACGGGTGAGAAATCGGCATAGCAGGCTTAGCCGGGTCAATCTGAATCGGCGTCACATACAACCTAAACTCCGGCTCAGTCGCTTGCAGTAAAAATTCGCAAATCCCATCTACATTTATACCCAGACCAGCCTTGAACTTCACCACAACCCACGGGCTATACTTCCCACACGTCAGTTCAATCCGCTCGCCATTAACCTTCAAAACCGCAGCGTCTTTCCCGGTAATCTCAATCTCAAACGGGCAGTGCATCGCCCCAGCCCCTTCTTTCAATCCATTGTCCGGGCCAACCAGGTAAGACCGCACCAAATTCCCTTCGCGCTTCACCCGAATCTGTTCACCGCCGATGTGTTCCTCATCCGTAGAACTGCCAGTGCTATAAAACGAAAAAGTTCCTTGGCTACCGCGCAAATCCGGCACGCACATCGCCGACAGCAACACCCCCCGAAAAGGCTCAGCCGGGAACGTAATCGGCACACGGATAATGTTGCCAAAAATCCCATGCTCGCCCAGCGTATTCCAAAACGGCTTCCCCTTGCGATTCAAACGAATATCAGATTTTCCCAGCGGAATGGTATACTTACCAAGCTTCAATACCCGACGCGGGCCATTGATACTCACCGAAGACAACTCCGGCAGATAACTGTGAACATTGCGCGTCAGAAAATCAAAAATGTTATGCTTACCAGGATTGCAGCCCGTCAAAAAGCTAGACCAAGCCACAGGTGACAAAGGCGGAGCCGTCGTCCCCAACCGAGTAAACGTGCCCTTCGCCTTCAGCTTAGACAAATTGGGCATCTTGCCCTCAGCCATGTACTTCTCTGCCAGCGTCGGCTCCATACCATCCAGACCAAGAATCACAAACCGCTTGGTCCGCGCCCGGGCCATGGCATGTCTACCCCGCAAGAACCTAAACAGCCACCGCGTAGGCCAAAGGAATATCGCCGCAGCCCCAGACAAAAACGCCAGGAAAAAAGCCACTAAAGATGAACCAACCGCAAAGCCCGCTCCAGGCCCAATATAAGCCTGCGCAGTAGAAGCCTCATCCAGCAAAAACAGACAAGCCAGCAGCACCACGCCAAGCCCCGTCCGACGCCTTCGCTCGCCCATCAAAAGTCTTCTCGTTAGCATTCTATTGAATAAAGTATTAACCACGACGAACCTTGCTCAGCCCTAAGCCCATTCACACTAACACCGCACGCAATACCACGACACGTTTCTTCGACCATCACCAGCTAAACCCACGACGACGAATTCACTCGCAAAGTTATGCCCCCACCATCCCAAACAGTCAAGCGGCGGGCGGCATGGGTAAGTCACATTTTACTCGTGTCCTATGCGTTCTCAAATAAGACAACCGACGCTTATACATCGGTAACACCAATCACGCTGCCAAGCCCACCAAATAGTTATCGCACCATCATTAGCAATCAAAGCTTAACCCGTGCCCGAATCATCAAAGTTGTATCGTTGAATGTTAGGAGCCAAAGAAAAGTCGCCTATTTCCGGACGCTAAATCAACGAGAAAACACGCCATATCTGCACAGAAACGAAATAAAGATCAGGATAAAAGCGCCCGTTATCGCGGGGACAGTCAGGCGCAAGATACTATTGCGCTAACCAACGCCCTTTTCGCTTTTCAGGCGGACAATCTCTTGTTGTTGGCGGGTAAATAATAGATCAAATTCTTTCAGTTTTATCCAAACCGGTCGAATGCTGCCCTCATCATACGTCACTACCGCTCGACCATCAGTCGTGATCACGCGATGCACTGGCTTTGACCACGCGACCATCAATAGCGATGAAGATTTGCTCAGCAACCGAGCCTGCTCCCGAGAAAGATAGGAAAATGGTTTGGCCTGGGCTTTGAGCTCTTCTGGAACGTCCTGCACGACATCGACAAACAAATTTAATGGCAACACACGAAATTCACCGGATCTCGCCAATAACTGCGTCGCGTACCAACGACTTTGCTTCATCGCCCATTGCTGACGACGCATGTCGCCCAGCCATACAATAAACGCAACCAGTAAGCACGTGCCTACCAATAGCATAAGCAACTGACGACGCAACGCACGACGACGCTGGTCTCGATGAGCATCCGCCTGGGCCCCTGTCGGTGATTGCGATTCTGCCATCGTAGTCCTCAATCACCTGCGAGAAGAAATAGCCTAACCAATGCCATGCGAAAACAACATGTAAATGACAAACCGCTAATCATCCTCATCCTCATTGATAGCCGTCTGGTCAGCGCTCGAAGCCAACTCTTCTAACGCCGCGATTGGATCAACATCTTCATCCGAAATGTACACATGCTTGGACGTCCCTACCGAGCCACTTCGCTGCTCCAAAGTTTGGCCGCTCATTGCGGCTTTGTGAATATCCGCTATTTCTGCTTCACTTGGGTCATCGCCAATCTGCACGATTAACCGAATTGGACCAACAACAATTTGGTCACCAGCTTCGAGAATCTCGTCCAGGAAAATACGCTCATCATTAAGTAGCGTACCATTGGCTGAGCCTAAATCTCGCAGCATCACACTGTTCTCCTCGACGACAACCTCAGCATGGTTACGTGAAATATCAGAAAGCGGGATGCGAATCTGGCAATCACGCTGTCGGCCTATCTTAGTAATACCCAATGGCAGGAGAAAATCCCGTCGCTTACCATCTTCAAGAAACAAAATTAGTTTGACATTCATACCACACATCCTGTGAACGAAGCGACCCCCAACCTCGGCGGGAATCGCGTTGACGAAGCCTCACATGAACATGGCTAACGCAACCATCGTACCACGCTTAATTGTATCCAAGCTGTCGCTCCCCGACAAATCCACTCATTCAAAACCATTGCTCATTCACCACAACGCGACTTTTTTTGCGCTCAGTCCCCCCCCATACATGCGTACTAACTATATAGCCAACAAGACGTTATCATATGGACTATGGAAGTGAGTGAATCAGACAACGTGAACGGCACCACCGAAGCGCCGTGCGGTTTGTACGTCCACATACCTTTTTGCGATTCAAAATGTGGCTATTGCGATTTTTATTCCGTCGCTCTGAAAGACCGAGAGACAAAGCCGCTGGTGGATGCTTTGGTTAAAGAACTTTCCGCACGAACGGCTGAGCTGAAACATTCCATCACAACCGTATTCGTTGGAGGTGGCACGCCGACGACACTGCCTGTTGACGAACTTCGGCTCGTCCTGGAAACGATCCAAAATTCCGTGGGGCAGGCTACGCTAGATGAGTTTACTGTTGAAGCGAATCCCGCAACCGTCGAATATGAAAAATCGAAGCTTCTTAAACAATGTGGAGTATCGCGGGTGTCGATGGGCGCTCAATCATTTTTTCCTGAAGAATTAACCACCCTTGAGCGCTTACATACGCCGGATGACATCGCCCCATCGGTAGCTACCCTGCGCCGGGCGGGGATCAATCAACTTAATCTCGATCTGATTTTTGGCATTCCGGGGCAAACCATCGAAACATGGACACAGTCGTTACAACGTGCAATTGAACTTTCACCCGACCACATCGCATGTTATGGCTTAACCTACGAACCTAATACAAAACTCACGGCCATGCGCGATACCAGCAGAATTACGCCTTGCGACGAAGGATTGGAAGCGGATATGTTCTTGCTCACCATCGAGATACTCTCCAACGCGGGCTATAGCCAATATGAAACAAGCAACTTCGCCCACCCTGGGTGCGAATCGCAACACAACTTGATTTACTGGCGCAATCAACCTTACCTCGGCGTAGGCCCATCAGCCGCGGGGTGTATAGGCAATCGCAGATACAAAAATGTGTCGGACGTCAATGGTTATGTGAAGATGATGCAAGAGAAAGATCACGCCGAGGTCGAAGTGGAAACGCTAAGCCAGGAAGCCTTAATGCTCGAAATCGTGATGATGCAGCTCAGGCTAATCGAAGGGATTTCGATCGAGGCGTTCCAACATCGCTTTGGCATTGATCCGCGCAGCCATTTTTCAGCGATCCTCCCTGGATTGGTCTCGCTCGGTAAACTCGTCGTGACAGACTCTTACATTTCCCTCACGCCGCAAGGCCGACTCGTCGCCGATGCTGTCATACGCGAATTAGCCTATCTCTGTGGCCCTGCGGATACCTCGCTCAAGGTGCTGAAGAATTGAAACAATTCGCTCGGTCTGTTAGGCTATTGTTGTGATACTCATAATAGATAACTACGACTCGTTCACCTATAACCTCGTGCAACAGGTGGGCACGCTCATCCCCGATCACCCGATTCAAGTGGTGCGCAATGACCAGGCGACTCTGGCGGAATTGGACAGTCTTAATCCTTCGCGAGTGATTATTTCACCAGGCCCTTGCACACCCAACGAAGCCGGAATCAGCAACGACGTCATTAAACACTACGCCGGAAAGATTCCCATCCTCGGCGTTTGCCTGGGGCATCAGTGCATAGGCCAAGTGTTCGGCGGAACGATTCAACGTGAAAAGAGACTCATGCACGGCAAGACAAGTGCCATCAAACACGTTGGCACAGGCTGTTATGAAGGCTTACCAAACCCCTTTATAGCTACGCGATATCACTCGCTCACGATAAGTCGTGATAGCTTACCTGAAGATTTTGAGGTAACGGCTTGGACCGATGATCGAGACGAGTTGATGGGCATCCGGCATAAGACGATGCCTATCGAAGGTGTACAGTTTCATCCGGAAAGTTTTCTGACAGTCGAAGGCTCGCAGTTGATGGCTAACTTTCTAGGTCTATCAAACCAACCGAGCCGCGGGCTTTAGCCCGCGCGGGAATGACATAACGGTTCCATAAGCTTAATAAAATCGCCGGAAGGTCTCCGGCGATGGCTTGTCTGAATCTTACGGCGTTTTTTCCACACGGGTAAGCTGAGGCTTACCCATGCCACCCAATCAATAGCCATCCAACATGCAATGAAAAAAACGTACGAAGCTTAGCTCGCTGGCATCGGCATACGTTCTAGAATCTGGTCAGCTAGACCATATTCGATAGCTTCGCCAGCATCGAGCCACTTGTTGCGATCGCAATCTTTTTCGACCGAAGCCATGTCTTTTCCAGAACGTGATGAGATGATTTCGTAAAGCACCTTGCGAAGACGAATAATTTCTTCGGCTTCGATAGATAGATCAGTTGCGGAACCCTCCATCACGCCACCAATCAGCGGCTGATGAAGAAGCGTTCGACTATTCGGCAATAGATAACGCTTACCCTTAGCGCCACCACACAGAATGATGGCTCCCATGCTTGCAGATAACCCTACGTTATAAGTAGCGACGTCGCATCGCAGATACTGCATGGTATCGTAGATCGCCAGACCAGCCGACACCGAACCGCCAGGGCTGTTGACGTATAGATTCACGTCGGCCTTGGGGTCTTCATTGGAAAGGAAAAGCAACTGCGCAACAATGACATTAGCTACGTCATCATTCACGCCGCCAGATAGAAAAATGATACGGTCCTTGAGCAATCGTGAGAAGATATCCATCTCCCGCTCACCTCGGCCGGTACTCTCAATCACGAAGGGCACACGCTGATTCACAACAGACATGGATCACATTCCCTGTAAAGAAAATTCAATCTGATAGACTCTGATCGGGGCTAACACACGACAACGTTAAAGCACGCCCTGCAGGCACACGCCCGCCGCCGATCTACTTCTTCTTAGCTTTGTTTTTTTCGTCCGCAGGCTCGATCAAAATTTCATCGACCACACCGTATTCGACGGCTTCTTGGGCATCAAGGTATCGATCTCGCTCGGTCTCGTCAGTGACTTTCTCAATCGGTCTTCCCGTGCAGTGCGAGATAATGGTATTCAATCTTTTCTTATCGCGAAGCACTTCCTCAGCTTGAATGCGAATATCTTCTGCCTGCCCCGTGATACCCCCATAAGGCTGGTGCATCATGACTTTGGCATTTGGCAGGATGAATCGCTTACCCTTCGCACCAGCCATCAAAATTATGGCTGCGCCACTGGCAGCCTGGCCGATGCAATAGGTCGCAACCTCGCACCCCATGAAATTCATAGTGTCATAAATAGCCAGTGTCTGATCTACCAACCCGCCAGGCGAATTGATGTACAGATTAACATCCTGCGTGCGACGAATCGATTGCAGATATAACAGTTGTTGAATGACCAGACTAGCCGACCGTTCGCCAATCGGGCCGGAAAGGAAAATAATCCGGTTTTCAAGCAGCATGTCCGTCAAAGACATCTCACGCGTGCGTTGATAAGCCGGCATCTGATTCATCACGGGTACATGCCCTAAAGCATCATGCATAGGTCGAACCTCGTTTGGGTGGGTCATCACTTATATCGCTTCACAAATTCCAATAATATCCTGACATCCCCGCCTCATCAAACATCCCGACGAAACCACGACATCAGCTACAGGTATATTGTCGGCAGATTCGCCTCAAAAGGTCGCTTGTTTTAAGAGGTCTTCTTTTTCTTCTTCACAACCTTCTTAGCAGGGGCTTTTTTAGCGGGAGTTTTCTTTTTAGCTGTCGTAGTCGTCGTTTTCTTGGCCTCTGGTTTTTCCTTAGCTGGCGCATTCTCCTTGGCCTTCGTTTTTACCTTAGTGGCAGTCTTCTTTTTCGGACTTTCCTTGTCGCTGTCGGTGTCCGTAACGTCCGCATCCTCAATAAGAAGGTCAAGAATCATCTCGTCACGAATCTGAAGGTACAACATCGTCAGCCCGTCGCCCTTGCTCAATGAGTCTCGAACACGGTCAAACCGCTGATTAGAGCGGGCAGCTATCTGGGCAATCGCCCCGTTGATGCGATCTTCAGGAACCGTAATATCGCGGTCTTCGGCGATTTTTTCTAATACGAAAAACAATTTAAGATCGCGGATGACCTGATCCTGGGCCTGCACCCGCATTTCATCCATCGACTTATCAATCTCAGCTTCAGGCATACCAGCTTGAAGGAGTTGAACACGCCGCCGCGACAGCGACCGTTCCACCTGACGCTGCGATAAGCCTTCCGGAACTTCTACTTCTGTATGCTCAAGTAAATAATCGCCCATCTGCTCATGCATCAGGCCGCGACTTTTGCCATTAAGCTCTGAATCCATACGATTACGGACTAGGTCTTTCAGCTCATCTTCACTTTCAAAGCCGATTGATTCAAGGAATTCCTTATCGAAAGGCGGTACTTCCAAACGTTTAATTTCTTTAAGGGTCAGCTCAAACTTAACCTTCTTCTCACGAATATCGATCTGCACATGATCGTCAGGCACAACGCCCTCAACTGTGACCGTATCGCCAAGCTTCTTACCTTTAACAACTTCGCCAAAGCCTTCCAATTGCACACCCTTGATATTCATGTCACGGGCCGCGACGTCGAAATTCTCAGCCGAATCAACCACATTGCCATCTACGATCATCTTAAAATCGACGAACAACATGTCGTCTAATTCGACTTTGCCATTTTCAACCGGATTAAACGTACCACGCATCATGCGCATCCGCTTTAGCTCAGCGTCAACGTCACTATCCGCGACCGCTAACTTGATCCGATTGATCGCAACTTTCTTCAATTCCGGCAATTCAAACTCTGGCTTGAGTTCAATTTCGCAGGCAAAAGTCAACGCCCCCTCTTTCGGGAACTCTAACGACTCCAGCGCTTCATCAATTGGTAGCAGCCTCTCGGTTTCTACGATCTTGGTCTGCTGATTTTCGCCTTCTTGCTCCTCTTTAACCGGAACCCAAAATAGCGGATCACCGAGGGCGTTTATTTCTTCTTTTTCAACAGCAGCTAGATACCCTGAACTAACCAACTCGCGTTTGATTTGCGTGCCCACATCAGTAGCGAAGCGTCTTTCCACCAACTGAATCGGCGCATGGCCCTTACGAAAACCGGGAACGGTAGCGTCGCGTTTAAGCTCTGTGTACTGCTCGCTCAAGCGCGCATCGATGGTCTCGCGTGGGACGGTGACGGTCATTTTGATGCGCAACGACCCGATTTCCTTCTTTTCGACGGTAATCGTTTCCTTGAGCTTCTCCATGATCTGCTCATGCTCAGACTTCGATTTCTGATCATCGACGTTGGCGTCATCTTGTCCTATGTACGAACCCTTATCAGTCATCAAGCTGCTCCTTAGCTGCAATTTCAAAACCACGGCCTAATCGATCCATCACCGACGAAGCCGCAATCAGCCCTAACTTACACGACACGACCAATCGGGGCAATAATCGCCCCCCAATCAAACTTGACGAAACCCAGAAATTCACAGATTCCAGCCGCGATTTCCACACGTTTTTCATACATTCCCCCTTGCCTGCTTGTCTACAGAGCTTACTATGATTTTCGCGTTTTCAGGACTGGGACACGGCTATTACCATGCCGTCATGGCGTGCCTTGTTTAGGCCAACATTTTCGGGAGTTTCAATACTATGAGCGCTATTCTAGACCTCCTCGGCGACCAAGCTGATTTTCTGCTAGGCCATACCTGTAAGACTATCGACAAACGGATGCTGCATCTGCCAGGTCCAGACTTCGTCGACAATGTCTACTCCCACACAGACCGGCCTACGCCTGTCCTGCGGTCCCTACAAACGATTTTCGATCATGGCAGACTCGGCGGCACGGGCTTCGTCTCGATTCTTCCCGTTGACCAGGGCATCGAACACACAGCTGGGGCGTCCTTCGCGCCGAACCCAATCTATTTCGACCCGGAAAACATCATCAAACTCGCCATCGAAGGCGGCTGCAACGCGGTTGCATCCACATTGGGCGTTCTCGGCTCGGTGGCTCGTAAATATGACCACAAGATTCCGTTCCTCGTCAAACTCAACCACAACGAACTGCTCACCTATCCCAACAAATACGATCAGATTATGTTCGCCTCAGTCGAACAAGCCGCTGACATGGGAGCCGTAGCTGTTGGTGCGACGATTTATTTTGGCTCTGAAGAATCTTCTCGACAGATTATGGAAGTCAGCGAAGCGTTCCAAGCCGCTCACGAAATGGGAATGGCTACCGTGCTTTGGTGCTATCTGCGAAACAACGGATTCAAAAAAGACGGGACTGATTATTCCGCCGCGTCAGACTTAACCAGCCAGGCTAATCACCTTGGTGTGACCATTCAAGCTGACATTATCAAGCAAAAGCAAGCGGAGAATAATGGCGGCTTCACAGCGATCAACTTCGCCAAGACCAATAAAGCCGTATACGACAACCTAACCACCGACCACCCTATCGACCTCACCCGCTATCAGTTAGCTGGCTGTTACATGGGCCGCATGGGCCTAATTAACTCCGGCGGCGCATCAGGCAGCAACGATTTCCAAGACGCAGCCCGCACCGCTGTCATCAACAAAAGAGCTGGCGGAACAGGACTTATCTCAGGACGCAAAGCGTTCCAACGCCCGATGGCTGAGGGTATTAAACTGCTTAATACTATTCAGGATGTGTATTTGGATAAGTCGATTGAAGTTGCATAACACCGCTGCCACCATAGTGACACTATGATTAGGGTGTCCCATCCTTTGCCAACTGGCACAGGGTGGGGAATGGATCTTTAAGCATGTGGAGTACTCCAGGTAGGGCACGGCTATTGCCTGCCGTATTCGGAAACTACACATCTGGCATGCCATCCGGGCCATTGAAAGACGATTGATGCCATCATCGCAACGCCTAACGCTATAAAACTTCGAACACTTTAGACCTTCGCAAAAGGCAGGCAATAGCCGTGCCCTACCGGAATCGGGGAAGACATTAGGCGTTCAATCATCGACTCCCCCAGGTCCAAAAAGAAGGATCTGGACCACCCGGCGTTATAATAATCCGCGAGAAATGAAGAGGGGAATCTGCATAAGCCAATAGGTGATTATTCCGCACACAAAATACACAACGCAACCTAAAATCGATATCCCTATAGATTTCCAACGACTCAACAATATAAATTTTCGACAGCTAAACCATAACGTTAAAGGAAGGATGATTTCGGCGACCAAGTCAGATATATCGTATATCATGAACTCTGCATACATGGCGACCTGAACCGTAATATGACCGACGAGCAGTAAGAACGCTTGCAAAGCAACTACGGGGCAATACAACCCAAACATATCGACATAACGCAATGAACCAATTTTTTCTCGAAAAACATAACGAATCACCGCGGCCATTACTCCGATGGGAATTATCGACGACAAAATTTGCACGACTGGTACGAACAAATATAGTATCCCAGTCGTGACTAATACTCTTTTCTCTAATGCCCATACTTGCGAGAATTGCCCCAGCTTTGCCCACATCCAAACAAAGCCTATTGCTTCTTCCACGATTTGCGAAACGAATAATATACACATGGACGCAAGAATGTACGCGAGAATTAGTTTTACTGGATTCCTAATGCGTCTATCTTTCCGGTAACTGACGCTAGTATAAAATCGCGACGGATGTAACGACGCCAACATAAGCGTCCGGGCTAATCTTTTGATCCAACCACCCACTTCTGGTCGTTCCCAAGGGAGAAGGTGAACGCGATACGAGTCCTGTTTGACATATTCAGGATCAAATTCTGTGCCGCACTCCGGGCAGCGAAGCTCAGTTAAGCCCAACAAAATGTATCCACATTCGATACAGCGCGGTGCGTGGTCATTCCTGTCGATAATTTTTTCCATCGTATTCCGAAATCCTTATGCCACACCTAAATTTGATTGGCGTCCGATTAAGATCCTTTCCCCACCCTTTGCCAGTAGGCAAACAATGGGGCACCTTGCGTTCACCAAAGGCAGGCAATAGCCGTGCCCTACGTTTAATCTCTATGCCGCAAGCGCAATCCGCGTGACACTACCGTCCGCTCGAATAGTTCAAACATCCCTTGGGCTAGAATGGCTAGGCCTGCTGCGGGCAATGCGCCTTGTAGGATTAACGAGATGTTATCTAACCGAATGCCCGTAAGAATTGGCTGACCGTAACCGCCTGCGCCTATCAACGCGCCCAACGTTGCAAAACCGATGTTAAGCACCGCCGCGGTCTTCACCCCGGCTAATAACGTCGGCAGCGCTAGCGGCAATTCCACACGAAGCAGTTGAGCCTGCCCGGACAATCCTAGCGCCGTCGCGGATTCTCGCAGCGGCAACGGTATCCCCATCAGCCCGGTATATGTGTTACGAACGATGGGCAATAAACTATACAAAAACAGGGCTGCGATTGCGGGATGGGCGCCGATGCTCTCCACCCCCACTACCGACAAAGGCCGTAACAATGTCATCAATAAAACCAATAGCGCGAGCGCGGGAATCGTCTGCACCACGCCGACCACACCCAACACCAGTTGCCCAAGCCTGGGCCTTTTACTAGCTATCACGCCTAATGGAATTCCTACGAAAATAGAAGCGCTCAGCGAGACCAGCACGAGAAATAAATGCTCACACGTCGTGCGCCAGAGCCTTGCCCCTATGCTTTCGACATTTACCTTCACTTCAATGTCGAACTTTTCACGCAGGAAATCAGCCGCGGCTTGTGACTCTGGTATGTCATCAAGTTTAACCCGCGCATTGATACCCGTCATCGTGCGTTCGTCGATACTGCCACCCAACAACAACACTTGCTTTAGCACCGCAGCTGCGCGATCCGCTAAACCATCACGATAGAGCAACACGGCTTCGTATCGGGGGAAGTGCTTCAGGTCATCACGCAACACAGCTAAGTTATAATACGAAATCTCCGCGTCCGTGGCGTACATATCCATCAGATCAATCCCACCAGCTGCAAGTGCCCGGTAGCAAAGATCGTGGTCCATCCCGCGCACATTTTTTTGCGGCAGCCGATACGCCTCGCACAGACTAGGCCAACCGTCGCCACGATCCATAAATTCGCTGGTAAAACCAAATCGCAATTCAGGATGATCTCGCAAATCCGAAAGCGCCGTGATTCCTAAATTCTTAGCCTGCTCGCGGTTCATGCCAATAGCGTAAGTATTATTAAACCCCATAGGCTCACTCATCCGCACGCCGTGGGTCGCAAGTAACTTCCTCAGCGCATCCTCATTGCCCACAGCTTGGCCAATGAAAATTTCCTCACGCAACGTCCCCGTATACTCCGGGTACATATCGATCGAGCCATCAACCAAAGCGTTCCAAAGCACCCGCGTCCCGCCAAGCTCACGGCGATGCGTCACGCTTCCTCCAGCATGTTCCGCGAGTAGCGATACCATCTCACCAAGGATCACCGACTCCGTAAATTTTTTAGAGCCAACCGTTACGGTAGGATTTATGGCATCATCCGCCGAGACAATAGGTGCAAAAAATCCTACACCCATAGCTATAATCAATAGAGAAAATTTTCGCCGCAGCTGAACTAGATTCACGATGCCCCTCCCTGCAGGATAGACGCACCTCGCTGGGCATTGATAAACTTCGTCACAAAATCATTCGCCGGCGATTCGATCAGTGAAGGTAAATCACCTTGCTGAACAATGCGTCCTTCATGCAAAAGAACAATCGTATCAGCCAGGTATGCCGCCTCGGCTAGATCATGCGTCACTAAAACCACGGTCTTGCCCAGGCGACTAAAAATCTCTCGCAGGTCATCTTGCAATTGGCTACGAATCATCGGATCGAGCGCGCCCAAAGGCTCATCCAGTAGAAGCACGTCGGGATCTAACATCAGCGCCCGCATCAAACTGACACGCTGCCTTTGGCCGCCCGACATTTCAAGCGGATAACGATCTAACGCAGCCAGCGGAAAGCTTGTCAGCTCAGCCAGTGTTTCGATGCGTTCATGAATCCGCGAATCATCCCAACTAAGATGCCGCGCGAGCAGCGTGATATTTTGCCTTGCGGTTAGATGTGGGAATAGCCCGCCGTCCTGAATGACGTATCCCATCCGATGTCGCTGCGATCGAACATTTTCTAGCGACAGGGGTTCTTGCTCAAAAAGTACGCATCCCGAATCCGGCGTGATAAGCCCCACCATAAGCCGTAACAAAGTAGACTTCCCGCAACCGCTCGGGCCAATGAGAACGACAACCTGCCCCTGCCCAATGCACAAATCAACCCCGTCGATAGCTGCGTGGCCTTCGTAACGCTTGGAAACGTCCGTCAGCTCAAATATGAAAGATGTCTCAATAGCCAACTCATTTGCTCCCTAAACCGCCCACAGACACGATCAATTTACCAGCCACAGGCTAACGACTTTATAACTAAGATAATATCGGTCATTCGCCCTCGCTGACAGGGGCTTGGCGTGACTATAATGTGTGGGAGAAGTTTGTAGCTCCGCAGGGCTGGGAGCTGGGTGGCATGGGTAAGCCACAGCTTATCCGTGGACTTAGAAAGACCAATGCGAACGCACTAAGGGGGATTTCAGGTTGATTGTCATGCGGTCTTTAGTATTCAGACTAGCTATGCTTTGCGCTGGCTTGTTGTTGATGCCTCAGACAATCCGCGCGCAATCCGTCATCTTTGTAGACATAAACGCCACAGGCCCAACGCATGACGGGACCAGTTGGTGCAGCGGCTACACCAGCTTGACCACGGCCCTTGGCAACGCCGTTCCCGGAGACGAAATCCGCGTAGCAGATGGCCTATACTTGCCCGGAAACGTTCGCTCTTCTACATTTCGAATTGCTACTAATCAGAATGGCGTAACTTTACTAGGCGGATTTGCAGGTTGCGGCGAAGCTAATCCAGACGAGCGCCATATCCGCCAGTATGAAACGATTCTGTCTTGCGACCTCAACGGCGACGACCTACCTGGCTTTATCAACAATAGTGAGAACTGCTATCACGTTGTCACGGCTAGCTTTCGTGACTTATCTACGGTTATTGATGGCTTTACGGTTACGGGCGGCAACGCAAATATCCCACCACCCGGAACAGATGATCGAGGTGGCGGTATCATTAACAAAAACCCATTTTCACCAGCCATTAACGGGCCAACCATTCGCAACTGCATCATTCGCGGAAACTCTGCCCTAAACAAAGGTGGTGGCATGTATAACGACAAACACAACGTCTCGCTAATCAATTGCCTGATCGTTGGCAATCGTGCAATTTTCGCAGGCGGAATCGATAACTTTAATGCGTTCCCAAAATTGACGAACTGTACGATAGCCTACAACAACGCCGATGGTGATCCCATGAGCCAAATTGGCGGCATGCGCGACGGAGGCACGAGCATCTCAACTATGAAAAACTGCATCCTCTGGAGAAATATAGACAGAGGCGGCATGGATGAATCCGCCCAATTCGTTTCGGGAGGCGTTATCCCACCACCACTCTCTCACACGACAATTCAAGGTTTTTTAGCCATATCTTTCGATGGTCCCGGCGTCAACGGCGTTGATCCGCAATTCGTTGACCCGTTTGGCTTGGATGGCGTAGCGGGAACTGGCGACGACGATTGGCGATTAGCCCCTACATCACCGGCTATCAACACCGGCGACCCAAGCTTCGCAGCAACGATAGGCGCAGATATGGACCTCGACTTCACACCTCGCTTGCAAAGCTGTCGCGTTGACCGAGGCCCGTTTGAATCTGCAACTCTTCAATTAGCCAATGACTACAACGCCGATGATGCAGTCGACCTTGCTGACTACGCCGAATTTCAACGATGCTTTGCAACATTCCCAGCTACCAGCCCGAATGATGACGTCTGCCTATGCGTGTTCGACGATAACAACGACGCCGACGTCAGCCTGGATGACCTATATAGCTTCCACGATAGTATCACCGGGCCATAGTCACTGTTCGACGAGCAAATCGAGAGCAAGATCTACGAGCGTGTATAGATAATCTCCATACTCTGACGCTCTTTTGCACCTGGCGAAGTTTCAAACATTTCCAAAATATGCTTGTCGTTGTTAATCACACGAAGCACGGTGCGGTATTTTTTGTGCGTGCCAGTATATGGATCATCCATTTCGCCGTGATATGTAAACACCTTGCCAGAGGCGTCACAACTACCGCGATCCATCATGATCGTCGTTGACATGGTATCCATCCAGGTGCTTACATACTGCTTCTTCGCGTTGTCATATCCGACGATTCCAAAACCTGTAAAGGGAGAACCCATCACGGTTGAGTTATAATGCTCCTGCAAGTATCGGCCACCGAGAATAAATTCCCGCTCAGATGTACCTGCACTCATAGCTGGCTCTGCGCCTGGCATCATCCAAAATTTCGCAGTCGTCTTCCATGAACCAACCAGCGGCTTGAGATGAGCGTGAAACGGGCCTGGGTTAGCATTCTTCGACCACGCATCCATCATGGCATTTGGTTCACCTTCATGTTTCTGCATAGCCTTGTCATCTGACAGCACGGTGCTGGCAGCCAACATGACAAACAAAATACCCGACAACGAAACGACAATCTTTTTCGACGACATAAGGTTTGCTCCTTTATTGGAAACTGAATTTGATAATCAATCACAAGAAAATTCTTGCGTGATGTTACGAATCAATATCCATGATACCGCGTCTAGCTAACAACATGAAGTATGAAGAGTGTAAACTTGTCTAAGGGTTAAAGCGCCGCTGAAATGCGGAAAAGTCATTAAGGTCAACTTCGGATAATCCGTAGACATCGAACACGCGACAAGCATCGTCTGCGATTATGGCACTAGGTCCACCCAGACAAGTAATAAACTCACTAAGGTCTTCTTGGTCAACGATTCCATTGCCATCTGCATCATGGCTAGCGGTACTGCATGGCAGCCAAGTCACGCGAAAATTGTCAACGGCAGCTTCGGTTAGTGACGCATCCAAGTCAGCGATTGAAAAACGAACACGCATAGATGGGCCTGAAAAACCGAGTACCTCACGAAGCGCGTACACCTGCGAAGTCCAGCCTGCTGTTGCAGGAATTTGATCGATCAATAACCAGGATTGTCCGTCATCGACTGAGACTTCAACAACCATAGAATCAGGCGTACCACTACCGAGCGATTCAACCCAGCAGGAAAAACTCAGTTCGACATTACGCGACGGAATCGGAATTTCAGGCGACCATAACTCCACAGGCCCGCCATCGACATCATTAAACCCATCGGACTGACCAGGCACATGTTGACCCGTCACATAACAAAACGACGCCGCTTGCGGAGTCGCATCATACGCTGGTTGAGCGCTGGTCCCTATCGGTATAACTCGCTCCCACAATCCTTTATCGCTACCCGTAGTATCAAGCGAAAGCCAGCCCAAATCCGCTTCAAAATCGTCTCCAAAAACAACGACGCGATTTCCCCCGCGCACGCTGTAGTTTAGCAATGGCGCTGTCACAGGATCAAAAATAATATCACCGCTTACAGTTTCGGCACTCAGAAAATAGCTAAGCGTCGAATCGCAAGGAATAGCAGGCCATCGCAGCTTATAGGCCTCGCCGGAAATGTGCCGAATGCTTGTCACTCTCCACGGCCCATCATCGATTTGATAGTGCAAAAATACGCGATCAACGTCAGCGACATCAGATACGTCTACAAGCTGCACAGTTCGCGTGGTGGAAGCATTCGGCGAAATAATTCTCGGCTGCAGCAAATCATGCTCGAAGCGCAGCAATGGTGGCGATGCTTGTTGCAACGCACACCCCGTACACAGTCGGCCACTACCAAATAGCATGGGATCGCCAATCGGGACAGCCGTGTCATTTATCAGTTGACGCAATTGTAGCCCTGTTAAATTGGGATTATATGATTTCAGCAGCGCTGCGGCGCCAGCGACCAAGGCCGCAGCCGTCGCACCAGATTCTGACG
This sequence comes from Planctomycetota bacterium, assembly GCA_024280855.1. Taxonomy (GTDB): domain Bacteria; phylum Planctomycetota; class Phycisphaerae; order UBA1845; family UBA1845; genus JAJRPG01. Next base: position 32,263 of record JAJRPG010000027.1, on the reverse strand, counting down.
ACTCCATATAAGCATCGCCCAGCCAGGCTGAATATATATTTTCCCCAGGCGCAGACAAATCAAGCCCCATGCCAAAATTTGAAAAGCTAGTCAATCCATTTCGATTCGTCGTCGCTGAAACTGCTATACAGTCATCATAGTTAGCCGGAAATGCCAGTACATTGTCACCAATATTACCTGCAGGTGCAACAACCACCACATTCAGACTGGCCGCATAGTCAATCGCCTGTAATAGTTGGCTGTTACCGGAGGAGAAAGATACACTAACGACAATGATGTCAGCCCCATGATCCGCCGCCCATTCAATCCCTTGCGCCGTAGCCGATATACCACTCGCACAGCTATCAGATACCCGCACGGGAAGGATATAAACGGTCGGGCAAACGCCAGCAATTCCATTATCTCCCGTAAAATTACCCCGCGCAGCTCCAATGACCCCAGCTATGTGCGTCCCCGTGCCGCACACATCCAGCGTATTCAAAGGATCACCTACAAAGCTAATGCCTTCAAGCAAACGAGATGCAAACTCAGGATGAGGATCAACCCCCGTGGATACAATAGCTACCGTAACGTTCGAAGCCCCGTCGAACATCGTCCAAGCCGAAAGCACATCCACATCAGCACCAGGAACCCCAGCCACCCCACCAACCACTTGGCCAGTATTCTCCAAATACCACTGCCGACCAAAATCCGGATCGACAGTTTGAGCAGCTGCATATGAACGAATCATGAGCAAGGCCAGAATTGAAAATTTAATTGATAGGTTATACATCAATCCCAATTATCATTACGGGCACATCAATGTTTGATACACCTCGCTTCTCTAAATCCCAAACAAACTGTTCGAAATAGCTCACGCCACTACTCATTTCATCGGCTAACGATTTCACAGGCACTATTTCAATACCTGTATCAATACAAGATAGATTTCTAAAAATTGTCATCTTAGCAGCTACGTTGTAAACCATGAATGAATACTTACCAAACTGTACTTCAATACCCAGTTTCTCTTTCACGAAATCCATTTCACGAAACGCACCCTTGTTCAAATCTTTGGGTTCATAATCTGGCACATAGTATCGTGTAGGATAATCGCATTTTACTCGAACTGATTCCCATCCTGATGCATAGAGAATTTTCTTAAACCATTTATTGAGGTCAACTGGGGAGTAAAGCGTTGCGCCTTTCATCGTCTTCTCTTTACTAGTTTTCGTTTTACATTTCGAGGCATCGATCGCATTGATACAACTTTCGATCTCCGACAGCAGGACTGGATACTTGTCCTGAACAACTTCAACCCCGTTATTAAACGAGTAAACACCAGCAATTTTCATCTGCACACCTTAACTATTTTTCCACTGTTCAGGGATTTGCGATACTTTTTCTTTACCAGTTGGTTTGTGAACCGCCTTGCCTAATGGCCTATAAGGCAACTCACCAGAAAAGAGCATATTCATCCTGCGTTTCGCTTCGTCGATATAATTTTTTTCTCGTTCACAACCCATCGCACGACGATCATGCCTAACCGCCGCTAACATAGAAGATCCAACTCCACTAAATGGATCAAGCACCCAATCATCTTCACAGGTCATTGCAAGAACGCATCTTTCAACAAGCTCGATTGGAAATTGACAAGGATGAATAGTTTTCTCTGGGTGATTTGACTTCACATTGGGAATATCCCACAGACACGTCTCCCATTCATGAGTCATCAACTGCCAAATATCACTCGGATTTTTACCTAGCGGATTACCCGACGGAAGGCCATATTTGGGGCCTGGACGAAAATTAGTCTTCCCCGGGTATTTTGAGGGGACTCGAACAGGATCAAGGTTGAAAACATAATCTTCTGTTTTCGTGAACCAAAGCAGTGTTTCATAGCGGCCCGAAAAACGCACAGAACAATGCAGCCCATGGCCAAAAGTCCATATAATTCGATTGCGCAATTGCAGCCCCATCTTCTTGAATATCGGGTAAAAATAAATATCAAGTGGGAAGACTTCGCTCTTTTCTACATAATTCCCGACTTGCCAACACAACGACCCACCTAGCGACAACACTCGAACAAGCTCTTGCATTACAGGCCGAAGCCCTGCTAGATAATGCTCAAGCTTAACCTGCGTTTCATACTCTTTGCCTATGTTATAAGGGGGAGACGTAATGATTAGTTTGGCAAAGTTGTCTGGGCATTTTTTCAAGATGTCGAGAGAATCACCTAACGAAAATACAATTTCTGCATCTTCAGAAAACGTATCAGACATCTCCTTTTTGGCTAAGGGGAATAAAGGAATCTGTTCTGTTGCATTATTCATAATTATAGGTTTACCCCTCAATCGCAAATGCAAATTAACTACATGCTGAGCAATCTCAAGATAGATTGACCACCACACCACGTCGCCAACAGCATACCTTAATGCCTCAACAAACCCAAGGTAAATTATTTAGGAACATTGTGGGGAAGAAAATCCCAGATAGATCAAGGTGAACTAGGCCCGAATCGCCTCGCTACGAAGATGTAGCGATTTCGGACACCATCTCAGTGGATTGATACGCAGTTTGCCAGGAATTGTCAGTTGTAATCGGCAACTCAACCCCAGCAGGAGAAACTGTTTCGGTGAGTGACCGTACTAAGGACCGCACACCCACCCACTGAGCCTCGGACATCAACTCGCCAGGCCCTCCTTGAGCGACCTCTACCACAATCGTACCGGGCGAATCTGCGAGTTCCAGTTGGTCACGCCACAAAGAGCCGCAAGAAATTCGGCCATCAAAATGAACGAAAAAATGACTGCTTACTCGACTCGCCCTCGCGACGAGAAGCGTGCCCTGCTCCCCACTCTCTAAACGAGAGGCTACGTTGACCGACTGCCATCGCTGAGGGTCAAGATCAAATGTATCAGCTACGACTTCCCAAGCAACGGACTCGATAGTTTCAAAGGGTAAAGAATCTGCGGATGGTGACACGGAAGGATCAAGATAACCAAGCAGCCCAGCCGCACCCGTCATGGACACAACCAAGCACACCAGCGTATTAACCATTCTAGGCCGTTGGGTCATTGTTCTTCCGTGAAACAACCAAGTGTTGAACAAGGCTCACCTGCAACAGCAAGCTTGTACCACTCTCATCGGCGAAAAGCAAAGTTTTTCTTTCATGAAAAAAGAGACGATCCAACTCTTTTCCCATCACCGCGCCGCCGTAATCAGTGACGAGCCTCGGCACTCCATCATGACAACAACCGCTATTTCCCGCAATAATCAATCACTCTCGCTAGCTCAGATCGCAACTGACTACGATCCACAATGCGATCGATAAAGCCGTGTTCCAGCATGAATTCTGCGGTTTGGAAACCCTCCGGCAACTCCGCATTGATCGTATTAGCAATCACCCGAGGCCCGGCAAATCCTATCATCGCCTTGGGTTCTGCAAGGATAATATCACCCAAGCTGGCAAAACTAGCAGCCACCCCAGCCGTGGTCGGGTCTGAAGCCACCACGACATACAAACCACCAGCGTCATCAAACCGAGCCAATGCCGCAGAAGTCTTAGCCATCTGCACGAGAGAAATCATCCCCTCCTGCATACGCGCACCGCCAGAAGCAGTCACCACAATGAAAGGCAACCCCTCCTCCAACGCTCGTTCTACAGCCCGCGTAATCTTCTCGCCAACCACCGCCCCCATCGAAGCCATGATAAATTTAGGGTTCATCACGGCTAAGATTACCCCGCGACCACGAATAAAGGCTTTGCCAACAAGGACCGCATCCACCTCACCCGTCTTCTTCTGCTCGCGCACCAGCCGATCTTTATACGGCATACGATCCGTGAATTTGAGTGGGTCGGTAGAAGTAAGGTCAGCCGCAAACTCCTCAAACGTGCCCTCATCCACCAGTTGCGTAACACGAGTACGGGCGTCTACCCGTCGATGATGACCGCATTCCGGACAAACATTGAGCGCCTCAGCCACTTCCTTCTCATACACAATGCGGCTACAACTTTCGCAGCGCGTCCATAGGCCTGCTGGTATTTCTACACGATCCTGCAATGCAGCCTTCTCCTTTGGACCCAAAGCGTCATTAATCACCATTGTTAATTACCCTTAGCAGCCACCGCCGAAGCAGCGACCACAGTTGAAGTTGATTTTTCTTTGCTTGCAGGCAACCACGGATAACGTAGCGGCTCGGCATTGGCAATATCATGAATATCAACCACAGGACTACGCTCTACAATGGACCGAGCCAGTGCGAACGAAAACGGCCCTAGCACAATAGCTAGCGTGCGATCTCGACGATCACCCACAATGCCCACGATCCCCTCGCGGATACGTTCCGAAGCAGACGAAAATTCTTCGCCCTCCGGAGGGCAGACCGCAAATGGATCATCGCACCAACGCTTATATATTTTCGGATATCGACGTTTCAACTCGTCCGTCGTCAATCCATCCCACAGACCAACATTAACCTCAGCTAAGCCCTTCAACTCTTTTCGCTTGATATTGGCTCGCTTCTCCAATACCCGAGCCGTCTCGACCGAAGCCACCTCAGTGCTGGAATAAACAGCCACCGGCGGGTCTTTCTCCAGGGCATCAGCCCAGGCCAAAGCTTGCTTACGCCCCTGCTCCGTCAACGAAACCGGACTTCGGCCTATCATCCGACCAGCTAGGCTCCAAGTGGTTTCGGGCCAAGGTATTAAAATCAAAGAAGCCATTTTCGCTCGCTCATATCATGCAATCAACTAACGCACAGCCAATCCGCCGCTAGTTAACTTCGTGCTTATTATCCCGCCTCGCCGACAGCGTCAACCGCCAAGCTGTAAAGCTGCTTCATCGCAGCGACCGGGTCAGGCTGGCGAAAAATCGCCGTACCAGCTACTAGCGTATCAACCCCGGCCTTGGCTGCCAAACCCACGGTCTTAGGTCCGATACCACCGTCGATTTCCAGTCGCTGATGCGGGCCAAGACGCTTTTTCAACTCCACAACCTTATCTAGCACCTCAGGCATAAACTTCTGACCGCCAAATCCTGGCCAAATGCTCATGACCAAAACCAGATCAACATCGTCGATAATAGACTCAATCGCAGAGACCGGCGTCGTAGGATTGATCGAAACCCCAACCGCTACGCCCAACTCACGAAGATGCGCCACCATAGCCTCAGGATGCTTAACGACCTCAATGTGAAATGTAATAAGATCAGACCCAGCTTTGACAAACGACTCGGCGTAACGCTTTGGCTCTTCGATCATCAAATGCGTATCAAAAAACATTTTCGACCGATCACGCAACGCTTCGATCACAACTGCGCCGTAACTAAGATTAGGTACAAAGTGGCCATCCATCACGTCAAGGTGCAACACGGTCGCCCCACCACGCTCGATTTCATCCACATGCTCACCCAATCGCGTGAAGTCCGCAGCCAACAGCGAAGGCGCCATACGAATCCCCGGTGATTTCGGAAAACTATTCATGGCTACTCGAATCTAATTCGTTCGGAGTTTCGCACCCTGCCCTAGTGGCAGCCGCGCGACATTCGCTGTAAAAGCTCGATAACGAAGGCTCTTCAAGCCAACGGCGAAAAACTCTTTGTGGAGTGTCTCGTACTATTCTTGCTGCTACATCACAGCCTGATTCATCTATCAAACAATTCCGAGATATCAATCCTTTTACTACGCCGGTTTGATCCTTTCCGACGGGTATCCTTGAAGAATCAATTCCTAGCAATGTGGCCAAATTTCCAACGTCCAGGCACAGCCATTCTTCCACATTGTTCACAGCTACTCCGCAAATCCACATAGATTTAGCATCGTCTGGAACGCGACTCATTTCATCACGTTGAATGTCTTCCCAGCGAGAACGATCAGCATCAGTAAATCTCACGACTAAATCTACGCCCCTTGTTTGGAAATATTTCCAAGCCAAGATAATTTGCCGTCTCGGCATGACTTGAGTCTTACCAATTGCGGACGGTGGTGTAATTAGTTCGGCTTTACAAGCTAGTCGATCGCACAAACCGCGAAGAAATCCTGCACTGTTCCCATCCTGATATATGAGTCCAATTTTATTGATCAATCGTCTAACTCCATCGAGAACTCTTCGGCGAGCAATAGACGGTCAGGATCAGAATCGTCGGGTAGTTGTGGATTAGCAATCGTAGTGCGACCTTCCGCTCTTCTCAAAACAGAAACTGATTTTCTGCGTGAGTCAAAAAAGTTTATGAAATAAGGTGAATGAGAAGTGAAAATAAATTGTCCGCTAGATGCTTCATCTTCAAATAATTGATCAAATACGGCACGCAGATGCCCCGGAAACAAACCGTTTTCAGGCTCTTCAATGAAAATCAATGATGGTACTGGTTTCTCACCTTCGTTTGGACGCGCGACTTCTGCTAAATATGCCATAGCCAGGCAACGCAGGGTACCATCAGATAGACCATCCCAAGTAGCCTGACGCCTGTGCTTTAGTTCAATGAATGGAATGGGAACCTGACCTGCAGAAGGTATAAAATTGATAGCTTCTAAGTCTGGCTCCAGCAAGCGAACATGTTCAATAATTTTTCGATAGCGTCGCTCATCCACGTTTTTCATGTTGTACAGCATGAATGCCAGATTATGGCCATTCATGCTTAAAAATGAATCGCTGGTTTTTGAATCGCGCCACCCAAATCGTAGCTGTTCCGGGTTCAATGAAAAGAAAAACCATCTGGAAAGGAAATCTCTGAATACCATGGCTCGACTATTCGTCTCAAGTACATATAGCTTGGAGAGCATCGAGCTGTCTTGAGGAGATTGCGCGGTATCAACATCTCCATCTCCACGAAGCTGAGTTTTTTCACGCAACATAGTGGACTGCATCCCATCATTGAATAACAGCTCAATGTCACCCTTTTTCGCGCCAGTTACAACTAATCGTTCTTCCCTAATTTTAATAGTAAGGTTTTGTCCAGATAACTTTGCGGCAATCCCACCTACATCCACCTCCAAGTGAAGGTCGTATCGATAGGTAAGCATCTGGCCCTGATATGGCAACTTGCAAAATAAGGATAATTCAACGAGTGGGCTGTCTAAGGTCCAATTTCTTAATTCTGATATTCCACCTGGTACTGCGTAGCACGCATCCGCAAAATCACCGCGTACAATTGCACACAAGAATTTTAACGCGGAATACAAATTTGTCTTCCCACTATTGTTCTTACCAATAATTAAATGACGGGGTGTAAATTCCACTTCGGCATTAAGATAAGTTCTGAAGTTATGTAGACTAAGTTTTTCTAACATGGGAAATTCGCTCTCAACAAATATGCCTCTACAGAATCTAAATCAATCATCCAACACGTCAATCGCTGCGAAGCGCTTACCTTCTAGAAACTCTAATGATGCGCCGCCGCCTGTGGATACATGCGTCATACGATCCGAAAGCCCGGCCTTATCAATAGCCGCAGCACTATCACCACCACCAATAATCGAAATCGCGCCGCCATCCGTTGCCCCAGCGACACTATGCGCCACGCCTAACGTACCCGCGTCAAAAGGTCTCACCTCAAAAACGCCCATAGGCCCGTTCCAAACAATCGTCTTAGCCGCTTGCAATACTCGGCCAAAGTCTTCGATGGTCTTGGGACCAATATCAAGCCCCATCCAACCAGGCGGGATTTCACTTTCGCAAAACTTCGTCGGCGCACCTTTTTCAATTTTCTCCGCCGCGACCGAATCAACCGGCAGCCGAAGCTTATCCCCAGCTTGTAAACGTAATTTCCTGGCGGTCTCAAATAAATCCTTCTCCACCAGGCTATTTCCCACTTCCATACCATCAGCAGCGAGGAAGGTATAAGCCATCGCCCCGCCAATCAGAATCGTATCACACTTGCCCAGCAGCGATTCAATCACGCCGAGCTTATCGGAAACCTTCGCGCCGCCAAGAATACAAACAAAGGGATGAGCCGGGGACGACATCGCCTCGCCCAGAAAAGCTAACTCACGTTGAACCAAATATCCCACCACGCGAGGCTTACCCGCCATCATCTGCGGGACTGTCAACATGCTGGCATTGTCTCGATGACATGTACCGAAAGCATCACACACATACATCTCACCCAACGAGGCTAACTTAGACGCAAACGCATCTTTCGCCTCACGCAAAGAAGTATCGCCAGCCGCCTTTTTATCTTTGATGGTTTCTTCAGAGTGAAATCGCAAGTTTTCTAGCAGGCAGACATCGCCATCAGCAAGGCCCGATGCAACAGTCGCAGCATCCTCACTAACGCAATCGTCTATCAGCGGCACAGACCGGCCGAGCAATTCGCCAAGTCGCTTGGCTATTGGCGCAAGCGAAAGACGAGCCTTGTCCTCCGCACTACCATCCGGTCGACCAAGATGGCTCATCAAAATAATTCGCCCGCCGCCATCAATGAGACGTTGAATCGTCGGAAGTGTAGACCGAATGCGCCGGTCGTCCGTAATTTGCTGCTGTGCGCCGAGTGGGACGTTCAAATCTAAACGAACAAGCACCCGCCGTCCGCGCACGTCAATATCGTCAACCGTCTTCTTCATCGACGCGCCTGTACCGATGGCCATGTTGGCTATATCCCCAAAAAAGGTCGCAAGCTCATGCCCTGCCTGACTGAGCAACAAACCATAATGCTCATGGCTACAGTGCCGCCACCTTGGCAATCAAATCCGCCGTGCGACTGGCATAGCCCCACTCATTATCATACCAGGATACAACCTTCACAAATTCGCCGCGATCGCCAGGCATAGTCATGGTGCTTAGCGCATCAATAATCGAACTATGCGGATTACCGATTATATCGCTGCTAACCAAGGGGTCTTCGCAGTATTCCATGATTCCTTTGAGCGAACCCTCAGCCGCGTTTTTCAAGGCTGCGTTGACTTCCTCAGCCGTCACTGGCTTTTTCAATCTAGCGACTAAGTCAACAATCGAACCGTCTGGCACAGGAACACGCAGCGCAAAGCCGTTTAGCTTACCTTCCAACTCTGGCAGCACCTTACCCACAGCCCGCGCAGCACCGGTACTCGTAGGAATGATATTCGCCGCAGCCGCCCGCGCACGTCGTGGGTCGCTATGCACCATGTCAGCTATTTTCTGATCGTTGGTATAAGCATGAACCGTCGTCATCAATCCATCGACTAGACCAAACGAATCGTTCAGCACCTTAACCAAGGGTGCGAGGCAGTTCGTCGTGCAACTTGCGTTAGATATAGTTTTATGAGATGCGTTTAGCTGTTCGTCATTAACGCCAAACACCACGGTCAAATCAGGATCATCCTTAGCTGGCGCACTAAGAACAACCTTCCGCGCACCGGCTTTAAGATGATCGCCGTAACCACCCCGCTCACTTTCCTTAGCCGTGAATACGCCAGTCGATTCCAACGCGACATCCACACCCATTTCACCCCAAGGGAGCTTTGCGGGCGCGCGTTCCGAAAGAATTTTCACTTCTTTGCCGTTGACCAGCAGTGACGAATCTGTCGACTCGACCGTCCCATCGAATCGGCCATGCACCGTGTCGTATTTAAGCAACTGACGAAGCGCCGCCGGGGTACTCAGATCGTTGATAGCCACAACATCAAACTCGCCACCGCGAGCCGCCATCGCCCTAAACACCAGTCGCCCGATACGCCCAAAACCATTGATCCCGACTTTTACGCCCATATTGTTCTACTCCAAGTTGAGTGAATCGAAGCTGAAAACATCTACCCGCTACTACGGATAGCAAAATTTACGATTAGCAGAATATAGCCTACCTCACGGTAACGAGCCTGAAAAACAGACATATTCCACGCCCGTCTAGGCTACGTTTTAGTGTGATTGCAGTCAACAATGACAGACGAACTGAGAAGAAAATATTACACGCCACTATCCGCAAGGCCCATCCGGCATGATGCATGGCAGAGGGATGCCATCACCGTGTGTGAAGTTTGGCGGATCATCCTGCCACACACCGGGAATAGTTGTTTCGCAGAACGGACAGGTAGAACCTTTCATGCGATTTTGTTCTACTACAAACCCACAGCGGCGGATCAACAACTTTTCACAACAGGGACAATATGTATTCTCCCGCTTGCCGAACGCACCATGAACATTCCCCGGATAGACAAACTTCAGTCCGGCACGATTCCCTATTTCACAGGCCCGCAACAGCGTTTCGGCTGGTGTTCGTGGCGGGTCCGTCATTTTATAATCTGGCCTAAATGCCGTCACATGCCAGGGAATGTCGGGCGATACGCTCGCTATAAAATCGGCCATCTGCGTCAGTTCTTCGTCGCTGTCGTTGAAGCCGGGAATCACAAGCGTCACTATTTCCACCCAAAAACCCATAACGACCAACCGCTTAATCGTATCAAGAACGTTTTCCAGGGCGGTTCCAAGTTTTCGATAGCTGCGATCATTAAACGTCTTCAAATCGACCTTATACAAATCCACATAAGGCCTGATGAATTCCAGCACTTCCGGCGTAGCATTTCCGTTACTAACAAAACCGCAAACAATACCCTCTGCACGGGCCAGCTTGAAAATTTCCACGGCCCAGTCTGCTGTAATCAACGGCTCGTTATATGTGCTGACCATGACCGGAACCTGCTGCCGCACCGCCGCTTCGACGAGTTGCTCCGCTCGATAAAAACGAGGCCTAGCCACTGCTGCGTCGTCTCGCAGCGCCTGCGATGTCACCCAATTCTGGCAAAATCCGCAATGAAGGTCGCAGCCCAACATGCCAAACGACAATACGTCCCTCGCAGGAAAGGCGTGATAGAAAGGCTTTTTCTCAATCGGATCAACTTGAACCCCAGCTACATACCCCGCTGGAACCCGTAAATCGCCGTTCTCGTTAAATCGTACCCGGCAGACGCCGGGATGATCGGGCAATACCAGGCAGCGATGCCCGCAGGCGAGACATCTAACCCGCCCTCCAGACTCACTAACGACAAGCTCAGGGGCTGACGACATGGTGTTGTCGTACAGAAGCTCCTTAAGGCGAATTGATGCGGACATAGCCATTCTCCGTAATTATGCACCAATTGTATCAGCAAAACTGCGTTCGACATCTTCTGAGGGGCATGGGTAAACAACAATTTACCCGTGCCTTACAATGCCATAAACCTTTGACACTTGTCCACATCCCCTTTGGGCAGCATAATCCGTGCCCAAGAGTGGAAAATGCCGGATTGAATCGCAAGCATTAGGATTAATGAGGCTGCGATAATTGGCATTCGTAAATTATATGATGGAGTCTGATTTTGACAGCGTCCTCACACAACCACGAATCGCACGAACACTGCGATCATGACCATGGCCCATCCGCGTTACTCACAGAGTTGCGTGAGCATGTTCCCTTCTCAGTCTTAGCTGTCACCATCGGCCTCATCGTCGCGGGCACACTTTGCATATTCGGAGACGGATTTAGCCGATCAGCTATATCACCTGCCGAGCATCATATTGAAAGCATAGACCATGCACACAATCACGAGGAAGAATTAGCCTCGGACGATCATAATCACGACAACGCATTCGCAGAGCGGTTCTTTCACTTATTCCACCCCGCACACATGCTGTTTTCTGCGGCAGCAACCACGGCTATGTTTTTTCGTTATGAGCGCAAATGGCTCAAGGCCATTATCATTGGGCTGATTGGCGCTGTCGGCGTCTGCGGCATGAGTGACATAGTCATGCCACATGTATCTCTATCCATATTAGGTATTCAAGCGCCTTGGCATTTGTGCATCATCGAACATACCGACGTCGTATTGCCGTTTGCGTTCATAGGTAGCATCATCGGCCTAGCCGCAGCCGGCGCCGCGAAACACAGCACGTTGCTTTCACACTCCATGCACGTCCTGGCTTCTACGATGGCGAGCATTTTCTATATGGTGGGGCCGCTTGGCATGGTGGGTTGGATTGACGTACTCGGAAAAGTTTTCCTTTTCGTCGTACTAGCTGTCATGATACCCTGCTGCCTTAGCGACATCGTTTTCCCGCTGCTGATGTCCCGTACAAATCGTGATGAGTATTTCGCCACCGGCCACACTCATTGACCCATCGCTCGCCGAATCTGCTGAAGTTTTTTGAGCCGACCAATAGCGACCTTCTCCACGCGATACGGATCGACCTTAAGCCCCTCTTTGTAGTAAACCTCAGCCTTGTCGAAATTTCCTATCAGCGTGAGTAAATCACCCATCGCGATTAGTACCATGCCATTATCAGGAGACTCTTCATAAGCGAAAAGTAAATGCTTTTTAGCTTCATCTACGCGTTGTAACTTGAGAAGCACCTGAGCGATCAGTGCGTGAATATTCGAATTCGTAGGCCTGGATTCGAGGTATATGTTTAGTGACACGACCGCGTCTTCAAGACGGTCCATACGCATGTATACAATACCTATATCCTTGTCGATCGAATAATCGTTGGGCGTCAATTCCTTGGCCTTGAGCAGCTTTGCCATCGCCTCATCTTGCAAACCTTTCGACGATTGCGCGTTCGCGACCCGTACCATTTCGTAGACAACCATCATATCTTTCGGGTCAGGCAATTCTCCGTCAGTAGCCGCAGGGCCATCGCCTCCCAGATACCCCAACGCTTCAAGACGTTTACGGGCTTGCGGATCAAGGTCTTCGACATCTTTCGCCAACTGAGTTATTTCGTCGTCATTTTCACGTCGCCTGGTCAGCTCCTCAGACAGCGTTTGCACTGCGGAGGAAACACGTTTAGACCGAGCACCAAAAAGATTTTTCAACTCATCCGGATCACGAACAAGATCGTAATACTCCTGCCTGGGAGCCAATATGTATTTATCCTGATGTCGGCGAATACCAAATAGAGGCGCCCACCCATTATCCAGATAAGTATCCAGCGTCTCGATGTACATCATACGATCTGGATTCATACGACACTGATTCAAAGGAATTCCATCAAAGCTCACATCGCTCTTCAAACCCAGCATATCCACAACGGTAGGTACAATGTCGATCAGGCCAACCACCGCATCATCCACAACCAAACCGCCAGCCAATAGAGATGGAGACCAAATAATCAACGGAACCGATTGTGTCGCTTCATAAATAAACCGCGTATGCGTAGGCTCTCCATGTTCGCCCAAACTTTCGCCATGATCCGACGTTAGAATCACAATCGTTTTTTTGTCTAAATTTTTAGAAGAGAGCACATCAAGAAGTCGGCCTAGCTGCTTATCTACGAACGCAATCTCGCCGTCATACTCATTACCTTCAAATCGCGCGATATACGATTGAGGAATTTCATGTGGATCATGGGGATCGTAATAATGCGTCCAAAGAAAAAATGGTTGATCTACTTTTCTTTGCTTTAACCAGGATATCGCTTTATTAGTAACCCGATGCGCGTCGCGTTCATTCGTCAGTCCACCGATTAAGGCATTCGCACCTGGCTCTACCCAATCGTCATAAACATCAAATCCCTGTTGCAGTCCGAACCGAGCGTTTAGCACATATGAGGAGACAAAAGCGCCTGTCTCATAACCCTGGTTTTTCAGCATTTCGGCTAACGTTTTTTGGTCCTCTTTCAACGAATCAGTGCCGTTCGTTCGTACCCCATGACCGATGGGATCAAGCCCCGTTAAAATCGAGCAATGTGCGGGCAGCGTCATGGGTACAGGAGAAATCGCATCAGCAAAACGAATGCCCTCCCTGGCTAATCGGTCTATGACGGGAGTTTCCGCGCGTTCAAAACCATAACAACCCACATGGTCGGCACGGGTTGTATCCAGCGTAATCAATACGATATTATAGTCTTTCGCAGAGCCGGGAGCCCAAGCATCCTCAATGGCGACTCCACCAAAACTGAACATCACAGAAACAACTATGCCAACGAAAGCACACATCACTATTACGCGCTTACGTCCCCATTTCGGTGACAAAGATTGGCTCACGTTTGCACCCTGCGCAGCCTTCTTATGTTCCGATCGACGTTTATTATGGCCCATGAGAATTTTTTTTCGCTAGCACCAAGGCGTCTATTGAAAAATTACGGTAAATAAAACCGATTGCAGTATTGATGAACTAATCGAAATCATCGCCGTCGCCGCGCGTCGATTGAAAGATAGCAACCCAATCCTGCCGAGTAAAAGCAACTACTAGCCAAATAAAAGCAGCAACCACAAATGACACCGTCGGATTTTGCACAAACACTTCATCAGCCCGGCGTAGCGATGCCAGCCAAAATTCGCTCGGCTCAAATAGTGCATAACGCTTGCCCGGCACGGCAAAACCCGTTGCTAACATATTGATCGATAATCTAAAAGCGATGAAACCATGAACTAATATCAACCCCCATAACATCGCCCAACCCCGTCGCGACCAGCGCATGCGTTTTGCTAAAATGAGCGCGATTAAAAATACCGTAGGCCAGTATCCGTTATTTCGGCTACTGGCGCGGACCAAACCAAGGCTTCCTGCTGCACTTCGATTCTGATACACCATCAACACATCCAACTCACCAGTCGCGGCTGGCAGTCGAAAGTACGGAGGTAGAGGAGCCGGTATAACCGCATTAACGCGGGCACGAGCATCGTCTTTTTCCAAGTCTATGAAGCTAACATTTCCGTCAGGCCAAAACCAAAACCTGGAGAAAACAATGTCTCCACTTACCCGAAAAACATTGCGATATCCCTGCTCAACACTTGGCCACGGGTACAAAAATAATCCTGAAAGTACGCAAAAAACCAGGAAAAATCGCAGAATCGACTTGAACGAAACCAGCTCGGAGCCGACCTCAACAATTTCCGCACGAAATTCTTGTTCTTTTAACGATGAAGATTTACTAGACATAGCCAATATCGATATGCTCGGTTAATTCGTATCTGGCATCTGCGACGCCTCAGCCATCACAGTCCTGCGCCGTCGATTTCTCTCCCACGATGCCCAGGCCATCCACAATACAATAGCCAGAATGATAAACAACGCTTGCCACACCTCCAAATGCATCACATCAAACGCCGGCCGCCAATGAACAGCCGTTAAAAACAACGTGATAATGCGAACCAAATTCAACACCACAAGCACGCAAGCGCCACCTAGTGCGGACAAAAGCTTAGACACCATCGGCGCAGGCGTAGACAACACCGCTGCGACAAACAAGGCACACGGGTCCAGTGCATCGCAACCACGTTCAACAGATACTGCGCCTCGCGCTGACATCAACGCATTCCCACGCTGCGTCATATCCTCATAGCCAAAGGCGTGAATGACGGTCGCAGATACAGTCGCATTTAGCTCCAGAAACCAAGGTATGAACTCATCCTTGAATGACGATGTCGTTGTAACAAAAAAATACCCGCCCATAAGCGTTGCGAACACAGCCAGAAACCTCAAATCTCTGCCATGGGTCGCATACCAAGATTTGCGTCGCCCCTTGCGACGACGGGGTTGCCCCTTACCATCGGCGGGCGAATCAGAATCACGTTTATGTTTATTGCGCCTACTCATGCAGTTACAAAGACCTCCTCATCGACTCAGTATTTCATATTATAATGCAAAATCGTTCTTCGTGAAATACGGCGCTTCTGCAATTGCTGTCGCTGACGAATAGTTTATCGACACCAAACTATCTCGCACCCACAAAAAAAGCCGCCTGCAGGAAACGTTTCCCACAAGCGGCCCTAATATCAATAAAACCCGCTGCGTTCAATGCATCGCTGCAACCATGAGCCGGGGCATACCACCCCAAGTTCAATAACTGCAACTAAGTCAACTAATTGCTGACAAACCGTAACGAGCTGACATCCGGACCGTCCGAATGCAGCAACCTGAACATACCGCAAAAACCGATGAGGCGGAGCCTCACAAGGAGACTCCGCCATCGTCGGAAAATCGCAGTTAATCAAACAGACTAGTTCAAGGCAGTGCGACGGCCATAGTAGACCTTACCAGCTACCAAGAGTAGCAATGCCAAGACAACCAGACCCCATTCGGAGACGGTTGGGATGTTGTTACGGCATTCGCCGAATACAGCATCATCAGCACCTGGGCATGTATCAACACAGTCTAGAACACCGTCATTGTCGCTATCACCTTGATCGGCAACGCCACAACCACAGATTCCTGGAGCAATCTTGTTCGGATCATCTACACAACCGTCACAAGCATCGCCAGTACCGTCACCATCAGCATCTGCCTGATTGGTGTTAGCATCGATTGGGCAGTTGTCACAAACATCACCAACACCATCACTATCGCCATCGGCTTGGTCATCGTTTGGATTATTTGGACAATTGTCACATTCGTCAGTCAAGCTATCACCATCAGTGTTGACATCACAAACGTCACCAACCATGTTGTTACCGCAGTCAGCTTGATCTTCGTTATCATCAGCTGGGCAGTTATCACAAACATCGCCGTGGCTATCACCATCAGAATTTAGCTGATCGTCATTAGCATTGTCAACACAGTTATCACATGCGTCACCAAAGATGTCGCCATCTGCATTGGCTTGGTCTTCATTGTCTGCGTTCACACAGTTATCACATGCATTACCGAATGTATCGCCATCAGAATTTGCCTGATCTTCGTTATCAGCATTTGGACAGTTGTCACATACATCACCAAACGAATCAGCATCAGCGTTCGCCTGGTCGGCATTCGCAACTGCAGGACAGTTGTCTGCACCACCAAGAACGCCGTCACCATCACAATCGGTATCTGCACAAGTCACTTGGTTATCAAGTGTGTTTATACCCAATGTAAGAGTTCCGCCTGCAGCGGCACAATTATCAACAGATAGCATTGAGCATGTATTGTCTGTTAGACAACAAGGACCTTCTGGCTCGGTGCAAACAGTTAAGTTTGTAAAGTCAGAGTTAACGCCAGCACCAAAAGTAGTTGGACCAAAAGTACCAACGCCAGGCGCATCTTCAATCCAGAAGATTTCAGTGGCGAATGCAGCTTCGATACCGTCATATGGTGTCAATGCACTCAAGTCACCTTCTACTGGAGGAATAGCTTCTGAAGCAATCGAGAAACCAGCACCAATGTCGTCCAATCGATAAACAACGAAACCTTCAGTACCAAATGGGCCTTTATTCAAGATGACACCAGTTGGTGAACCACCGTTAGGCTCGCAAAGGATAACATCCGCTGGAGATCCGCCTGGCTGAATGGCAAAGCTCAAGATGCATTGCGTGCCAGGAATCACAGCGCCTGGGTTTCCGCCACCACCTATTGTCCAAAGGTTGGTAGTGATAGTATACATATCACCAACAATGCCTTGGCCTTGATCACGACCCAGTACATCGAATGAATAGCTGATAAGCTCAGTACCAGCTCCATCACGCAATACCATTTCGTCAGCCATACCAATATCGTTTACACCAACTTGGAGATTTGGGAAGTAGAATCCACTCTCAGTGGTCTTCAACAACGAAACACAATCAGCTGGAGCCATGCCATCACAAGTTCCGGCTGCTTCGTTACATGTCAACCATGTAGGACAAAGAGGGCCAGCACCCAGGCATTCGCCAATAGCGTTACATGTTTCAAGACCATTGCAATTCAAGCCATCGCTGCAATCAGCGTCAATAGCACAAGGAGCAACTGCTTGAATGTAATCTACGTCGTAAGCACCACGTTGGAATGAGCTGTAACCTTCCATAACTAGGAAGTAATCAACACCAGATAGCAAGAATTCGTTGATGGTAGAACCGAAAGTACCACCACAACCGTCACCATTACAAGCAACGATGTCACCAGGGCAACCGCCACCGGTATCTTCACGAATGTGCATGCTGGTATCAAAAACGTTTGTTTGACCTGGGCAACCAGTGTCAAAAGACCATACACCATTTTGAGCAACCTGGAACGAGTGAATGTTATCAGGAACGCCACCAGGACCATAACCAGAACCGGCACAAAGACCGCTAGTTGCAGCATCATCAAAATCGTCAGCGCTAGCAGCTGTATCACCACTAATAACGCCGCCTGTAGTCGGGAGAACGCCTTCAGCAAATACTGAAGAGCAATCATTGGATGACTGGTTACCATTGATTGGCAACACGCCAGGACCACGGCCACCCGAGTGTGTAGCATTTTGAACTGGACTCGGTGGAACTGCAAAAGCAGCATTCATCGCAATCATAGAAACAGCAGCAGTTAAAGCTACTAAATTTCGAACCTTCATTTCCATTACCTCCAAACAAGGATTTGCGAGAGAAGACAACCCTCTCTCGAATTCAACGGTCGTAAACAATCGCGTCGACAGCGCCTAACCACAGCGGGTTTATTGCTCTTAGACTAGACGAACAAACCATCGTACGCGCAAACTCTAAATTATAATGAATAACCGAAGCCGACAGCGCAAACACGGGAGCAAATCTCAGCCGTGTCTACTTCCAAGCCCGACTACCTCGCCAAACTGGGAGGCAGCAGACAACTTAGATAGCCAGGGGAGGAGCGCGGGGTTGCGCTATGTTTGAAAATTCTGCAGAGCAGAAAAGAAAAGCAGATATAATAGCCGACTCACGAGGACGACCAGAAAAGACCATTCGACAGCCGCCACCATTAATCGCACACACCCCGGTTAGAATTTCCAGGAGTGAAGCATTGATATAAGCAACGACAAAAGCAACAACCAAATAACCAGCAGCCGGACCAATCACGCGGACAAACAAACCGCTACCCTGAGTAGAAGCCAGTAAACCATGCTTAATTGCTAACGGCTTCAAAGCTAACTCAACAGCCACCCAACCCAAAGCAAGAATGAGCGGACTGAAACCGATGCGGCGAGTCATGCGCGCACCAAGCAAGCCATAAATCCCTACAGCTACCGTAGTCAAAGCTACTGAGTTAACAGTAAGTGCAAACGAAGGGTGCGAACCAAAGCCGCAGAACATAGCCAAGCTAAAACCAAAGAGGCCACCGGCAAGCAAAGCCCGCGACGGCGATAACAGCCTCATGCTTAAGAGCAATGGAACAAGTGTAATTAGGCCTAGCCATTGATTGGAGGCGGAGGACAGAGCCAGCGACATAAGCATAGCACCACCTACCAACGACAAGGCCAATAGCCCGCCCTTAGCAGTAGAGTGCCGATTG
The DNA here is from genome assembly GCA_024280855.1 of Planctomycetota bacterium. Taxonomy (GTDB): domain Bacteria; phylum Planctomycetota; class Phycisphaerae; order UBA1845; family UBA1845; genus JAJRPG01. The sequence goes on along the minus strand of JAJRPG010000027.1, from coordinate 13,201 downwards.
TCTGTCACTAAATTAGCCACTTAAAGCCATACTCCCTAACCGCACCTACCAGACCTGATAAACCACTATGCTTATCAGTGCAAGGCCCAGTCTACCACAACTATCCAGCCAAACACAAGGAAAAAATTATTTTTCTCTAAATTACACTCACACTGTACTACGTGAGCCTATCTCAAACAACGAATCAATCAACTCGAACAGCTTCGAGACGCATCAGGCCCCCAAAATACAGCTTACCGCACACCAAGAGCAGCAATGCCAGCACCAATAAGCCCCATTCGGATACGGTTGGAATCCTTCCGATGCACGCTTTCTGGCAGACATCGTTATTCCCGCAATCGGCGTCTACCTCACAAGCTATACCCGTTTTCGTACAGGCCAATTTCCCGAATATGGCGTCATTAGCCCCGTTGCAATTGTCGCAGAGGTCGTCAATGCCGTCATTATCCATATCGCCAAGACAAGCCGTGCCCGAACCAATGAACAATCCATCCAGGTCTGTGCAAGTTGCTTGTAAGACATCCGACACGCAGGATTTCGTCGAATTGATACAACACGCACCGCACAAGCCTGTATCCGTAAAGATGCAGCCTGTCGCCGAACATTGATCCTGCGTACATTCGTTGCCATCATCGCAAAGAGCGCTATTTGGCGTAAATTGGCAATCATTAGTCGAATCGCAGGTGTCGACGGTACAAGCCACGTTATCGTTACACATGGAATCAACCGGCGATGAGATACAGCCCGCGAACCCATCGCAAACATCGATGGTACAAGACACACCATCATCACAGGCCGAATCGTCAGGCGTATTCGAGCAATCATTGACCGCATCACAGGTATCAATAGTACACGCAATCAAATCATCGCAAGCAAGGTCAATCGGTGTGTTCACACAATCGTTAACCAAGTCACATACGTCATCCGTGCAACCTACTATATCATCGCAAATCGCATCCATGCCAAGATGCTCACAAACACCGCCGTTACACACATCTAAAGTACAAACCAGAACATCCTGCGTGCAGACCGTACCATCGGTCACATTCGTATGATTACAAACACCAGCCGCATCGCAAAGGTCACTCGTACATTCGATGCCGTCATCGGTACAAATGGCACCGTCAGTCGGCTCATTCGCACAAACGCCAGTCCGGCAAACATCAGCCGTGCATTCATTGCCGTCGTCGGTGCATGCAAGCCCTTCGTTAATTGGTAGCTCATCACAAGCGCCGGTATTGGAATTACATGCAAAAGTGCTGCAATCGGTATCCGGATCACACGCCACATTCGTCGTACCACATACACCCGCAGCACAAATATCAATCGTGCAAAGATCGCCGTCGGCTTCACAGCTATTGCTATCATCCGGCAGGTACTGACAGCCGGCGATTTCATCGCAAGCATCATCAGTACACAGATTCATATCATCACAAACCAACGGAGTTCCCGTTTGACAACCGAGCGCCGGGTCACATGTTTCTACACCGGTACATACATTACTATCATCACAATCCACAGCCGTCTTGGGTAGGCAACCCGCTACAGGATCGCAAGCATCTACCGTACAAAGATCGTTATCATTACAATCCAAGCCCGTACCAGGAATGCAAGCTCCGTTTGATGGATCACAGGTTTCTAACCCATCGCAAACGTCGTTATTATCGCAAACCACTGGCGTACCCGCCTCGCATCCAACGGCTGGATTGCAAACCTCAACGCCGTTACAGGCATCGTTATCATCGCAAACCAGCGGCGCACCTGACTGACAACCAAGTGTCGCATCGCAAGACTCAACACCAGTACAAGCATCGTTATCATCACATGCCAACGGCATACCAGCCACACAGCCATTAGCCGGTGCGCAGGTCTCTACTCCGTTACATACATCATTATCATCACAAACCAGCGGCGTCCCTGGCTGACAACCAGTAGCAGGCACGCATGTTTCTGTACCCGTACACGCATCGTTATCATCACAAACCAATGGCGTACCAGCCTGACAACCTAACGTCGCATCGCAAGTCTCTGTACCGTTACACAAGTTTGAATCGACACATGCCAGCGGCGTTCCAGCTTGACACCCCAGCGCGGGGTCACAGGTTTCGACACCGTTGCACACGTTGCTATCATCGCAAGTCACTGGCGTATTGATGCAACCACCCGCGACGCAGGCATCGTCCGTACACAAACTGTTATCCGTACAAGTATTGGTATCATCATTTTCAGCCGCACACACGCCGCTACGACATACGTTGTCGGTACAAGGATTTCCGTCGTCGGTACAAACCAATCCTTCATTGGTCGAGACCGCATCGCAAACGCCAGTGCCAGGATTGCACACGAAAGTCTGACAATCAGTATCAGCTGGGCAGGTGATATTCGTTCCAACGCAGCTACCACCGACACAAGCATCATTAGTACAAGGATTATTATCCGTACAAGCATTGGCGTCGTTGTTGGCTACGGTACACACGCCACTTTGGCAAACATTGTCGGTACAAACATTGCCATCGTCGGTGCAGGCTAATCCTTCATTGGTTGCCTGAGGTTCACATTGTCCTGTCGTAGCATTACATACAAAAGTCTGGCAATCATTATCAGCCGGACAGGAAACATTTGTACCAACACACGCTCCCGAAACGCACGCATCGTTCGTGCAGGCATTGCTATCCGAACAGGCATTGGCATCGTTATTTTCTGCCGCACAAACACCAGCCCGACAGACATTGTCTGTACAAGCATTGCCGTCATCGGTGCAACTCAATCCTTCATTCGTAGACTGAGCATCGCACGCCCCAGTCCCAGGATTACATACGAAAGTTTGACAATCGTTATCAGCCGGACAGGAAACATTTGAACTCTGACATACGCCACCTACACAAGCATCGTTGGTACAGGTATTGCCGTCCGTGCAACTGTTTGAGTCGTCATTTACCGCTACACATGCACCAACCTGGCAGACATTATCCGTACAGGCGTTTCCATCATCCGTGCAAGCCAAGCCTTCATTGGTTGACTGAGCCTCGCAAAGACCCGATGTCGAATTACAAGTATAAGTTTCGCAATCCGTATCCGCTGGACAAGTGATAGCCGTACTCACACAGGCCCCAGCCGAACAGTCATCAGTCGTACAGGCATTGCCGTCGGTACACGCATTGGCGTCATTATTTTCTGGTGTACAAATACCATTTCGACAAATGTCATCCGTACAGGCATTTCCATCATCCGTACATTCAAATCCTTCGTTCTCCGCCTCAACAGTACAAGTTCCTGTCGCAGGATCACATACACCAACGGTGCAATCGTCATCCAACTCCGAGCAATCGAGCGCGATGGGTGGGAAGCTGCACGAGCCGGTAGCACCGTCGCAAACATTATCCGTACAAGCGTTGTTATCTTCACAAGGCGTTAATGGGCAGCAGCCCGCTACAGCAGAACTAACACAGCCGCCAGCATCAGCTTGTGGACTCAGCGGTGAGCAGGTATTGGTCGTGCAAATACTACCGTCATTGCAACTGGCATCCGTAGGCGTCGAAGAACAACTTCCCGCAACACATACATCAGCGGTGCAAGACACACCGTCAGAACACGCATTCGTATCATCATTTGTCGCCGCACACACACCTGCCAGGCAAGTATTATCCGTACACGGGTTTCCATCACTGGTGCATGACAAACCTTCATTAGCAGACTGAGCTTTACATACGCCATCCGCCGTATCACATGCAAACGACTGGCATTCAGTCGCAGCCGGACAGGAAACCGGCATATTCATGCACGCCCCACCAATGCAAGCGTCCGTCGTACACAGATTATTATCCGTACAAGCATTGGTATCATCATTCACTGCAATACAAACGCCCATTTGGCACACATTATCTGTACAAGCATTTCCGTCATCGCTACAAGCCAAGCCCTCATTAGCATTCTGAGCATCGCATTGCCCCGTAGCGGAATTACATGTAAAGGTTTGGCAGTCGGTCGCAGTTGGACAGGTCACAGCCGTACTCGAACACACGCCGCCTACGCAAGCATCATTTGTACAAACACTTCCATCCGTACAGGAATTACTATCATTGTTCACGGCAGCACAGACACCAGCCTGACACACATTGTCGGTACAAGCATTGCCATCATCCGTGCAAGCCAAGCCTTCATTAGATGAGCTCGCCTCGCACTGACCTGTCGTTTCATTGCATGCAAACGTCTGACAATCCGTCGCATCGGGACAAGTATTTGGCGTAGCCACACACAAGCCGCCAACACAAGCATCCGTCGTGCAATTCAAGCCATCGGAACAGGCATTGGTATCATCATTGGTCGCCGTACACACACCAAAGGTGCAAACATTGTCCGTGCAAGGATTTCCATCATCGCTGCAACTCAAGCCTTCGTTTTTCGGTTGAGGTACGCAAATTCCAGCCGCACTATTACATGCGAAGGTCTGACAATCAGTATCAGCCGGGCAAGTAATCGCCGTCCCCACACATGCACCACCAACACACGCATCTGTCGTACAATCATCGTTGTCGGAACACACGTTGGAGTCGTCATTAACCACTGAACACACACCGCTTAGGCACACATTATCTGTACAAGGATTGCCGTCGGCTTCGCAAGCTAATCCTTCATTGATACTTTGTGGTTCGCAAATCCCCGTACTTGGATTACAAACGAAAGTTTGACAGCTATTGTTGTCAGGACAGGCATCCGAGCTGCTCGAGCAAACACCCGCTAAACAAACATCCGTCGTGCACGCATTACCATCAGAACAGCTATTGCTATCGTCATTGACCGTTACGCATGCACCAGCCTGGCAGACATTGTCGGTACATGGGTTGCCATCATCCGTGCAAGCCAAACCGCCATTGATGCTTTGCGCCTCACACATGCCTGTGGTTTCGTTGCAAACAAATGATTGGCAATCAGTATCGCCAGGGCAAGTGATTGGCGTACTCACGCAACTACCCGCCGTACACGCATCAGTCGTACAGGCCAAGCCATCGGTACATGCATTCGCATCGTTATTGACCGCGACACACGCACCTGCCTGACAGACATTGTCCGTACAAACATTGCCATCGTCAGAGCAAGCCAATCCCTCATTAATCGAAACCGCTTCACATAATCCAGTCGCTGGATTGCAAGCAAACGATTGACACTCGTCGTCAGGCAAGCATGAAACCGGCGTGCCCTGGCAAGTACCGCTGGCACAGGAATCACCCGTCGTACAAGCATTGCCATCGTCGCAGGTGTCTACAGCATCACAAGCCGCCAAAATGATATTGGCAATGCCCGTAGCTAAGTCCATACTCGCGTCGGAAGACATAAACGCCGTACCGCCAGTGCCCATAGCCATGCGCTGCGCCAAGCCAATGACGCAAGAACTCGAACCATCGCCCGTAATCGGGGACACAATCACACCATTCGCCACAGCCACGGTGATCGCATTTTCTACAGAGTCCCGGTCACTGCCAGGATCATTGCAGCCATTGCCACTACTACCCAGACAAGCACCTTCGTCACTGATAGGAATAATGAGTCTTGTAGAGCCAGGCGTCCAGGCAAAATTACCGGCTAAAATCGCCGTCGCTGGTCCCCAGTTTTCGTCTTTTTCTGAACTGTTGTTTCCGCTCAAATCGCCAGGGCATCCGTCAGGATCGTTTGGCACAACATCACCCAATAGTAAATGAACAGTATCCATCTCAGTTTGACAGCTAAACAAATCGTTACCGCTGTTAGGATAGATAGCCAAAACGGAATGTGTCACCGTAATTCCCTGCGTGCCTAAGTCCGCCACGATGCCGCTTATTGTCGAGCAAAGTGCATTGCCCTCGTTTTGCATGGACCCGGAAGTGTCCATGACGAACACAACTTCAACAGGCGGACAATTCGTACCGCTTCCAGCTTGACAACCCAACACAGGGTCGCAGGTCTCGACGCCGTTGCACACGTTACCATCATCGCAAGTCAAAGGTGAACCAGTTTGACACACACCCGCACCATCACAAACTTCATCACCATTGCAAACATCACCGTCACTACACGCAGTGCCTGCACCAGCTTGCGTACCTGATTGACAACCGTTCACGGCATCACAGGTTTCAACACCATTACACAAATTGCCATCGTCGCAAGCAAGCGGCGCACCCGCCTGACACCCGTTTACGAGATCGCAAGTTTCAACACCGTTGCAGGCATCGTTGTCACTACATTCCGCATCTGTAGAGCAACTCGGCGTGCAATCCAGATAAAAATCGATATACAAGTCATCTTTAGTTTCACGAAGCTTAAAAGCGTCGATCATCAAACCCGATGGTAACGATGTAAACTGACTAAAATCTACCCAGCCTCGGTTAGACCCGTCACTTGAAAATGCTGCAACAATCTCAGCCGTGGAGATCGTATAATCAAAGCCCGCAGAACCAACACTTGAAATATAAATGTATGGCTCATCAGAAACACTGGACAACGATGCAAATATCGTGTCGCTCGACGTTGACTGGCCATCCGTCGCAGTCACACGAAACTTCAGCATCTCATCATCAACAAGGTCAGGAGCCAGGAATTTCGCCTTAGCCGTATTGGCATCTACCAAAACCACAGGCGTTCCAGAAACCTGCTCCCATGTGTAAGTTAGCAAGTCGCCATCGGCATCAAACGACTGACTGGCATCCAGCAACACTGGCACCAATTCCATCGAAACAATATCCGCACCCGCCTCTACACTAGGAACGGTGTTCGGAGATGTTGGCGTATTAATGTTTATCTGAACGATATCCGAATGCGAGTTTTGACCATCCGAAACCGTCAACTCGATTTCGATCGGCGTGCTTAGGAATATGACTGGAGCAACAAACGTTGGCTGAGCCGCAGTGGGGTCAGAAAGCGTAATCGCCGGACCGGATAACTGTGTCCATGAATAAGTAAGCCCACCAATTTGGGAGGTACTGCCCGATCCATTAAGACCTACAATGGCATTTGATATCGCAGCCTGATCCTGACCTGCTGAAGCAGTGGGTATCAACAGTCTGGCATCATCATCGTTATCATCTTGAAAATCAGCTTTGTTTAAGTGAATCTGAATATTGGCCGCCAGGACAGAAGTATCATATGTGAAGATTAGTTCTTCATCCTTATCGCCGCCCTTACCAGCTATGCCTTTCCCACCGGAACAACTAGAGCGCTTTACCCCAGTACCGTTCTTATTGATGACGACTTTTGCTGTGCTGCCAAATGCGTTCGCATTCAATTCGTCGTGATGGTCAACTTTAGTACGAGCGGTCAATACAAACGGAGCCGAAGAACCATCAGTCGCTACAGGCCGGGGACTAGTCGTGCAGGAATTACCGCCCTGCCCAATTTTAGACAAATCAACTTCAAACCCATCACATGGGCAGTCGTAGGGACACGGGGTGTCAACAAAGCCAGAACCGACCGAAGCCATCGCAACAACAGTAAATGAACCATATACAAAACCAACGCCAATTGGCTGAGAACAAGATAAATGGATACTGGCATCTTCAACGCCATCAATGAACAGCGTCATCGTATTATTTGAAAAACCGCCATCGCCATCGCTACCGTTCAGCTCAAACACGTCGCCATTGTTTAGCGCCGAATTGAAAATGACACCACCAACCTCTACGCGCACAGTGGACCCACTTGGACCATTGTAGGATAAGCGCAGCAATGATAGACCATCACTACATTCGCAATCATCCAAGCACACTATATTCTTAGAGCCACTCGCCATCGCTAGGGTGCCACTTGAAAGGCACAGGCCGACGATGAGCAAGGAAAGTAGACGACGACCATTGGCCGAAAACACATTCCTCGTTAGAGCCACTTTGTTAAAAACGCTCGGACTTATAATCATTGGACGCTTCCCTCCACCAAACAATTGGCGCATTGCATTTCCAGTGCGCTACGAAGCACAAACCTAATACTCATATCCAGCCTAGCAAGAGATGCGACTCGCATCCTCCTCCTCCAAAGTAGCCAGCTGAACGATCTGCCAGATTGCCAGTCTAGGGTATTGGGGTAAGCGATACAACTAATAAGTGAAAAAATATCTTGCTAAATAAAGCCCCAATTTACAACATGTCCATAACAACATTGATATGGTTCTCGCTGCCATCATTCATATCGTTTAAAACTGGACGCAGACAAAGCTCGTTTGCTGCCGCAACGTCACATAATAACATCATTTCAAGATGTGTAAGACTTTTGAATTTGCAGCCCAAAAGACACTTGTGATAGGCGCATCATAAGGTTGTATTCGTATCGTCATCAGTCGCGCCGCCGGTATGCTCCAAAATGGCAATCATAGCCACGATTGACAAACACTCAATCAGAAGCATCACCGCCCCTCGCCAAGTAACCTTAGACAACATAATAGCTGGCAAGCCAGTCGCAGCCGTGGCTAGATATATAGTCAAGACAGCCGCCCTTGGACTCATACCGCGTTTGACCAATCGGTGAGAAAAATGTCTCTGGTCACCCCGAAATGGACTATCGCCAGCCCGAATCCGATGAATCACTACGCTAATGACATCGTAAAGTGGCACTGCTAATACTACCACAGGCACGAAAACTCCGAACGGCTGAAGCCCCTGCCGTGGGTCATAGAAAGTTGTTAATATGGTTAAAACGCTCAGCAAATAACCAACTACCAAGCTGCCGGAATCCCCCATGTAAATCGAAGCTGGCGAGAAGTTGAAGACCAAAAAGCCCAACAAGGCGCCAATCGTGACCCAGGCCATAACGGGGACGAAAATTTGGCCGGTCTGAACTGCGGCTACAGAAAAGATAGACAAAGCTACGACGGCGACTCCGGCGCTTAAGCCATCCATGTTGTCCAGGAAGTTGAAAGCGTTCGTGATAATCACAATCCATAGGACCGTCAGTGTGATTGAAAATATAGGAGGGAGAGCCTCGCACGCTCGTATCCCCACAGGGCCTGCGATGAAAATGGCTACCGCGGTCTGAGCAAACAGCTTAGGCCATGGTCCCATCGCTCGGCGGTCGTCAATGATACCCACGACATGTAACACCAAGGCCCCCATCGTGATTGATGCTATCGTGGTGAGTTTTGAAGCTATGCCGTCCAAATGGGTTCGCATGATTTCGGGCAGCCAATCTGGCGGCGAAGTCCGTTGAAACCACCAGGCTAGCCCCATGCCGAAAACGATGGGTGCGAAAATGGATAGCATGATGGCGACGCCGCCGCCGAGGGCGACTGGCTTGTCGTGGCGTTTATGGCCCGTGGGATGATCTACGAAGCCGCGACGGACGGCCCACGCTCTAACGAAAATCGTGAGCATTAGCGAAAGTAGAAACGGGCCTAGAATGGCGAGGCAAACGATAAGGGTCATAGCGGTTGAGTCTACCTGTAGATGTTCGGCTCGGCTAACACTTACGTTACGATGGCGAGTGATGGCCAGTTCAATCATTGACTCAGACCTATAATGGCCAAGATGGTGAGAAAGTTGGTAGAATCAATGAAGATGACAGTCGATATTCACCAACTTCCGATTCCAGAGTGGCATCTTCGTTGCCCCAACTGCGATTACCTACTTAATGGCTTGCCCTCGCACCGCTGTTCAGAATGCGGCGACCCGCTGGACATGGCTACCCTCATCCCTACCTATGCAAGATTGCGTGAGCCTCGATTTACGGGAGAGGAATTACCGTTTCCAGATTTTGGTTTGTATTGCAACCGTTGTGACGAACCGTTGGCAGGCGCGCGGAAACATGAATGCCCATCCTGCCAAGAGCCGTTTGAGCCGAGCATGTCACGCCCGAAGAAGCCGCGGTTCGTGGCGAACAAGCAAATCACAAACGAGATAGCCCCTCAGCTTCTGGCCTTATTGTTGGAACACGATTTTATTCCGTACACATTAGAAGAAAAACACAATCCCGTCTCAGGATTAATGACCTGGTCGCTCCATGTGTTGAGTGAGTTCCATTTCGATTTCCTCTGGCTGGTGAGAAACAAATTCCTAGCATCCAATGATGCCACGGAACAACCAGAATGGCAGTGCCAAGACTGTGGCAATGACAACCCGGCGAATTTTGACGCCTGTTGGAGTTGCGGGGAAGCGCGGGAGTAAAATTGCTAATGCAATACTAAAGTTTGCCGCGTCAAGATTAGTTCGTAATCGGCAAGCAATAGCCCGCCCTACGTTGGCGCAGTTACGCGACGGGGGCAGATGTTGTGCAATTGATTATTGTACTGATTAGTTTGTTGCGGTTTATGGGTTTGGTGGCGAAGTCGTTGCAGCCTGCGTCGATGCATTTTTGGCGGTCGCCTTCCATGGCGTTGGCGGTTAGTGCGATGATGGCTCCGTGGTAATTTTGGTTTCTTAATGTAGATGTAGCGTCGTACCCGTTCATGACGGGCATGTGCATGTCCATAAGTATGCAGTCGAAGCCAATGCCTTGTATACTAGCTTTTGTTGCGGCTTCTACTGCTAGTTGACCATTCTCGGCTACGGTTACTTCCGCGCCACGCTTTCGTAGTATGCCTGCGATGAGTGTCTGGTTGGTCTTGTTATCCTCGGCTAAAAGGATGCGCAGGCCGTCTAAGCGTAGGTCTGCCTGGTCGTTTTGCACGTCTGGTGATTCGATGTTCTTATTGAGGCTTGGCGTTTCGTTCATCTCGACACCTTTGATGCTGCCGATGTCTATGGTTGCGCGCATTGTTGTTCCGACACCTAACTTGGTTTCCACCAAGCACATATCGCCGCCGAGCAATCCAGCGAAACGCTTGCTAATGGTCAAGCCTAGTCCTGTTCCTCCAAACTCGCGCGTTGTAGATGCATCTGCTTGTGTGAAGGGTTGTGCAATTTGGCTGGCCATTTCGTGACTCATGCCGCGGCCTGTATCGATTACGTCGAACTGAAGCTGTGGGCGGGTTTGTTGATGAATGAGCGATACGACTAAGCGTATGCTACCAACTTTTGTAAACTTGATCGCGTTACCCACGAGGTTAATTAATATCTGACGTAAACGAACGGGGTCGCTGTCGACACTTTTAGGAATCGCGCCGATGTATTCAGTGATAAATTCAATGCGCTGGGCTTGGGCTCGCACCGACATGAGCATCTCTACGTCACGCACCACGTTGCATGGGTCCATGGGGATGCTCTCGATACTCATTTTCCCGGCTTCGATTTTGGATAAATCGAGAATGTCGTTAATGATGCCCAACAAGTAGTTTCCGTTGTCACGAATAGTCATGACAGCTTCTCGGCACTCTTCATTAGGTAGGTTTTCGTCGAGCATGTTCTCCGCGAAGCCTAGAATAGCTGTCATAGGCGTGCGAATTTCATGACTCATGTTGGCGAGAAATGAACTCTTGGACCGCGTGGCGGCTTCTGCGGCATCCTTGGCTGAGACGAGGTCTGTGTGTGCTTTTTTGAGGCGGAAGTTCAAGCGCCCAACCCAAATGGTAGCTACGGCTAATACCACCGTGAGCAAAAATCCGGAAACCATCCAAGGCCAATAACGGTGGAAGATATCTGTGAGGGTAAATTTTCCGTAGTCGCTATAGGGACTAATGCGTAGTTGTTTGAAACAATCATGAACCGGCTGATAGTCAAGCGGAATGGTCCACCCGGCCGAATTGGCCGCGACACACGCTGGATGTGTAGGTGTCATGGTCAATAAAACTGTGGCTACACGATGAGCTAACCGCTCAGACGTATGCCTGGCTTTGGCAAATGGCCATTCCGGGTAAAGCTGGGTGCTTACGGCAAACGGAAATTCTTCATACCTCTTACCTGCGAGGATTCGAAAGTCTGATAGCTTAATTTTTCCCTCCGCAGACATTCGTTCGAGTGTATCGGTTCGCACGGTTCCAGCATCGACCTCACCATCGCGGACGGCGAAGGCGATGTTGTCTTGAGGGAATCCAACGAACTGAATTTCTCCTAAATCCTGGAAGGGATCAATTCCTGCTAAGGCGAGTTCTCGCCAGGCCATTTGGAATCCGCCGAATGCTTTTTTGGAAACGGCCATGAACGATTTACCGGACAGGTCGTCTAGGCTAATTATGTCAGTATGATCACGTCGTACAAAAATGACAGCGCCAAACTCGGTGTAAGGATTCCCTTGGCGAAGATTGCGAAGCGTGAGAATGCGCGAAGCGCCATACTCGGCTTCTAACCCCACATAATTCCCTGTGTTAGTCACAACAAAATCGACGTCCTCATTTTCGACGGCTTGGTTCATTCCTTTTAAGCCAAGTGGAACGATGGTGAAACTATATCCTGGAATTGATTCTGTAAGGTAGTCCGCTGTTGGGCCCCACTGGGCGGAACATTTTTCCATACCGCGCACGGCGAGGACGCCGATTTTTACAGTTTGGGTAGACGACGAGGGAATTTCGGATGCGTTGGATGGTGCATCCTCCGCGCGTGACATAGCCGGGGCAGCTAGATGGTAACATGCCAATATCGTGGCACATATACATAGCCGGGCTATTTGATTATTTCCTATAGTCACCAACGCGTTGAACCTTACAAGAAATACTTACATCACATATCTCGCCAATTAGCCTGCACAATACACCGCTCCCCTGAGGTAGTATGCGTCAGGTACGAAACGCCATGTTAGTGAATCATCGTCGGAATTGACGGACCTACTTTTGCAACAATTCATGACCGCTACGTCAGGTGTGTCACTGATATGGCTTATAGAAACTAACGTAAATGCGAATCAATCGCCCCTTATTTGTCACATCCTCTTGGGCATAGCTATTTTCGGCCTGTAGTAAATCACTTAGTTGTGAGGATTATATATAACGAGGTACGGTAATTGCGTTGATTAGACCGATAATTCTGATCGGGCTGCGACGTGTCTAAGGACAAACTGTGTCCAAAATTCGGCAAAGCGTTGATGTTGGCAATATAATAGCCATTGGAGTAGATTCGTGAATACAACTTTCGCTACGAGACAGTCGAGTCAGCCACGCCAACTCGTAACGTATCGCCGCAGCATCTCAACGCTCGCGTTGGCTGTTGTCATGTTTTCATTGGCAAGCCCCGCTTCACTAGCAGCCTGTTGAAGAACTCTTTGGCAATTGTGTTATAATGTTAGAGTCGCGTGATTGAGGAGTAGGATTGAACTCAAGGATGAGGTAATTCATGGCGTTGGGCAAGCGTAAACGTGAGCAGCAGAACCTATGGGTGGC
>JAJRPG010000026.1 GCA_024280855.1 Planctomycetota bacterium | reverse complement strand
GATTCCCATAAACAACATAGCTGAGTTCTCCTGCGTAAAAGAATTCTGTTTTTGGCGGTCCCACGAGGATACGCCGTCCAATGAATTCTGCAGGAGAACTCTCTTTCATGGAATCAGGCCCTTCTTTTTGGACATGGGGGAGTCGATGATTGATTTCACTTCGCAGATTAAATTTCGTCATACCTGCGAAGGCGTTAATCCGGTAGGGCACGGTCGCTGCTTCGCTTACAAGCGAAAGGTTGATCTGCCTGAACCATGACATTGTTAAGACTATTAGCTCTTTATTGTTCCGTCCGAAAGCCAAGATGCAATCGCGCGACGACGCAAAGGAGCAAAGCCAGAATAACCAAACCCCAATCAGAGACAGCCGGGATCACAAATCCATCTTCCGAGCAATCCGCAGGACAAAAGTCGCCATCATCAGTATTCCCGTCGTCGCAGACCTCCATCATATCTACCACGCCATCACCGCAACGAGCCGGCAAACAATCATTCCTACAAGCATTCGGTGTCGTATCGGAATTGTTGAACCCATCATCGCATTGCTCACCAGCCAGCGCGTTAATCGTCGCATCGCCACATTCTGCAATGGTGCAATCCGTGTCGCACGAAGCCGATTGGCCAGCGTCATCACAGTCCTCAGCTGAGTCAATCGTACCATCACCGCATCGAGGCAACGAGCAATCAAGCCGGCACGCATCAGCAGCTGTGTCAGAGTTTAGCGTACCATCGTCACATACTTCACCAGTATCAATGGTGCCATCACCACAACTAGCCGGCTGACAATCTAGTCGACAAGCGTCAGCGACGGTGTCAGAGTTGTTAGCCCCATCATCACATACCTCGCCAGCAAGACTATTGATAATGCCATCCCCACACACGGAAATCGTGCAATCAGCTAAACACATAGCCGAAGCTCCAGCATCATCACATTCTTCACCCGTATCTATGACGCCATCGCCACAGGCGGGTAACTGACAGTTAGTACGGCAGGCATCGGCGATAGTATCAGAATTGTTCACACCATCATCACAAAACTCACCAGCCAGTGTATTAAGGACGTCATCCCCACAAACAGGGAAAGTGCAATCAAAATCGCAGGTAGCGGATTCGCTGCCGTCGTCGCAATCTTCGCCAGCATCAACAACTTGATCGCCACAAGATAACTGAATGCTTGCGACGTAAATACCTGATGAACCCTCTTCAAAACCCGCATAGAACACGATTTCATTACCGCTGAGCGATTCATGGCTTTGGTAGGCGAGGGACACTGTCTTTCCTTCCAGGACGTCCCCACTACCGATCACACGAAAAATTGACCCGCCCATATTTGTATTAATGACACCTGAGCCTACCGTGCCCACTTGTACACGATTTTCGAGCGAAGGCGAATTAATTAGACCACTACCAATACTGTTTGCTGCCAACACGCCATCAAAATATGTGTAGGATCTTCTGGGGGCGATGGGAGTTTGCAAATTCGATCCAAGATCAGTAAAAACGATATCCTCGCCATCGATGATCGGGCTACGCAGTTTTGCGAATGTGGCGGCACTCCCCGGAATTGTCATAGTCGTGTCAGCTATGACGTTGGTTACGCCGCCTATGCGCGAATATATGCCATCATTACTGGAAAACACAATTCCGCGATAGACAACATTATCACCGCTTAAGAAAGGCCAATCTACTACGTCGAACGTGCCGGGTTGACCAGGCATGACTGTGTTTTGATCAGCCACAGTACTCAATGTGCCACCGCTATACAGGAAGACACCATAGCCTACATCATTCGTGCGCGCTGTAAAAGCAACATTACCCATGCTCAGCGATGGTCTTGAAGTTGCGGTTGTTCCAAAGAAATTGAAAACACCGCCGTTGGGAGCTGGAGTCCCGGTCACGGCGACTTCAGTGATCGTGCCCGAATTTTCCAAATAGACACCTGATGCCACAGGCGAACCATCCTGTAGTCTCACTTTCCCGTAAAAAGCTACTAGACCAGCATCAATGGACGGAAGGTTCACTCTACTAAATTTGCCGACTCCGCCTAGTCCAACAGTATTTCTGGTGGCTACTGGCCTCAGCGTTCCACCTATATCAGTATAAACGCCATCATAAATGCCAATGAACGAAGGAGAAGCCGTTCTTCCTACAAAGGCCACATCCCCCCGATCAATCACCGGTGAAGAGGTGAAGCCAGTGAAATTTCCCACGCCACCTGGGATCGGCGTATTCGTATCGGCTACCTTGCGAAACGAAATCGTTTGTGCATAGCCCGACGAGCCAATTAGCGCAACAAAAAGCACAACACGCATCGATACAAATGACCCACTAAACATATATTGGTACATGACAAAATGCTCCCTTCCCAAGGACTTAAATATGCGAACTAGACCAAGCGTCCCGATTTGATTAGGACACCGATAAGGCTACTGTACACAAATCACACAACCCAAGTCAAGAAAAAAGCATTTTTCATTCTCCATAACCCCAAATCGAGCATGTCAGCTATGTGTCATACTCCACCAATTCAACCTCAATCCCATCTGGATCGAAGAAGTAAAGATGTTTTCCGGGGTCGTAAGTCTGCTCCGAATGCGGCTCCACGCCAATCTCAATCAGCCGGGCTTTGACCGCTTCGATGTCGTCCACGACGAATCCGAAATGGTTCAAACCAACCACATCCATCCGCTGCTCCACCCGGCCCGGCGACTCGGCCTCCATCAGCGCGATGTATTGACGATCATCTCCAAGATGGACTCCTGCGGCTCCGGAACCGAATTTTCCTTGCCAACGGACCTGAAAACTGAATATCTTCTGATAAAACGCCTGGGATCGTTCCAGATTCGACACGGACAGGTTCACATGCTCTAAAAACATTGCTAACTCCTTATATATAAACCACTTATATTTACATAAGCCTTCTATTGTTTAATTATATGATGACCGACTATTTAGTCAAGCGATCTATTTTGTAAATAGTTCGCTTTCGTATATACTGGTCATCGATATGAGTGATATGCCATTTTCAGATGCTAAAAAGCGACTTGTCGAAGTTCTCAAACGGACGCCGGATATTACGGCTTTGGACCTCGCTGACCGCCTGCGGCTTAGCGATGTCGCCATTCGGCAGCACCTGCTGTATCTGGAAGAGCGCGGACTGGTTCAACAGCAGCGCACGAAGCCGAAAGGGCGAGGCCGGCCTGCGGTGCTTTGGAGTCTCAGCAAACTGGCCCAAGGACTCTTCCCGGATCGACATGCCGAGCTGACGGTGGGACTCATCCAAGCTACAAGACAGGCGCTTGGCGAAGCCGGCCTTAACCAAGTCATCAATGTCAGGACGGTTCAGCAAATAAATACCTATCTGGAAATCATTCCTGATAATACGACTCCGCTGGGCGAACGGCTGCAAGCGTTGGCAGAGCAGCGGACGATAGAAGGATACATGGCTGAGATCGTGCCTCGTGGGTATGAGGGGTATTTGCTGATCGAGCATCATTGCCCCATCTGCGATGCGGCGAAGAGCTGCGTGGGACTATGCGATGCGGAGCTCACTATGTTCAGAACGGTCCTAGGCCCGGAGGTATCTGTGGAGCGGGTCGAACATATGGTCGAAGAAGGCCAGCGATGCGTGTATCGAATTAATTTGGTGTGATTTCGTGAGTCGAAGACGGCGGGCCATTCCGATGCACGTCGGGACCCCCAATTTTTTTGTTCTTCCCCCACGCGAAAATGCTATAGGCAGGTCAACCCTTCGCTCGACCGTGCCCTGCCGGCATGGCGTACTTAACTAGAAAGCAATATATGGGGCCTCTTTGCTTGAAATCTCGTAGGGCTTGTGCCGCGCGGCTCTGAGGGGCCTTGCTTTTAGAATTTTCTTGAAATTCGTCTGGCAACTTCCTAGACTGGTGTGAACCTACTTTAAGTAATTTTGAGTTGCATCTTACGCTTTTGCGAGATGAGGAATTTGTTATGCGAGCGTCCTTCGATTCTATACCCGTGCGAACCTGTATGACAGTTATCCTAGCTGTGGGAATGCTCCATTCGGCGTCATTGGCGAATGACCTAGCCCCTTTGAGTGACGAGTTCGATTCGCCATCCAGCTTAGCTAATTGGTTGCGCATCAATGAAACCGAGCAGTGGTTTGCGGACCAGCTTGAAGGGTTGGATATTTCGACCTCCGAAACTGGTCGCATGGTTTTGATGCCGTATACCGTGGTATGGTTTAACAATTGGCGCGGGCCTTTGGTTTATAAAGAGGTTACGGGCGATTTCGTGGTGACAACAGACATTCGGGCTACAGGCCGAGACGGTAGCTCTGTACCACAAACGCAATTTTCGCTGGCGGGCTTGATGATTCGCACACCGCGAAACATCACCCCGGCTACCTGGACTACTGGCGGGGAAAATTACATCTTTTTGTCCATGGGGCATGGCAACAATGGCGGCAGCGGCTTTCAATTTGAAGTGAAGACTACGACGAATAGTAACTCTACGTTAATCCTATCAAACAACATTGCGGACAACGCCTTGCTGCAGATTGCTCGCCTGGGTGATTATGTGATCGTACTGCGAAAAGAGTCGGGCCAACCTTGGGCAGTGCATGATCGGTACAATAGAAGTGACATGCCACCGACACTTCAGGTTGGCGCGGTCGCCTATACCAATTGGGAGAAGTCGCAAGACTTTTCGCCGCCGGTCCATAATGCCAACGTGTTGAACCCACCATTGCCAGGCGGCGTGACGGACCCAACGCCGGGAGAGACTTATATTCCAGACATCATTGGCAGTTTGGATTACATCCGCTTCTTTCGACCAACTTTACCAGCTGGGTTGGTGGGTGTTGATTTAACAGATGCAGGGTTAGTAAGCGATGCGGACCTGCTGGCATTTTTAGCGGATAACGCTAACGTCCCGGCTGCGGGCGTGCCGGTTATTCCAACGGTTTCGACGTGGGGCATGGTGGTCACGGGTTTGCTAGTGGCCATGATGGGCAGCTTGGTGTTTCGAGGTAGAAGTTATTTCGTTAATGCTTCCCCCACCCTAGGCTAGTAGGCAAAGAATGGGACACTCGCTCGCTCTGATGCTCCAGATTCATAGGCGATTAGGTCGGCGCGTGATTAGTTTTGGAAGATGGCAGGCAATAGCCGCGCCCTACTTTATTACGGCGAAGTGAAAACCTCTGAGCCTACTTGCTGAAAATTGGTTGAAATATCAATGTCGTTAGCTATTACGCGTAGCACATGGTTAGAGCCTTGCAATTGGTCGCCGGTGGTTGATATTTCGAATGGGGTGGTGATGGTGAAATCGAAAGAGCCGGTGAGGCGTCCTCCTGAAATATTCAAGCTAAGTGAACCACTGGTCGTGCCGTCAGAACTCGACTGACTGCCTCCGTCCCCCGAAATCGTTACACCGTCCATAATTCTGATGATTTGAATCGCTCCCGGAAAGTCCGCCAAGACGAACGTGGTTCCATCTAACAGAGAAATATCGTCTACGAAAAAAGTAATTTGCGATACATTTACTACTGGCATAAGCGGGTCAATCGTTTCGTCAAATTGTTGTAAAATAAGCTGATATAATTCTGTTGCTGAAATTGAGGTGAGTGAAGTAATGTTTGATACACCATCACCCACTGCAAACACTGCGGCTTCTACGTCGTCAATCAACAACTGGGCTTGTAATATGTCACTGCCGGTGTTTGTTCCTGTCAGGTCAGACACAATGGGGTCCGTACCCCCGACGAATACTTCCATGAAATCGAGCGTGCCATCGCCGTCGCTATCTTCTTCAACCGGATCAGTATTTAGCACAAAAACTTCGATGGTATCGGGAATGCCGTCGCCATCGGTGTCCGGGTCGATCGTGATATCGAAATTCGCCGGCTCTTTGAAATCCTGCGGAGCCGGTGTTTCTAATCGGGCTACGGTCCCGTCAGCACTGCCGTAGAGTTTTTGAATCGAATCAATATCATCCTCAGCTAAGGCGTCAATCGTACCCATATAACTAGGCAACATGACAGCAGTGGCGTTCAAACTATGTTCTACGCCCAGCCCATGACCGATTTCGTGGACTAAAACGGCGAACAAATCTATTTCACTTTCCGCGGCTTCGCCAATGACCCAGTTTTCTGTCGCACAAAGATGAACCTCACCGGGCATGCCGGACCCCGGAAAAAACGCATGGCCTAGATTCGACCCTAACCCGTCGAAGGGGAAGTCGTCCCCGTGGTCGCCTTCTTCAAAAGATATGTTGAGGTCTGCGCCAGTGGTGACAGATGTAAACGTCAACTTAGAAGCATCAGCCCAAAGCGCGAACGCACGGTCCACGGCGTCGCGCTGCATCTGCTCATCAAGGCCTGGCAAAACATTGGTTAGTTGATAAGTCAGGGCAGTCGTAGACCAGCGACTCGTCGGGCGGAAGCAAATCAGTTGCAAAGGCTGACGGGCTAACTCATCAAAACATGCAATCGCAATTGAAGAGCATGGTGAACCAGTGGGCTTGAGTACGACCGGCGGCTTCTCCGTGGGGGTGCAGGAAGCGACGAGAATAAGAAGGCTTAGAAAAGTTAAAACTAAGCACGCGCATAATCGGTTGGTTAGATTTCGCAAACTATACCTCATCTCTGCATAGTGGACGCTATGTAATTAGCCCTGAGCTAAAACTCGAATAGGGAAATTAACGGGCTGGAAGAATTATAGCTTGGTGATTCAAGAGGGCAAACTCAGAGCCGTCGGCGCAAACCACGGGCATTCTTCGTGAATAGATGCACCCTAATTGATATAACATCCGTACTGCCCGCAGGCTTGCGCCGTGCGGCTCTGATTGTTTGAGACGTGTCATTATGTTGACGGCACAGCCGCCGGAGAAGCCGTGGTGCTGATGTCGGTATCGTCGGGCGTTAGCAAATGGATTTTCATCCACACCTTGCTACGCCATCGCCACCACAAAAACAGCGAAGTAATAATGATAAAACACGAAGCCGCAATCCACGGACCCAGGCTATGCAATTCTGGGAAAAACGTAGCTGCGGTCCATCCGCCACCGATGATGATGACCCAGGTGCTTACCACGAAAAAAGCGGATGGTACGAAGGTGTCACCTGCGCCGCGTAATGCGGAGTTGTATGAAATTCCTATAGCATCAAACAGTTGGAAAATAGCCGCACATATCATGATGCGTCCACCCAATGCCACGACCTCCGGTTGATCGTTAAACAAACTTATCAGATAGCCACCGGCTGACAAATATATGATCGAGAGCGACCCCATATAAGCAATAGTTATCCACGCTGCGATGGTTGTTTCGCGGATGGCTCTATCGGGATTGCCGCTGCCGATGGATTTTCCTACCAGGGCAGTGAGGGCTTGTCCCACCCCAATCGTAGGCATAAAAGCCAATCGCATATACTGCCAAGCCGTGTTGGTGGCGATGAGGTCAGCCATGCCGAACTTGCTGCCGATTAACACAGTGACAAACAATGACCAGACCACAACCTCTGACACCCAATGGCAGCCGCACGGAAATCCTACGCGTAACAAATCCTTGATTTTCGACCAGCAGGGTAGCCATGTTGAGCGCGAATGGTAACTGTCATTGATTTTCTTAGAGAGCAAAGTCGCTAAGAGTCTTAGCGCGCGATAACACACGCCGGCGAGAGTTCCCCAAGCTGCGCCTTCGATGCCCATTGGTTCAAAGCCGCCATAGCCAAATATAAGGACGGCACTGACGACGATATTGACGACGTTAGCCTCTAACGCAGACCACATCGCTACAGAGGGTTTATGAATGCCAGTAAAGAACCAGGCTATGGATGCGGCGGCGAGCGTGGGGCCTGGTGTCAGGAGGGCGACACTGGCGTAGGAGATTTCCATTTCGCGGACAGCGGGTTCATGGCCTATCCAGTTAATCAGGGCTGGAAGATAGGGGCGAAGGGCCAGGCCAAAGACTCCGATGATTACGGAGAAGTATATGCCTTGCCAGGCGTAGGCGCTGCAGTCGCGGTGTTGTTTTTTTCCCAGACATTGTGAGGCAAACGTGTTGACGACCGAGACAATGCCCAACCCGACGACGATGTAGGACCACATAATCATTTGTGCGGGCAGGATAGCTGCCTGGGCGGCGTCAAGGTCTAGTCGCGTAATCATCACATAGTCGGCGATGTCCATAAGTGCGCGCGAACTGGTCGTAACAACCATGGGGATAGCCATGGCTACAACGTGCTTCAGTTCGGCCCGTCGCTGGGCGCGTGTGACGAGGGTCGGTTTTTCGGAGGCTTCTTTCATGCTTCTTTGTCGCGGGAAAAATAGTAACTATAACAGACGAGGCGTCATTCGTCATTACGACGGTCCGTTATTTTCGTGTTGGGTGGCATGGGTAAGTCCCGATATTCCTCGGGACTTACCCGTGTCGTTTTGCCGGTAGGGCACGGTCGTTCTTTTGCCTACTGGCGAAAGGTTGACCTGCCTGAACTATTGATATGTGCTTGACCACTCACCGCAATAGTAAAGGCAGGTCTACGACGCTGCCCTACACGCTATTCACCAGATACTGACAATATGGCGGCACTGTTGTCTAGCCAACATTTTTTTGATGAATGGTGCGAGGGCAATTCAAGGGTAATGGTCGGAATGTTTTTTTCCACGCCAGCCCAATACCCGAAGCTTCCCGGTGTGGGGTATCCAATGGACGGCGTGACGGGATAATGATTGCGAGCGTGCATCGCCTCAGCGAATCGCTTAGCCGGGCCGTCGTAGTTATTGCAGAAACGGTTTCCGCTGATGGAATGGATAGTGACGATAACGCTGGGCGGATATTTTTCGATAAGCGTCATCACGGCTTGGGTCTCAGGTTCGCTCGCTGGTGATAATCCGCCAAACATTCGGCTACGCTTATTACCAAACGCCCAGTTGCTGGTGGGGAAGTTACGATTCAAATCTACTTTGTTGGCGTTACGGCGGTTGCGAATTTCATAGCCATCGGGGTTGATTAGCGGAGCGATGACCCATCTAGCCGATGCGCTTTTCGACGCATCATGCGTAAGCAGTTTGATAAGTTCGCGACAGACGTGGACACTCTTTGGCTCGTCGCCATGAAAACCACCTAAGACAATGACAGTATGCTGGCACGTCTCGCTGGAAATGGTCGCATGAATCGGGCAACCTTGCACGGAGACACCAAACTGATGCGAGGCCATTGATTGCCCTTAACTGGATTCCCACTCCCGAAGCACATCGGGATGGGAATGACGGAAAATTAACCAAGTAGGGCACGGTCGTTCTTTTGCCTACTGGCGAAAGGTTGACCTGCCTGGACTATTGATATGTGTAGACTACTCACCGCAATAGTGAAGGCAGGTCTACGACGCTGCCCTACAAGCCTAGATTCCCACCTGTGCGGGAATGACGGTGAATCACGGAAGTAGTCCCGAACCAAAATATCAGGAGGTAACGTTTGTGGACGCCGCGTATCGCTTAGCTAGTCTTGCAGACCGTGATGCCGACCGCCTGGCACTGCGCTGCTTGGACTTTTCCCTCGCGGCTAACTCGCTTGGCGAATCATAGAAACTACCCAAATTGCGAATGCGCTGATAACGCTTAGCTACCAAGGCATCGGTGGCGAGCAGTTTGAATTCATCGAGCGAAGTCGTGATGTATTTTTCCAATGCTTCAGCCGCCGACTCTGGGTTACGGTGTGCTCCGCCCATAGGCTCAGGAATAATGGTGTCGATGAGGCCTAGCTTTTTCAATTCCGGCGCAGTTATTCTAAGTGCCTCCGCAGCTAGCTTCCGCTGGTCCGCAGTTTTCCAAAGAATAGCCGCACAACCTTCTGGGGAAATAACAGAATAAAACGAGTGCTGGAACATCGCAGCCCGGTCGCCAACGCCGATGCCCAACGCACCACCGCTGCCACCTTCACCAATCACCGCACAAACGATGGGTGTACGCAGACGAGCCATCTCCATAAGATTAACCGCAATCGCATGTGAGATGCCGCGTTCTTCCGCACCGATGCCAGGATAAGCACCCTGCGTATCAATCAGGCAAACGACGGGCAGGCCAAACTTCTCAGCCAGCTTCATTTTTCGCAACGCTTTGCGATACCCTTCCGGATGGGCACAGCCAAAGTTACAAGCAATGCGTTCCTTAACGTCCTTGCCTTTATTGTGTCCGATGAACATCACCTTGTGCGTACCGACGCGAGCGAAGCCGGTTATCAGCGCTTTGTCATCGCCGAAGGTTCGGTCGCCGTGCAGCTCGGTAAAATCGCGGAAGATAAGCTTGAGATAATCCGTAGACAGCGGGCGGCTGGGATGTCTCGCGACTAGCACCGTCTCCCACGGCGTCAGGCTGGAGTACAAACGTTTCATCGTCGCTTTGAACCGCGTGTGCTGTTGCCGGATGTTGATAGCCAACTTTTTCGAGCCGCCATCTTGCTCGTGTTCAAGCTGCTCAATGTCGTGCTGAATTCGCGCCAGTGGTTTTTCAAACTCAAGAAAACCGCTCAGGCCTGATGTATTGTTCATGCTAGTTGATTTCGTAGTTGCACTACTCATATTTTGATTCATTAGCCTCTTAAGAACCCGTCCGTCTTATCTCACTTTGGCAGAGTCGTGCAGCCGCGACAGTCGCACACTTTACCACTACCCAGACGAAGTCCAGAATCGACATAGACTACCACGCGACTCCACCCTGACAAGGATATTTCGTAACAACTAATGATATTCACAACCTCCACAAGAGTTGCATTCGGACGGGTAATCATCTGTAAGCAATTGTAATATAAGGACTTATGGTGTTTCCTTCTCACCCGAAAGTGAACCTGGGATATTCGTCGGAACTTCTACAGCTTCACGCAAAATGGAAAGAACGCGCACCAATGCCTGCGACGACGACATCGTCCGATAACCAATGCCTACCATGACGACGTCAAGTTTTTTGATCGCAAGTTTTAGTTGTTCGTTTGGCTGGTGAACTTCGGTAGGCTGAAGTTGTCGGTTGACCAATCTGGATTTCATCAACTTGGCTAACTGTTTGAGCGGCGAAGCTTGGCCTGGATATCGCTGGTCCACGCCTTGGGCGATAGCTTGGATGCGCGCAGTTAGCGGAGTCAGCGATGCATGGTTTTCATTATCGCTACGAGAGAACTTAGCAAACATAAGGTCTACGATTGGCTCAAATGAAACACCTACATCCGGGGTCTGCGGTACGGGTTGCTCTTTTACTGGCGCTTCGATGACAGGTGGCGGAATCGTTGTAACAGGAACTGGCTCAGCTTGTGCCGATTCCTTTTGCACAATTTCAACAGGCACAACCGGCGCTTTACCCATGGTTTGTTCAGGATTAGATTCTGGAAAAATTTCGCTTGCTAATTCTGACAGATTTGAAACGGGCTTAGTCTCTAAACTAGGCTGAGGCGTTTTCTCGCGGACGCCTAGTTGTACTTCAACCGTAGCTAATCCAGACGATTCGACCGTTCGAGGATACGCATAAATTTCGGTAAATGGCCCGACAACATCAAACCCGTGCTGCGCTGCCCAGTCGCTCAAATGCACATAGCTACGGGACGGACTGAGCGAACCAGCTGTGATGGTCGCGTAGACTACTAATGCAGCGGGGTCTTGAACCAGCTCGCAGGGTGATATTGGTTCGTGGTGGTTGCTCGCTCTAAAGCCGACTCGCATGTGGCTCGAAAATTCCTGTGACTGCGGATGACCTTCGTATCTGATGAGAATGGGGCCAACTTGTTGATGCTGCGTCATGTACGAAGTTAAAGTTTCAATCGTAGTCGCAAGACGAAAGTAAGGGCCATCATGACGGAGGAAAATGAGTTGGCCTGCGGTTGACTGTTTGGTACTAATTTGAACGGCGGACTGGACGATGGCTTCATCAGTAGATGGGTTCCCAAGGACTGCACTAGCAAGAAGAGTGAGCGTCATGAATGGCGTCATCAAAGTTGTTAAAGAAGCGTGCGTCATGATATTTGTTCTTGTAATTTCAGTTTTCTCCTTATGCAAGATATACTGTACTTCAGCGGAGTAGGGCTGGGAAGCAAGCTTGGGGCTTATTGGCTCGATTAAAACAACATGAGGGTGACGCAAATGGCTATGAATGATGCAACAACCGTGGTGTCGGACTTGAAGACGCTGGTCGCGGCTTTCGTGACTGAGCGGGATTGGCAGCCTTTTCATGATCCCAAAAACCTATCGGCATCTATCGCTATTGAAGCGGCGGAGCTTATGGAACACTTTCAATGGGTGCGCTCTGATGAACTTTCGCAATTAAAAAACGACCCGCAAAAAATGCAGGAAATCGAGGAAGAGCTAGCTGACATCACGGCCTATGTGGTTTCGTTTGCCTCGACGATGGGGATTGACCTGTCGTCAGCCCTGGAAAAGAAGATGGTGAAAAATGCGGTGAAGTATCCAATCGAACAATGCAAAGGGCGGGCGAGTTAGAGGCGTTTTATTAAACCATCGCCCCTCTCGTCATTCCCTCGCAGGCGGGAACCTAGTTCTTGCCACTGACATAATGCTACTGGGTACCCGCCTTCGCGGGCATGACGGCTTTACTTGGGTATTACGGGTTTCACTTGGTCAACTATCAGGCGTGTCGGAAACATCTGCTTCGGCGCGGATACGGCCAATTATGTTTTCCCAATTAACTGCGGCTTGTTCCATTTCATATTCGAGAATATCAGCCAGGCGCACATGATCGGTATTTTGCAAGGCATCTTTAATATCCGTTAGCACCTCTCGTGGCTTAGCTAAGGAATCGATCACGCTTTCGCCGTTTTCTCCGACGGAATCAATATCGATTTCGAGTATCTGGAGTGACTTTCCTATGGCATCGTGGACCTGTTGAAACACGCGGACGCAGTCGCCAAGTTCCCGAATAGCCTCAGCGGTTTGGCCTGAGACCAACATACCTGCGATGCGTTTACCGTCATCAATGGCCCCACGCATCGATTCAGAGGCTTCACTCATGGTATTCAAAACCAACGAACGATAATCAGCGGTCACAATATCGAGGCGTTCAATAGTGGAAACCTCTTGGCCCAGCGTTTCCGTCATATCGCCCGAAGGGACTTCCTGGCCATTACAGGATAAGCCAACAATAAGCGTGCCTTCGGAGCAATGCTTCCCCTGAATGTCACGAACAGTTTCTTCGATGGTCCCTACCGAAAATTCTTCGGCGGTGAATAGTTTTTCGTCAATGTATATTTCCACCATGCGCTCCTAAGGGGCTGTTCCAGCAAATCTTGAGTACCAATCACACCCTATTGTACCTATCGGCGCAGCCACGACTACCCCGCCAGCATTCAAAGCACAACGAGCCGCATGCTTTAGCTTGCGCGGTGTTACGACGTACTATGTTGTCAGCGATGAAAGTATGCTGGCATCTGGAGTGGCATGGGAAAGCCACCGCTTTGTCATTCCCGCTCCCGATGCACTTCGGGACGAGAATGACGAGGCATGTTATTTCGTCTTTTGATATCCATAAAACGCCATATCTCTCGAACCAAATCACGGATGCCCGCAGGCTTGCGCCGTACGGCTCTGGTTGGGCAATACCTAATCTCTACTAGGCTGCTTGAAAGGTGGGGGGACTTTCCAATCGCCTAGCAGTGAGACCATATCGGTGACGCCCAAAGGCCGAGGCAGGGCGTACAGTTCGCCATATTTCACGCCGATACTTGCCCCTTCCACACCAGCGCCTGAGCGGATGTAATGCTCCAAACCTTCGCGGCGTTTATCATCAAACTGAGATTTATAGCAGCGGATAGCCTCAAGCTTTTGTTCAATCGTATCGGAGATGTCCACGACGAAGCGCGTATGCCAGTGCGTAATTTCCGCAGCGATGGGCGCTGGCCTATAGACCAGATGGTCGAGGCGGAAGGGTTCCGTACCGTCGAACCGCTCATCCCATTTGGTCAATTGTGAATAGAAGCGTGAGGCCTCGGTG
>JAJRPG010000025.1 GCA_024280855.1 Planctomycetota bacterium | reverse complement strand
CATGATAGCAGAGAGCTACGAATCAAGGTATTAGACAAACCTCTCGCGACGACGTGAGCGGATCAGAAAATGTGCAGGAAAATTCTGTCAGGAAAACACTTGAAAGAAAAACTCTTTCAGGTATGGGCCACCCGGCCGTCGGGTCGATGACCCGATCTACGGCGCTATTGGTGTGTTGGCGTTATTTTCGATCGTACATGCCTGCGCCTAGTGGCTTAGGCATGCCACCCTGTCGCGTTTGTGACATGGGGAAGACACCGGGCGCTGGCGCTACCGGCTCTGACATAGCCCTTTCTGCTGCGGAAGATGCCCTACATCGCTGTCGTTGACGGCAATAAACAACAATAGCCTAATAGGTCTGAACTCCGCGCAAGATGAAGCATGCGGCTCGTTGGGATTTATCGGTTGTGGTCGTAGCTTCGGAAGACGGCAGGCAATCCCGATGTGCATCGGGATGCGCTACCGGGCTATCGGCTTAGCGAGTAGTTTGTTTTTTTTCGTTTGATAGATGATGCGGCAAATTGAGGCGCGGTTTGAATGGATGCGAGTGATTGCGTAGCTTGTCTGATTAGTACATGTTGGTCTTGATACTGTAATTGAAGCGAGGTTAAGCTTTTTTCCAACAGGTTGCCGGCTTGGGCGAATTGTCCATCGGCGATTAGCCAATCGCTTAGCGCGATCCCGGCTTCTGCAATGTAGCGGTGGCCGGGGGCGAACAATTCTTTTCTTGCGTAGTAGGCATGGTGGAGTAAACAGTCTGCCTCTTCCAAGCGGCCCATTTTAGTCAGGATCATGCCATATACCATTTTTGATTCTATGATGTCAAAAAGGTTCGTGGCTAAATTTGTTTCTCTGATGTCAATGACCCGAAGGATTAATTCCTCGGCTCGTTCCAGTTCGCCCCGTAGTAGCAACAGGCGTGACATATTGTTTTCTACGCGCGCGGTTTGCAAATCAAGAGGTCCGAAATTGTTAATCGCTATTTGATGGGCATCTTCGAAATATTGCAACGACTCATCAAAATTTCCCTGGTCTCGTAGGACTACAGCTAATGAGTTTCGAAAGCCGAATCTTTGGACATGGTAATTATCACGTCTGTTCGTTATTTCAATTAACTCTCGAAAGTGTTTTTCGGCTTGGGTGTAATTTCCAATTGCCCATTGAATCCCGGCTAAGTCATGCAAGGGGCGGACAGCGGTTTGACTGTTGTTGCCATAAGCGACCCTGGCTATGAGCAAAGATTCCTGCAATATGGGAATCGCTTCTTCTGTGTTTCCCTTAAAAGCAAGCATATGTCCCAGCCACCACAGCGGGGCAAAAGTAGCGGGATGGTATTTGTCTACTTCGCTAAGTGCTTCCGTGGATGCGCGACGTGCATAATCTTCGGCATCATCTAATTCGCCCAGGAGGAATGCGTTCATCGAGAGTGCGGATAAAACTGAAATAGGCGTCAACTTATTTTTCATTTTGTAGCTGTGATTTAGCGCCTTGGTTAATGCTACTTTACCGAATTGGCGAAAGCCACCACTCGTATAATTCGATCCCAAGCGTATCAAGCAATGTCCTATGATTTCCGTATTCGCCCCAGGCATATTTTCGAGTTTGGCTATGCCTTCGTCAGTGATGGATTTGCCCGCTTCAAACTTTCCGAGATGAAGCAGTGCGCCTCCCCATTCGATACGGGCAATGATAGTGTCTAAATGTTCCTCCCCAAGCGTGTCTCGGAGTATGGCGTATGCTTTTTGGAATTTCTCGACTCGCATTTCAGGAGACTTGGACAGGAAGCCAAGGTTCATGAGGCTTTCTGCGATCTCTGGGTGTTGGGGTTGGTGTAGATTCAAGTTCAGTTTGTGCGCCTTTTCCATGTGGCGGTATGCGTTTTCTGGGTCCTCGTTGACATGGTAATACGCTTTCCCCAACAATCGATGCAATCGGTATTGGGTGGAGGCGTTCATGGTCGCGTCGGAATTCAGGTAGTCTTCGGCGTACTTGATGGTATCAGCCACTCTAAAGTTAACAGCTACATTAGAACTTTTTTGTGGGCTAAACCAATTGGCGTAACCAGTCGTGAACACGCCTTCAAGAATGTCGACCACCTCGTTGGCGTTGCGCGTTTCCTGATTAGCGCGTGCGTAGAGAATGGTCATACCCGTGGATAATCCCATGAGGCAAAGCGTGAGGATGGCGACGGTTATGGATGTCCATTTGTTTCGTGTGACCAGCTTGCGAAATTGGTACAGCGGGCTGGGCGTGCGGGCATGTATAGGCTGGTTAGTAACGAAGCGTTGCAAATCTTCTGACAAAGCGATGGCACTCTGATATCGCTCATGGGAGTCGTGGCGAATGGATTTTAGAACGATTGTCTCGAGGTCTACCGGAAAGGACTTATCTATAGATCGAGGACGAACGGGTTTGTTTTTCGATGATGTCGTCTGGTTGCTACCATCTTTAGTAGACGTTTGTAAAAAAGGTTTACCGTCGATGAGTAGTTCATAAAGAATGACGCCAAGAGAAAATACATCGCTCACCGTAGTCATGGGCTGTCCGGAACTTTGCTCCGGGCTGGCGTATCGAGGCGTGAAGATACGCATCGCAGGTAGCGTTAGGTCGTCACTTGGCTGATCTTGTGGATCAAAAACTTTTGAGATTCCAAAATCAAGTAGTTTGGGAATGCCATCAGAGGAGACCAGTATGTTACTTGGTTTTAAGTCTCGATGCACGATTAGATTTTGATTGGCATATTGAACGGCTGAGCATACCTGGCAGAATAATTGTAAACGTTGCTTTTGAGAAAGCGCGTTTTTCTTGCAGTATTTGTCAATGCGAACACCTTCGACATATTCCATGATGATGTATGGAACGCCGTTTTGAGTTATGCCCCCGTCCAGAAGTTTGGTAATGTTAGGATGGTCCAGGTTGGCTAGGGTTTGTTGTTCCGTTTGGAATCTCTTGATGAACTGTGGGTCGGAAACATATTTTTGATCGAGTAGTTTGATGGCGACTTTTTTGTCGTAGGTTCCGTCGTTGCGGTCGGCTAAGTAAACCGCGCCCATGCCTCCGCGAGCAATGAGTTTTAATATGCGATAAGAGCCAATGTCTTTGCCGGCCCATGCCTGGTCTAGGCTTGGTTGAGAATTATTTGATGGAAATATTTGAGTACGGTTGTGCGATAGGTCGCAGTCGCTATCGTTTATACTAAGTAGTGATTCAACTTCGCTACGCAGCCAAGAATCAGATTGGCATTGTTCGAGCAAAAAACGGGTGCGCTGGTCAGGTGGTAAATCAGAACACTTATCGTAAAGCGTTTTGACGTAAATCCAGGTAGGCTCGCTCTCGTTATTGTGATTCATGCTGCCAATTTCGAGTTAGCCTAGCCATGCCGCGGCGAGATTCACGATTCTCGCCGAATAATTAAGGTATTTTACCATATTTGCACTTTTATCCAAGAATAAAATGAAAGAGTATATAAGAAAAGCCCGTTCTACGCCCGTAGTATTGTAAAATAGCTAATTTCTTAAGCGTGATTAAGCCACATTGATTGGGCGGTTGGCATGTCGCTCCCAATCTCAGTCGAATCTGTACAGTGGAGCCTGAACTGTGTTGAGCTAACTTTCCCAAGAATGCTAGCAGCCTGTTGAAGAACTCTTTGGCAATTGTGTTATAATGTTAGAGTCGCGTGATTGAGGAGTAGGATTGAACTCAAGGAT
>JAJRPG010000024.1 GCA_024280855.1 Planctomycetota bacterium | reverse complement strand
TCCCGACCTTGGGCTATCCTGGCTTGCCGGGAAACGCTCGTCCGTAGATAGGGCAGTCGTCACACTCTCGAAAACGACCCACTTGGGCTAGCCAGGGCTAAGCTGTTAATCAGCTGTATTCTTGGTGACGCTCGGATGGAAGATTGGGATTACAACGGTCGCCTGGAAAGAGCAAAAAATGCACTTGACTTACAATGGGCTTTCATAGAAGGCCGGGCACTCGAATCTATCGTTGGAGATGTGACGCGGGTGACCGACCTGATCGACGGAATTTACAAAGCGAGTGAAGAACAAGCCCTTGGCGTTGACCAGATCAACACAGCCGTATCTCAAATGGACAAGGTCACACAACAAAACGCAGCGGGTGCCGAAGAGTCGGCATCAGCCGCAGAGCAGTTGTCTGCCCAGGCCAACACTGTCAAAGGCGTCGTCAATGAGCTCGCGGACCTCATCAACGGCCCCCATGCCAAAAGCCTGACCACCACGAGACGTAACAGCTTAAACACCATCGCACAGGGAAACAGTGCTTTCGAGAATAGTCGACATCTTCGCTCTCAACCTGCGATCGCGTCTTCAAAGTCGCAAGGCTGGACGACGGCGGGGCAAGCCAACGGAAACGATCTTTCATCGGAAGATTTCATGTCAATGGATGACGACGAGGGCTTGAAGGGTTTTTGATGGCGACACTGAGCGTTAATGATGGGCAGTGAGCGAGGGTGGTGACAGTATGTGTCCCACCCACGTTCGCTGCATGGCCAGTATGGCGCACATTTCACCCTCGAAATAATTTAGTCAACAGCAAGATGAGGTAGAATATGACTACAACGATTCTCGATGAAATCAAAGACACCGCATCTCCGACGGACCATGAGGTGTCTGGCGAAAGCCATAAATATCTGACGTTTAAATTGGCGGACGAAGAGTATGGCGTAGAAATTCTCAAAGTACGCGAGATCATGGGCGTAATAAACATTACTGCCGTTCCACGAATGCCACCATTCGTGAAAGGTGTCATCAATCTTAGAGGCAATGTGATTCCTCTGGTGGACCTCCGCCTAAAGTTTGGTCTTAGCGAGAAATCCTATACGAAGCAGACGTGCATTATCGTGGTCGATGTGGGCAAGGAAATCGGAATCATTGTAGATACGGTATCGGAAGTGTTAGACATTGAAGTCGCCAATATTGCACCACCACCATCAATGGGAGAGTCGGTGGACACCTCATTCATCCTCGGAATGGGCAAGGTTGGCGAAACGGTAAATATTTTACTAGACATCGACGAAGTGCTCACAACTGAAGAGTTATTGCAGCTGACAACGGCCGCAGGCACACCAGTGCCAGTGGGGGATCCATCTAAGCCGATCGAACAGAATCTGTAGCGATAATGAGACCGTTGATCGGATCACGATAGTGTCGGACGGACACCACAAGCAATGCATTGAATTCGAAAAACGTAATGGTTCTTAGAATTGAAGAGAAAGCTCGGCGATGTATACACAGTTGTTCTGCTTGAATAGGTGGGGCCATTTCGTATGCAGTCACAATAGGTGCGAACGGGAAACGACTACGTACTAGGGAATACCAGTATGGCGAGCAATGTGTTCAGTATCCCATCTAGGTGCGTTACCCCACGATGCCACAAAATGCATACCATGGTGTTTCCAGACACATGGCTGGCATTCCGATGATTCTTACACAGTCGCTTGTGTTAGCGGCAGTATCTTGCTGTGCAAACTCGGCATCCGTTCGGTGTCCAGTTTCCGGAGGCTATCGGTCAAATTCGACCCATTTGAAAATATTGTGCAATAAGACCACAACAAGGATCAAAGCTGCCATTTGGCTAGCGGTCAGCCGGTGCGACACAAGGGGGTAACGATTCACGCAACGCTCAGACATTACGAACCGGCCTTCGCTGAAAGGCAATGGAGAATCTCTGGCGTATTAGCAGTCGTCCTCGGGGCAGCTGTGCTATTCGGATGGTACGCGAAAAACGCCACACTAGTGCAAATCCATTCCTCGTTCGTACCCATGCAATTCAACACGGCACTCTGTTTTTTGCTCTGCGGGTTCGGCGTTATGTTTCTTGATCGTCGCCCCAAACTCGTCGTGGCTACCGCATCCGTCACCATCGTAATTTCAATTCTAACGCTGGGAGAATATTTTTTCGGCGTATCCTTAGGCCTTGACCAGCTTTTCATGCAGCACTACATCACAGTGGAAACACCCGATCCGGGGCGGATGGCTCCGAATACAGCCATGTGCTTTACGATTACTGGAACGGCTCTCGTCGTAGCGGCAAGATCGAATGCACGCGCGGTCCGAACCATCGGCGGCCTTGCGCTCATGGTCGTTATTATTGGTTCGGTAGCGTTGATAGGTTATCTCTTTTCACTAAAAACATCTTATGGCTGGGAGGGGTATACGAGCATGGCCGTTCACACGGCTTGTGGATTCGTGGCTCTCGGGACTGGGCTATTCTTAGTCGCATGGGAGAATGGTCTCAATGAGCATGGTGTTGCCGCTATCACTTCCATGTTCGGCGCTGGCGCCCTAATCGTATTGTGGCACGTCGCGGCATTGCACAACGCACTTGAAGATGCTCTGATCAGCCGCTCTTCCACCGCGATTTTGGATAGGAGTCTAAACGGAACGGTTGCGTTAGTTGCCGTTGCCGGCCTACTCAGCACCAGCGCTATAGCGATAGTCCTCAGGCAGCTTCGTATGAATGCAGCCTCACTGGAACATCGTGTAGTAAACCGCACACGCGAATTGGCAAGCCAGAAATACGCGCTGGATGAACACTCGCTCGTTGCGATTACCGATTCGTCCGGCGAGATCACCTACGCCAATGACAAGTTTTGCAAAATCAGCCAGTACTCTCGAGAGGAATTGATTGGGCAAAACCACCGAATCGTCAATTCGGGATTCCACCCGCACGAGTTCTGGGCCAAGCTGTGGAAGACAATCGCAACGGGTAATGTCTGGCATGGAGAGGTTTGCAATAATGCCAAGGACGGGTCAAAGTACTGGATGGATACGACAATCGTCCCACTCCAAGACGTCGATGGTCGCATAACACAATATATAGCGATCCGGACTAACATCACCGAGCATAAGAAAACCGAAGATGCGTTACAGGTGGCTAAAACGCAGGCTGATGCTGCCAACCATGCCAAGAGCGAGTTTCTTGCCAATATGAGCCACGAAATCCGCACGCCAATGACAGCCATCCTGGGCTTCACAGAAAATCTCATTGAAAATGACTTGTCCGAAGCGGAAAAGAAATCTTGCGTACGCACGACCCAACGCAACGGCGAGAATCTTCTTGCCATCATCAACGACATCCTTGACCTGTCCAAGATAGAGGCCGGGAAAATGGATGCAAAAAGAACCTCGTGCGAACCATGCGCGGTCATTGCGGAAGTGTGTTCACTCGTTCGAGATCACGCCGACGCAAAAGGGTTAGCGTTCAACATGGAATATGAAGGCGCTATCCCGAAGACCATACAAACCAACGCCGTACGGCTACGGCAAGTACTCATCAATCTGATCGGCAACGCGATCAAGTTCACCGAAACTGGCTCCGTTCGGATGGTAACTCGTCTCGACAACAACCACGACGAGCCGTGCATGCAATTTGACGTGATCGACACTGGACGAGGCATGGATAAGGACAGCGTATCGAATCTCTTCCAGTCTTTCACGCAGGCAGACTATTCAACGACCCGTAGTTTTGGCGGGACTGGAATCGGACTGAGTATCAGTAAGCGGCTCGCAGTATTACTCGGTGGTGACATTACTATCGTTGAAACTGAGATTGGCGTAGGTTCAACGGTCCGCGCAACTGTAGCTACTGGTTCGCTTGAGGGCGTGAAAATGCTCGACGACCCGCTGTCGTCTACGGCTGTAGCTCAGAATGAACACCCCCAATCCAACCTGAAAGCTCTCCGCACAGACCTGAATGGTCTTCGAATACTCCTGGTCGAGGACGGCCCTGACAACCAACGTCTCATCTCCTTCATTTTGAAGAAGGCGGGAGCGCAGGTGACTGTTAAGGAGAACGGCAAGCTTGCACTTGACAATGCATTGGCAGAGCGCGACGCAGGCAAGCCGTACGATGTGATTCTCATGGACATGCAAATGCCCGTAATGGACGGTTACGAAGCTACGCGGATGCTGCGCCGAGAGGGGTATACGCTTCCGATTATCGCCATAACCGCTCACGCTTTGCATGGCGACCGAGAGCGGTGCATCAATGCCGGATGCAACGACTTCATGACGAAACCGCTGGATAGACCGAAATTCATAAAACTCATCCTCGATTATACGCACGACCAGCAGCAGAGGCCCGACACCGATCTAATAGAAACACCCCTACGGTTGCCATTGCAAGGCTGCCGCATTCTCCTGGCTGAGGACAACCCGACGAACCTACTCCTGGTAAGCGGCATTCTCAAGAAGAGCGGCGCGGTGATAACCGCCGTCAATAACGGTAAACTGGCACTCGACACCGCGCTGGCAGCACGCGACAGAGGCAGCCCTTTCGACATTATTCTCATGGACATTCAAATGCCGATCATGGGCGGTGACGAAGCTACCAAGCTGCTTCGCGACGACGGATATGGTGAAACAATCATCGCGTTGACTGCGCACGCGATGGAGGGAGATCGAGAGAAATACCTGGAATTTGGCTTCGATGATTATGAGACCAAGCCGATCAACCGCGCCAAATTAATCGAAAATATAAGCGCGTACTTCGAAAACCGTGAAATAATCGTTGCGCATGGGTAGGCGTGTTCCGCAATCTCCATTCCAATGGATACTTGGGGCGAACAAACGTGAGATAGCCGCCCCAACATCTGCTGGTAACTCCGTCTCGAACCACTTTTTCCTCCGGCGCGGCGCGCGGGGCTTTGAATTTTTCCACTGCTTCCTCTTGAAGAATCTGTTTGTCGAGTGTCAGGTCCGCGACAGCTTTACTTGTGCATAGACCAATATTTTATAAGCCGTCCGACTCTGTATATGAGTCGATCCCAGTTTGGCATACTTTTCATCGTGATTTGAAAAAAGCAGGCATAGAGCGATTCGTAGATGGGGCTAAGATCGATTTTCACGCCTTACGAGTCACTTTTGGGGCCATGCTGGCTAACTCCGGTGTATCGATACGCGTGAACATGGAATTGATGCGTCATACTGATATTAGGCTGATTACCAAGGTCTACACCGATCCACGTCTTCTGAACACAAGAGGTGCAATCAACAAGCTGCCCAATCTCAATAGAAGACGAAATCAAAAAAATGCACAGGCAACCGGTACTTTTGATGAGGCTAACTCGACCATACGTTCAGGCATACGGGAAAAGTTGTCCGCAAGGGGTAAAAGATGTCCGGATAGGGGGGATAGGGTCTTTAAAGAGGGACAGGCCTCTGTTGTCGAAAACACCTATAAAACAAGCATAAAAGAAGATGAAACATCATCATCGCAAGGGAAAATAAAACGGAGCGGGAGGGATTCGAACCCTCGGTACGGTTAAACCGCACACCGCATTTCCAGTGCGGCCCCTTCAGCCACTCGGACACCGCTCCTCTAATCGGGTGAATTCGCTGATGACGATGGATATCGCCATTTTGTGGAATCAGCCGACAAGCCTTGATTCTACGCGAACGACAGGGGGTATCAAGCTTGCGGGTTTGGTTTGATTTTTCGGGCCAATTTGGACGCTCAGAAATAACCCACTTCATAGACAAACCACGGCTGACTTGCGACACTGCTGCCAGTGATTGATTAACTTGATTAGCGGGGAACCGATGGGCACATTAGTTACATGTAAAGAGATTGAGAAGCATTTTGGTACGCGAGAGCTTTTTAGCGGGCTATCGATTGGTTTTGAAGATGGTGAGCGGGTTGGGTTTCTTGGCCCTAACGGTGCGGGCAAGACTACATTTATGAAGATTCTCGCCGGCCTGGAGTTTGCTACGGGTGGCGAAGTTAATCGGCGTCGGTCTTTGCGTATCGTTTTTCTTGAACAAGAAGATCGATTTTCGGAAGGCGTGACCGTCGAGCAGGCTTTGTTGGAGGCGCTAGCTGATTATCCGATGGAAGATTACGAGCGGGAAACTCAGGCCAGTATTATTATGAGCAAGTTTGGATACGAAAATCCGGACCAGAAAGTTGAGGCTCTGTCTGGTGGTTGGCGTAAGCGGTTGGCTATTGCAAGGGCTGTCATTCAGGAGCCTGACCTGTTGCTGATGGATGAGCCGACGAACCATCTTGATCTTGAAGGTATACAATGGCTGGAGAATCTTCTGCTGGCTGCGCCGTTTTCGTTTATTGCGGTTAGCCATGATCGGTATTTTTTGGATCGGGTGACGACGCGGGTAGTAGAGTTAAACCAAACCTATCCGGATGGCTATTTTAGCGTGAGTGGTAACTACACCATGTTCCTGGAAAAACGGGCGGACTATCTGGAGTCGCGCTTAGCTCGGCAGGTGACCATGACCAATATCGTTCGTCGTGAGGATGCTTTTTTGAAATCAAAAGCTAAGGCGCGGCGGACTAAATCAAAAGTGCGTATTGATGAAGCTTACCGACTCAAAGACGAGCTTCGTGATCTCTCGCAGCGAAATGCACATTCTGTAAAAGCCGGGATTGACTTTCGAGGATCGGGTAGGCAATCGAAAAAACTGTTACAGGCTAATGGTTTATCGAAGTCGCTCGGTGGGAAAGTGCTGTTTTCTGATTTCTCGATCATGCTGTCGCCGGGCATGAGGCTGGGCATTTTAGGCCCTAATGGTAGCGGTAAAACGACGCTCATTCGTGTACTGACCGGGTCGCTACCGCCTGATGAAGGTACGGTTAAATTAGCCGAGAATCTTCGGGTTGTCGTTTTCGATCAGAATCGAGAGGCTTTGCCGCAGGACGTCACGCTGCGAGAAGCGCTGGCGGGCAAGGACGATCATGTAGAGTTTCGTGGCCAAGACATTCATATCCGCGCCTGGTCGAAGCGTTTTCTGTTTACAGTGGATCAGCTTGATATGCCGGTGGGTGATCTATCTGGCGGTGAGCAGGCGCGTATTCTTATCGCCCGGCTCATGTTACAGCCGATGGACCTGCTCATCTTGGATGAGCCTACGAATGATCTGGATATAACATCTCTGGACGTGCTTGAAGAAAGTCTTTTGGAATTCGATGGGGCGATTGTGTTGGTGTCGCACGATAGGTTTATGCTAGATCGAGTGTGTACAGAATTCGTTGGGCTGGTGGGCGATGGTCAGGTGGGGCACTATGGTGATCGCGCACAATGGCAGGCTCGAAAATCAGCGGGTAATGCTGGAAATTCTAAAAAAAATAAGGCTAAGAAAGCAAAGGGCAAAGCGTCGCAAAGCGGGCTATCTTCCGGTGAGAAATATGAACTGCGGGAAATGGAAGCAACGATTCAAGAAGCTGACGCGCTAGTAGAATCGTGTCAAAGGGCGACGGAAGACCCGAATGTGGCTGGGGATCATGCCGAGGTTGAAAAGCGATGGAATGAATTTCAGACTGCTCAAAAGAAGGCTGAAATGTTGTACGCACGCTGGGAAGAGTTGGAAGCGAAAGCGAAGTGATTGGCTGGCATGTAGAATACATTAACGGGGCATGTTTGCAGTTGGTGTGTTGATCCGATGGCGAAATTTTACAGGTATCATCATAAGTTGTGGCTTCGTATGTTTCCGGAGTTGTTGCTATATGAGGAATTGGATGAGCGGGAAGAAGCATTCCGAGCGGTAATGGAATCCATGACCCGACGTGGTCTATTGTTGATGCCTTTTTATGTTATTATTGCCATATTTGTATTTAGGCCAATCGTAGGAATTGTCGGAGGTTATTTCACTTTTGTAGCAGATTTGGATATTTGGTTTCCTCTTCCTACCTTTTTCTTGATTTTGTTGGTCCCTCCTTCAACCATATACATATTTCGGAGGAAAGTCCGTCGTAGCTTACGTTTAACTCTCAACGCTAATGGCATTCCCGTTTGCATGTCCTGCGGCTACTGCCTTCGCGGGTTGGAAGAGCAGCGATGTCCGGAGTGTGGCTATGCTTGCCAGGGCGAATCTGAATCCTGATTGGTTAGACGATAGTATAAACTTTTATGGTTGAACAAGTCTTTACTCATTTGTACATGTTTGGACAACGAATGCTAGCGTTTCTGTGTTATGTATAAAGTAGTGCGCGAGTTTGTATCGCGCGCCGGGGCGAGTAGCTTACATTCGAATAGATATGTAAAGAAGGACGCGACATACGCTTTCCGGAGGGATAGTGCGCGAATGAATCGACATGCAGCACAGTAACGGATTAATTAAAACACGATATACGATTGCTATAATTGAGCGACACCTAAATAAGCTGGTGAGTATTGTACTTCTATCGCTGTTAACGATCTCGTGTAGCTGTAGCGATACATCATCTTCCGCGCATCTGGATACGTTACCGAAATGTTCGCCGATTGTCGTTGTGGGTGTGGACGGCTTGGAGTGGGATATCATATTGCCCATGCTGGCTGAGCATAAACTTCCGAACCTAGCTAAGATCATGCAGCAGGGATCATATGGGAAGCTGGAAACGTTCTTCCCGACGCTATCGCCCGTGATATGGACAACCGTTGCTACGGGGAAGTCGCATGAAAAGCATGGCATTCACCACTTCGCACGAAATCGAGGCCAGGAAAATTTGGAACTTTACCAAAGCACAGACCGTCAAACCAAAGCCATTTGGAACATAGCTACGGATTACCATAAGACCGTGAACTCGATAGGCTGGTGGATGACGTATCCCGTAGAAACAATCAATGGTGTCATGGTGGCACAAACCAATACGAACGCACAATTTGATACGCGAGCCGGAAAAAATATATGGAAGGGATCATTAGTCAAAGATGTTCCGCATCAAGTTTGGCCGGCAGAACGGCAAGCGGAAATCATGAGTATTTATCAAGTGTCGCAGCGCAATTTAGCATCAATAACAAAAGAAGTTTTCGGCACGTTTCCCCACCCGCTTGGCGAGCTTGATAAGAGATTGTGGGATAACTGCCAGTGGGCTTTTCGGGCTGATGCCACATATCTGGACATTGCGTTATCGTTGGCTGCGGAGCCTTCGCAAGCCGATTTGACGCTATTATATTTTGGAGGCCCTGATGTGGTGGGGCATCGTTTCTGGCGGTACATGCAGCCGGATCGATTTACGCACAAGCCTTCGACGCAACAGCTCGAAAATTTTTCGTCCATCATCACAGACTATTATGTGTACATGGATAAAGCCATCGGGCAATTGCGGTCTGCTTATGGAGAACAGGCTACCTTTATCGTGATGTCTGACCACGGCATGCACGCCATCAATAGCGATAGGCCTTTTAATCCGGACGCACCGCCTTCCAATATCAATTCCGGAGACCATCAAGACGCGCCACCAGGGGTGTTTTTTGCCGTTGGTCCGCATGTCAAATCAATGGTCTACGACGCTTCAAAAAAGGCTTTGACTCGAGATAAGCTACGCACAATATGTAGCGTCATGGACATCACGCCGACCCTGCTGGCTATGATGCGACTGCCGATTGGCGAAGATATGGAAGGCCGCGTTGCTTCAACAATTTTCAAAGATGATTTTCAGATAGAGTGTCAGCCAGATGTGTTGGTGACGCACGACACCGCAGCGTTTGTCGAAAGTCATAAAAAAAGGGCAAATCTACGCCGGCAGGACCAAGAGCGTATCGATCAACTCAAAAGTTTAGGTTACATTGGCCGATAGCGGTTTGGTGTGGCGTGATTTGATTGAGAGGATGATGTATCGTTAAGCGGTCAAATATGAAAAACATAGGGCAGAGCAGGGCCAAGATTGCGTGTGTTGTCTTGCTCGTATCTGGCGCGATGTCCTGCAATCGGCAAGCTGTCTCGAACGGTGGAAATGATAAGCCACTCTACGATGTCATACTGGTGACACTCGACACCACGCGAGCCGATCATTTAGGCTGTTATGGTTACTCTAAGCCGACCAGTCCGAACATCGACAAGTTTGCCAAGCAGGGGGCTTTGTTTACACAGGCTATCGCACAGGCTTCGGTCACGCCGGTATCTCATGCGTCTATTATGACGGGGCTAAATCCATACAATCATGGGTTGCGGGTTATGCATGGTCTGACGGAAAACCGTCTCGCGGACAAGCATGTCACGATAGCTGAACGACTTGGTGATATGGGGTATGAAACAGGGGCTTGCGTCAGTGCTTTTCCTGTGACAGAGCGCTTTGGGCTTCATCAAGGGTTTAGGTATTTTGATGCCGAGTTCTTGTATGGCCCACCTGAGAAAATGATTTCTCGCGAGGGTACGGTCAATACAGGTAAGAGTCAAAGGCCTGCCAATGAAACGACTGACCGCGCAATCGCTTGGCTAAACCAGGTAGAATCTCCTTATTTTCTTTGGCTTCATTACTTCGATGTTCATGACCCACAAGTTCTTCCACCGCAGGAATTCTTGAATCAATATGCACCGCCGCAAGGCAGTCACCGTGAGAATTTGCGCACTATTTATGACATAGAATTGACATATATGGATCAACAACTGGGCCGGGTATTCGATTGGCTAGAGGAAAAAAAGCAATACGATAATACGATTGTCATTGTTCTGGCTGACCATGGCGAGGGATTGGGGGATCATGATTGGTGGACGCACGGGAAGTTATATCAAGAGCAAATTCGCGTGCCGTTAATTATTCGCGCGCCAAAGGTCGCGGCTGGGCAACGCATTGAATCTCTTGTATCAACGGTAGATATAGTGCCTACCCTCCTGGACATATTAGGAAGTAAAGATGCTGATGCGGCATCGCTGGATGGGCATTCATTATTGTCACTACTGCAAAATCAAGAACGACGTGACAGCCCGCAGGTGTATAGTGATTCGGTGAACATGCTCACCTATGGCTTTTCAAAAGAAATCCGAGATAAAAAAGATGACATGTATTTTTCAATTATCGAAGGTCGGTGGAAATACATTTATCATGTCCTTCATCCTGAAAAGAGTGAACTATTCGATCTTGAGAATGATCCGCATGAACTCATTAATGTGAGCCATGTGCAGCCGGGTATTGTCAAGCGATTGAGACAGGGAATCGCAGAGCGAAAATCAATTCCCGCAAAACAATTGGATAGTAAGTCAGTCATGTCGCCGCAAGACCGTGCTAGGTTAGAATCGTTGGGATATTTGGGACATTAGTATTTTATCGTATTGAACTACGGTACTACTATCACAGTGCCGTAACGAGGCTTGCATGTTGCCTGCTGAAACAGGCAATAGTCGGCTAAGTCCAAATCGCCATCCTGGTCTATATCAGCAATGGCGCATTTGTGCGCAGGCGAGTAATGGGTGGCTGGTTGATTAGCCATGCAGGCATGGAAAAAACGGTAGTCTTCGATATCTACATCGTTATCGCCATCGTGGTCGAACTCGACTCGGCCTAGAGTGTTTATAAACGCAACAAGCTGGTCAACTTCTTTTGGAAGTAAAGATTCATAGGCTGCAACAGAGGCTGCGGCTTCTCCATCGTGGAATCGGATGGAACCGATGAGGCGGTCGCGCACGCTTACCGCAGAAACCCGACCATCATGAAGTACTGGAAATCGAATGCGAAATCCCCATAAGGGTGTCGTGCGCATTTCGCGCGGCGTCGCGTCTTTTTGTGCAATACCATCCCCGAGTTTGCCCATGTCGTGTAATAGGAAGTCACTGTAGGGCTTAATCGTTTGGTTTTGAAGCACGGAAGTGAAAGCGTCTGAAGATGTTTGCAAAGACGGCGTATGGCAATCAGCGCATCCAATGCGTATGAATACCTGCTCACCCATCATGCCGGAACGCGGTGTTTGTGGCGCCGGGGCTAAGAATTGTTGAAAGTGAGTCACGCGATCAACGAAATCTAATCCCTCATCGTCAGGTACAAGCTCTGGGTCGGGGAATTTGTCATAGGTTGCACTTGCGGAAAGGTCACCGTTTATGCTATTTTCATCGGGTAAAAAACGATTGGTAAGCCCCAGTTCATTCCGCGCAGCGGCTGAGGTGAATGTTAGCAGCGTGGCGATTTGTGATTTGAATCCAAAACGACCCGCTCGTAGCGGATGGCCAGCTTGGTCCTCAAAGGCTGTCACCCAATTAACGCGCCCGGAAATTAGTCCGGCTTGCGATGCCGCTAAGCTAGCTAGCGTTTCATCTGCGATGGCTTCGATCAAGCCTCCGCCTAAGATTGATGGGGAAATGCGATCAGAAATCACGTTGGCTTCGACAGGAATTTTCTCACTACATCGTTGATTGATAGTCTCGCCTTGTAATAGCGGGCCTCCTAAATGATTGAGAGGGTCAAAACCGTTTTCGGTTTGGCGTCCGAACATGGTAACCGAATTGGGGCTGGAGCCTCCGACGGGATTGGAATGGCAGGCGATGCAGCTATGAAGATTATGCGTTGGGCCTAGTCCATCTTCTGCAAGATATATGCGACGAAACAGCGCTTTACCTTTTCTGAATAGAGTTAGTTGCTTGTCAGAAAGACCAGCTAATGGATCACCTAGCTTGGGTTGTATTGCTGGCAGCACTAATTGTGGTTCAACAGCTTCTTTTGATTGGCGACTCGATGTGGCGAGATGTCGGTGTGTTGGTTCAGGATTCTTGGTTACATGATGCAGACGAGTCGTCGATTGGCGGCAAGCGGCTGGCGCAGCGAGGATTGCTGTGGCTAACAACCATCTGAAATGTATTCGCTTGGCTAGTCGAATCTTCATTGATTCCGCTCAACTGTTTAGGTTGCACTGATTACATCAATAGTTCAGCATACTTGAATATAATATCGACAAACCAGAGCTCCGTCATGGGCCATGTAGCTCCGAATGCTGCAGCTAAAGGCCTCTGGGATGAGGGTTTCAACGTCCGCAAAGATAGTATACGATGATGATAAGGATGCGTGTAATTTTGCTACGGTTAATGCCATGGCTGGGAACAAGTGATGGGCCGAGCGTCAAGCAATAAAATGAAGTCGAAACGACCTCCAGGCGAGTCAGCTAGCACTCCTGCGGTCCGTCGTAGACGTCGTCGGCGATGGTATGAGGGTAAAAAGCCGGTATTTCGTTTCGTGCTTTTTTTCGGTGCGTTCATGGGCTTATTTGAGCTTGCCTATACGACAGCTTGGGTAAGTGAATCGGCACTTAACTGGTATTTGGAATGGAACGCCTCAGCTTCCGGCAGCGTGATCGATATTTTTGAAGAGACCGTCAACATCGTGGGGAAAAGCATCAGCGTGCCTGGTCGTTATGCATTGTCCATCGAGCGGGGCTGTGATGCGGTTGAGCCTTCAGCGCTCTTTTGCGCAGGCGTACTAGCGTTTCCTGCAAGCTTTCTCTCAAAGTTGCCTGGGATGTTGATCGGCACTATATGTTTAATGGTGCTAAACATTTTTCGCATCGTCTCGCTTTTTTACATCGGCGCGTTTTATCCAAGGGCGTTTGATGTGATGCATGTTGATGTCTGGCAGGCGCTGTTCGTTTTTCTTGCCATTGCATTTTGGATTTATTGGGCTATGTGGGCAACTCGTGAACAAGAAATCCTCGAAAGACCTGCGCCGGATCCTGGTTAGCTTTTTCATAAAGCTAGTCGTGGTGTATGCATTATTTCTCGCCCTCTGGGTGGGAGTGAGCGATTGGTATCCTGAAAAATTTCAGACGATTGGTTCTGTCGTTATCCGAAAAGCCATACAGGCTACTGGCAGCCGTTGGGTAGTACTGCTGAATCCAATGGAGGACCGAGTCGGTCGGTTTGATACTTCACTAGCGGTACTTAACAAAGAGACGCGAGGCTTGGGGCAACAAGCGATGAGTTCATTGTCTATAGCCTATTTGCCGATGGCTATGACCTTGTCGCTAATTCTAGCGACGCCTGTGCCATGGAAGCGGCGGATTATCGCTACAATTTTAGGCTCTTTTTTAGTGAGCGCGTGGATATCGC
The DNA here is from genome assembly GCA_024280855.1 of Planctomycetota bacterium. Lineage (GTDB taxonomy): Bacteria > Planctomycetota > Phycisphaerae > UBA1845 > UBA1845 > JAJRPG01. Next base: position 71,125 of record JAJRPG010000024.1, on the reverse strand, counting down.
TTGCCTTATTTTTCATGGTCCTCAATGCCTATTGTGGTCCGCCACCGCTTGGCATGTATGCCGCTGGTGCGTGGCTGACTAAGCCCATCAGCTTTGTAACCTGGGTTGTGTCCGTATCTACCGTTCCCCAGTTTGTTGTTCCCGTATTCATTTGGCTATTGGTTACGGTTCGTGGTGACGACGTTCAGCGACTGGCAGGCAAAGCGGATAAATAAGTCGCTGAACGCGATGTATGAATATGCCTCCACAGGTCGGAATATGTAAGCCAGCATATTCAAATCTTTGCCCGATAATACGCACGCAATCTCTAGCTGCACAAGCTTGACTACTGGGTAGTAGATTCCTTAATCGATATATCCGAGATACATTAGGAGTTTAATAGTGTGTTTCTGAGCGTGCGCAGATGCTTTATTGGGTAAATTTCTCTCATAAGTGGTTATCGTTCGCACGCCAACGGGCCGCTGCGTCAGGAGGGCCGTGCCGTCTTACGTCAAATGTCTTGGCCTAAGCGACTGGCTGCTTCTTATCCCGTGATAAGTCAAACAAGGATAATGATGCCCTTAACACCCAGCATAAGGCTACGGTGCTGGCGAAGTGTCGGCGCAGTGCGAAGCGTCGCACTCGTCTTGATGGCAGGAATTGCTACGGTCAGTATGGCGGTAGGTCAGGAACCTGCGCCTGTAGATTCAGGTGGTAATGAAGTCACGAAACCTGAACTGACAACTTCCGAACAGACAACGTCTGAACATTCCATCTCGCTGGATAGTCTTGGCCAGGATAATGACGATGCGGGTGGGGACTTAGCCTTTGACAATTACGATACCAAACTGCCGATTGAAAAAGATGGCGATGATAATGTTCGCTTCACTTTAGACATCAGCTCCCGTGTTATATTTTCAAAACAAGCGGGTAAAGTCAGCACGCAGCATGTCGTTGGAATAGATTATCACAAAGTGTTCTCTGATAAGGAAGGCGGTTGGGGTACGCTTCGGTTGCAGCCGTATCTGACCCGTTTAGATAATGTAGGTAGTCGTCCCCCATATTTTGAGGGTGAAGACGATTGGGAGCATGTCTTTCGATTTTTTGATTTCAACTATACGCGATTAGCTCAAGGAAAATTCAATATTCGCGTGGGCCACTTTGAGATTCCTTTTGGCCTTGAATATCCGATCGATACCAATGGGACAATGCATCAATTCATTCCTGGTCGAAACTTAGGGCTCAAAGCGGACTGGGGAATTTCTATCAACGGTACGTTACCATATTTCAATTACGAAGTCTCTCTGACCCGTGGCACAGGAAATGAAATTGATCATCGCGGCCAACCGTATGCGGTAGCAGGTCGAATAGGGACGCCAAATGATAAGAACTTAATCATTGGTTTGTCGGCGTTTCATGGCCGGGTTTGGAGTCCTGCTTCTGTGGGAGCTTGGCGAGCTGGTTTGAGGCCATCAACGGCCAGGGAGATGGCGCGCGGGGTGACAAGTACGGCGCACGGTCGGGGGCGGGACGATGTCATTCGACGTACTAGATTTGGAATTGATATTCAATGGTATCGTGGGACCATCGGCGTACTGGCTGAAGCTTCTTATGGCCGGGACTACAACCAGGATGTATTCAATGGGCTAGCTGAACTGAATTGGAATAATCGAGACGAAACCTGGTTTGCCTATACCCAAGCGAACGTTTTTGCGCAGCGTTTTTATCGAGGTGGATGGGATAGCGAAGTGCAAAGTATTTGGGGGATTCGCTATAGGCCAAACACGCACTGGTCATATAGCTTTCAGTATACGCAACAAGTTGAAACGTTATTTGATGGGCCTGATAACAGCATCATCATGTTTCAGACACGATACCGATTTTAATGTATTACAGACAGGGGTTGTATATTTATGATTATGAAAAGATTCGTCATTAGCTTTGCCGCAATATCATGTATAGCTGTGCCTACGACCGTGGATGCGCAAACCTATTGTGCGCTGCGTGATCCGGTAAAGCATATTTATGTTATGTTCCCGGAGGCGACGTCTTACCGTTCAATCGTGAAAACGGTTGGCGACGAGGCACGCGAGATGGTTAAAAAGCGATTGCCTTTCGACCTTCATTTTAACGAACTAGGCAGGCACACGTTATATGTTCCAGTCAAAGGGGATACGCCGTTGGGTGTTGTTCATGTTAGGTCAGAGGCTAGCAAGTGGGGGATGGTGGAAATAGCCTGGGCATTTGACACTGACCTGCGAGTTAAGGATTTTCGATTTCAGCGATGTCGAGACCCTAAACGTAAAACGCTCGAATCTGCCATGTTTCGTGCCCGTATCAAAGGCGCGGACTTTTCAGAATTAAAGGATTTGTTTAGAGGCAAATCAAAAAATGCAAAGTTGGCCAGTTTTAAAATATCAAAAAAAACAGATGATTTGTCGAATGTTGTTATTCGATCGGCATTAAAAACGATGGTCGTAACAGAGGTTGTTTGGACCGAAGACTTGCGCACTATCAGCCTATTAGCCAGAAGCAAGAATTCGTTTCCAGAGGTGGACAATATAGTTCTAGTGGATCATGTGTATACGCCCAATGTGATCGAAAAAGTCACCAAAAGGATAGGTTCTAAAAAATCGTCGATCATTCGAGAAACTGTTCAGATTGTGCGTTTGACCAATGGTGAAAAGAAGACGTTAGGTTTTTGTGTGAAAACAGATTTGAAGGCTGGCGATTACCATGACATGTTGTGGTGGGTTTTGGATGCCAACGCCGCCATAGTAAAAGTAGAGTCTACAAATTCGCGGATTGATCTTCAGACCAAGCGAGAGTTAGAAGCACTTGCGGGCAGGCATATTAAAGAAGAGTCCGGATGTGCAACTGTTGTCGAAATGGCCGCTGCCGAAGTGCAGGTAGTTTGTCAGAGTTTGCTTAAGTAGGGTGTAGTATGCGTTTGCGCATTGGCCATCATATTGCGATCGTTGTTCTCGTATGCTCTTTGGGCGGATTAGCCCTGGCGGCATTACTCGCGCAGGCATATGCTAAGCTGGATTCTCAAACGCGAGAGGCCAGTGAAAATTCTATAGCTATGCGCGATATGGCGCATCTCGAATCACAGGTGCAGCAATGGCTAATGGTTTGTGATCTTGTCGTTATCTCTGGCGAATCGTACATGGCTGATAGTGCGTTCCAGCAGGCCGAGATTGTGAATTCGCTATTGGGTGATTTGCAGAAAAGCTTACCAGATAATTATGCCGCTCAATTGTTTGCGAGCCTACCGAAAAACATAGAGGCTATCGCTGAAATAGTAGGTCGAGGCGCGATGGCGGAAGGCTCTGATCGAAATGCCGAACTCTCTCAATTAGCGATGCAGCTCGATGATAAGTCGTTACTTTTGATTGCTTCCATGCGCGAACTTGATGAGAGCCTAACGGCCCATGCTGGTATATCTCGAGAATTAGTTGAGATTAAGCGACATGAACTAACGTTGATGACGTGGATATTTAGCGCAGCGTACCTGCTCGTAATTGGCTTCACCTGGCGATGGAGTGCTGTGTCTATGGTGCGTCCAATTCGTGAACTGAGTGCTGGAGCCAAAAAAGGCGAGTTAGCCAAGTTGCAGTCTATTTCGAAAATGGCTGCGCCCGCAGAGATTAGTGAACTGACATCTTGTATTACTGCCTTCGTGCAAGATCTGGAGCACGCCAGATTGAATGCTGAAGAAGTCAGCACCCAAAATCGCAACTTCGCATCACGCTTTAGCGCGATATTGGATAATGCAGCCGAAGGAATTATTGCGATCAACGAAATCGGTATCATTGAAACAATCAACAATGAAGCTGCCAGGATTTTTGGATATAAAGTAGAAGATTTAGCTGGGCAAAAAGTAGATATACTCATGCCTTCGCCTTACACGGAAGAACATGCCAGCTATTTGCGAAATTATATTGAAACCGGTATTAAGCATATTGTTGGCATTAGGCGTGAAGTCGTAGGGCTTCGTAAGAACAAATCTACGTTTGCCATGGAATTGCATGTAAGCGAAGTATGGCTTGGGGACAGTCACGTTTTCACGGCTATGATTCGTGATATTAGCGAACAAAAAATAGCTGAAAAAGAGCTTCATGATTATGCCGCCAAACTGGAAGAAACAAATACAGCATTAGCAAAAGCCACGATTGATTCAGAAGCCGCAAATTGCGCTAAAAGCGAATTCCTGGCTAACATGAGTCACGAGATTCGTACGCCCATGAACGGCATTATTGGTATGAGCGAGTTAGCGCTAGGTACAAAGCTCAATGACGAGCAGCACGAATATATCAGCACGGTACTCGCCTGTTCGAATTCATTGCTTAGCCTACTCAACGACATTCTGGACTTTTCAAAAATTGAAGCCGGTAAGCTTGAGCTTGAGATGATCGACTTCAATATGGTCAACGTCGTTGAAAACGTGGCAGACGTTATTTCCCAAACCGCAGCACAAAAAGGATTAGAGTTAATATGCCATGTACGTAGCGATGTCCCGGCATGGCTTATAGGCGACCCAAACCGGATTCGGCAGGTGTTGGTAAACCTGGCCGGTAACGCCATCAAATTTACGGATGAAGGTGAAGTCGTCGTATCTGTGCAGCTTACCAGTAAAGATGATAAAAGCGCAACGCTTTTGATTTCCGTTTCTGATACAGGTGTCGGTATTCCAAAAGACAGGCAAGCCGCCATTTTCGACAGTTTCACTCAGGTGGATGGTGCGACAACGCGTAAATATGGTGGCACAGGCCTGGGCTTATCTATCTCCAAACAAATTGTTGATTTGATGGACGGCGAGATTTGGATTGAAAGTGATTATGGTGACGGCTGCGTCTTTTTCTTCAGCGCGTCGTTTGAATTTGGCACGTCGATTGATGTGGATTCAATTTCATGCACTGCGCAAATATGTGAACGTCGAATACTAATCGTAGACGACAATATCACCAACCTGACGATGCTCAAAGCCACGTTAGAATCTTGGGGTTGTCATGTGACGACCGCAGAGAGTGGAAGTGAGGCATTAAAGCTCATGCGCATTTCTGTGGAGGCGGGCCGTGCATTCGATCTTGTATTACTCGATGTGCAGATGCCCAATATGGATGGCATTCAGGTCGCTCAAATTATTCATGACGATGAATCATATGGACAGCCGCCTGTAGTTCTGGCTAGCTCTTTAGGCACACGCGGAGAGATGGCTCAAAACCGGGAACTTTCGTGTACCGCTTGTCTGACTAAGCCGCTCAAGCAGAGCGTGTTGAAAGAAACACTCATTCGTGTGTTGAGTACTGCTGGCAATGTGGATGCCAAAAAGGTGCAGGAGCTAAGCCAGGTCCCCATTGATAGAAGACAATTCACAGTGCGAATTCTCGTCGTAGAAGACAATGTGGTTAATCAGAAAGTAGCCAAGCGACTATTCGAGAAATGCGGTTGCGATGTGATGCTAGCCGATGATGGCGTCCATGCGATCGAAATCATTGAGAAAAATTCATTCGACATTGTGTTTATGGACGTTCAAATGCCGCGCATGGATGGCTACGAGGCCACCAAGGCGATTCGCGCTATGAATAAATACAAGAGCCTCCCCATTGTTGCGATGACCGCGCATGCCATGATCGGTGATCGGCAGCGTTGTCTGGACGCGGGGATGGATGATTACATCACTAAGCCTATCCAATTCGATGGCCTGCGAAAAATGGTTGATAAATGGTACGGCGAGAAAGAAAACAGAGATGAGCTTGCCAAGGCCAAATCGCAGTCGGGCGATTCAACTACGCCTCAAACCGATAAATAAGAATGTCCCGAAAGTGCGATTCCTTCTTGCCTATTCGTAGCCAATTTTCAATAACGCAAAATATTGTCCATTCTTGTTGCAATACGTCTATCAGGAAGGCGCGGCGTGACGGATTTGGTACACTCCGGGCTGTAGATAAAGTAGGAACGATGCCAGTTTTGATGCGTCGCGGTGAAATTAAAACGGCTGGCCACTAAATTATGATGGAGATTTTGAGATGAATAGAGCGATGAGGCGCGCGACCAAGGCGGTTGCTTTAGCGGGAGTCATGACGATGGGGTTTAGTGTCGATGCGAAAGCGGATTTTGCCACCCCGATTATTCCACGGGAAGCATTCTTTGGTAATCCCGACAAAGCGAGCGTGCAACTTAGTCGGGATGGAAAACGGATTAGCTATCTTGCCCCAGTCGATGGCGTACTTAATGTTTGGGTAGGGCCTGCTAGTGATCCGTCTAAAGCCAAGCCTGTCACCAAGGATACGAATCGAGGCATTCGAGGCTACTTTTGGCCATATAACTCTGGCAACATTCTTTACATTCAGGACAAGGGTGGGGACGAGAATTGGCATGTATACAGTACGGATCTGACTACCCATAAGACCATCGACCTCACGCCAATGGACGGTGTTCAGGCGCGGGTGCAGGAAGTTAGTCCGGACTTCCCAGATGAGATTCTTGTAGCAATCAACGGTAGAAACAAGCAATGGCACGACATTCATCGTGTTAATATTCGCACCGGAGAGATGAAACTCGTCCAACAAAATGATGAGTTCACCGGATTCCTCACTGAGGATGACATGAAAATTCACTTCGGTATCAAAATGACCCCGGACGGTGGTAGTGAAATTCATCGCATGACAGGTGAAAACAGTTGGACGCTTTTTACGAAAATTGGCCAAGAAGATGTAATGACGACCGATCCGATTGGCTTGGATGAATCCGGCAAAAACCTCTTTATGATTGATAGTCGAGATCGCAACACCGCCGCCTTGATTTCATATGGTCTGGAATCAGGTCAAACTCGCATTATTGCCAAGGATAATCAAGCTGATATAGCCGGCGTGTTTGGCCATCCGACACGAAAAATCATTCAGGCTGTCCAGTCGAATTACATGAGGCGACGATGGCAGGTGCTTGATCCATCTATCGAAGATGACTTCAAATACCTGAAGACCGTAACCGATGGCGAATTTAATGTGACTAGCCGTACCAAAGATGATCGAAAATGGACCATCGCGTATGTCGTAGACCAAGGGCCTGTGCGATATTACTTGTACGATCGGGATTTGAAAAAGGCGAAGTTTCTTTTTACTAATCGCACCGCGCTCGAAAAAGCTAAGTTAGCCAAGATGTATCCGACCGTGATTAAATCACGGGATGGGCTGAATCTGGTGTCATTTTTGACGTTGCCTGTTGGCACGGACAATGACGGCAACGGTCGGCCTGACAAAGCGATGCCAATGGTTCTATTTGTGCATGGCGGCCCTTGGGCACGTGATAGCTGGGGATATAACCCGTATCATCAATGGCTGGCTAATCGTGGATATGCTGTACTTAGCGTGAATTATCGCGGCTCCACTGGTTTCGGAAAAGACTTCATCAATGCGTCCAAACTTGAATGGGCCGGGAAAATGCACGACGATCTCATCGACGCTGTCGCCTGGGCAATTAAAGAGGGTATCGCAGACAAAGATCGTGTCGGCATTATGGGCGGAAGTTATGGCGGTTACGCGACGCTTGTTGGCTTAACTTTCACGCCTGACACATTTGCCTGCGGCGTGGACATCGTAGGCCCATCGAGCATCGTAACGCTTATGGAATCGATTCCGCCATATTGGAAACCCATCATTGAACTATTCACGAAAAATGTTGGTGATTATCGCACAGAAGAAGGCCGTAAGTTTTTACTTGAGCGTTCGCCGATCACGCACGTTGATAAAATCCGCAAGCCGCTACTCATTGGCCAGGGTGCTAACGACCCGCGCGTGAAACAAGCTGAGGCAGATCAGATTGTAGCTGCAATGAATAAGCGTAACATTCCGGTGACGTATGTGCTTTACCCCGACGAAGGGCATGGCTTCAGACGTCCACCAAACAGCATGTCATTTAACGCTGTGACAGAAGCTTTTCTAGGCAAATATCTTGGCGGCCGGGTAGAGCCAATGTCGGAGGATATTGGCGATTCGTCGATAACCATCCCTGCGGGGGGAGAATTAATTCGCGGCATCCCAGCGAAATTGATCGAAGCGAGTAAAAGTCAATCGTAAGATTTTGATTGTATAAAATTTTGTGACAGCAAAAAGGGCACGGATGTGACAATCATCCGTGCCCTTTTATTTTGTACCGCATGCTTCAGCTTGCGCGGTGATTAGATTGTAGTGTGCAATCCATAAATGAGTAACTCAACAATGACAACGCGCTGTTTGAAGGTTTGCTTAAAACTGGAGTCATTATTTCCCAACAGCCATCACATGGTGTTGTGTCCTAAAATACAAACGTCCTTCAGAAATCGCCGGCGAAGACATACATATTTCACCCAGTGTATTCTTGGCTAAAAGCTCGTAATCGCTGCCAGTCTTAATGACAAATACATCGCCTTCTTCACTTGTAAAATAAATCTTATTGTCACCAGCCACCGGCGACGAAGTAAAACCTACTCCGCTAGCCAAGCGTTTGCGATATTGTTTCTTTCCTGTCTTCGCGTCATAGCAGGCAAGAATGCCAGAGTCGCGGCAGCAGTATAGGTGCGGGCCATAGACCAGCGGTGTTTGCATGTAATTGCCGATTTTCATATGGCTCCACGCGATATGCTCGTTACTGGTTTTGCCATCTGTCAGGTTGATGTCACCTTTGGCGCTCGCGCGAATGGCGTATACAGGAGCCTGCCCGCCGTGGGCGCTGGTGATATAAATTAAGTCGTTAGCGAAAATGGGCGTGGGCACGGGAACATCACCGCCGCCATGCAGATGCCATAGCGACTTCCCAGTGTTCAGATCATAAGCGCCAATATGCTTGAATCCGTTTGCAATAACCTGCGGGAAACGCTTGTCAGCCAGTACCGTAGGCGTCCCCCAGCCAGGATAAACCTCACGCGACGTGCGCCATACTTCAGACCCGTCTTTGATATTGAGCGCGGTGACAAAAGAAACATTTCGAGCGGCGCATTGCAGGATGACCATGTTATCATGAATAACCGGCGAGCTGGAGAATCCCCATTGCAACGACTTGGCGTTGGCTGGTCCCATGTCGAGATACCCGAGGTCTTTTTTCCACAACAATTGGCCATCCATGTCGTAACAATAAATTCCGTTTGATCCGAAAAATGATACGACGTGCTGCCCATCCGTCGCCGGCGTGCAGTTCGCATGGCTAGCTTTAATATGTCGCTTAACTTTGGGGACGCCTTTGTGAGCTACCTGACGCCAAAGTATTTCCCCGTTATTTTTATCAAGACAATAGGTAACAAATTCATGCTCGAAGTTTTCCGGATGGTCCGGGCTTGCGCCAAACAAACCGATTTTCAGATAAGGGTCCGCTTGGCTGCTTTCAGCGGAGGTGACGTAAAGGCGGTTGCCCCACACGATAGGTGAAGAATGTGCCAGGCCGGGGATTGGCGTTTCCCACGCGATATTTTTTGACGAAGGTCCATCCCAAACGACAGGCAAAGCCATTCCATCGGAAACCCCGCCAGCGTTAGCACCGCGAAAGCTTGGCCAATGTGGCCCCGTCGCATTCGTCTGTGCCTCGACAATACAGGTCAACAGGGATATTGTTATTCCAGCAGTTACTCCGGCGATGCGTCCGTGTAGCAGCATGATGATTCTCCTTTGAGTTTTGTCATAATCAATGAAAGAATTGTTGACCGTATCGCAAGCGTCGTCAATTTGTTAAATGGTCACGCAGGATGATTTCCGCTGGCCAAGCTTTAGGAGAACGTTTCATGACAGAAAACGACAAAGTTAAAAAAGACGAAGCCCAATGGCGAGAGCAACTAACAACTGAGCAATATCGCGTCACACGAGAAAGTGGAACCGAAGCTCCGGGCACTGGCAAGTATGATAAGCACGATCTCAAGGGAACCTACACCTGCGTCTGCTGCGGCGAAGTGTTGTTCTTGTCTGACACTAAATACGATCCGGGTTGCGGTTGGCCAAGCTTTTTCAAACCTGCGACCGAAGGCAACATCGACGAACACGCTGACGGGACGGGCGGTCGAAATCGGATCGAAGTACGATGCAGCAAATGCGACGCGCACTTGGGCCATGTTTTTGAAGACGGCCCAGACCCAACAGGCCTACGATATTGCATAAACTCCGCGTCATTAGATTTCAAGGGTAACAAAACCGACCAGGTCTAAAGTGTCATATGGATGGCATTGTATCTTGTAGGGCAATGTCGTGGACCTGCCTTTACTATGAATCGATAATTTATATAAGTGTGCCGCGATTATCAGCCTGCCCTCCGCATGATTATTCGGTAGAGGTGCCAGCTCGCGTGTCGATAGTTCAGGCATGTCAACCTTCCGCCAGTAGGCGAAAGAACGACATGCCCTACCGGGCTGGTGGCATTGGTAAGCGCCTCAGGGTGGCACGGGTAAGCTCCTAGCTTACCCATGTCTTCCAGATTCAGTTACTATACAGAGGCAATTGCCGCAGAGGAATTATTCTGACTTAGGCATCAACAGCTTTTCGATCAACTCACCCACCAGCTTGGGGTCAGCCTGTCCCGCCGAGATTCTCATCACCTGCCCACGTAAAAACCCCATTGCAGCCTTGGCTTTCTTAGGGTTGCCAATCGTGTCTTGCACTGCTTGGGCATTATTATCAATGGCCTCTTGGACCCACGCTTGTGTAGCTGCTGTGTCTTTGACTTGAATAAGGCCTAATTGCTTAGCCAATTCGCTGGGAGATTTTTCGTCCGTTAGCATCGCCTCCGCGATTTGCTTAGCCGCTGACTTGTTGATGTCGCCTCGATCGGTGATGCTAGCCAGTTCTGCAACCTTGGCTGCGCTCACGCTGAGATTAGAGATGTCAGATTGTCGATCGCCAGCCAATCCGAGCCAGATATTTATGATTTGTTTGCATAGTACATCCGTCGGCCCACCAGCCTTGATCGCCTCCTCAAAAAAATCAGCCGTGGTGCGCTGATCGAGAATCGTCCCCGCGTCCTTTGGGGAAAGTGTTAGCTTGTTAATGAATCGTAGCCGTCGGGGGAGTGGCAATTCGGGAAGCTCCGCACGAATCTCATTTATCATCGTTTCGGAAATGGTGACAGGCACTAAATCCGGATCGGGCAGATAGCGATAGTCCTGAGCTGCTTCCTTAGTCCGCTGAAATTCCGTCATGCCGCGATCATCATTCCACCCGCGATTTTCATTGTTCGCTTTACCGATTACGTATTCGGAGTCTTCCTCCCACGCAGCTATCTGGCGTTGGGCTTCGTATTCAATCGCGTTTTTTACGGCGCGAAAACTATTGAGGTTTTTAATTTCAGCGATAGGTGTTTTAGACACGCCTTCGCTGTGGGTGATTTCAACGTTGACATTAGGCTCGAAACGCATCTGCCCCATCTGCATATTGGCGTCACTAATGCCGATGTATGTCACCAGTCGATGCAACTCCGTGCAGAAGGCATAAGCGTCCTGCGCAGAATGAATATCAGGCTCCGTGACGATTTCCAACAGCGGCGTCCCGGCCCGGTTGAGATCAACTTGCGTGTGATTTCCAGAGTCGTGGATATTTTTACCCGCATCTTCTTCCAGATGAGCGCGACGAATGCGAATCCTTTGGGGCGGCGTGTCTGATGGCAGATCAAAATATCCCTCACCACAAATCGGAAGGTCATATTGGCTAACCTGATAATTTTTTGGCAGGTCGGGATAAAAATAGTTTTTTCGGTCCCACTTAGTGTATGAGGCGATTTTACAATTCATCGCCAGCCCAGCCAGCATGGCGAATCGAAGGGCCAGCTTATTGATAACGGGGAGTGAGCCAGGATGTCCCAGACAGACCGGACAGACATACGAATTCGGAGCGGCGTCAAACGAGAGCTTGCACCCACAAAACATTTTGGTTTGCGTGCGCAGTTGCACATGGATTTCCATGCCGACGATGATTCGCGTTTTCAAAATTTGTTTCGCTGGCACAACACATCCTATTGGCTGTAAATTTCGTCTCGTCCTGAAGCTATTTTCGGCTCGGAGTATATGCGAACGCCTAAGCGAAGGGTATGTCAAACGGCCAGGGAAATTCTGATGGTTACAATCATCACGATTTCGTAGCAATCGCCATAGCTAAGGGATTCACGAAATGGGGGACGATTTTATCGCTGGCGATTTCGTGGGCTGATTGAAACAGAGAAGTATACGCCTCGGCCAAGGATTTCGGCGGATTGACGCCCCAGTATTTCCGAAGTGTCAGCATAACAGTAATAGGCTGATCTTCGTAGGCATCTTGTCGGACCTCGAAGGTTGTGGTTCGCGATTTAATTTCGACATAAGCCTGAAGGTCGCACCCCTCATTTAGCGAGATGCCGAAAAAAGGTTGGGCATCAATTATTTTCGCATTTTCGATGGCCAACAGAGAACCAAGGGCTGTCTGGTCGAGCTGTAAGGCCTCGACCACTAGCTGATCGTGATTCCCGCGATAGTTCAATTCAAATCCGAAGACGATCTCCAAATGATCGTAGTCCAGATCGCTGAAAGTTAAATGATAGGGGGCCTGTGTGTACGCGAGTTGTCCATACTGTTGAACGTCATCAAGATCGGTAGGCGCAAATTGGCCCAGTCGCATACTATTGCGATCAAGTCGCAACCACCGTCGAGGTCTGTCATCAGCCCCGTCATCCTCCAAGATGAGTGCCCCGTCTTCACGGCGATTCATTTTGGTAAGATGGGGGTAGTCTTTACGGATGCGGTCGAAAAAATGCAACACCGTTTCCCGTTGAAGCGGCATATCGAGCTTGAGGAAAAGTCGACTACTAACATAAAATTCATCGCAAACAGCGCCCAGATAATTTCCCATTTGGTATACATGCCTCCCAAAGGTGTTCGGCTAGACCATGTCCTCGCACGTTCAATTATAACGGAATGGATATGATTCAACCAGAAAAATTTTCAGTCGGACACCATTTTTTTGTCTATGCGATGTGAGATTATCATATTTGGGGCGTTCAGGACTATTCCGGAGGGCGAGTTATTGTGATGAGGATATGCCAAAGAAGGTTACTACGCACAAGACGGGTCGCCATGAACTTGGACGATATAACGCCACGCTTTACGACTACAGAACCACCCAGAATACCGTCGCCACATAAATCAGAAAGATCGTTGAATCGGCTATAGATTCCTGATATGCTGGTAACTCATATAGGTTGTGACTGGTCGTGTCGTTGAACAGAACTGTGAGAACGCTGCGATAATCGCTGGGTGGGGTATTGGGCCAACGTCGTTTGGGATGCCCTTAGCCATAAGGTCTGACAGGGGATTTTAGGAGAAGAAGCCATGTCGAGGTATGGAAATTGGTTGGCGGTCGCTGGTGTCATGTTTACCTTAGCTGCGACTGGTCGCGCTCAGGAAATCGCTTTTGTCCCGATCGGTGCGGATGGTGCGCATACGATTGCGGGTGATGAAATCATTTTGCAAGGCGGCGGGCAACGCGTCGAGTTAGCGATCATGATTTCGGGGTGGGATGTGAATTTAGATGGTCTGCCTCTGCTTGGAACTTACCAGGTAGCCTTTGACTCTGCATCCTTTTCTAGCGGCACGGGGGCGCCTCTGACTGCCTTTACCACCCCGGATGCCACGGCTGGCGCGTTTGTTATCCTCAAGCGTTGCACTGTTGGCCAGTTGGTCGATCCCAATGGCCCTCGATGCGATATTTCGTCTTGCCCTGCTGGTGAGTTTTGCATTGATAATTCCGGGCTAGTTGTTGCGGGTTTTGATCCGCTTTGTGGGGTCGCGACGATCCTGCCTGATTACGAATATTTTTGCACGACTGGACCAGGCGCGACAACGGGAGTGCCAGACGACGGCACGGCTCGCTATGGTGGCACGCTATTAGTCGATGTTCCAGCTACAGCTGCAGGAACCTATACGATTGCGTTCAAAAATAATCCGCAGATCAGCTTCATGCTGGATTTCGCTGGTACGGTACTCACGCCGCTTACTTTAACTCCAGCGAGGATTTCAATAGCCTGCCAGAATAACGCGGATTGTGACGATGGTAGTACTTGTACGACAGATGTTTGTGACGTTAACAATACTTGCGTTAATACGCCGACATTTAACCCGGCGAGCGAATGCTGCAACCCGACAACTGGCGCCACGACGACCATCGATGACGGCAATGAATGTACAACTGGTGTGTGCGATGCTGGAACTGGTATGGTTACGCAACAGCCTCAGGCGGATGGTGCGATGTGCGGTAACGCTGCGGCCGGAGAATGTGATGCTCAGGACACATGTGATGGCGCTGGTACGTGTGTCGATCGATCACTAGCATCTGGTGCGGCTTGTGGTGATCCCACAACTTCCGAATGCGATAATGCGGATACTTGTGATGGCTTGGGCACGTGTCGAGCCAATCCACAAACGGCTGGAACGTCATGTGGAAATCCCTCTAATACTGAGTGCAACGCGGCCGACACCTGCGATGGTAATGGTGTTTGCCTTGCGAACATCCCTGTTGCTGGCACATCCTGCGGCGATCCAACGGATTTAGAGTGCGACAATCCTGACACTTGTGACGGAATTGGTGCATGTTTAGTGAATAATGAACCAACTGGATTGCCTTGTGGGAATCCGGTTGGTAACCAATGTGACGACCCGGATTCGTGCAATGGCAGTGGTTTATGCCAATCCAATGCATTGCCGGCTGGAACAACCTGCGGTGACCCTAGTGTTTCAGAATGTGACAATGCTGATGCGTGTGATGGAGCCGGCGTCTGTGGTGGCAATAACGTAGCTGACGGAACAGCATGTACGGATGATGGCAACGAATGTCGAACTGACGTTTGCCAGTCAGGGCAGTGCGCTCACCCTCTAGCTGCGGCGGGCACGACGTGTGGTGATCCAACAACAACAGAATGCAATAACGCAGATACCTGTGATGGCACGGGAGTTTGTGCGACAAATCTTCAGCCTTCTGGCGCAGCATGTGGCAGCGCGATAACCACTGATTGTAATGGCGCGGACTCCTGCGATGGCGCCGGTTCGTGTTTGAATAACTTAACGGCTTCTGGTACTTCGTGCGGAGACCCGTCTGATACGGATTGTGACGATGCAGATACCTGCGATGGATCGGGGGCATGTCTGCCAAATGTTTCACCTTCGGGACTGCCCTGTGGCAATCAAGTAGGTAATCAATGCGACGATCCGGACACCTGTGATGGTACGGGCGTCTGTAATGGAAATTTTGTTTTCGCAGGTACGGCCTGTGGAAATCCTGGTATGTCGGAATGTGATAATCCGGATACCTGTGATGGGGGGGGCGTTTGTGCAGGTAATCGTATCGCAGATGGTACGGCATGTACCGATGATGGAAATGAGTGTCGAGGCGATGTCTGTGCTACGGGCATTTGTACGCATCCGGTGTTAATTGCAGGTACGGCCTGTGGCGATCCAACATCGAATGAGTGTGATAGTGCGGACGCTTGCGATGGTACGGGCGGATGCCTACCTAACCTAGTCGCATCAGGGGCGGCATGTGGAGACCCATCAAGTACTGCATGTACCAGTGCGGACACCTGCAACGGTTTTGGCTCTTGCCTGGCTAATGACATGTTGGACGGCACCAACTGCGATGATGGATCGTTCTGTAATGCTGGCGCGACTTGCGTTGGTGGGGCTTGCGGCGGCGCAACATCAACAGATTGCAATGATAACCTGACATGTACGACGGATAGTTGCAACGAAGCGCTAACTCAATGCGATAATATCCTTCAAGCGGGTTCTTGTTTAATTGCCGGCGTGTGTTACACGGATGGACAGATCAATCCCGCGAATAGTTGTCAAATTTGTTCTGCGGCTACTTTGCCGAATGATTGGGATGTCGTAGCCGTGGGAACTCTTTGTGACGATGGCGATCCATGCACGGGAACTGGCGGGGCAGGCATTGGTGTAGACATGTGCGACGCGGCAGGTATGTGCGTAGGAACCATTGATCCAACATGCAACGATGATTGCGTCAACGCCGTAGAGGTCTTTGATGGCGTCAACAATAGCAATAACGAAAACCGTGGCCCAGATGACGACGAAGCGACATGCCAATTCGATTCTAACAATGACATATGGTTTTTCTATGTGGCGACTTGCACAGGCCCGGTCGTGATGAATACGAATGGTAGCTTGCTGTTGCCATTTAATGACACTGTATTGACCGTTTACGATGCGTGCGGAGGCACAGAGATTGCTTGTGATGACGACAATGGCAATGGCTTGCTTTCCTCGTTGGCGTTTAACGCGGTCGATAGCCAAACGTATTTAATTCGAATCGCCGGTTTCATGGATAACGTAGGCGACACCGTGTTAAACATTTCCACCGTAGATGGATGTGTCATCGGAGGCATTTGCTATTCGCCAGGCGAGTCTAACCCGACTAACGATTGCGAAATATGCATTCCTTTATTGACGAGTACCGATTGGTCATCTCAATCCGCCGGCGTACTGTGTGGTGATATCGCTGATACTGATTGCGATGCACCTGATACATGTAATGGCTTTGGCGTGTGCGAAGTCAATCATAAATCAGACGGCGAACTTTGCACCGACGATGCTAATGACTGTACGGATGACGTTTGCTTCACTGGCGCGTGTACACACCCCAACAAATCCGTAGGGACGTCTTGTGGCAACACGCTGATGACCGAATGTGATAATGCGGACACTTGCGACGGCGCTGGTTTGTGTCGAACAAATTTTGTACCGGCAGGTGTTACCTGCGGTGATCCGTCTACATCGGATTGCGATAATGCCGATATTTGTGATGGATCAGGTCTGTGCAACGTGAACAATCAGCCTGACGGATTGATGTGTACTGACGATGGCAATGAATGTACGCTCGACCAATGTGCGATAGGTGTTTGCGTACATCCTTCAGCTGCGGCTGGCGCGCTTTGTGGTAACGGAGCTAGTACGCAATGCGACAACCCTGACACCTGTGATGGCAATAGCGTGTGCGTGTCTAACTTTGAATTTTCGGGTACGGCTTGTGGCGATCCTACAAGCACGGACTGTAATAATCCCGATAGTTGTGATGGTGCGGGCATGTGTCTGTCCAACTTCCAACCAGTGGGCTTGTCCTGTGGCGATCCGTTGGATACCGGATGTGATAATCCAGACACCTGTGATGGCGGGGGCAGTTGCTTGGCAAACCTTGAAATTAACGGTTTCCCTTGCGGCGACCCAGCTAATACGCAATGTAATAATCCTGATACATGTGATGGCGGTGGGGCATGTTTAGACAATTTTGAAGCAGCAGGGCTTGCCTGCGGTGATCCCAGCACTTCGGATTGTGACAACGCCGACGTGTGTACTGGTACGGGGCTATGTGACCCAAACAACCAAAATGACGGTGTCTCGTGTACTGACGATGGAAATGCTTGCACGTTAGATATGTGTGCGACTGGCATTTGTGATCATCCGTCAAGGGTCGCCGGGTTCCCTTGTGGCGATCCCACCAGCACGCAATGCGATAATCCTGATACTTGTGACGGTAATTCCATGTGCTTATCAAACTTTACTGCTGGCGGCACGGCATGTGGTGATCCCGCAGATTCGGGCTGCGACAATCCTGACACCTGTAGCGGCACAGGTTCGTGTCAAAGTAATTTCGAGGTAATTGGATTTTCATGCGGCGACGTTGCAAATACTGATTGCAACAACCCGGATACCTGTGATGGCACTGGTGCATGTCTGGACAATTTTGAAGGGCCTGGCTTCCCTTGTGGCGATCCAGCAAATACGCAGTGTGATAATCCCGATACTTGTGATAACGTCGGAGTTTGCTTGTCTAACTTTGAAGCTATGGGCGTTTCCTGTGGTGATCCAAGTACAGATCAATGCGACAACGCGGACATTTGTGACGGCGTAGGTGCATGTGACAGTAACTTTATAGCCACTGGATCGTCGTGCGACGACACAGATGTTTGCACGGAAAGTGATACATGCGATCAAGGCGTATGCGCCGGAACGGCTATCCCTCAGGCACCGTTGGTTGAAGCGGTCGGCCCAAGAGCATTCCGCGTGACGCCATTACCGGCAGGCTCTGTTGCACCCGTAGCTTTGCGTTTGACTTCCACGGACTGGACTTGCCTCGATAAATTCATCGATGCCAACGGCGCACTCGTTGACATGCCGGTGACACAGTTACCAGCTACTTGGGGCTCGGTAATTGTACGAGGCATAGATATTGTTCCTGGGCCTGACAGTTCATACGCTATTGAAGCGATATGTGGATTATTTGCTTCACCTGCGGGCGTTGTTGACATGGTAGGGTGGGGTGACGTTAATTCGGATGGGTTAGTCAGTTCTGCTGACATTTTGGCCATTGTGCTGGCTTTTCAGTTGGACTTCTCATTGGGCATTCCATTCGAAGCTTTTGATATCACGCCTTGCGAACCAAACGGCATCATCAATGCCGCCGATATTCTGTTCGTGGTTAAGGCCTTCCAATTGGACCCATACAGTGCAACAGGGTGTCCTGTGCCTTGTCCATAATCTCAAACTGGTAGCTGTTCCACAAAGGGGCGACAATTCGCCCCTTTGTGATCGGCACACCGTACTGAAGCTATACTATAATCTCCAGATATGGTTCTTTTTGATCCAAATCTGTGTGATCGCTTGAACTCGTGTGGCGTATGGAGTGCAGGGCGAGCGGACCGCGCGTAATGAGGCATGGTTGGGAGTCTCTGTTAATTTCCCTTATACTGCACGCTTTCGGAAGTGATATATTATCTTACGTTAGTAGGAATCATCACTTGTAGAAAGCGCGGATTATGCAGCGAGTACGTTCCACTGAGTTGTCGCAATCAACATCTCTCTTCTCAGCCGCCCAGCGTTTGATGCCTGGCGGTGTAAACAGCCCGGTTCGCGCCATGAAAGCCGTTGGCGGTGTCCCGCGATTTATCGCCCGCGCGAACGGTCCCTTTGTGACTGACGTAGACGGCCAGAAATATATCGACTTGGTGGGCAGTTGGGGGGCTGCCATAGTTGGTCATGCCCATCCCCAAGTCTTACAAGCTATTAACCAAGCCGCCGCTGACGGTATTAGTTTTGGCGCCTGCTGCGCAGCTGAACAAGCACTAGCCGAGATGATTGTAAGTGCGATTCCATCGCTGGAAATGTTGCGTTTCGTAAATAGCGGCACCGAAGCCACGATGAGCGCTATACGACTTGCCCGCGCTGCGACGAAGCGCGATAGCATTATCAAATTCATCGGAGGATATCATGGCCATGTGGATTCGCTGCTTGTCGCTGCAGGTTCGGGGGCTGTGGCGTGTGCTACTCCGGATTCAGCTGGTGTACCGAAAACGATAGCTCAGACAACTTTGCTAGCGCCGTACAACGACTTGGAAACGCTCACTCAAATTCTGGAAGCCCATACGAACCAGGTCGCTGCGATCATCGTCGAACCTATCGCAGGCAACATGGGATTTGTTTCACCGGCTAATGGTTTCCTCGCTGGCTTGCGATCACTTTGCGATCAACATAATTGTTTATTAATTTTTGATGAAGTGATGACAGGGTTTCGTGTCGCGTGGGGGGGAATCAAAATATATGCGGTGTTCAGCCGGATATAACGTGCTTGGGAAAAGTCATCGGGGGCGGCATGCCAGTTGCAGCATACGGTGGCTCGCGCGAGTTGATGTCACTGGTTAGTCCGCTGGGACCTATGTACCAGGCAGGCACACTAAGCGGAAATCCTGTCGCCATGGCCACAGGGTTAGCCACGCTTTCACTTTGTCAGCAAGAAGGTTTTTACGATTCACTCGCCGCAAGCTCGCAGCGATTATGCGCCGGGCTAGATGCTGCCGCAGCGCAGGCTGGCGTCGCTATCCAAACCAGTTTTGTTGGTGGCCTATTCGGCATGGCGTTTTCGTCTGCCCCCGTGAAAAATATGGAAGACGCTACAGCGTGCGATCACGATTTATACGCACGTTTTTTTCACGCCATGCTTAATCGAGGTGTGTGGCTACCGCCGTCAGGCTATGAAGCGATGTTCGTATCATCCGCACACGATGACGAAATAATAGACCGCGTTTGCCAGGCAGCCGCAGAAAGTTTTGCGGAGATCATTAAGTGAATAAGATTCGTGTCGGCACGCGCGGTAGCGAATTAGCGCTTTGGCAGGCAAACTGGGTCTCGCAACAACTCATTTCTCATGAACCAAAACTCGAAATAGAGCTGGTTATTATTAAAACACACGGCGATATCGCTCCCCGTCAGCCCATTGATTCACGTTGGCCGGTCGGCGGCTTTGTGGGGACGATTGAACAAGCGCTCCTCAGTAGTGATATTGATCTCGCAGTGCATAGCTATAAAGACCTTCAGACAGCGATGACGTCTGGATTGATCGTGGCTGCCATCCCCGTCAGAGAAGTAGCCAACGATACGCTGGTGACGAATGTTACGGTTGATGTTCACGATTTGCCTAAAGGCTTTCGGATTGGAACCAGTAGCCCGCGTCGGGCTGCGCAGTTTCGTCGGTTGGGAAACGTAGAAATAGTCCCTCTTCGCGGCAACGTGCCGACACGAATTGAGAAGCTAAGCCTGGGCGAGTTTGATGGCGTGGTCTTAGCTGCTGCTGGACTAAAAAGATTAGGTATCGATCCAACGTATCGCATTGATCTGCCAACGGACGTATTCGTTCCCGCACCGGCACAAGGGGCGATGGCTTTGCAAACCCGCGACGACGGTAACGCAAGGGGAATAGCTAGCATGCTCGACCATGCCCCGTCACGAAAAATCGTTACTGCGGAGCGAGCCTTTCTTCGACATATCGGAGCCGGATGCCATACGCCAGTGGGCGCTCTAGCTCATCTTGATGGCGACGAAGTCGTGTTGTCAGGGCAATTGTTTAGCGAAGGCGGATCGCGCGTTGCGACAGAGACATTGCGAGGGCATCTCCCCGAATCAGTGGGAAAGTCCTTGGCCGAAGTCCTCATCAGGCAAATTGGCTAAGCCTGCGATTCACGCCACCATCGTGCATAGTCCATTGCTGCGTAAGTAAAAATAATGTCCGCCCCCGCGCGAGCTATAGCGATGAGTGATTCTTGCATACACGCTTTTTCATCAAGCCAACCGAGCCGACCAGCCGCCTTAATCATCGCGTACTCACCGCTAACATGATAAGCTGCGATAGGCAACTGCGTACGACTTCGCAGCGTCGTAATGATGTCCAGGTATGGCAAACCCGGCTTAACCATGAGCATGTCAGCCCCTTCAGCCTCATCCAGCATCGCTTCGATGATCGCTTCACGCGAGTTCGCGGGGTCCATCTGATAGGTTTTTTTGTTTCGCGGCACGTTAGGTGCATCCACCGGCGCAGACTCAAGTGCCTGACGAAAGGGGCCATAAAATGATGAGGCATATTTTGCCGTGTAACTAAGTATGGCTACATCCGTGAAGCCTGCGTGGTCGAGCGCAGAACGTATCGCACCGACACGTCCGTCCATCATATCCGAAGGTGCCACAATATCGGCACCAGCCTGAGCATGATTAACAGCCATTTGCGCGAGTACCTTAACGGTCTCGTCGTTTAACACCTTCCCCTGTGGGCTGACTAATCCATCGTGTCCAACTGCCGAATAGGGGTCTAACGCGATGTCAGCTACGAGGCACGCATCGGGACAGTTTTCTTTAATGGCGTGAATGGCCTGGTTGACCAAGCTGTCGGGGTTTAAGGCTTCCTGGCCATCGTTGGTCTTGAGTGAATCAGGAACGCGCGGGAATAATGCAAACACTTTGACACCCAGGGCGATAGCCTGTTTGCATTCAGTTATCGTGCGATCGATCGAAAGGCGACATCTACCTGGCATCGCTTCGATCGGTTCAATAATGTCATGACCTTCTACGATGAATTGAGGCAACACCAACTGACTAGGTAGTAGCGATGTCTCGCGAACCAGGCTGCGAATCGTTTCATTCTGACGTAATCTGCGAGGACGACGAATGGGGGGCTGCCAAGATGAATCAGGTCTCATATGTACACTCCTGCCACAATAGCTAATCGGCAACAAACTCCCGACTTAGGCATATACTATACGAGGATAGAGAAGCAAGTAAAAGTAGCCGATTCCAGGTAACAGTTTTGGTCCTACAAGGCTTTGTGGGCTATACTGGCTGCCAGAGGATAGTTCGATTGGCTTCAGTCAATTGGAATTCCAGAGAAAAAAGAAGCGGCTTTCAGATGAAAATATATATCAAATTGGGATTAGTGTTGTTGCTTAACGTTATTTTATTACCCGGATGTGGCCCAATTCCCGCGACCGGTGAAGTCGTCGAATATGAGGTCGTGTTCGAGGCCACGTGGAGCGAGGCAACCCATCCACAAGATTTTCCGCCAGGCCCGCACTTTTCCGGTTTAATCGGCGGGACTCATAATGCCGATGTTACATTTTGGCAGGAGGGCGAATTAGCCTCGCTTGGTATAGAACAGATGGCTGAGGTAGGTAGTAAGACCTCACTAACCAATGAAGTTACTGCGTCTATCGATACCGGCGAGGCGTTTTCTGTTATCTCTGGCGGTGGCATCTCCTCGTCGCCCGGTTCCGTTACGCTTACATTTCAGGTTAGCGATACACATTCTTTAGTAACATTGGTTTCAATGATCGCGCCAAGTCCCGATTGGTTCGTAGGTGTATCGAATCTCGACCTTCGAAATACTGACGGAATATGGCAAGGCGAAGTAGTCGTAGACCTCGACCCCTACGACGCAGGTACTGACAGCGGCACGACATTCACTTCGGGCAACGCGGATACGCAGCCACCTGATCTAATCACAAACTTAAACGACAGCTTTCCATTTATGGGGACGTCGCCATTGGGTACATTTACTTTTCGATTGCTAACACCAACAACCGCTCCGGGCTAAGTCTTGTCAGTCTACTGGTTAAGGCTAGGCTAATGTTTGGTGTTGCTTCATTTGCGTTGTAAAAAAGAAGTGGCGTCACTTCCGAAAGTTGAATCGTTTAATCTAGTTTACTTCGATCACTAGCAGCGTCACATCGTCGTGAGTCAGCGGGCCTCCCGTATGTTTGCGAATGGCATCGAGTACCGCCCGTTTAATTTCCATAAAGCTACCACCACTCGTCTCGCGTAGCACGGACATGAGTTGCGCTTCGCCAAAGAGCGTGGTGTCTTTGTCTGGCGCTTCGGTGACACCATCTGTATAGAGGAACATCCGATCGCCGGAATTGAGCGGCATGCGGCCCTGCGTGTACACCACATTTGGATCAACGCCAAGTGGAAGATTAGCCAATTGGTCTGGAGAATCTTGAAGATTAGCCGCAGCCCATTTGCCGTCGTCGCTGTGACGCACCAGCGTTGCGTGATGTCCTGCATACGAAAAATAAGCATGATTGTCAGCCGTATAATACCCCACGACCGCAGCGGTCGTAAGCGCATCAAAGCCGCGTTCACAAGCCAAACCATTCAATTCTGCAAGGACATCATTTCCGGCTGTGCTATTCATCCGCGATTCGAGCGCGCCGTACATCCAGCCGCTCATATCGCTAACGGCTTCCCCATGACCCACGACATCAGCTATCGCAATGCGCGTCAGCATGTCGCTTTCGCAAACGCTGAAATAATAAACGTCTCCGCCTTTGCCACCATCGCAAGCGCCCGAATAAAGGCTAGCGGTGATTCCCGCTGCGCAGATATCAGTATCTTCGCTACGAATCCCGCCCCAAATTTCCGCACATTTAATTTGATACATAGACTTACACCCTCACCATGTTTACCGGCGATATATAGCTATCCCCGTGATGTTTTCTCAAGGTGTTTTGCACGAAGTCTTGCCAA
Source organism: Planctomycetota bacterium (assembly GCA_024280855.1). Taxonomy (GTDB): domain Bacteria; phylum Planctomycetota; class Phycisphaerae; order UBA1845; family UBA1845; genus JAJRPG01. The sequence continues at coordinate 47,310 of JAJRPG010000024.1, read as the reverse complement.
GCTTTGCTAGATAGCTCTGATGATAATCTTCAGCTTTGAAAAACGAAGAGGCTTGCGTGACTTCTGTGACGATTTTTTTGGGAAATTTCCCCGACGCCTGTGTAGCCTGTTTCGAGGTCGTCGCAATCGCCTGCTGTTTGAGATTATGGAAAAAGATAGCTGAGCGATACTGTGTACCAAAATCTGGACCTTGACTATTCAGCGTGGTGGGGTCGTGGATATTCCAAAAAGTTTCTACGAGTTTTTCATAACTCACTTTGCTTGGATCGAAAATAACCTCAACCGCTTCCGCATGTCCTGTCTGACCGCTGCAAACATCTTTGTATGACGGCTTGTTCAAATTGCCACCGGTATAACCGACGGAAGTTTTAATGACTCCGTCAAGTTGCTGATACGCAGACTCGACCCCCCAAAAGCACCCCGCAGCGAAAGTCGCCTTCTCGGCATTGGCTGGAACTTTGGCATCCGCCTTCGCCAAAATTTTCTCGATAACTTTTGAATCGCCCGCCTCTGTTCTATTGTCGCAGCCAAGGCTCAACACGCTGGCGATAACCGTCACATAAGCCAGCCGCATCATTGAATGTCTAGTAAACATTTTCATCTGAATCTTCCTCATCTTAATTGAGCCGAAATATTTATTCGGCTGCCCCAAATCTAAGTCCTTAATAGCCCTCGCCTGTTACATTAAATCGGGCAGGCAATTTCCCCTAATCGTTGTGTCAGCAACGCATTCTCTCTGTAATCTATCGGAATAGTTAGCACGCAAGGCCGGTCTGCGCTAAACGCCTCTTCGAGTGCTGGCGCGAGATCGCAGGAATTTTCCACGCGAAGCCCCAGGCAATCAAACGACTCCGCTAACTTCACGAAATCGGGATTGTTAAAGCTCAGGTCAGTATGCTTGCCAAATTGATTTTGCTGCTTCCAGGTGATTAGCCCGTACTCTTTATCCTCCCAAATCATGACCACGATATTCGCGCCAATTCGCCTAGCCGTTTCGATTTCTTGCACGTTCATCATGAATCCCGCGTCTCCACATATGGCCATGACGCGGCGCTCGGGGTAAATCATCTTAGCTGCGATAGCGCCAGGCAACGCAAAACCCATCGAACAAAAGCCGTTGGAAATCAAACATGTATTCGGCTCGTCGCACTGATAATATCGAGCGATCCACATTTTGTGTGCCCCCACATCGCTAAGCAGAATGTCGCAAGAGCCGAGCGCCTGACGAACATCCCATATCGCTTTTTGCGGACGGATCAATCCTTTGGTGTCGTCGTTTTTGTGCGTGGCAAAATCTCTCATCATTTCTTCGCGTATCGTGGCATGTTGATTCGTATGAAAATCAATAGGCTCGCGCATCACGCGCTGATTTAGCATCCACAAAGAATGAGCCAGGTCGCCAACTACTTCGACTGAGGCATGATAATGAGCATCGACCTCAGCCGGCAGGAAGTCCAAGTGGACGATTTCCTTATTCCGATCTTTATTCCACAGACGTGGATGATATTCCACCATGTCGTAACCCAGCGTAATCACAACGTCAGCCGCGTCGATAGCACAGGCCACAACGTCTTTCGACTGCAACCCCACAGTGAACAGAGCATAATTAGCATGTCGATCGACGCAGCCTTTGCCCATGAAAGTGCTAATCACGCCAATTCCCGTTGAGTCAGCAAGCTTGCGCAACTGCTTACTAGCCCGCGTTCGTATCGTACCGTTACCTGCCAGAATCACAGGCCGCTTAGCGCTACAAATCAATTCCCACGCTTCGTTGATAATATGATCGTCCGCTACAGGCCGTCGCACTGTGCAAGGCTTCAAGGGTTGATCCAAAGAGGGAGATGCCGCGATGTCTTCCGCCAATTCAATATGACAAGCGCCAGGCTTCTCCGTCGTTGCGATCTTAAAAGCTTTCCGCACAATCTCCGGAATGTTGTCAGCATGAAGTATCGGCGTCGCCCATTTGGTAATCGGCTTGAACATCGCCACGACATCCATATTCTGATGGCTCTCCTTATGCTGCCGTTTACTATCCGCTTGACCAGTTATGACAACCATTGGCGCGCGGTCCATATTGCCATCCGCGACACCAGTTACAAGATTCGTGGCCCCAGGCCCAAGCGTAGCCAGGCATACACCGGGCTTACCAGTAAGTCTGCCATAAACATCAGCCATGAATGCCGCGCCTTGTTCGTGACGTGTAAGTATGAATTGAATAGACGAATTTTCGAGCGACATCATGAAGTTGGCGTTTTCCTCGCCGGGTACGCCGAAAATATGTGTCACGCCTTCATTTTCAAGGCATTTTACGAATAAATCAGAAGCATTCATGCGGTATCCTTTAACGGATAATTAGTATGGTCCAGAGTCCATTTATCAAACGAGCCGCAGGCTTCAGCCCGCGCGGACTTACGATTTTATTTGCCCTGGCTTACGCTAAAAAACGTACGACAATGCTTCAACATTTATTAAGCAAGCTATAATAACAACTAAGTCTTAACAAAAAACTCCGCCGTCCCCTGCGCCGCAATAGCCTCACCAATGCGTTCCAAGGCGACCACATAAGCTGCGGTGCGCATATCTATCTTCTTGTTTTCCATCACTTCATAAATCGCATGAAACGCACTCACCATAATAGGGCGAAGCTTTCGATGGATTTCTTCAACCGTCCAGTAATAGCCAGCTTTGTTTTGCACCCACTCAAAATAACTCACCGTCACGCCACCAGCATTGGCTAAAATGTCTGGCACAACCAACGTCCCGCGCTTAGCTAAGACTTCATCCGCATCGCTTGTCGTAGGACCATTAGCTAGCTCAACAATAACTGGGGCCTTGATGTTAGCTACGTTGTCAGTCGTAATCTGATTTTCCAGCGCCGCTGGTAATAGTAAGTCTACATCCAGTTCAAGCAGCTCTTCGTTCGTAATTTTCTGAGCATCAACCGTTTCACAGATCGTTTCATGGCAATACACTGCTTCCAGGCGACGTGAATCCCGCTTCATCTTGATGAGGCTTGGTATGTCGAATCCCTCCGCTGAATAAATCCCGCCACGAGAATCGCTGACAGCCACGATTTTATAACCATCAGCATGTAGCAATCGCGCGACATGCTGCCCGGCGTTACCGAACCCTTGCACCGCTACCCGCATCTCCGACGGCTTCCAGTCTCGCAATTTTTCTAATTCTTTAATGCAATAATAAGCACCGCGTCCCGTCGCATCATCTCTGCCTAGGCTGCCACCAAGCGCAATAGGCTTGCCCGTAATAACCGCTGGCGTTCGCTGGCGATGAATTTTTGAATACTCATCCATCATCCAACCCATTACCGTAGCATTAGTATAAACATCCGGCGCAGGCACATCGGTATCTGGTCCGATGAAATCAGCTACCTGTCGAATATACCCACGACTTAACCGCTCTAATTCCAAGCGAGAAAGTTCTTTAGGGTTAACAGTTACGCCACCTTTGCCGCCCCCATAGGGGATGCCCACGCACGCACATTTACACGTCATCCAAAATGCCAGGGCCTTGACCTCCTCTGGCGAAACATTGGGATGAAAACGAATGCCACCTTTCGCAGGTCCGCGAGAATCGTCATGTCGTGAACGATATCCCGTAAAGACGCGCAGCGTACCGTCGTCCATGCGAACCGGGATGGAAACTTCCATAAACGCCTTAGGACGTCTGAGTCGTAGGAGTGCCTCGGCCTCAATCTTTGCATGAGCCGCTGCGTCATCCAATCGGCTTATGGCATCGTCAAATAAACTAGTCGCCTTTTCGTTGCTCATAACTAATTCCTTCTAAATCGGACGTTTCGCGTTCTCGTACAAAAAAATTAGATGTCAGTTAGACGCATAGGATACAGCATAAGAGCCATAAAATTTCGAAAATAAAACATGACTACATTCAAGACCGAGACGGCAGCCCCACATCTTCGACGCGCACCAACGACGCAACCAGCTTATCACGCACGATTTCACCACCCGCATCAAATCGCCCGAATGAAAGAACGCCGGTAGGGCAGCTTTGCACACACGCCGAACATCGCACGCACTCCGGGTCTTCCATCGGCAGCCCTTTGTTGGCAAAGTTCATAATATCAATACCCTGATGGCATACTGATGTACACACGTTACACGAAATACACTTTTTTTTCTCGGAAAAAATACGAAACCTGGAGAACCTGGCATAAATGTGCATCAACGCAGCCAATGGGCAAGCAAACCGACACCACACCCGCCCGCTAAACCAGAAATAGCAGGCCACGCCCAACACGCCCGCCAGCATGACATCTACTAACCACTTATAATTTAGAAAAGGTGTTTTCTTAACAGCATATTCAAACCCAGACTGAAACACCGAGCCAGGCCAAATCCATCCACCCACACGCAACGCAAAAAGCACGAACGCAAACGCCAATACAAATTGCCCCAGCATGTTAAGTCGATTCCATTTTGGTCCGTGCGGCATTTTGTGACGATGCGTGTCACCAAGCGTCTCAGCCAATGCGCCACAAGAACAAATCCACCCGCAATACGCACCCTTACCCCAGCGGCGAATGATGAGTGGTAAAATGATAAATGTTTGAATAAAGCTAAGAATCAACCAGCCCCAGATAGGCTGAGGCGTAAACACATTCCATGCGAACAAAGGCCAAGCCAGTACGAAACCATAGGCCCGCCAATATGACGCATCAGGGAAAAACTGTTCACCAATCCACCCCATAGCTCCGCTTTCAAACCAGCCATTGTTGCCGGCCCAGGGAAGTAGAATCTGCGGCAGAATAAAAAGCGGGAAGCACTGGATAGCCATCAGTGTATAGGTTTGAAGCTTTATATAAGGCGTTTTACGGCGTCTTATACGACGAATGCCAAACACGACCACGCAAAAACAATAGGCCAGTGTGTAATAAAAACCGCCGTCACTCATGGAATGTTTCAGAGTGTATAGTAAATTAGTCTTAGAATTCGATGCAGACTCAATCGTTCCACCCATCGCCGCAAATAGCCTATCCATATTAAACGGAAACCAGCCTCGCTGCTGAAACCAAGCCTGAATAGGAAGCTCCGGCGCGTTTGTTTTCCAGTGATAAAGAAACACGCAAAATGCTGCGAACATTCCAAAACTTATATACGTTTTCGCTTTCCATTCACCACGAATTGGCACGCCCGCGCGTCGGAAAAAATCTAACGGTGGCTCTCGACCTATCAATGTAAAGACTACATCATTGGCCAGTGTTTCGGGTTCGCTATCCGCGCCTTTGAGTACGACTTCGGTTTCACGAATCTCTACAATCTGCGACGGAAGCGCCAAACAGATTGAACCTTCTCCCGTCAGTTTATTAAGCTTCTCGACATTCTCCGGCTTGGGTCTGGAAAAAGAGTCGCGACGGTAACTGTGCGTTACCTTTGCGCCCGCCATAGCCAATGCAATTGACGATTCAATCGCCGAGTCACCGCCCCCGACCACCAGCACATGTTTCCCATTGAACACGCGCGGATCATGCAATCGGTTATAAACCTTAGCCAGGTCTTCACCAGGCACGCCTAATTTTCGATAATTGCCACTTCGGCCAATAGCTACAATGACGCGCTGCGTCCGAACCTGCTCATCTCCATATCGAAGAATCAACTCGCCGCGTTTACGATCAATCCCCTCAATGCGCTGAATGATCGGCTCAATACCAGCCGCCAATCGCTGACGGTCCATCTCTTCAAGCAAATCCTCTTTAACCGTAGCCGAAAACTGTAAATCGCCCGCCGGTGTCATGTCCGACGGATAAGTGAAAATAGGCTTGCCTTTAGGGAAATTAACTATCGTTGCAAACGGTTGAGACGCTTCGTAAACCTCAAATTTCAACCCAGCCTTTTTCGCCTCAATCGCCGCAGCCATGCCCGATACGCCACCGCCAATAATCGCGATATCGAGAAGTTCGCCGTCGCCATTAGCCTTTTGAAAATTAGGCTCAGCCAGGATAGCACGTACCGCCTTCACGCCAGTGTCCGCAGAAAACTTGAGCAGTGGTACACCAGACAAATCGCCAACGACCCGCAATCCGGGAACCGCCGTCGTGCCATCCTCCCGCACATCGGGCAACTTTTCGATCTTCCCCGCAGGCCAACTTGTGTGTAGCCACCTCGTATATTTTTTAAGCAACATAACGTATTTGCCCTTTAGTTACTGGCAATCAGGTGAAGCGAAATTTTACTACGCCGACATCCTTGACACCATTTATTCCCGTTGCCCGTTCATTCGGGGGCCCCATTCTTCGGTTACTGCCGAAGGGTGGGGGAAGGACACTCGTAAACACCTCGCCTCACAGTTACGAACATTACTCAGCACGTTTGGCCAAAATCGCTTCGATCAAACTCTCTGGCACTAGCTCTTTCCCCATCGTAAATTCCGGGCGACGCCCCAATGATTGCACAATATAAACAGTGTTTTCATAGGACTCAAGATAATCCCTGCAAGGCTGACAAGCCAGCAGATGATGCGCAATCGCAACTCGCTCGTCTGACGTAACCGCTTCGGTTATGTAACGATCTGCGACATTAGCACAATCTTGGCAAGATGCGTAATTCACCAGACTATTGACGACTCTCAAAAATCAATGACGCGGAGTTGATGCAATAACGCATTCCCGTCGGCTGAGGTCCATCTTCAAAAACATGGCCAAGATGAGATTTGCACCGTTTGCATAACGCTTCCGTCCTTCGCATACCAAGACTCCCATCAGATTTCGTATGGACAGATTGCCCATTCGCCGGCTTCCAAAAGCTTGGCCAACCTGTACCAGATTTGAATTTCGTTTTGGAATCAAACAACACAAGCCGACAAGCGGCGCATTTGTAAACCCCTTTGCCCTTGTGATCCCAATAGGCTCCTGTAAATGAACCCTCAGTACCTTTTTCACGCAGAATGCGAAACTGCTTCGCCGAAAGACGTTTTCGCCAATCCGCTTCAGTAAACCGTGCGTAATCCTCAGCATTTTTCGAGCCTTGCGACGGCGCCTGCGAGGATGAAACCTCTCCCTTACTCATCGTTCGACCAGCCGAAGACTCCGCACAACCCACGAGTGTCGTCGCCAGTACCATGAAACAAACCATTACAGTTTTCATCCGGTTCATAACTACTATCTCCAAACTTTAGACGGCTTAGACGTCGAATCAGATATATCCGTCTCAGTTGTAATTATTTACTAACTCAATAGATCCGTAAACCACGCTTTGTTGGTTTTAGATGCCAATGGCAGGATGGGGGGGACAACCAAGGCCAGTCCACGAAAAATATAAAACAAGGACAAGTTCGTAGGGCAGGTCGTTCTTCCGCCTACTGGCGGAAGGTTGACCTGTCTTTACTATTACGCCCAATGATAGGGCATTTATCGGAGTCTGGCACTATCGTAGGACAGCATAGTTTTCTGGCATTCGACAATCACACGCAAAGTGCCGCGCCTGTGACGCTCTGACCTCGTACGCAATTTCGACCGCTAGCTTTAGCTTCATAAAGTTGATCGTCAGCTATCTTGATAATCGCCGCCGACGAGTCAACGCTCATGACTTCAGTAATCTCCGCCACGCCAATGCTGATCGTCACTTTAAGCGGCGCATCATGCCAAGGAACACTTAAGCTTTCCACCGCCTGACGAAGGCGCTCCGACAACAGCACGAGACCATTCATCCCTGTTTCAGGTGCAATGACCGCAAACTCTTCTCCGCCGTACCGCGCTACATAGTCAATTTTACGCGCGTTATCATCCAGAACTTTTGCCACTTCTTTTAGCACACAATCGCCAGCTTGATGACCATGCGTGTCATTGAACACTTTGAAGTTATCGACATCAATCATCAATAAACCAAACGACTGCCCCGACCGTGTAATGCGCTCTAATTCCAGGGACATGCGTGCATCAAAAGCCGCACGATTTCCGATACCTGTCAGTGCGTCGGTCGTTGCCCGCCGCATCAATTCTTCCTGGTTTTCGGCCATTTCCTTATGTTCTAAATGAACGGCCATACTAAGCTCGGCCACGCGTTCTTTCATCGCATACTCAAGTTCTTCTGTCGCGCGCATGCTACCGGATGGCAATGACAAAGTTTTCCTCATCTCATCAGCTTCACTAGCCACCTCCGACAAGAATTGTGATGCTTGAGTTTGGTCCATATCAAATAGTATTTCCATTTTATTGAAATATACGTCGCGCTCAGTTGGTATCTTATTTGATGACGGACTGATCATAACAGCCACTGATTCTGCAGCTAGAAGTATTCTCCCTAATACCATTTGCGGCGGCTGTGGCTGGCTTTGTCGAAATTGAGAAATCGCATCGCAAATGTTTATGGGCAATCGCCAACGACGTAACACGCGTGCGCCGATGTCACCATAATTAAAGCCGAGAATATCTTGTTCGATCAACGCTAAGTCTGTTGGTGATTCATTCGATTGCTCGAGTACTTCACCGTATTCTTTCGGAATGGTCATCGCGACCATGAGCCGACCAATTTGGCTCAACAATCCCGCAAGAAAAGCTTCCTGAGGAGGCGTTGTTTTGGTGAATTCTGCAAGTTTCCGTGAGGCTATACCGCAAGTCGCCGATTGCATGGTAAATGTTTGCACGTCGAAGCCAGGGCAGTCACAATCGCTTCGCGGCGCTAAAAACGATAACGACAATGCAAGCAATTTGACGGCTCGCACGCCAAGCATAGCCACAGCGTGAGGCAGTGAAGTTACGGTTCGTGATATTCCCGACATCGGAGAATTCACAAAACGTAGCACTTTCGACGTCAGTGCAGGGTCAAGAGCAATCGTGTCCGCTAATTCCTGGATCGTCGTATTTTCATTTTGAGTTAATTCCAACAACCTCATGACAACTGCAGGCGGCGTGGGCAACCTCGGTGAAACTTCGATCTTCTTAAACAATAGTGAATTCATAAACTCCCCCAATTCTTGATGTAATACATTATCTTTCCCGAATACTGAACTCTCACGACTTCTTTTTGCGTAAAGCTAGACATTTACCCGCGCATCATTCTGTGACACCTCTGTCACTGTTGGAAATGACTACGGTCGGGGTGACTACAGCGATCATCAAATATCGTATGAACGCAATCTCTATACTGGGTAGCAGTACTCAGATTCTTGAGATCAGTAAGGTTTGAACCTCAAGGGCTATTCCCCAACCGCATGCAATTCATCGCTGAGGGTATCATCGGAAGTGCATCAATATTAGTTTACTTGGGCATGTAATTACAGTGGCGCTGTACCACCGGGCGTGAAATACCTAAGGGTTTTCAGGCGGATCATATTAGGACTTTTATATCATCTAAAATCCGACAATAAGCATTTCACGTGTATTCTTGCGATTCGACAGGGCGTATTGATGCCGAGAAATGTCCACCACGCGGACGTTAGCCTTAAAACGATTCAGCAGCGAAACTAACACTTCAATCGACGGGCTTCCGTCGCTTCGATAAGAAACAGCTATCAGGCATGATTCGTATTTTTCGAATATGAGATGAAACATCTTTTCGTTTGTCTTCTCGCTACACCAGCCATTTTTTTCGGATAGCAATCGAAGATGTTTGGAATTCCGATCGATCATGCCAGACCAATCGTCGTAGTGCATCATACCCTCAAGAAAATGGTAAAAGCTGTGGTAGTCAACGCCTGTTCCTGACGCGCTAACATAAGGCGGGTCGATATACACCAAGTCCATATCTCGCGCGTTAAAGTCCATCGCATCTTTGCAGCACGCGACGCAATGGTTTCCGCCATCAACAATCGAAGCATTCGCTAGTGCTGCGAATTTGCGGAAATGATCCTCAAAACTTCGATCCCAGGTTTTTTTATTGCCAAAGGACCGCTCGACTTCAGACGTGCGCATGTACAAATTGCGCCTATGAAAAAGATTGTAAGGCCGCTTACTCATCGCAGATTGGAACAATGAAAACCATGCAAGAGATTGAGCGAATCTATTTCCCATCGCGCGGATATTCCCAACGGCTACATCAAGCCATTGATTTTCCTCGTCCGTGAAGTAGATGCCGCTAAAATTATTTTGGATTACTGATCCGTAAGTGACACCATCGCGACGCTCGCCAATGTTCGCAGTTGCATCGTCATCTAGCGTAACAGAGTCGTTTTCTATGAGTGCAACCCCAATTTGTTCATTAAACCGCAAGGTGTCGTTATAGGTGACGTGTTTCCCCGCAATTTTGAAAGCATAAGAAACCGCCCCTGTCCCTCCGAAGGCGTCGAGCACGCTCGCATAATCCAATTCGCTTAATTCGGAGACAATTCGCTGAGCGATTTTCCGCTTGCTACCTTGATATCTGGTAGAGGGAAAGAGAAAGGGCGTTTTGGCTGATGCCACGCCTAAACCTTGGTTGGGGGTCATGCGGTGGGCGCTGCGGCGTCGGATGATTGACGGTGGGGCACGCCATCCACTTCCAAAGAAGGAATAGCTGACTCATCTACACCGCTTCGTTGAATCGCTGCTCTGATAAAACCAAGGAACATAGGCTGAGGGTCCAAAGGTCGGCTCGTCAACTCTGGATGCGCCTGGGTCGCCATGAAGAACGGATGCTTGTCCGGTGACAATTCCAAAATCTGCATAATCGGAGCAGCCGGGCTTCTACCAGAGAAAATCAATCCATGAGATTCCAGTTTTTCGATATAGTCAGGATTGACCTCGTAGCGATGACGGAAGCGAAGTCGAATATGATCGCGGTTTCCAAATAGCCTATAAGCAAGCGTATCTTCCGTAATAGCCACGTCAAAACCGCCCAGCCTCATGTTTCCGCCAAGACCTTCTATCTTTTTCTGTTCAGGTAACAAATCAATGACAGGCTCAGGGCAGTCCAACTCTATTTCAGCGCTATTGGCATGCGCAAGGCCACAAACATTTCTAGCGAATTCAATCACGGCTATCTGCATGCCATAACACAAGCCAAGATACGGTACGCCATGCTCTCTGGCATAACGAATACACGCCAGCTTGCCATCTACGCCACGAAAACCAAAACCGCCAGGCACTATTACGCCATGCAAATCGTCTAGCTGCTGCCCAACGTTGTCTTCGTTAAGGTCCGTACTATCAACCCATTCTAATTGAACTTTAGCGCCAAGATGCGTTCCGGCGTGTTCGACAGACTGAATAATGCTCGCATAGCTATCACGAACCGCCGTGTATTTTCCAATGATGCCAATTTTAATAGGGTTGGCAGCCGCGCGAAAACGTGCGATGTAATTCGCCCAGGTTTTTCTAGCGCGTTCTTCTGCGACATTATCCGCCCGATCAGTTAGCCCTAGCAGCTTAAGGACTGTGGTATCAATCCCTGCGCCGCGAAGCATTTCCGGCACGACATAGACACTATCGCTATCGTGCATAGAGAAAACGTCTTCCATCGGCACATTGGCAAATAACGCAATTTTCTCGCGCACTTTTTTATCAACCGGTCCGCTCGCCCGACAAGCAATAATGTTTGGATGAATACCGGCTGCGTTGAGTAGCTTGAGGTTCATCTGGGCGGGCTTTGATTTTTGCTCACCCAAAATTTTCGGTTCGACAATATAAGTTAGTGCTACGAAACAGAAATTATCTCGACCTTCTTCAAAGGCCATTTCGCGCACGGCTTCGATGTAATACGCATTCTCCACGTCGCCGACCGTGCCGCCGATTTCGACAAAGACAACATCCGCTTCCGTCGCCACAGCCAATTCACGCAGTCGCAATTTCACTTCGCCGGTAACATGCGGAATCATCTGCACATCGCGGCCAAGATATTTACCCTGCCGCTCTTTATCGAGAACCGAGGAGAAAATTTGGCCACTGGTCGTGAAATTCAGACGACTCAGGTCCATATTGAGCATGCGCTCGTAAGTACCAAGGTCCATGTCGCATTCAACACCATCGTCAAGCACGAACACTTCGCCATGACGGTGAGGATTAAGTGTGCCGCTATCGCGGTTTAAGTAGCCTTCGAGTTTGATAGGGGAGACGCTTAGTCCTTTGTCCTTGAAAATTTTAGCCAGGGAGCTGGAGAAGATACCTTTGCCCAGGCCGCTCATGACGGTCCCAAAGACCACGACATATTTAGTCTTGCCAGGCTCATACGCTGAGGGCATCGGCGTGAAGAATTCTGTATCGTCGCTGGCGTGAGTGAGCGATGAAAGAACATTTTTAGAACTCATAGGGGCACCTCGGCTTGGGTCTTGTTTTGATTGTGCTGAAATCTTTCGACGAAAGCAGCGTAATCTTCTGGCGTATCTATTCCAACCGCATAATGGTCAACGATGGAGACTTTAATATCTTCGCCCATCGCCAACCAACGTAACTGTTCTAGTGACTCGCTTGCTTCCAGCGACTGGCCACTCACCTTTTTATCCCCAACGATTCGCTGCAACGTATCAACACGAAAAGCGTAAACGCCAACATGCAATAGCCAGCGAGAAGGCTGATCGACCACGCCTTCGGTTTCGCGCGGGTAGGGAATCAGGCTGCGTGAAAAATACAACGCCTTGTCCGTTTCGTCTACGACAACTTTGACACAATTTGGATCAGCAGGCGACCCCGCGCCGGACTTAGGTCCATCATCACAAAATGGGCAAGCCAGCGTGCCGATACGACAACTGTTGTGACTTTCTAACATGTCATGGACCAGCCTTACCAAAACGTCTGAACTAATGTCAGGCTCATCGCCTTGCACGTTCAGCACAAGAGCGTCATCACTAAGCCCAAGCTGTGAAACAGCCTCCGCTATGCGGTCGGTACCGCTAGGATGATCGGACCGTGTCATGCAGTAACGACCGCCAAACGATTCAACCGCCTGAGCAATACGCTCATCATCCGTAGCTACGACTACATCACCAATAGCAGGGCAGCTTGCAACCTGTTCGTACACATGTTGAACGAGGTACTTGCCAGTGTCTTTAGCGAGGGGTTTCCCAGGGAATCGTGTGGAGGCGAAGCGAGCCGGGATGATCGCCGTAGCTTTCATCCTGCCACCCGTTGCATCGAAAATGTCATAACGTACTGTAGCACGAGGCAACACTAATCGACATACTCATTTTTGTCAATAAATAAGGTGTGAAAATCAACAAATGTGAAGACGGGTGATTTGCAATCTTAGCTACATTGTCGTCTGCACTTGTCTTAGTGTAGCATTCGCCAACAGTAGATGGTTTGGTAGTAGTAGGCAGGGTGGCATGGGTAGCACCAGCTTATCCGTGTCTTATCAATGGTTAATGACTTGTTAATCTTCTCAAAGTTCATTTGAGTCAACAAAACTGAGATAGCAACATGAAATTAAAGCTTCATTACCAGATACTCATCGCCATGATTTTCGGCGCAGGCATTGGCCTACCCCTAAACTATCTCGCCTACCGAGGTGACATAGACGTGTCTGTCCCTCAAACAGTCGCCATGTACGGAAAAGGCGTTGGCGACGTATTCCTGCGCCTACTCTCCATGATCGTAGCCCCTCTCATCGTGACATCTCTAATAACCGGCGTCACCTGCACCGGCAACGCCAAAGGGCTAGGCCGACTTGGTGGCCGAACCATGTTCTATTACCTCTCCACCAGCATGATAGCTATCGTCACCGGCATGTTGGTTTTCAACGTAATCTCACCAGGCGAAGGAGCCAACCTAGCTATTCTCGAACAAGGCGCAGAAACACTTTCCGCCGCCCCTCACATGGTCGAACAAACACTTGGCCAAACGATGTGGAACCAGTTGTTTACACTCATTCCGGGCAATCCGTTTAATTCGTTGTCGGATCCGAGTAATCGTTCGATTCTTGGTGTGATCTTTTTCTCAATCATGTTCGGCGTTTTTATCAACGCCTCAGGCGATGAGACCCGCGAATTTTTGACGAAGTTTTTCAATAGCTCATACGAAGTCATGATGAAGATGACTATGTTCATCATTCGTTTTGCTCCGATTGGCGTTCTCGGCTTCATGCTATACGCCTCAGCCGGGAAAGGCATCGACGTTTTTCGCGCCCTCGGCTGGTATGTGCTAACCGTAGCCATTGCCCTTAGCATCCACGCATTCATCACGCTCCCGCTGATTTTGGTGTTCATTGCCAAGCGTTCCCCTTGGGCATACTTCCAGGCTATGTCTCCAGCTTTGCTTACAGCGTTCAGCACAGCAAGTAGCAATGGATCACTTCCGCTGACACTTACATGCGTAGAGGAACGTGCCGGAATTAGTAACCGGATTAGTTCATTTGTGTTACCTCTAGGCGCGACCATCAACATGGACGGCACCGCGCTCTACGAAGCCGTAGCGGTGCTATTCATCGCACAGGTCACGGGACACGAATTAGCCTTTGGTCAACAGGTCGTCGTAGCCATTACAGCCTTACTTGCCAGCATCGGCGCCGCCGGAATCCCGCACGCTGGCACGGTGATGATGGTGGTGGTCTTGAGTGCCGTAGGCCTGCCCATCTCAGCTGTGGGACTCATTCTAGCCGTGGATCGCGTGTTGGATATGTATCGGACGTCCATCAATGTCTGGAGTGATTCAACAGCGTGCGCGGTCATGGATCGTTTCGAGGGAAGACCCGCGGAGACAACTTCACACAAGTAGAATGATTGATTTCGTTACGCCCGATATTCGTTTAGCTGAAAGCGTATTCGGAGAGGGGGCCTTCATGCAGAACCTCATTTAGCTACCATAATCACTACAAGATTAAAGCACGCCTGAAATAACTTTCGTGTTGCCTGGCATGATGTTCAGGGCCTATAAGTATGTAGGCGAAAGTTATTCGCTGCGGATAGCAGGAATTAAGTTGCTTTCTAAGGTCATTTTCCGCTACACTGGCCTACGGTTTGTACCTGCAGATATTTCAAAAAAGTAAGGCCGGGCCTGGGCGTCATTGACGAGGAAAGAGGGAAAAGATGAAACGGCACGTTTTGGTGAAAATTAGTGGTCTTGTTGCGATTTTCGCAGCATTTTGTATGGCTCCGCACATGATGTCTAGCCATCCGTCATCGCCGATGGTGGAATTATCGTCAGGCGATTCTTGGCTGGCTCAATTATCAGGGGCAAATGTCCGTGTAAGTGATCGCGCGAATGAAGCGCTGTTAGCAGGTTCGCTATCAAACTTGGATGAGTTTGATGGATTCTTGCGGACATTTCACCTTGCTGCTACGGAGCCTGCATTTACCTGTTTCTCGCATGGGACACCTGAAGAAGAAGCGGCTATTCTATTGAAGTACCCACTTCTAGGAAATCCACCACCACCTAACCCTCTTGCTTTTTTTACTGGGACAAGTTGGACGCCGGTTGGAGAAGGATTAACACTTACATGGAGTTTAGTTCCTGACGGAACATTCATCCCTAGTTTCGGTACTGGTGCTGGCGCCAGTAGTGATATGTTTGCTACTTTTGATGCTCAGTTTGCAGCCGCTGGCGGTAGAGCAACATGGGTAAGTTTAGTCGAGCAGTTTCTAGAGCGTTGGACAGAGCTTAACGGCAATACATATGTGCGCATTACTCAAGCGGGCGTGGACTGGGATGATGGCGCGGCTTTTAACACAAGTCCAGGAAGTGCCACTCGTGGTGACATTCGAATTTCAGGTCGATCAATCGATGGGGGGACTGGATCGAATATCCTGGCTTTTAACTTTTTCCCCACCAACGCAGACATGGTAATAGACACGGATAATAATTGGGCGAATAGCGCCAACAATTTCAGATTCTTTCGGAATGTGTTAATGCACGAGCATGGACACGGCATTGGTCTTTTCCATCTGTGTTCTTCCAATAGTAATCATCTCATGGAACCGTTCATCAACACTTCTTTTGATGGTTTGCAGCACGATGATGTACGCGCCGCCCAACGGCAGCATGGCGACCCATTTGAACCTGATAACACCGTGGCCGAAGCGACAGACTTGGGTATTTTTAATATCGGAGACTCACAGATTGTGGGGCTCGTACCGTCACCCAATATTAACTTCACCGATAATTTGAGTATCGATGACGATAGCGAAGAAGATTGGTTTCAGTTTACCGTTACCGAAGAAACTGGTGTGACAATCCTTGCATCGCCTCGTGGGATTGCCTATGACAATAGCCCGCAAAACGGCGATGGCAGTTGCCCTGGAGCCCCAGGTATCCCGATCAATAGTACGATGGCTTCAGACCTGAAGCTTCAGCTTTTCAACACCGCCGGGTTTGTTTGTGCGACTGGTGATAATATAGGCGATGTTTGTGCCACTAATGTGGATTGCTTGCCTAACGATATATGTATTGGCGGTGGTGCTAACGGTCTTATGTGTACTTCGTCTCTAGAGTGTCCGGGGGGAACCTGTGGTGCGACTTGTGGCGTGCCTATGGCAGAATCTGACTTGGCTATCGGAAGCGAAGAGGTTCTTTCTGATGTACGATTAGCAGTCGCCGGGTCTTATTTTATTCGCGTGAGCGGGCGAGTTCTTGATACTGCAGATGGGCAGACGCAGCTTTACAGACTAAGCGTTGCAGTCACGGATCCACCTGCAGCTTTACCGCCAGTAGCTGCGGTTGCGCCACTTAACATCTCCAAAGATCGATATATTTCTTTTGATCCTTCTGGAAACGGAAGTGAAACTGTCGCTATTCGGGTAGCTGTTCCAGGAGGCGGTTTCAAATACGTAGGTAATGTTCAGGACCAAGGTGCTTCGGGATTTTTCGCTCAATTGGTTAACGCTCCGGAATTTCGTGTTTGGCCAGAAACCGTTATACATGTTCGCGGATGTGAATTCGCTCCGGGTAACTCTTACGATGTTGAGTCAACGCTGGATGATATTGCATTTTCGACGCCATTTGCTGCGGTAACGACTAGTGTACCATCGCCGCGCGAGTACGGAGATGTGATTGGGGTTTTCAATGGTATAGATTGGGCGGCTCCTGACGGGCTTGTGACTGCAAACGACGTACTTGCCGTCGTACTCACATTTCAGCTAAGTCCATTCGCGCCTCATAAAGCCAGAGTAGACCTCGTACCTCAAACAGCCAACACAATCATTGCTGGCGATGATATACTCAGTGTTGTTCTGGGATTTTCCAGCCAACCGTATCCCTTTGGTACGGATTGCTCAACAGGTACATGTGTTCCCAGTTGTCCATAATTGACGAACGCGATAGAAAATAATATGAAATACCGGCACGAGTTCAGCCTCGATTGGGGCGAGATTCGTGCCGGTTTCTTATATCGCTAGCGGTACTGAGTGCCACGCCGCGAGCATTACGGCAGATTGCCTATCAGCATGTCCGCAGGCTTGCGCCGTGCGGCTCTGGTGGCATATGTATTATCATTAGCGTGAATTCCGCAGGAATTCCTTTAGATGACGTTCATCCACGCGATGTCGAAATATCTCCACATCATTCAGGTGGACAACCGGAATGTCATGTTTGTAGTCTGCAAAAAAGGTTTCATTGCCCGGCGCTGAAATATCTACGCTTTCAAGTTCAAACGGCATTTGTGACTGCACACGCCTTACGACATACATCGCCGCATGACACAACGTGCAATCAGGCTTGGTGAAAAATGTGACGCGATTCATGTGGTTGGTGTGACTAGCGCTTTCACGACGCTGCCAGAAGCAATAGCTGCGAGCGCTTCGTTGGTTTGAGATAGCTTGTATCGCTCAAGGCTCATATTCGACCAAAGCGATTGATTTCGCTCAAGCCTCAGCAATTCAACGCCGCGATGAAAATGGGAATAGTCGCTTCCCCAACAGCCTAATACGTCAAGATGTTTTTTGTTGAGGTCTAAATGCGGGTTGAAAGGGATTTCGCCGTGGTCGGTATATTGTCCGACAATCACAACTGTACCCGCATCTCGCGTCGAGCGCATCGCATCAGTCACCGCTGAGGGCGCGCCGGTGCATTCAATCGTGACATCCGCGCCTCGACCACTCGTTTTATTACGCACCCATTGTTCTCGCTGCGGCGCAGAAGCTGTCTTGAAATCCAATGCGCTAGATGCGCCCATCTGCTTCGCACAAGCGAGGCGATTCTTAGGCCCGCCGATGCAAAGCACGCTTCCCGCACCGCGCAGTGTAGCTAGCGCTATGGCTGATAATCCTACCGGGCCTGATCCTAGAATCAGAACTGAGTCCCCCAGTTTTATATTGGCTCTATCTACGGCGTGAAGCGCTGTCGGCAAAGAGCACCCGCCAGCCATGAAGATGTCGGTGGGCACGTCGTCAAGACGAATGCAATGCACGCCGGGCTTGATGTATAGATACTCCGCCCACCCGCCGGTCAGCCCATCTTCGATGCCATAGGTAATGCCATAAACTTTGCGGTGCGGACATCGCGTCGATGCCTTTGCGACCAAGCAGTGCCAACAGGCGTGACAGGTTTCGTGAACATCTAAAAAAGTGATGCGGTCGCCTTCGGAAAAACATTGGCCATAAACGTCTCTGATTTCCCCGCGAATTTTCTCCAGCACACCAACCGAAACATGGCCCGGAATAATAGGATAAGGCACGCCAGCTAATAGGCCTTGTTGAAGGTAGAGGTCTGTACCGCAAACTTCGCTACACTCGACGCGCATCAGGGCAGAGTTTGGCTCTAGCTCCGGCATCGCAATCTCACGAAGCTCAACGTCCGCCTTTGGCTGAGGCATGACCGCAGCGACAGCTAGCTGAGAAGTGCCCACAATCAGCTCCTACTTCTTGGGTAATGGCTTGGTTGCGATAAACAAATCGTCTAGCTGCTGCTTCGCTACGATTCCCGGCGCGTTGGTAAGCGGGCATATCGCACGCTGCGTTTTTGGGAACGCAATCACTTCACGCAGGCTATCTGATTTATTGAGCATCATCGCCCAGCGGTCAAAGCCAAATGCGATTCCGCCATGAGGAGGTGCGCCGAAACGCAGCGCATCAAGCAGAAACTCGAACTTTTCATTAGCCTCTTCTTCACCAATGCCAAGCAGTTCGAAGACTTTGCTTTGCACGCTCTTCTGGTGGATACGAATACTTCCCCCAGCCATTTCCGTACCGTTTAGCACCAAGTCGTAAGCCTTAGCCAAGACTTTGCCGGGGTCAGTTTCCAGCAGGTGAATGTCTTCGTCACGCGGGGCGGTGAAAGGATGGTGGGTGCTGGTCCAGCGTTTTTCTTCTTCATCCCAAACCACAAGCGGGAAGTCTACGACCCATAGCATGTTCCAAACATCTTCCGGGATGAGGTTGAGAATGCTGGCTAATCGTGTTCGCGTGTAATGCAAATACTTGCTTACATCGACATAAGTGCCAGGCATGAAGAAGATAGTATCGCCAACTTCCGCGCCGATTTCGCTACATAATTTCGCACACAATGGCTGAATGAACTTAGCGATGCCCGTGGAAAATTCAACGCCGCTGTCGCCTTGAATGACTTTGACAATTGGCAGGCCTGAGCCTCCGATACCTTTGATTTCCTCGGTGAGACCGTCCGTGATTTTGCGGGTTAGTATGTCGTTACCCTTAGCTACTAAGCATTTAACGACGCCGCCTGCATCAATCGCACCTTTGAAAACACGGAAATCAGATGCACTGACGGTTTCGGTAACGTCTTGAAGCTCCATGCCGAATCGCAGATCAGGCCTGTCGATGCCGAAACGCCGCGTGGCTTCTTCTTCAGTCATTCGTGGGAAGGGAGTGGGCACGTCCAAGCCCAGTCCTTCTTTGAAGATTTTTTTCACGCACCCTTCGACCATGTTCATCACATCATCAGCCTGGACGAACGCCATTTCCATATCGAGCTGCGTAAACTCTGGTTGCCTGTCTGCCCGCAGGTCTTCATCACGAAAACAGCGTACAAGTTGTGCGTATCGATCGTAGCCTGCGATCATCAGAAGTTGTTTGAAAATCTGCGGAGATTGAGGCAGGGCATAAAAGCTGCCCGGTCGCACGCGCGAGGGGACGAGATAATCTCGCGCACCTTCCGGTGTTGATTTCGTAAGAAAAGGCGTTTCGATTTCGACAAAATCTTTTTGATTAAAATAATCTCGAATAGCTTGGCCAATGCGGTGCCGTAGTCGAAAAGTTTTTTGCATCTCAGGCCGACGCAAGTGTAGATAGCGATGTCGCAGGCAAAGTTCCTCAGCCGCGTCAAAGTCGTCGTTGATCTGGAAGGGTAGAGGATCGCATTCGCTTAGAATATCGATTTCATCGACCTCGACTTCGATCTCTCCGGTGGGAAGCTTTGGATTGACCCACTCCCCACGGCTAACCACCCGCCCCTTGATGGCTACGACATATTCGTTGCGAAGCTTGCGGGCGAGCAAGTGGGCATCTGCCGCATGGTCTGGGTTGAAACGCAGTTGCGTTAGGCCAGTATGATCGCGTAAATCGATGAAGGTCATGCCGCCATGATCGCGAAAGGAATTCACCCAACCGGTCAGAATGACGGTTTCACCGACAGCGGTTGCCCGAAGATCACCACATTTATGGGTTCGTTGGTTATATTTTACAGTCAAGACAATACTCCTAAGAATCAGCGTTATTAGCCCGTCTCTTGCGATCCGTTCTCCTTTGAGGACGCAAGCGACATTGGCTAGACGACCTTTGTAGAACAATTCGGTGGAAAATCAATCGTTCTACAGATATCCCATCGAGATAGATGCCAAGAATGAGCGGAGAGAAAATATATCTTGCCTGAATTGTGGTAGCCAAAATGCTTGAAACAGTTTCAAATATGTGGAAGATTCGTGCGTAGTTGCGATGTTTTAGGTATAAAGCGGGGCGTTGTCTCGAAGTGACGTATAATATCGAGGTTTGGGTGTCGTAGGAGGCGCATCTTGACCGGACAACCAGACCACGGATACATTATATAGGCGCTGGGTGTTCACGGCTGATGCGGGGCTATGGTAACATGGCTGCGAAGTTCGGTTGAACTCGGGCGTATTTTGATGGGACCGATGTGGGGGGCTAAAACAGAATGAGGAAATTTATGAACTCAAAACGTGAACGGGTCGGGTCTCTAGTTGACCGAGAGCTATTCGCTGGATTCGCAGCTATGGCGATATCGCTGGCTGCACTGGTCGGTTGTGGTTCGCTTAACCCTGCCTTTGTGGATTTGGTTGATCCTTCGGGTCAATCCGCCCGCCTGGACAATGCCCCTGGGCATGTGGTGATTCAGTTCATCAATAATGCTGAAGTGGATGAACGACTGATTGCGTTTTTGGAAAGTGCTGACGGCGGCAACTTGCAGCTCACTGCTGCGGAGAAGCGTGCATTGCGTCCTCGCGTTCGATTGCGCGTTAGGGTTGTGTTCCGCAACGGAGTTAGTACGACATTTGAAATTGTTGACGGCAGTGCTAATCTGATTGATCAAAATTTTAATACCCAGGCAACTCCCGATCTGAATCAGAACGACTTGGATAATCTTGTCGTCGTTTGCGATGTGCAATCCGTGACGATAATGCCTGGTTCGACGGATGTATTTATTCCAACGGCGCTTCAGGGGTATCAATTGGTGTCGGTAAACACCGGTGGTGCGAATAATGTTTTGCAATTCATTCAGCGCCAGTTGACCCTGCCAATTTTTCGACCGTTGCAGGTCGATCAGATTGATGCAGATGGAAATGTTATTGTCACGGCTAATGTCGGCGTTCGGGACCAGCCCGCACCGATTACCGATCCGATTTGTGGTTCTGTCATAACGATTACGATGGATGGCGCACTTCGAGTGCCGTTTTTAGACGGGGTTGATGATAGCCCCAGTTTTGATCAGGACGATGCGAGCACGGTGGCGAGTATTGGCGGGCGATTCGAATTCAGTGTTGGCGTGCAATAATAGTTAAAGTAAAAGCGGCATCCGTGCTGTTTGATCGATAGGAGAATAACTTCGTGTTTAATTGTTCCAGTAAAATATTGAAATGTGCGTGGTTAGGCCTTGTCACCTGTATTTGTACAGGTTGCGGCGCGGGAGTGTTCAATCCTGCATTTGTGAATGCTACTAGCGGCGGTGTTTTTCCATTAACACCAGGGCCTAGTGCTGATTATGTTCTGGTTCGCGTAGTCAATGAAACTGCTCAAGTTGCGGAATTTACTGTGACTATTGAGCGAGATGTAATTGAAGTTGACGATGACGGCAATGCACTATTCGATGACGAGGGCAATCTGGTCACCAGGCCTTTGCGAGAAACAAAACGCCTGACTACGGGGACGTTGTCGCCGGCCAATGAATTAGGCGTGTTGTTCGACTGTGCGGCTTCGCCCATCAACATAGTCGGCCTAGGTGAAAACCTTTTGCCAACAGACGCGGCGGTGTTTATTGGTGGTGCGGGGACTGGCGGTACGACAGGTTTTGGTATTCCAGCGTCAACGGTAAATCCGCTTTCTCGCGTTGCGGGCAATTTTAGTTGCGGTGATACGGTGATTTTTCGTGCGATCCGCAGCACCGGTGTGACTGGTGGCGTGAAAATTGAATCCTTCACGCTTCAGGGCGGCCTGCAACCTACACAGTTCTCCGGCCCGAGTACGTTTGCGAATCTTCAGGCATTTCTGGAGTCGCAAACGCCGGAAGATCAATAGTTTTATGAGCGTCGATGTGTATCATCGGGCGGGCGCATGGCATGCTAAAGGAGTAAGCATATGAAATTTCGTCGGTCTACGGCTGTGGGTTGGGGGTTTTCGGTGATGGCGGCGCTAAGTGGAGGCATGTTATTTAGTACATGTACAACGCAGTTCAAGGACACCATTTTTGGTGGTACTAGAGAATTTTTTCTATCTCCCCAGTTTGCAGCAACAGTAACGGAATCCATTGTCGCCGGCTTAAGTGACGATTCCACTTCAGGGCAGTAGTGGTTGTTGTGCAGTCGTTAAGCTGCGACTTTCCCTTTCCGATTTGCTAATGCGTTTTGCGCTTTGGCGTTTTATAGAAACATGGGCGTAATATGTGGTCATCGTATCGTTTTTCGTTATCTCATGGATTAGTACTGTCGCTACTGTCGCTCACAGTGGGGTGTCCGCAGGTTACAGTGCCGCAGTTAAGTTCCTCGCTCTCTGCAGAGGCTTCACGTTCGACTATAGCTAGTCAATGTGCCCAGGCGGTGTTTACATGTACCAGCTCCTGGCCCACGGCAGTGCCCACAGTCGTTGCCATAGAAGGACAGACTGTGACGGCGACAGACGATGGTTTTACAATTACCGGCCAGAGCGATCAGGGCGGTTTTGATGTGCAGTTAAGTGCAAGCGATAGCATCGCGGGCAACGGAGCGATGTCATTGACATATCGCTGGAGTACTGGCGCGACGGACACGGACCCTTGTACTCTAGCTGATGGTCAAGCGTTTTCTTCAGAAGAAATGCCTCTGCAACGTATGGATATTGGTGTGCATTATATCCGTCTTCGCGTGGAAAATGATATCATCAGAGAAATCATAGATACCGATAGCTGTGGCGTGATCGGTGAGGATATAGCCAGCTATCATTTTGTCGAAATTGTCGTTGAAGTGCGAAGCAATTAGGTGCCACAAATAACCTGCATGATCGAACAATGTCCATCGCTTCAGAAACCATTTCTGCATTGATGTTGTATGCGGATACTAAGATTTTGCTTGCGCAGCTTGGCGGTCGTCCGGGGCAGCGGAAGTGTCATTATTCGCAGAACCGGGAACATCTTGTTTACGCGGCTCGTCGCCGTATTGGATTGTGATCGGTTGGTCAGTTTTCAGCGACTCGTTTATCGCAAAGCTCGCGGCTGTGACCATGTCCAGTTGGGAGAAGGGGATGGGCGATGGTCTGCCTTGCTGGATGTTTTGCAAGAAGGCTGCGACTTCCGCACGATGACCTTTGTCCTGACGGATACGCATTTTCTTGACGCCGGACCAATCGAATCCGTGGACTAATCGCCAGTTGTCTATGACAAGACCACGTCCCTCACTGAATACTTCTACGCGCTCTTTTGGAAAAGACTTCGGGCCATTGGCGAAGTAATGAATCGTGCCGAGCGATCCATCTGCAAAGCTTAATTGCATCGTGATAGTATCGCTGGTTAAGCTGCTTCCTGCGCCTTGCATAGCTAAGGCCTGGACGCTGGTGATGGGTTGATCCACCAGGTGCGCCAACAAGTCGATAAAGTGGCATCCTTCGCCAACAATTCGACCACCGCCTACCTCCGGGTCATGATGCCAACTATCCAGCGGAATTGCTCCCGCGTTGACAGTGATAATTACGTTGATCGGCGATGTTCGAGAGCCGAGCAACGAGCTGACATGCTGCGTGTGCGGGGCGAATCGGCGATTAAAACCAACCATCAAATGTTGATGGGAATGCGCTTGATAGACTTCGCGTATTTCTTGTAATTGAGACTCATCTATAGCTAGGGGTTTTTCGACGAACACATGCTTGCCTGCGGATAATGCCCGGCAGACAAGGTCCGCGTGGGTGTGATGGCGTGTTGCGATAAATACCGTGTTGATCGATTCACTACTGAGAATTTCCTCAATGTCAGTGGTTGCAGTGTCCGCGCCGACGGTTCGACTCGCATGAGCCGCTGAGACGCCTCCGGCGCTGGCGATGGTTTCTATGTTTCCACCAGCGGCTTTGATGGCAGGCAATAAAACCAATTTAGTGAACTGCCCCGCACCGATAACGCCGATGATTGGCTTGGTCGCTGATGTCGCGTTTGTCGTGATTGGCTTTAGGTGTACGCTTCTATTGTCGGGCGTAGCTTGCTCTGAGTAAGTAAGCATCACGCCTAAAGAAGACGGGTCGTCAACGATTTTTTTATAGGCCTTGCTAGCCTCCATATGCTCAACACGCGAGGAAATTAGAGGCTCCGCTTTGACGCCGCCTTGGGACATGCTCTCTAAAACCGCTTCAAAATTCCTCGCGGCTGTCCATCTGACGTAGGGTAGCGGATAGTCGCGTACTTTGGCTTCGTATTCGTCATCGTACCGGCCAGGCCCGTATGAACACGATACTTGGAATGTCACCTCTTTGGCATAAAAATCGCTGCGGCGTAATTCCAGTCCCACGACGCCGACCAGTACGATGCGACCTCGTTTTCGGCACATTTGCGCGGCTTGATGGACAATGTCGTTGGTCTTAGCTGACGCGGTTATCAATACGCCGTCTACGCCTAGTCCATTAGAGAATGAAGTGGCTGACGAGACTGCATGGCTAGCATCTCGAACACAAATCGCCTGTCCGCCCAATTTCTCAGCTATCTCGCAGCGCTGTGGATTAGGGTCGATACCAAGTACGCGGCAGCCATGCTGCCGGAGTAGTTGCATGGTGAGCAGGCCTACAAGACCTAGCCCGATGACGGTGAACTGTTCGCCGAAGGTTGGCGCAGCCAGGCGGATGCCATGTAGGCCAATGGCTCCGAGGACGGTAAAGCTCGCAGCGTCGTCGCTTACATTGTCTGGAATTTTGGCGGCAAGGGTGGTCGGTATGCAGACCATCTCGGCATGCGCGCCGTTGGAAACTACGCGATCACCCACGCGATAGCCTCGCACGCCTGCGCCGATAGCGACGACCTTGCCTACATTGCAATAGCCAAGAGGCATGGGTTCATCGAGGCGCTGGAACACGACTTCCAGCGTGGGCATTAAGCCATCGGTTTTAATTTTTTGAAGAACCTGTCGAACCTTATCCGGCTGAGCGCGGGCTTTGCCCAAGAGGCTCGCTTGACTAAATTCGACCAGGCTTCGCTCGGTTCCCGCAGATATGAGGCTTCGGGTGGTTTGAATCAGTAGATGGCCGGGGCGAATAGCGGGGCATGGAACCTGTGCGACCTCAATTTCACCAGATCGTAAATGTTGCAGCACTTGTCGCACGAATATAAACCTTTACTTAGCAAAAAACCTTGAGCCGTCCTTCATATACTAGAACGATTTTAGCGAGCAATCTATCGGACCTTGCCAGCGCAGGCTCATACTAACCTGATCCGTCCCTAAGCTCTATCGGATGATTCCCCGTAAGCGTTTGAAAGCGTTGAATTTAAGGCCAATATCACGATAGATGTGGTCATTATGACCTTATGTGCGTCATCATGGTTTCGCCGTGAAATACTTGTTGAGGACAATTTCCAGATTTCGATAGCCAAGATATCTAAATGCCCGCCAGTACATCCGCCGGACTTTGCTGAATTTGTAGGTTCGATTTTCTTCTTGAAACTTGGCGACCTCCTGGTCGAGACTAGACCCGAATCTTTTGACATATTGTGGATAGAGTTCCTTTTTCACAAATTCATAAAGCTCAATGTCTAGTGCGTTGACCTCTTTGATCCGCAGTTGAGTCTCTGCTGATTGAAGCTCCGGGTCTTTTTCATAATGGGCGACGCGGCTGGCATTTTGCTTTTCGTAGAAAATGTTGAGCTTGGGGATGCCTAATTCGGCGCGTAGCAATAGAAGCGACTCGTCGAACCTGTCTGTCAACCCGACGAAAGTAAACCGCTGTGAAAGTTGCTCTTTGGCTCGTTCTAAATCGAAGCAGCCGGCGAGGCGTTTGGTGGCGAAGTTATGGAGTCGTTTTTCGTTTAGAAAGTCGTTGAGTGACCAATCGATTTTCTTGATGTTGCGATGGTAATTGTAGTGGGAAATGTATCGTGCGATCGGATTTCGCATGTAAGTAATATATTGAATCGGCTTGCCAATAGCTGTTTCATAATCGATATAAGGGCGCACTGTGTGCCCGCCGAAACCGACGACGAACGGGAACAATGAAAAGAGCTTTTTCGCATGATTTAGTGTTAGCGCATGGTCGTCTTCATTCGCCCATATGGAGCGTGGCGAAAGGGGCATGTACGAGAACGGGTAGTTGTTACGAAAGATGGTGTGCAAAGTCGTTCCGCCAGCTCGTTCGATGTGAACGAAACATATTTTAGCGTCTGGTTTTGTGTGGTTAGCCATGTTGTTATTTCGAACTTTGGCTAAAAAGAGAATCGTACATACGTAGGTGAGAAGCCGTGATGGCATTCCAGTCGAAAATCAGGTTCACCAGATTCGCCGCTCGCTGCCCCATCGCGGAAACTTCTTCCTGGTGCGTTAAGCAAAAATTAGCTGCGCGGGCCAGGGCTTTTTCGTCGCCATATCCGACGCCAATTCCTGTGCTGTAGTCCATGATGAGCCATTCGCCTACGCCTTTTCGTGTGCCAATGACTGGTAAACCAGCAGCCATGGGTTCGACGATGCACTGCCCGAATGTTTCCGATAGGGAGGGGACAATGCCAACATGGCAACATCGAAGCAGATTCGCAACCGCAGCCCTGCTTATTTTACCTGGCCAAATGATTTGAGACGAAATGTCCAGACGAATTGCGAGAGAGCGTAACGAATTTTGAATAGCCTCGCTTCCCCAGCCTGGTAGAATAAGTTGGGCGTTGCGATGTTGGGCAAATACCGGCGCGAGGCTTCGAATCATCCATTCGTGCCCTTTGCCAGGTTTAAACGCGGCTAAGTAAACGAAGTTGAAGGCGTCATCATTTTGGATTTCTCGCTGGTGATTTTCGTCGAGAAAGCTGAGGTCCGGTTTGTCGGTTGCATCATAGTCGTCTTGCTCGATGCCTAATGGCACAATGCCGCCTCTTCCCGCTTTGAACACGGTTTGGTGATTGACGAACTGATTCACCGCGTATGGCGTAAGAAACAACGTGTAATCGACGCTTCGCCGAAGCATTTGAGACAATACCCACGAGTAAAGTCGCCGCTTCCATGATGCATTACGAAAAGAATGTACGGTGTAAACGATGCGTACCAGGTCGGGATATTCGGTTTTGAGACTGGATAATGCGCGCAGTTGCCGTGTGCCGTGCACATGAACCACTACGCGCCCATGTTGCTTGACAATGTCACGCGCGACGCGCGGTAGCGATTCGGCATCGCTATCAAGCAGGTAAATGTCCTGTTCATCGAATTCTTTACGGACCTGTTCCCAGAGGCCTGGAGAATCTTCTTCTGGCGTCGATACGATGACGACGCGAACGTCCATCGTTTTAGCTATGCGGCGCAAGGCTAAGGCTTGATTCGCAAGGTGAAGAGACAGGCCTGGGCGGACATGCTTTACCGCATAAGAGAAGGCCGGGATTAGAACGGTGAGTTTGGTCATTTTGCAATTATACCGATTGGTGTTCTGGTTGCCCTGCCTGCGATGCGTTACGCCGCGCCACTTTGACCATCCCCAGGCAGCCGCCTGGGCCTATTGTTACCGCTACAATAAAAACGACATTCGCCACGAGTAATCCCTGGGCCGCGCCTGGCAGGCCATACCATTTGATGGCGTACCAAAACAACGGGATAACCACCACGCCGCCTATCACGCGGTATCGTAGAAATCCTGAGACACGTTTATGTACCGCGAAAATCATCTCGACCAGCATCCCTAAGCACTGAAAATATCGGGCGATAGCTATACATAATATCGTGCCAGTGGGGACGGCGAATTCAGAACTCGTCATGAATTCTAAAAAACTCGCTCCGAAAAGCCAATATAGAGGTATCGTCAATGCGCCTATGACTAAGTAGGCCGCCATGCCTGTTAGCAGGATGACGTTAGCCGACCAGAATCGTTTCACGTCTGTCTCGTCGCTCGATTTTTGATAGGCAATGGGAAGTAGCAGTCCTTTGATGAATGCCAAGCCCATCATGTAGGGAAATCCGCAGACGATGTACGCTGCGATATACACGCCTACCGTACTCAAATCCAATTGGATGCCCAGCACATATCTCTCTGAGAAATTGAATAGCCATTGAAAGATGAGCAAGGCTGCGTAGGGTAAGCCAAACTTTTTTATTAAATCGGGCAAACCGTTCTTAGACTTTTGGGGAGATTGCGTTTCGTGTCGCGGAAGATATTTCAATCCGATGACGCCAAATACGAATGCGACTGATGCGTAGCCTAGGAGCGCAGCTGTCGCGGACACCGACCCCATGTTTAACACCAACACCACCGTTCCTAAGGCGGCAGCTAAGAACCCTATATTAAGAATAGCTACGATACGGCGGCGTCGTTGGAAATCTAACGATTGCAGTGTAAAGGTTCGCCATCGATTTCCCATGAACACCAAGCCGCCAGCCAATAAAGTCCAGGGCTGCAACCCGAGAAGGTTAGCCAAGGGTTTTGAAGCTGCCGCTGCCAGGATGACGACACTTATCGTAACGACAGTCAGCCAGCGTTTAGCCGTTCTATCTGCAGCGGAAGACGTTCCCTCGCTCTGAGCGGTATGACTATATCGCAGGTAGGCCTGCTGCATTGGCATGATGAGGGCATGACCAAGCAGAAGCAGCGCGGTTAGAACGAGTCGATACTCTGCAAAGATAAGAGGCCCCATTAACACCGCGAGCAACTTTAGCTCTACAAAAGCAATTCCGAATTCGCCGACCTTATTGCACAGTACCCAACTCGCCTCGGATCGCAATCGAGACGAGAGGCCTACCTGGCTAATGTTTCGCCATACTTGTCGTATTACAGGGGCTAGCATGTCTTGCGTTTCAGTCTCCGAAATTCACGTTTATCATGCGCCTTAGTCTGCGCTCACAGGTTCTCTTCGCGCACGTCCACTGCCTACGATTTTTCGGGGCCTTCGCGGACGACTCGCTGGTGCTGCAGCTTTACGATTCACTTTTCTTACGGACTGCTGCGTCGCGGCAAACGAGATGCCTGTTCCGAACGAAATTATCCAGACAAGCGCCGTGCCGCTAATAAGCAAAGCCATGATTTCATAGGGCGAGCCGCGAATCGCCAGAAGGGCCAATCGCATAAATGACGCGCCGATAACGACGAAAAATAACACATTCTCCCGCATCTTTTGAGAGGCGTAAGCGAGAATCAATCCGTTAATGAACATGGTGACGACTACGCCAGGCAGGCCCCAGAAGTTTATGTACCCATCGCCTATCATCGTTGGCGGAATGGTAGTTGTAGATTTATTGCCCAGGACGACATCTGCAAATGTATTATGCGTGTCGGCTGGTTTGATCGATGAGAAGTATGTACGCGGTAGATAAAACAGCAACATGCGGCGATAGGTTGCGCCGTTGAGGTACGGATGGTCTCTGGGGAAATGTTCGACGGCGGCTGAGAGTATTTGGTGATAGTTGAGCGGGTCACGAGTCAGCGCATCCCGATAAGCCTCGGTTGAGAAAACGATTCTAGTTATATCACTCGCTGTGGAACGAGACATTACCTTTCGAACTTCGTACAGAGAAGTCGAAAGCAATACGACCACGACAGCGGAAGTGACGAGAAGGACAAAACGGTGGACCGCGAATTTGTGTCGAAAAGTATAGCCCAGCATCAATGCGCCGAGTATCCCGAGTGCCAATCCGCGAGCGCCTTGGCTTGTCCAAAATACGAACGCCGTGGCAGATAATGCAAATAAAACGCCGACAGGCCTGTATTTTCGTGGCATGAAAAAGCATATGAATCCAGGCACGACGATGAGGCTTGCGATGTGTTGCAAGATAGCCCGCGAATAAATCGGTCCTTCGCCGCGAAATTGAAATCGACCGGCATGAAATGCCGCTTGCAACGAGCCGGCGGATACGATCATGCTCATCAGCCAGGCCGCTACACTTAGTATGCTCGTGGTCCAGAATAAACGTCGCAGCCATCGCTGGCCGCGCGGACTTTCTATGGTGGCGAAAACCCCCGGCGACAGACCGGGCCATTGGATGTGAAAATGTTCATAAAGTCGCCAGCCAAGCGATAGCATGATGACGCCGACGAGGGCAAGGACACCTGCAAAAATGTGGGAGTTTTCGCTCAAGCCTGTCCAGCGCATTCCGGGCGGGGTGAGTACGGGGACAATGCCGTGGATAAGTCCCATGCCGCCGAAAATGACTAGCTTGGGGAATTTTCCGCGAATGTTGGCTAGTGCAAAGAGGCACTCTAATGCGCATAACGCAGTGACTGTTAAATGAAGCAGCACGATCATTGCGGAATAACCTGACTATTATTTTGCGGAGCCTTAAACATATTCGAGTCTCATTAGATTATTTTACTTTATCGACCACGATGGAAATCTTTTTTGCAGGCAACGCGATGCTACGGCCTTCAAATTTCATAAACTGCCCTGTTTGCGATCTGAGATTGTCCACGACGAAAAAGTTTATTCCGTCTTCATCGACAAACCTTCTCACATTAAAACCATCAGGAATATACTCAATGCCCACGCGATCACGATACTTTAGCTGACGCTCCCACCAATGTACCCGTTTCCATTCCTCAACCACACTTTTGACAACCGAGTTAACTGGATTAATCCACCCACGTTGGCCTTTGAATCTAGTGGCGGCGTCAAATTTTGCACCGAGCAGGAACGCTTGTCGTTCAGTCCAATTATGATATTTGCGAAAATTGCCCCACCACATCCAGTCGCCGTTGGACCGGCCGAGGAACATGATTCGGTCATCCAGCAGGTATCGTCCAAAATTAACGAAGGTGACTTTGTCCTTATTCTCGCCGAGCGACGATAGTGATTGTCCGGGCCGTGTGTTGTACTTCAGCCCGCCCCAGAGAGACCCGCCGATTAGAAACGACGTAGGGTAGATGTCCACAGGCCATTCAATGATGGAGTTTCCCGGCAGCGTCTTTTTGAGAATGTTAGCCATGCCAAGCGCATCGCCGAAATATTTCGCCCCCAAGACGTCCAGATAGAATGCGTTTGCACCTGCCAGTTTATTCTCTTGTATCCAGTCCGTGAGGAATTTAAGATCGGCACAATCTGGATGCGTTAGCGGTTTATATGGTGATTTCGGTCTGGTATAAAAACCAATCATACCGCCTTGTTTTGTTATATATTCGAAAACCTCTTTAAGTTGTGGCTGATACCGGCGGTGAACGCTTGGTCGATCGACGCAGCACCCGACCTTTTCATTTGGCGACAAAGGTGGTGTAGCAAATGCCTTCCGACCTTCTCCTGGGGCTCGCTGGTAGTTACTCATTTGCCCCCAGAACTGAATCCACGGAAAAGTCTCTTTGTAATCGTCATATAGTTTCTGGATTTCGTGGGCATCAAATTTTGGAAGCCAGTGTAGAGAGACATGCATCCATCCGTTCGCCTTGCGAACCTCGTTCGTGTATGCGATGGGGTAGAGCTTTTCCTCTTTCATATGGGGTAATAGCCAGGCTTTATATTTGTCCAACAGGAGATGCCAAGGTCGTGTCATATTTATGGAGTCGGACTCGGCCGTAGCGATCATGGTTTTGAAATCATAATTACGTTGTCGTAATAATTTTCCATGATACAAGACAGCCATTCGTCCGCGAGCGAATTTTGCCGTGGCTTGCTTTGGTGGCCAATTCACTGCCGCGACCATGCGACCATGCGTCTCGTTAGCCGTGACTACCAACGGAGCAAAGGCTTCACCGGGATACATGTGGCCTAGCCAGGTTTTCGACGATAGCGACGACGCAAGATGAGCAACGCCTAACCGATAGGTGGAATATACAATGTCATCTTTCGATTCATGCGACGTAGCCTTGGGTTCTGACTCCCAAGGAAACCAAACCTCTGTCAGCTCGCTATCTTTCACTTTGATTTGAAGTTCCCATGTGCTAGCCTTCGGATTTAAGTGCGTAACCACTGCTGAAATCCACTCATCCGCGACCTGAGAGTCAGTGTAAATTTTTAGAGGTTGGTTTCCGACGCGAATGGCAAAATGTGGGCGGGGGGGCGTGTTACTTGTCTGTCCGGAATTCTCAGCCTGACTGGTCTGACTTGAGACACAAATCACTACGAATAGCAACGGTAAGTTGAGTAGGCAAACGAGACTTCGGGGATTTACCTGACTCATATCAACTCGCCACATCAATGTAGACTTCAACCTCACCCAGCTACGCGCCGGTCACGCCATCCAGCCTGCGCCTGTGTGATTATCGGCTATTGGGCCGTCTAACACCGCTGCGCATTCGGATTATCGGTCCATAACATTATGTCGCTAACTCTCTGCAAAGTACAATTACAGGCTGTAAAGTCGTTGTGCGTGTAACTTAGGTTTTGAATTATTTACTTTGCGGGATGTCGGCGGCGAATACGAAATGGCGAAGGTATAATGCCAGCCAGGCGACGGCGGTGATGGCGGAACCGATGAGCAGCGCCAGTACTGCCCCGTGTTGCCCGCCTGTGGGGACGAAAATTACGAGTGGTATCACGCGCGAAATCAGGCTTATTGTTGAAAGGGCCGGTAGATAGCTGGGACTGAGAAACTTGGATACAAACGGGCGACAAAGCATGGGCACATTGGAAATGGCGAATGCGGCGACGGCGTAAGGCCAAAGCGGCAAGGCTTGTTCGATGTATCGTGGGTATAAAAGCGAAAGAATGGGCTTACCAAGAAAAACGCCAACGACGAATGCCATGATGGTCCACGCGATAATGAACCATGCGTATCGGCGATAGAATTTTTTCTCGAATTGGTCCTTACGCTCAAACTTGCCAAGCATGCTGAGCATTAAATTGGATGCTTGAATCGCAGGGACGCTGAACATGCTAGCCGTGCTGACTGCGGCGAAAAATGGGGCGACTACCGCCGGTGACCACCAATAGCCCAGCACGAGTCGGTCAAGATATCCTGCGGATAACGAGATAAAAGCTGAAATAGAAAACGCTGGCCAAACGCGCATGGCTGCTTTGGCGAACCCGCTCGAATATAATGGCCAGCGCAAGTATGTGGACTTTTCAGATACGATTGAAACCACCAGGGCTGCTGTGGTTGCAGGTACATAGGCGATAGCTATGCCTTGTACACCGTAGATTCGATATAAAGGGATAGCTAGGAACAGCATGGCTGTTTGGAGCGTGTGAATCAGGGCTGAGATGTGAAAGTTTCGGCGGACACGCTGCATGGTGAGCGAAGTCTCGACGACGTTTGTCAGTAACAGAAATGCCCCCAGCCAAGGCAACAGGCTGATTAGGCCTGGGTTGTTGTGATAGAGACCTGCTAAATGATCTGCGCCAAATATAAAAAATAACGTGAATGGGAGCGTGGTAGCAATGCTCAGCGTGAGTGATGTTCGCAGCAGCAATGGCTGGGAAGATTCATCCTGCTTGACGAGGTCGCGGATAATATAGCCTACCAGGCCCTGACTTGGTGACAGGCCAACGATGTTGATAAGTCCGAGCGCGATGACGAAGGTGCCGAAAGAGTCTTCGCCGAGCATCGCCCCCAAAATCGGGAATAGTACAAGGCGGGGGACGCCGAGGGTGATGACCTGGTCGGCGGCATTCCAAGAGGCGTATCGAGAAAGCCTGAGAATTCGGGACATATTCACTCGTCGGTCGTTAGTTTGGGCGCTAAAGTAATCAGAGGCTAATCAGCCAATCAGGGCGCTATGAGCGATATATCGGCTGTTTTGTGTCGATAGCGGCAGGAGAGCGCTTGGGCGTTGCAAATTATCGCGGATGGCCGATAGACCCTCTGGCGCTATGTCGTGTTGGCTATCTGATTTTCTGTTTTCGGGGCTTTGGTGAACTTTTTCTCAAAGACATATTACCTACTCAAGCACATCGGTCCCGGCTTGCTCGCGCAACGGCTGGGCATGTCGGTGAAAAATAGGCTGGGGGGAAATCGGCGGGTGTTTAAGCGCAGGCCCTGGGCAGCAATCTGTCTTGAGGATATTTGCGAAGCCGGAGTGCCGACAGATGTTGAGGGATACGCTTCGCTAAAACGCGGGCAGTCATTGCCATTTTTCTTCTCGCCTGGACAGCCGCCGAATTTGGCTAGTCATCTTAAAGGCTTTGAGGGGGGGCGGTCTCCGTCATTAGCTGAGCGGATTGAGCTGCTTCGAGAAGATAAGTGCGTGTACTTTTTTCATTCGCCTTCTCCGGAAAAAAACGATTGGCATAAAAATCCATTTACGGGTGGCAGCAGTGCTAGGGATTGGGTCTGGTCGGACTTGTCCTTCTTTGATGAGGCGTTGGGAGATGCGCGAGTGATGTGGGAGCCTTCGCGGGCGGCTTGGGCGTATGATCTTGCGCGAGCAGCGAGCCGGGATGGGGATCAAACACATGCGGCTGAGTTCTGGCGATGGGTTGATTCGTGGATGGATGATAATCAGCCATTCGATGGTTGCCAGTGGATGTGTGGTCAGGAAAGCGCGGTGCGACTGACGGCGATCCTGTTTGGGTTTTGGGCTTTCGAGGGTGAAGCGGAACCGCATCGCTGGGGACATATAGCCAAGCTTGCCTGGGCGACGGGATATCGCATCGAGCATCATATAGATTACGCCATATCGCAGCGGAATAATCATGCGCTATCCGAAGCCTATGGATTGATGTTGATTGGATATCTTTTTCCGGAGTTTCAAGCTGCGTCGCATTGGCGAGAGATGGGGCGTCGGGTCATGTCGCAGCAGCTTCGTGAGCAGATTTACGACGACGGCAGCTATATTCAACATTCGTTTAATTATCATCGCGTCATGTTACACGTTAGCTTGATGGCTCTGCGGATTGCGGAAATTGCTGACGAACCGTTTGAACGCGATATTTACAATTTGCTAGACAACGCTAAGACGTTTTTGCATGCACACGTCGATGAGCAAGCCGGTCGCACGCCTAACTATGGTAACAATGATGGGGCGTTGGTGTTGCCACTTAGCGAATGCGATTTCACGGATTATCGTCCCGTGTTGCAGGCCGTTCATTTCTTGGTGCATCGTGAAAGATTGTTGCCGTCTGGGATGTGGGACGAGGATGTGTGCTGGTTGTTTGGCGATGATGCTGAGAAAGCGATAACTGGGGAAGCGCCAGCCAGTGTGCCCGCGACATCGTCGGCATTTGAAGTGGGTGGATATTATACGCTTAGAGACAAGTCCTCCTGGGCGATGATGCGGTGTCATGAATATCGTGACAGGCCTGCGCATAACGATCAGCTTCATCTTGATTTATGGTGGCAAGGGATCAATGTATTGCAGGACGCGGGTACTTATTTGTACTTCGCAGCTGGTAAGCAGGAGGTCGAGTCATACTTCAAATCGACACGAGCGCATAACACGGTTGAAATTGATAGGGCCGAACCAACGGAATTCGTATCGAGATTTTTGATGCTACCTTGGCTAAAAGGCAAGATGAAGCATTATCACTCCGGCGGCGACGGGCCAGCGTGGATGGTTGGCGAACGTTATGATTATGATCGCAAGTCTTGGATGGTGATGCATCGACGATGCGCAATTTGTTTGACGGATAATCTGTGGTTGATTGTAGATGATTTGTTTGGAGCAGGGGACCATCAAGCGACATTGCGATGGCACTTGACAGATTGGCCTTGGGCATTGGATGCCGAGGCGGGTCGCGCGATCGCAAAGACGCCACATGGCGATGTTTCCATAGCGGTGTCTTCAAATTCAGCAGAGACAATATCGCATAATCTTATTAACGGTGGAGATAAATCTGGCGAGGTCATGGGGCTAGTGTCGCCGTATTACAATGCAAAACTGACGACGCCAACATTGGAGGTTGCTTGCGCATTTCGTGAGAAATTTCGCATCGTAACAGCTATTCAGTTAGGTGGGAGTCCGGTCGAAATAGGGCGTTTGGAGGATGTGTCGGCTTCACGTTCAGACTCACAGTCTTGGTCATTGACGACGGGGGAGAGCCAAAAGACGGTAAGACTCGCTGGTCTTGGTCGTGACGATTCAGAGGTAGTGTTGAGTGTCGATTGACGTAACGTCTACTGATTTTCTGAGCAGATTGACGACCGTCACTCCGCGCGGGCTGAAGCCCGCGGCTCGAAGGATAAATCACACTTTTTGAAACGGTTCGCAATCGGCGGTGCTTATGCGGGATTTCACGCCTGGAACTTTTTCAGATAAACGCTTGGCCAGTGAGGCGAGGATTGGCCTTTCGCTGGTCCAATGATTGAGTGCGATTGCGCCGCATCCTATCCGATTGAATGCTAATGCGTCGTGATGTCGAATTTCTCCGGTGATGATGACGTCGCGATTTCCCAATGGGATTTTGAAGGGGAGGTTCCCGGCGGCTCCTACAACTACGATAATGCGTTCGATTTTTTGGGAAGGCGTGCCGATTATTTGGACGCAGTTAGCCTTGAGCTTCCGTTTAAGATTTGTGGCTAATTTTTTCAGCGTGGTGGTTCGCGGTAATTTACCGACGCGACCAATGCCTTTGGCTGGTTTGGGTTGTAATGGATAAATGTCGAAAGCCGGCTCGTCGTAAGGGTGCGCTTGAAGCAATGCGGCGATGACGGCGGATAGCTTACGCTGGGGCGCTACAAATTCCAGTCGTATCTCGCCCACCGTTTCAAATTTTCCACGCTGGCCGATGCTTGGTTTGGTCGATGATTGCCCCAGAAAACTTCCCTGACCTTTAGTGCCGAAACTGCAATGAGAATAGTCTCCAATATGGCCTGCGCCAGCGTCGAAGACTGCGTCTGAGATGGCTCGAACATTATTTTCTGGTACAAAAGTGACGATTTTACACTCAGCTTGGCCAGGTTGCCCCACATATTCCAGGGGTTGCGTTTGCTTCAGGCCGCACATGTCTGCGAGTACGTCGTTAGCGCCACCCTCAGCTGCGTCTAGTGCCGTGTGCGTGGCATAGATAGCGATATTGTTTAGCGCGCATTCCCATACCAGTGACGCCATGTTAGTCGTGCCGCCGACGAGCCGGTTGAGTGGTTTGAAAATAGGCGGATG
The DNA here is from genome assembly GCA_024280855.1 of Planctomycetota bacterium. GTDB lineage: Bacteria > Planctomycetota > Phycisphaerae > UBA1845 > UBA1845 > JAJRPG01. Next base: position 9,729 of record JAJRPG010000024.1, on the reverse strand, counting down.
ATACGCGAGGATAGCTTGAACTTTTAATCGAATGGCTTCTTTTAGCACGTCTGGCGTAAGGTCAATACATAGCAGCGTATGCTTTAATTGTTGACGTGGGTCGCCGAGAAGTAAGCCGACGTTGTCCCAATCTTGGGCAAGACTTAGCGGGGCGATTTCGTCCATAGCATCACACAAGTTGTTAATCGAAGCTTGCTCGCGTTTCTTGGTTTTAGCAGATGTTTTGCTCATTCCTGTGTACATTCCTTTTTAGTCTGCGCACGAAAGGCTTTGAGAAATTTTCCAGTAATTTTGCCTACGCGCCCCTCAGCGATGTCGTGTTGTTCGACGCGAATGACGGGCAGAACCTGGATGATGGCGTTGGTGAGAAAAAGTTCGTCGGCATCGAGAAGGTCGTTAATATTCAGCGCCGTTTGAATAGGATTCAGGTCTAAATTTTTTGCGATGTCGAGAACGACGTTTCGCGCGATACCGCCTAGAACCGGCGTGTCCAACGGCGGCGTTTTTAACTGGCCATCTTTGATAATGAAGACGTTAGTGATACATCCCTCGGCTAACATGTTGTTGGTATTAAACCATAACGCCTCAAAGCATTTACATTGTTGCGCTTGCCGCAGTCCCAGCAGTCGGCCAAGATACGCAGTCGTTTTGTGTCCGGCTAATGGGTCTTGGGGCGAAACTTTGTAGCTGGAAATGCAGACCTGCACGCCGTTTTCGTAAAGTGATTGATTCGGCGGTGAAAGGGGGGCTGTCGTGACGCAGACGGTTAGCGGTGGTGGCTGGTCTGCGGTAGGGGTTGGCGAATGCACAGAGCCAATGGACACGGTCATTCTGACGCGGGCAACTTTGAGTTCATTACGTTCCAGCAAGTCGAGAAAGTCCACACGAGAAGGCAATTCACTTCTCGATACAGGTCTAAGAAGTTTTTCAGCAGATTGAAGAAGTCTTTCAACATGTGATTCGACCCGAAAAATTCGACTGTTTTCCGCTCGCATGGTTTCAAAAAGACCTGCGCCGTGTAACCAGCCACCATCGTGGACAGGCAATAGGGCCTGGTTTTCGGGGATGAACTCGCCATTGTAATAAATGATTGGTGTCACGCGGGTGTCAACTCCTGATTGCGTATGGGGCTTGGGTGTATCGTGCAGTTTAGTGCCTGCATCATACCTTTTGCCTTAGCCATGATTTCCTCGTATTCCTGGTGCGGGTTGCTATCGGCTACTATCGCACCGCCGGCATCGAAACGAACCGTGCTGCCTTGTTGGACCATCGTGCGAATAGCGATGTTAAGAGACATGCTTCCGTCTAATCCGATCAGCCCTATAGAGCCACAATATACGCCTCGTGGCGATTGTTCCAGTTCGTTGATTATTTGCATAGCACGAATTTTAGGCGCGCCGGTAATCGAACCGCCTGGGAACGTGGCCCGAAGTAATTCGAGCCAGGTGGCGTTCGATTTTAGCTTGCCTTCGACCGCCGCTACCTGATGGAACACATGAGGCAGGGATTCAATCGTCGCAGATTCACGCACAATAACGCTACCATATTCGCAAACTCGGCCAAGGTCGTTGCGCATGAGATCGACGATCATCGTTAATTCCGCACGGTCTTTTTCGCTGGCGGCTAATGCTTGACGATTATAAATGTCGGATACGTCGTCGCTGCCTCGGGGGCTGGTTCCTTTGATGGGGCGCGTAACTACATGGCCATCGGCCAATTGTAGAAATAACTCCGGTGACGAGGACATGACAGCCATATTTCGCCAGGGGAGGAATGCGGCGTGAGACGAAGGGCTAGCGGCTCGGAGTCTTCGATAAATGTCTTCGGGCGAGGCATCAACCTGAACCTCGAACCGCTGCGATAGATTGACTTCAAAAATGTCCCCGGCTGCGATGTAAGCTTTGGCCCGAAGAACTTTTTGAATGTATTGGTCATACGTCATGTTCGAGCGCACGCGCGACGGAGTTGGTGGATGGCAATCGTAAGTGGCGATGGCGCTTGGCGCCTGTTGTAACAACGTAGTGATAGTTTGAATGCGTTCAGCCATAGCGGTTCTCGAAGTCGCCAGGTTTACGGCGACTGCGAACCATTGCCGTGCGTCGTGGTCATAGACTGCGGCTGTGTCGTAGAGCTTGAAATTAGCTAGGGCGAGGTCCGTCAAGTGGTGGGAGGGGCGCGCGGATGCGATGTTTTTTCCTGTAAGCACTCCAGCTTCGTAAGTAAAATATCCAATCCAGCCTCCGTGAAAAGGGAATCCGGAAGGGCTGGCTGCCGTCGTAGTATGGGGTGCGACGCGCTCTGCGAGCCGTTGAAACGGGCAGCTTGCGTCAGATATTTTAGTTGTGAAATCATCGACAGGATCAAACGCAAAAATCGAAAATCGTGCATAAGTATGTGGCTGGATAAGGCTTTCCAGAATGGCAGGTTCGCGCAGTCGGCAAAAACTCACAACTACCTCATCTGGAGAAAGCGTGGATGAGACGGGTTCGACGATGAGTGAGGTGTGAGTTGTATTTGGCGCGTACATCATAATTTTGTCGTCGTAGTATATCAGAATTCGCGACGATTGCAGACCCGCATGTGGCTTATCTCGGATTGACACTTCGTGCCTTGAGGGATAGAGTTTTCATTGCTTTAGTGTAATGTAAACTTCTACGGATTTCGACACAGGGAGGTGGCTAGACATGTTGTGCGCACGTCTTCGATACGGTCAACTTGTTTTTACTATTTTAACTACTTGGTCGCTATTGCTTTTTATGCCCGTGCAAGCGACGCAAGCTTCGCTGCCTTCCGCAGGTGAGGTCGTAGCTGACGATGTGTATGTGCGCAGTGGCCCCAGCTTGAACCATTACACCATTGCGAAATTAAGCGCTGGTGAACGTGTGCAGATCGTAGGTGAAAAGGACGATTGGTACGCGATTACGCCGCCAGCTTCTACATTTAGCCTGATTTCTGGCGATTATGTCGATACCGCAGATAGCAAGCGTGGCGTTGTTAATGGAAAGAATGTCCGCGTTCGCGCTGGTTCTCTTCTGAATTCCAGCAAGTACACCGTACAGGTTCAGCTATCCAAAGGTGACGAGGTTACGGTTTTAGGTCGTAATCCTGATGGCTTTCTGCGCATCACGCCTCCCGACGGTGCTACGCTTTGGGTCAGTAAAAAATTCATAGAGCCAGTCACTTCTGGTCAGGACTCTTCAACTCCGGTTGTGGGGAGTACACCTGTACAAGAAGAGGCTATCAACAGCCAAAAAAACTCGACTGGTGAAACTGCAGATAGTGATGAGAAGGTAAAAACATCGGATGATGATGGTAGATCTTCACCGTTTGGTTATATGGAGCCTACGCCTCATCGGCGATCACTGGAAGCTCTTGAGGCTCCGCTCAAAACGGAATTGGAAAAGCCATTACTTAGTCGAAATTTTGGTTCGCTGATAGGAAAATATAAGACCATTGCTTCTCAGGATGAGGACCAATTTTCCAAAAAGTATGCGGCTGGGCGTTTGCGACAGATTGAAGAAATGACTAGCTTGGCTGGTACGGTTCGCAGTTTGCGAACCATGAATGAGAAAACGGATGAGAAGCGACGGCAATTTTTAGTGCAGCGAGGTTCGATCCATTCGGTTGATCCGCCAGCGCCGCTAGGGTTAGATATTCAGGGCGAGTTGCGTGAGAGCGCTTTGTATCCCGCGACCGTGCGGCCACGGCGGTTGCGATTAGTGGATACCTCCGGTATGACTGCCCGAACGATTGGCTACGTCGAGATTCCTGCTCGTTCGGAAATAAACGTCAGCGATTTCATCGGGCGATATGTCGGCGTTCGCGCATCGTCCAAGCGTTTGCAGTCGGGCAGTGTAAATTCTGTCCCAATCTATGTTGCCAGCGAATTAGTGGCATTGAATCCCGCGACGTCGAATGATAATAATTGATGCTTCATGAAAGATGTCGCAAGACCGCGACTTGTTGTGTAATACAAATATGATGGAAGGTGGCCTTGGTTTTATGAAACGACGATTATCAATGTATGCGCAAAAGGCTTCACTTATTATCACTGCGGGGATGTTATTTCAGGCTGGTGGCTGTTCGTTTGATACGAACTCTGTCGTAGCTGGATTGACCACTCAAATTGTGGGCACGTTCATTTCCGATTTCGTATTTGGTGCGTTTAATCTCGTCTAGGCGTCGCGCGGTTTCTTCGATATCACGACGTCAGGATTTGTGAACGCCATGTCTATTCCGATTTCCAGAGCTTGTGTAGTCGGTGATGGTGCGATGGGGACAGTGTGCGCATTGATATTATGCGAGCAGGGCATCAACGTAACGCTTTGGGGACGTAGCCCGGCGCATGTCGAATCGCTTTGTCGGGACCGCGAGAATAAGAAGTATCTTTCGGGGTTTTCGTTTCCGGATTCTCTAAAGGTTACTAATGATGCCGACATCGCATTTAGCGGCGCGGAATTAATTGTCTCAGCTGTACCAGTTCAGTTTATGCGTGGGATATGGTCAAAGTTAGCCGGACATTTTCAGAGTGGCGTACCGATTGTGAGCGTCGCTAAGGGGATCGAAATAACCACGTTGCTGTTGCCATCAGCTATTATGAAGGCGTGCCTGAGTCATGTTTCGACGGCGTGTTTGTCAGGGCCTAGCATCGCGTCGGAAGTGGCGGCCCATAAACCGGCGAGCCTCGTGGTAGCATCGGATGATGAGTCCGTAGCTAAGCTTGTGCAGCAATCATTTAGTACGTCATATGTGCGTGTTTATTCCAGCACGGACCACGTTGGCGTCGAGTTAGCTGGCGCTGCGAAAAATGTGATCGCTATTGCCGCAGGTATTTGTGACGGCATTGGCGCAGGCGATAACGCGAAAGCGTCCTTGCTAACTCGCGGCCTGGTAGAAATTGCCCGGTTAGGGGAAGTTTTCGATGCCCATCCAGAGACATTTCGAGGCCTAGCTGGGGTAGGCGATTTATTCACGACGTGCGTGTCAAAAGTAGGCCGAAACCGTTCGGCTGGCGAGCGTATAGGCCGGGGTGAAACTACCGAGCAGGTGCTAGCTACGACGGCTTCGGTGATTGAGGGGATTCCCACCACCCGCAGTATTGTCGAGTTAGCCAATAAGCATGAAGTTGAAATGCCCATTGTCGAAGCCATCTCCGCCGTTCTTTTTGAAGGCGAAAGTCCAGCAGAGGCGATTGAGAGATTGATGACCCGCCGATTACGTTCAGAGCCTTAATCCCAATAAACATCCTAACAACTGCTCTTGGGGCCGCTATTAGCAATATCTGCAATTGTTATCGGAACTTACCTATCCTGTTTTTTCGTTCCCGAATCCAGGTATTCACGAAATTCATGAGCGTAAATTGGTCTTGCTCTAGCAAAGACGCGATTGTGGGAGACCGATAAACCGGCGTGTGAAGGACGGGATTTTATTTATCAGAGGAATCACCTACAGTGCGCGCTCAGATGGCAACTCATTCCGATTCGTCCATGTTCGATTGGCTTCGATATCGACATTTGCTGTGGAGCCTGACCTGGCGAGATATTCGGGTTCGGTACAAGCAATCTTTGCTCGGCGTCGCCTGGGCGATTTTGATGCCGCTTTCGATGATGATGGTTTTTACCTTCGTGTTTACCCGCGCGATACAGGCGTCGTCGCTCATGGCGGTGGATATGCCTTATGCCTTGTTTGCGTACACCGGACTGGTCCCGTGGACTTTTTTCAGCATGAGTCTAATGGGGTGCGTAAACTCTTTAGTAGCCAATCGTAATTTAGTGACCAAAGTATATTTCCCGCGTGAGGTTTTTCCGTTGTCTTGCGTGGCTAGCGGATTAGTTGATTTTGGTATTGCGATGTCTGTTCTCGTGGCGCTGATGGGTTATTTTCATATGACAGGCGAATGGGAGTTTGTCCTTCATCCGTCGCTCTTGTTTGTCCCTGTGATTGTCTTGGTGCAGGTGTTATTCACCATTGGCCTGGGGATGCTGCTGGGGATGGCGAACTTGTTTTATCGCGACGTCCGTCAGATTGCCGGCGTAGGTGTACAGTTGCTCATGTTTGTCTCTGCGGTTGTTGTTCCTGTTCCTAAAGATGACAGCATATTGTCACTAATCCTTTCACTAAATCCACTGGTTCCGCTGATTGGTGCTTATCGAGATTGTATTGTTTATGGCCATTTGCCCGCGGCTGGTGGATTTTTGTATGCGTGTGCGACGGCGATGGTTTTCTTTGTATGCGGCTGGATGATTTTCCGGCGGGCGTCGTATCGATTTGCGGAGTGTATTTGATGGGTGACGAAGTCGTAAGATTTAGTCGAGTATCCAAGCGGTTTCGCCTTGGCGCTGGTCACGATTCACTACGCGATATACTTGCGGCAGGTATTCGTAAATTATCTGGTCGCAGATCTCGCGGTCGTCGCAAGCCAACCGTTCGCGCACTCACCGATGTAGATTTTTCAATACAACGGGGGGAAGCGCTAGGGATCATTGGCCCCAACGGTGCTGGCAAGAGTACGGCGCTGAAAATTCTAGCTGGGATTATTCGGCCAGACTACGGCGAGGTCCAGGTGCATGGTCGGTTAGCTGCTTTGATCGAGGTCGGCGCTGGTTTTCACGGCGATTTAACCGGTCGTGAAAATGTATATCTCAACGGCGCGATTCTCGGTATGACTCGGGCAGAGGTGCGGCGAAAACTTGATGACATTGTGGCCTTTGCTGGACTTGAGAAATTTTTAGACACGCCAGTAAAACGATATAGCTCTGGCATGTATGCGCGGCTTGGTTTTAGTATAGCTGCGCATGTTGATCCTGACGTGCTGCTGGTAGATGAAGTGTTATCCGTCGGGGATGCTGTTTTTCGGTTGCGCTGTATGGACCGCATGAACGAGTTGGTTCGCAATGGTACGACTTTGATATTGGTATCACATAACTTGGATCAGATGCAGTCAGTATGCGATAGGGCGATCGTATTGGACCAGGGCCGGATGGCGTTTGACGGCCCTTCGCAAAGTGCGGTGGCTCATTACATGCAAGCGATGTCGAAAACTTACATGTCTCATCGCGGCGATCTTACTGGTGGTGGGCAAGTATCAAAGGATGTCGAGCTGAAAAACTTATCGTTTTATGATGGCGGAAATCGGGGCGTCGTATGGATGCGGAGTGGGCACAAACTTACGGCGAAAGTGAAGTTCACCTTGGCGCGGTCTGTGCCCAAGCTTGTTGTCGAACTAAATATGCGAGCGATGGTGAGTGAGAACCTGGTAAGTATAAACTCCGGTCGAGACGGGATCACGATTCAGGCCGGGGCGGGCGAGCAAGAAATTGAATTGACCATACCAGGTCTGCCGGTTCGCGGCGGGCAGTATTTTTGGAATGTGCGCATGTGGAATGGCGATAGCGGTGAGATGCTGTGCGATTCGCCGTTTCGATATCCGCTTTGCATAGACGATGGTGGTCGGGCGACGGGCATTCTTTGTCTCGATCATGAATGGTCTGTCGTCCGATCAAAGTCTACGATTAGTATCCCCAAGCCACATGCCAATCTCAGTGACGACGTTAAAATGAGGGAAGGTGAACATGAAAATATGCCTGTTCGCTGACGCTCGGTCGGTTCATGTGCAACGCATTAGCGCGGGGTTAGCTGCGCGCGGTGTAAGTGTACACATAGTTACGCAAAAGCCCATGACAGTTGAGGGGGCAACCGTTGAAGCATTTCGTATTCCTCCTGCAACTTTGATGAACCCGCGTCGATGGCAGAGTCGTTGGCGTAAGTACTTACGCGATTTTATGAATCGTTTTGATGTGGTGCATGTTCACTTTTTGTCTCCGTGGGGCTTTACACCGGAAATAATTGACGACGGTTGTTTCATGGCTTCGACATGGGGGTCAGACATTGTTCAGCCGCCTGGCGAAGGTCGTCCGACTGAAAGTGTTATTGAAGAGCGCAAGATGATGCTACGGTGTGCAGCTAAGGTGACAGCGTGGGGGCCTTACTTGGCGCGGACGACGGCTGACTATGCTCAAATTGAAGAGTCTGAAATATCGTTGTTGCCTTTAGGCGTTGATTTGGACTTATTCGAACCGATGAAGTCTTCAGTTAAGCCTGCGGGTAGCCCTCACAAAGTAGGCTTTTTCAAAGGGTTTAGGCCTGTGTACGGCGCGACGTTTTTGTTGCGTGCGATGCCTACCGTGCTTAGTGAATTTCCACAGACAAAATTTCATATGATAGGAGACGGGCCGGAGCTGGTTAAGTGTAAGCAGTTAGCTGGCATGTACGGGGTTGATTTTCAAATCAAGTGGATTAAGCGACAAACGCATGGCAGCTTGCCGGGGCATATAGCTGGGTGGGATTTATCCGTCGTGCCCTCAGCGTGCGAAAGTTTCGGGGCCACTGCGCTGGAGTCTTCTGCGATGTGCGTACCTGTCGTTGCTTCTGATGTGGGCGGGCTTCATGAAACGGTGCGTGATGGCGAGACAGGATGGCTAGTGCCTCCGCAAGCACCGGAACAGTTAGCTGATGCTATAATCAAAGCATTAAGCGACAACGAGATGCGACAAGCCAAAGGCACTGCAGGGCGCGAGATGGTACGGCGGGAATACGACTGGAACACCATTCTTGACCGCTGGGTGGAAACCTATAAGGAAGCCCGCGAACGTGTCGTGTGCATGGTTTAGTATTATTAAGCTTGAAAATAGGCGGTTTTTGCTCCAATTACGGCAATTCTGTTCAAAAGCAACTCGAATTAAGAACCGATAACTCATTGTGGTAGTGAATGCGTGCGCAGTAATTGCGCATGGGCGATGGTGTTTATAGGTTTTCAGAAGGCAGGGAATCGCATGATAACAACAACGGATGATTCATCAGAGACGCAGGCTAGTAGGGTTCTGATGGTGAGCGCGGTGTTTGGTCCTAATGGTGGGCCTGGCGTTCAGCGGTCTGCTAAGTTTGCGAAGTACTTGCCGCAATTTGGATGGCAGCCGACGGTCTGGACAGCCGGACGCCTGTCGGAGTTGCCGCAAGATGAGTCCTTGCTGAAAGACTTGCCTGCGTGCGTGAAAATATATGATCGTGGCGAATTGCGAGCCGGTGAGAGCGCAAGCGAAACTCGTGGCCAATCTTTTCTTTCGGGCGCTTTAGCCTGGCGATTTCAAGCGATGCATCATCGATTTAGTCAGCCTGACCCGATGGTTGATTGGGCACGGGCCAGCGTCTCACCGCTGATTGAAAAGTTAGAGTCAGGTGCGTTTGATGCCATCTACTCGACATATAGCCCTGCTTCAAATCACCTTCTCGCACTTTCGCTTAAAAGACATACAGGCTGCTCATGGGTAGCAGACTTTCGTGATCTATGGACCGACGATTATCGTTATCTCGAGGAAGCGAACAAATGGCGACGGGCACATCGTCGATGGGAGCAAGAAATTCTTGAAGCTGCGGACATCGTGGTTGGTGTCACGCCAATGCAAACTGAGATATTGGCTTCGCATGTGCCAGGGCAAGCAGAAAAATTTGTGACGATTACAAACGGCTATGACGTAAGCGATTTTCGCGGTCTAGCGGAAAATAGTGATGCTCAAGCGCGGCCCGAATATGAATTAACCTATGTAGGATCTGCAGATCACTGGCGAACGAGCGACACATTATTTGAAGGGATATCAGCTTTTTCAGCTACGTGCAAGAGTAACGGAAGCCGGCTTGTGTTACGCATGGTCGGCCATGTTAGTGAATCGGTGA
>JAJRPG010000023.1 GCA_024280855.1 Planctomycetota bacterium | reverse complement strand
GCCAGAAATGGACGGCATGGAACTATGTCGAATCATTCGCCAGGCACAAGCAGAAGGCGCAGGTTTCGCTTACATCGTCATGCTCACCTCCCACGCAGACGAGGCCAGCCTCATTGCAGCATTCGACGCCGGTGCGGACGACTTCCTCACCAAACCATTTCAGCAACCAGAACTAATCGCACGCATCGCCGCTGGCGCACGCGTGGTAAAACTCCAGGAAGAACTAGGACAGCAACATCTCGAACTCCACAAAGCCAACGCCGAATTAGCCGTCCTCAATACAAAGCTAGACGAATTAGCGACCACCGATGAACTCACCGGATTATATAATCCGCCGCGAAGCCATGCGCCAGTTGGAAGGTTTTTGGGATATGTCAATTAGACATAACGAAACTTTTTCCTGCCTGCTCATGGACATCAACCATTTCAAACAGTTCAACGATACCTATGGCCACGCTGTTGGAGATTCGGTATTACGCTTCGTCGCCCAATCATTACACAAAACCTGCCGAAAAGGCGAAGCAGCCTTTCGCGTCGGCGGTGAGGAGTTCCTCGTAATTTGCCCAAGATCAAACGAAAGCGAAGCGATGTTAGCCGGAGAAAGACTGCGTCAATTCATCGCTAGCAACACGCTAAAAGTTGACGATCAAGAACTTGGCGTACATATAAGTGTCGGCGTGGCGACACGCAGCGACAGCTTAAATAATATCGACGAACTCCTAGCCCTAGCTGACTCCCACCTTTACGCCGCTAAAGAAGCAGGCCGCAACTGCGTGTGCGCGTCTACATAATCTATGTTATGGACAGCTAGTGCGCCGCCTCACAAACCCAAAGGCAATCTTACTGCCAACCAAAAGTAGCAGCGTGAGAACGACTAGCCCCCATGTGCTTACGGTTGGAATCGCCGATTGACAATTGCCGAACACCGCATCATCCGCACCTGGGCAAACGTCAACACAATCGAGTACGCCATCGCCGTCGCTATCACCAACATCGGAATTACCGCAGCCGCAAAGGCCCGGCTCAACTTTGTTTACGTCATTAGGGCATGCGTCGCAGGCATCGCCGACGCCGTCGCCATCCACATCAGCTTGATTCGAATTAGCGTCATTCGGACAGTTGTCGCAAGCATCACCCTGACCATCAACATCCGCATCGGCTTGGCTGGCATTGGAAAGACCTGGGCAGTTATCTACGCCGTCACAAACGCCATCACTATCCGTATCCTGGTCGCTAACACTAGCTTCACAAGCGTCGCCTTCACCATCGCCATCGCAATCTTCTTGACCAGCATTGGCAACTTCGGGGCAATTATCGAGGCTAGCAATCAAACCATCGTTGTCGCAATCTGTATCGGCGCATGTAACTTGGTTACTAACCGAATTCACACCTATCGATAGCGTACCACCCACAGTGTCGCATTCGCTAGCAGAAAGCATTGAGCAAGAATTGCCAGTGCAACAAGGACCGACGGGATCGGTGCAAATTGTCATATTAGCGAAATCAGAAACATATGGTACACCTAACAATGCAGGCCCCCAATTTTCGACGCCTGGCGTATCTTCCTTCCAATAAATGGATTGACCATGCGCAGCTTCAATGCCATCAAATGTGTTTGGATCCATATCGCCACCCACCAAAGGTGGGCTAGAAGTAAACAAAAAACCGCTATCAAGAGATGAACGATATACCAAGAAACCTTGCGAACCAAACGGGCCACCACTTAAGATTATCCCCGTGGGCAAGCCACCATTAGGCTCACATAGCACTATTTCTGCCGGACCGCCTGCTGGCAGGAAAGAAAATGTAAAATCGCAGTGCGTACCTGGAATGGGTACACCCGGCTTGCCCATTACTTCAATCGTATATAAATCTGTGGATACGTCATATGTATCGCCGGCACCAGCACCAATCAAAGTACCATCTATCTCAAACGAATAACTGATAAGTTCACGACCGGCACCAGCACGCAATGTGATATCGTCCGCTATTCCACATCCATCACACGAATCGGTATAATGACAAGGGCCAACAAAAGGACAGCCTGCTCTTTCTCCTTTCAATACTGACACGCAATCGTCGACTTGACCATTCGCCGACGAAACAATTACAACCGAACAAACTAGCGCAGAAACAACGTGCTTCAACATAATACTTTCCTTTCCCGAACATTCACTCAGACCTCAGCGTGGATATGTACGTCCGATTATATCGCAAACTCACCACCAAACCAAGATTTTTTCATTTTTGAACTCCATAAAAATTGCGATTGGGCGACAGGAATCAAGCCTAATGCTCCAATATGACACCTTTCATATTTGTCGCACATGCAACGTCCCATAGACCCACCCTCTTAGGTACAATTAGCTGACCTCACCCGTTACGAAGCTGAGACGGAACCAATTTCTTTCAAGTGCGTCATACATGGTGATGCATCTCAGTGATGTGTGATTCGCAAAGAGCGGGTCACAGCGACAGCGTTTTTAGAAAACGGTGATAGCGCAGCCAAGCGTTTAACGGCGGGAGTACGCCCTCTGTGCGCGCTTCGCATGACGACTATCACAAAAATAAAAAGGAGACCGAGCTATGAGAAAAATTTCTACCGTATCACTTATCGTTTCATTACTAGCTACCATCGGCGCAGCCCAAGCGCGAAAAATTTCGCCAACCCCCTGCGACCCACCCGCATTTCACGCTCCCGCAGCGCAGGCTATTGATCTGGTCATCTGCCTGGACACTTCCGGCAGTATGCAGGGACTCATCGATTCCGCACGCGCCAAACTCTGGGATATCGTTTCAGAACTATCCAACGTTCAACCCACGCCACAACTACGCGTTGGCCTACTAACTTACGGCTCACCCAATACCTCCAGCGCGGACAAAGGTTGGATTGTTCGACAAATCGGTTTGACCAGCGACCTCGACGCCGTCTACGAACGCATGATGGCTATGTCCATCACCGGCGGCGACGAATTCGTTGGCTGGGTACTCAACGACGCCGTCAACACGATGGACTGGTCACCAGACCCGTCGGCGCTAAAACTAATTTTCGTCGCAGGAAATGAATCAGCCGACCAGGCCGCCCATCAAGCCAACTTTCGCAACGTAGGCAGCATGGCTATAGCCAAAGGCATCAAAATCAACGCGATTTATTGCGGCTCACATCAACAGGGACTCAGCGAAAAATGGGACCAGGTCGCACGCTGCGGCGGCGGGGTTTTCAGCTCGATAGACATGCAAACCGCGACCGCCCAAGTCGCAACCCCATACGATGACGCTTTATTAAAATTGAACATCGAACTTAACGCCACATACGTTCCGTTTGGAAAAGAAGGACGCATTGGCGCAGCGCGTCAGATTTCGGCTGACGCATCCGCCGAAAGTGTAGGCATAGCCTCCGCGCCAAGCCGCGTCGCAGCCAAGGCTACCGTACTGTACAAAAATGAAAAATGGGATCTCGTCGATGCCGCATTAGACAAAGATTTCAAGCTCGAAGAAATCAAAGAGGCCGACCTACCTGCATACATGCAAAAGATGGCTCCCAAAAAACGTGTAGACCATCTTGCTCAACAACGCACATTGCGCGCTCGCGTGCAATCTAAAATTCAAAAAGTCGGACGGCGACGGCGCACATTTCTGCGTAAAGAGAAAAGTAAATCATCTTCCGGCAAGCAAGGACTGGACGAAGCTTTAATCAAAACCATCCGCAAGCAAGCGGCTGAAAAAGGAATCGTTATCAAGAAAAGTAACTAACCGAAAAAGTGAATATATACCTGCCGGCAGTGTGATTGAATGAAGCTGCCAAACCTCAGGCGACCCGCGTCAGCAAATTTGCGGCGGGTCGTCTGCTTTTATTATTAGCTCTTAGCCGCAAGACGTTTTTCTAACTCGCGCACCCGTTTAAGCAGCTCCGGTAATTTTCGCAACGCGGCTTGTTCTTTAAGAAACTGACTATTCGGAACACTCGGCACGCCACGCACAATTTCGCCATCAGCCACATCGCGCGTCACCACCGACATCGCACCAACCTGTACCTGATTGCCAATGTTCACATGATCAGACGCACCACCGTGCCCACCGAACGCCACGTAGTCGCCAATGCTGGTCGAGCCGGCAATTCCCGTTTGCCCGGTCAAAATGCAGTGCTTACCGATCTGAACGTTATGCGCAATCTGGCAAAGGTTATCGATTTTCGTACCAGCCCCAACGCGCGTCACACCACTCTTCGCCCGATCAATCGTAGAGTTCGCACCGATTTCAACATCGTCACCAATTTCAACCGTACCTATTTGAGAAACTTTTTTATGACAACCTTCCCGAAAGATATAGCCAAACCCATCGGCGCCGAGCGTGCAGTTCGGATGAATAATCACACGGTCTCCCATCACCACCCGCTCACGCACAACCACCCCAGGCCACAACACACAATCGCGGCCAATGATTGCCTCACCGCCAACATACACACCCGCGTGTAATTGCGTCCCCGCGCCAATCTTCGCCCCCGCCCCAACCGTCACGAATGGCCCAATACCCGCCCCTTCGACAACCGCAGTTGGATGCACCACCGCAGACTCGTGAACACCAACGCAAACCTCATCAACAGGCGGCGCAAAGAGTTCAAGCAACCGACAAGCCGCCATCTCAGGATCATCAACACGAATCACCGCTCGCCCTTCCGCCACTTCCGCATCTTGAGCAACGACAACCACAGCCGCCTTCGACTCAGCCAAACGCACAAGCATAGACGCAGATCCCACCCACGAGATAGATGTTTCGACAGCTTCCTCCAAAGTCGCCACACCAGTGACACGCGGTGTCAATTCACCAACCAGCTTCCCATTCAACCGATCAGCCAATTCCGACGCACTATAATTAATCTCATTCGCCATTGAATGTCAGCCTCAATTTGACCATGTCGTACTATACGAGCCGCAGGCTTCAGCCTGCGCGGAGCCACAAGTGCTATACAACTCAGATTCCATCATTGACTCCCAAAACAAGCGTAGCTTCCCGTCATTCCCGCGCAGGCGAAAATCCAGTTCCACGGTCGTTCTAAATCGAAAAACTCTAACGAAACGGGAGCTTTTTGTTCGCTGGCCCTGCGTAGTCTCCCTCTAACTAAAACGGTTATAACGCTCTCAAGCAATGTACCTATACCAATGCTTGCCATACTTGAATTTGAAGACAATCTAACCTCTTACGCAAGATAATACCAAAAATATCGCCACAGGAGATACGAATGCGTCAGTAATCGGTTATAACGCCAGAGTTATCGCGAAACAAAGCTTGGCTAACAAGCTGCGCTAGAACGTACTATTAGGAAAAGGAATGCTCGTGTCGCAACTCAAACCGAAAAAAACGATAGGCCTACTAGCCATACTCATTCTATGCGCCATCTCAGCATGCAAACCATCACCGCCGCCGATGGACGCCGAGACAGAGACGAAAGTCATCGCCAAGCTCGTCAAAGCCGACGCCATAGATGGCCAAGTCGATAAAATCATCGCCAAGTGCGCCGGATGTTCCCTCGCGATGGACGGCAGCGACAAGCACACGATGCCCCTAGCCGGTTACACCCTTCACCTATGCTCAGACCTTTGTAAAACCAATTTCGGAAAAGACCCCGCCAAGAAATTGTTAGCCATAGAAATAATCGAACCGTGAACCACTATCAGAGCCGCACGGCGCGAGCCTGCGGGCATGTGCTATATGAGTCACATGCGTCTCCTCATGACTGCCACCAGGCTCGCGCCAGGTGCTCTGAACGCTTTCCATCCTCACCCAATAATGTATGCGTCATGATTTAATGCAACTTGCTGTTCAGCCCGCGCGGCGTTTAGAACGCAATAGAAATACACAATTATCTAAGAAGAAATCCAACTTCTGTCATACCCGCGCAGGCGGGTATCCAGCGGCAGTATAGCGGTATCGAAAAATGGATGCCCGCCTACGCGAGCATGACGAAATCTAGAACAGCGCTAGCACTAAGCGAACCGAACACGACCACCGCCGCGGCGCACCACGCCCAATTCAAACGGACGCTCGCCCGCTTTCTGTAAAGTTTGCATCACACCAGCCGCGAAGAACGGCTTAACCACAAACACAAACCCAACACCCATATTGAAGACTTTGAACATCTCCGCTCGCGTAGTCCCCAACCTGCGCAAAAAATCGAAAATCGGAGGCGGTGTCCAGGATTTTTTATCAATCACAGCATCGCACTTCGCCGGCAACAATCGAGCGATATTTTCACGCAACCCGCCACCGGTCACATGAGCCATGCCCGTCACCACCCGCTTAACCCGATATCGCGTCAGCAAAGCCTGCACAGGCTGAACATAAATCCGCGTTGGCCTCAGCAGCGCTTCTCCCACCGTCTCGCCCAACGATTCGTGATAAGACGATAACCGGCATCGCCCCTTAGCTATTAACTTTCTGACCAGCGAATAACCATTGGAGTGAACGCCACTCGAAGGGAGTGCTATGAGCTTGTCACCCGGCGAAATCTTCGTCCCATCAATCACCCGGTTACATTCCACCACGCCCACTGAAAAGCCAGCTAAATCAAAATCACCTTTGCGATAAAGATCAGGCATCTCCGCCGTTTCACCGCCCAAAAGCGCACACCCAGACTCCCGACACCCCGCAGCTACGCCTTCAATCACGTCTTTCAGGTGTTTCCCGTCGAGTTTATTCACGGCTAAATAATCCAGGAAAAAGAGCGGCTCAGCCCCGCAGGTGATAAGATCATTCACGTTCATCGCGACTAAATCAATACCGATGGTCGACAAACGCTTCATCTGAATAGCGATCAACACCTTCGTTCCCACACCGTCGGCGCATCCGACCAACATGGGACGTTTATAATTCCGACGAAAAAGCTGCTCGTCGTAATCCAGGCGAAATAAACCCGCAAAACCACCGTGACGAGCCTTCGGCACGCGCGGGCCATAGGTACTATGCATCGCCGCATGGATGCCGGAAACCCATCGCGTATTCGCAGCAATATCAACACCACTATCACGGTAAGAAATCAAAAGACTTGGCTCCAACAATTACTTGGAAGAATTTAGCACCTACGACAACACCCTACGCATCATGTAAACATCTGCATTTGGCCATGCTCCATCGCAAACTTCTCAACAGGCTCATCAATACTCATGGGATAATCACCAGAAAAACAGGCCGTACAATACTTCTCAGCCGGCATTTTCACACAAGACAACATCCCTTCGTGAGAAATGTACTTCAATGAATCCACCTCAAGATACTTACCAATCTCATCAGCCGTCCGCTCATTTGCGATAAGCTCTTTTTGCGTCGGGAAATCAATTCCAAAATAACATGGATGTCGAATCGGCGGTGAAGCTACACGCAGATGTATCTCTTTCGCACCCGCTTTTCTAAGCGCACCAATTTTAGCCCGCGTCGTCGTACCCCGTACCACCGAGTCTTCCACCACAATCAACCGCTGACCATCAACCGCTTCCTTAATCACGTTTAACTTCATCCGCACCGCGATGTCACGATCCGATTGTGTGGGCATAATAAACGACCGGCCCGCATAATGACTCGTCGTAAACGCCCGCCCATACGGAATGCCTATCTCAGCCGCATACCCCGTCGCGGCACAAGTCGCACAAGTGGGAATCGGAACCACCAAATCAGCCTCAACCGGAGACTCAACAGCCAGCCGCCGCCCCATCTTGGCTCTAACAAGATGAACGTTTTCACCAAATACCAAACTCGACGGATCCGAAAAATAAATCTGCTCAAAAATACACGCTGCGCCACGACCACCCATATCGCCACCAAAACGACGAGATTCAATACCAGATTCGCTGATCGTCACAATCTCGCCAGGCTCAACGTCTCGATCATATGTCGCGCCGATCATATCAAACGCTTTGGTCTCAGATGCCACCACCACCGCACCATTATCCATATGACCTATACACAAAGGCCGAAAGCCCAGCGGATCTCGCACAGCGACCATCCGATCGGGAAACAGCATCAACAGACAATAAGCACCTTGCAGATGATTAAGTACATGGTTTAGCGGAAACTTCTTTTGCTGATGAGCAGGCTTAGCTAACAAGTGGATAATAACCTCAGTATCACTCGTCGTTTGAAATATATGGCCTACCTCTTCATACTTCCTACGAAGCAGCGCCGCGTTGATCAGATTGCCATTATGAGCCAGCGCCACTTGCCCACCGGCGAATGAAAACAACAACGGCTGAGCGTTGGCATCGGTACATGACCCGGTCGTCGAATACCGACAATGGCCAATCGCACGCGTACCTCGAATGGCCGATAAATTTCGCTTATTAAAAACCTGATTTACCAGCCCCAAACCGACCTGACGTTCCAACCCCTCTCCGCTGGTAGACACAATCCCAGCCGACTCCTGACCACGATGCTGTAAGGCGTACAAACCCAGATGAGATAGCGAAACCGCGTCATCATGGCCAAAAACGCCGAACAAGGCGCAATTATGTTGCATAGCAGGATTTTGCTCGGAAGAGACGAGTTGATCGATCTGTCTGTCGCTTTCCACACCAGAGTCTAACGCTGGGTGAAAATACCGTCAATGATCGAGAGGCGAATCATGCAAAGACAATAAAAAAAGGCGACGCATGACATTTTACTGCCATGCGCCGCCATATTTACTTACGACCCGCATCGACTAAAAGTCGATGGGTTGTGCAACCAAAAATTAACGGTTGCTTACACGCTTACGTACCTTGGTAGCTTCTGGAGCTGCACCACCCTGCATGTATAGACTCATGTCATCGAGATTAACACGTCCGTCACCATTGATGTCAGCTGCGAAGCCTGCATCGTACAAGCCAAGGTAACGGAAATCCTTAACTGGAACATCCGTATTGCCATTAGTACGACCAGCAGCGGCTGGAGCTGGACAGCAGCAATTCTTGCTGTCAGCTAGGAAGTTCTCCAGTAGGAAGGTGTAGTCAAGTGAATCGACAGCACCGTCAGCGTTAACGTCACCATGAGGGAATGCAGTGTCGCAAGCCGTATCACCACGAGGGGCATACGAAGAACCATTAACAATCTCACCCATGTAAACGCCAAAGTCAACGATGTTAATCGTGTTAGCGTTACCATGACCACTACCTGGATTAGCAGCATCAAGGTTACCACCAATGAGCCAGTTACCACCCTGAAGTGGATCACCCTTCCATTGTGCAGTCCAAGCGCCACCAATGCATTCAGGAGTTGCACATGCACGAAGCGTATGCAATACGTCCTGAGCAGTTACGCAGCTGAAGTTACTCTTGTTAACCTTCAAGCTGGCCTTGGCATGTGCATCAAAGTTGAATGCGCCACCAAATTCCATAACTTCGCAGTACGTTGTTGGATCAGCAGAGCAGTCTGTGTACAGATCAAATGTGATCGCACGCGAGAACTGGCCAGTAGCCATATCAGGTGATACCTGAACTTCTACGTCCAATGCCTGTTGATCAGAAACACGAACAGTCCATAGATTCGACTGAGTCGAACCACAGCTATCGTTAGCTGAGCAGATAAAGAACGCTGTACCCTGTGGAATATCTCCACCACCAGCAATCCAACCATCAACAAGACCCTGAGGAATTGCAGGATCGCTATGCTGTGCAGAACATGTAACGGTCAAAGGACCTTCACATGAGTTGTCAGCACTAGGCGTATTCCAAGTTACGTTAGCAACTGTAGCATTACAATCACTGTTCGTGTCAGTATCGCCAGGTGTGCTGATGGTCAAAGAACCAGCATCACGAACTGACTTGCTGCAACCACCATTGGTCAACGCCGTAGATACCTGATTGCCACCAAGGCTAGTCAAAATCGTACGACGTGGGTTGTTGTCGATCAAGCAAACATCGCAGCTATTGCAATCACCAATTTTGGTGAAGTTCAAGCATACCATGTCAGCAGGACCAGGTGTTGATGTTGGTGCTGCAGGATCACTTGTTGCAGCATAGAAAACCGTACCAGCAGCTTCATCAATTTCGACAGAAATAACGTTGTCGAAAATGCTGCCCGCACATGGACCAACACTTTGCAATTGCATGCAGCTATTGTCATAGCTGATCAAGAACTGGCCACCAGCAATTTCTTCAGAACCAGCACCAATAGCTACAGCCACTGGAACAGTTTCGCCAGCGGAGTAGCAGTTAGGATCAGTAAACGAAGCACGAATGCATGAATCACCCATTGGGCAATCAGCATCTGCTTGACAAGCTACGCCAGCTGACGCACAAACTTTGTCAAGGAAATTAAAGCCAAGTGGTGTATCTTCAGAACATACACATAGACCTGTATCAGCATCGCACTCACCAAGTGGGCAATCGCTTACACCATTTGGACATACAATTAGATTCACGTCTTCACCCATGCAACCGCCATCAGCATCACTGCTAACGCCGTCACAAGCATCGTTAACCGTGCAAGCACGATTATCGTCACATGACACGCCAGAAGCACCGGCAGGATCATTGGCTACAGCACCTGTGGCTGCATCGCAAGAATCTGCGGTACAAATGTCGAAGTCATCGATAGCTGTTAGGCCACCATTGCCTGGATCACAACAATCTGTTGTAGGATTGTAGTTGTCAGTGTTTGAACATACGCCAGATGCGATATCGCAACTGTCGTCGGTGCAAGCATTACTGTCATTACATGAGGCATCAGAGTCGCATGCAGGACATTCCTGACCATTACCGGCATCTGGGCCGATGTTTGTGGCACCGATTGGTGGGCACATTTCGCCCGCACGGAACTCAAAATTGCCACCTAGACCAGAACAAACACCACTAGTCACATCATTTTGACATTGCGTAGTGCTTGGTCCAATGTTGTAGCAGCAAGCACCAGACGTAATCGTAATCGTTGCAGGAAGTAGATTTACAGTTGCAAAACTCTTCGCCGCACCGTCAGCACTGAATGTACGTTCACTATCAGCTGAATAAGCGATGGTATAAGTACCAACCGCACCAGCAGGAACATTAATCAACAGTGTACCGAAATACTTATTAGTTGATCCCGAGTCAGCAACACTAGAACCCGTACTCACGCCAGCAATTTCGTAATTAAGACCTGGATATGCGATAGCCGCGATTGGCGCTCCACCAGTTCCAAAAAAGATGTAATCACTATCATCAACGCAGAAGTTACCAGGAACCGCACCGTTACAAGCTACCGTATCACACGGAAGACCATCACCGGTGCAAATCTTGGTGTTAATAAATCCACCTTGATTACATGTTGAGCCATCCAGTGGGCAACCACTACCTTGAGGACATGCAAGCACAGGTGCGCCTGGATACCCAACCGGGTTCAGTGGATCACCAGTACCGCTACAATAGCTGGTACCGTCCATGGTAGCTTGCACAGATAGCAAAGTACCATCACCAGTTGCGCCCCAACCAAAGACCCTCAAAGCCAATTCAACAGTCACACCACCTGCAGGAATAACAATGTTGGCTCCATCATTGCTAGTCACAGTACCGGTACTACCAATGGTAACAAGCTCATACGAGGTATTACCAGGGGGGTTCTGGCCAAACGCCGACGCACCAAACGTCAACAGACCAATTGCCATAGCACTCACAAAAGAGCGCGAACACATACACTTACCTACTCTCATCTTCCATACCTCCATTTGGGGGACACTTTCCCATGCATCATATCAAATATCCGAAACTAAATAGAAACCCAAAAAAACTGATTAACTATCACCTAACGAATGACACCATCGTTGGAACCACCCGCTACCGTTACCAGCGTTTATCTCCCTTCTAAAAAGTTGGATCCCATAACATTTACATTTCTCAAGTCTATAAACAAAGTATCCAAGGGGAGGGCAAGACTGGCTCGCCCTCCCACAACTGGATAACTAATTACGGCTCACATGCAGGATCAGGTACACATGTACCCGTCAGGCAACCCGTCACAAGACCACCAGTGTCATACGGTGCAGCATTGAAAGCATTAACCGCACGAAGTACGTCACCAGCAGCAGACACGATCGTATTTGGAACCACACCGGAGTTGTTCACCCGGCAAATAATAGGCGCGCCAGGTGCGGACTGGAACTTCTTCACGACCGCGACAATGTCGCTTGACGAAACAAGCCCTTCCGGAGCCGTCCAGGCACCAGCAATAAAGCTACCAACGATGTCACCAAATTGACGACCTGCAGCAAACTGCGGAACCGTCGTAATGATGTCGAAGGTCGCTGAGAAGTCAGTACCGTTGTCTGAAACATCCATAGCGTACATGTTACCAGGGAGAATGTTACAACCTCTGACATGCAACTCGTCTACAGACGCCAGGTTGCAATAGAAGGATGGGTCGCCAGCTGCTGGCAATGGACCATCCTGCAACGCGGCATACCAACCGTCAGCACCAAGGTCTGCGATTGAGTTACAATCAACGAATCTCTCCACCGTGCTACCAGCACGTACTACTCGGATAGCCACTGGTGTAGCACCGTTACCATCCATCTTCGCAGATATGTAACGATCCTTCGAGAACGAAGCCTCGCCAGTCAATGGTTCAGGTGCCACTAAAGTGGTACCTATAAAGCACGCAAAACGAACGTGAAGGTCAGATTGACCCTGTCCAGCTTCACCGTCAGTACCAGGAACAGTGGGACCATTTGATGACCAGCCACCGATACGAATAGTCACTTCCTGACCATCGGTAACGTTGTAGGCCGGAATCTCTGATACAGTACCAAAGGTTCCGCAAGCATCATCGTTACACTCAATGAGAGTTGGCGCTGATGGATCATTGCCGCCCGGACAAGCGGTAAACGTAGCCATCATGGCATCATAAACGCCACCGCCACACATAGTCACACTCATCTTACCGGTACAAGGTGCAGTCACCTTCCACCAGACGTCCGCACGGAATGGACCACCACCATTGTCTGAACCGGAACAGTCATCGAGCACGCCATTGGTGTTGTTCATGCTTGGAGGGCCATCACCGGTAGCAAACCTGTTGTCTGTTGGCTGTATAGCACAATCAAACTGACTGGTAGATTCAACAGCCATGTCATCCAAAATCGGAATACAAAGACCGTCAGTACCAGCACACTGTTGGAATAAAGGACTACACCAGCTGGCCTTGTTCTTGGCACAGTTACCTACATTAGTCACCTCAGGACATGAAGCAGGTGCGATCACAGTCGCCGCAGTATCACAATCATCATTAACTGGAGGCGTGCAAACATGCGTACCACCCTGAGCAACGCATACGGTACCAGCATACGCGGTACCAGCGAGACCATTGTCAACAGGATTCAAAATGCACTCGTAAAGACTTACAGCACTTGAACACACAACGGCACCAGTGTTGTCTCTGTAGCAACAAGCGAATGTACCGGTACGGTCACCGCAGCCACCATCAAGACCCTCGTTACCTACGGTATTTTTATCCATACCGCTGTCCACGCAGAACGCGCGGTCATTTTTAACAAGGTTAGATGCTGTATACGCAACAGTCGCATCGGTAAATACATGAACCGACCAACCGTTACCATCCTGAGATTCTGACTCAGCACCCTGACCAGCAGAGGTATCTGTATAGAACCAGTTCCAACTGCAAGCCTCAGCAGACAAATCGCCACTACCTTCACCTGTAATCTCGATCCAGTAACAGTTACCAGGTGTAAGACCAGCAATGCTCACAGGCCCTGAGTAAGATGTCGGCTTAAATCCAGCTTGCAAGTCGATGATAGTACGACCATCATGCGCGAACTGCGTTTCCACAGAACCAACTACCAGACCAGGAAGGCCATTACCATCATCTTCAAAGATGGTGTAGTACCAATTGGCATCCGGTGGATCATCATTACAGTTCACACCAGCTTCCGTACCACCCCAAACACCAGACCAACACAGACGGTTGATCGTTGCGGCATTAGGAATGAAGTCGTCAGCACTTCGAATAGCATGAAAACGGTCAGACGTATCAGAGATAGACGCAAAGTCCACCTGACATTCCGAATTCGGATTCAAAGGACAAGCCGGACACGGATCGTCAGAACAACGTAAACCGCCTTGATAGATACCAACGTTACCTGTATCGGTCGCACAATCGGCCTCGCTAATACCATCGCCCGGGCTGCCACCGCCGCCCGATGCCACGTCACTACAAGAGGCAACGCCACCCGTTCCACCACAACATGCACCTAATGAACAAGGCGAAGTAGAACAATCCAGTACAGGGGTACCAACAATGGCATCCTCTGGACCTTGTGAACCAAGCCAATTTCCACCGACAACCAAAGAATTAGGGCCGCCTGGGAAATATAGATTATCAGTTGGCAACTGATCGTTACCAACACATTCAAGCTTCGTAGTCAAAGTACAGTTTACACCATTACAACATGGTGCCACCTGTGCTCTGATAGCCGAAATGTGCAACTGATAGTCACGCTCTGCCTGGGCACTACACATCTCACCGGCAGGGCAGTCCAATACATCATCGCAATTTCCGCCTGATGCACTGCATGTTCGGTTCGAGTTAAGAGGATAGGCATAACTGCCAGGTGGCAAGTCAAACGTCATAGACAAGTTCGCATCTGACTCGCAACGAATGTCAGCTTTATTGTCTGCAGCGCCAAAGAGACCAGTATTTCCCACACCAGCCTGGCCAATGTTGGACAGAATGAAATCAAAGCCTGAACAATTACAAGCTTCAAACAAAACAATGTATGGGATAGCGAAGACAGGAACCTTACAGCAAAGATCGACGGTTACACGAGAGAATTCATTAATTCTGAAGACCTCGTAAACACCAGGATCAGCCGCATCAAGGGTACAGGTATCGCCATCATCGAAGTCGAAGATGCGCGTGAGGCCTGTATCCTGAGGATCATCCTTCAAAGGACGAGTACCACTTAGTGTAGTCGTCAACAATGGAAGACCAGCGGTGCAAGTCTCAACTGGCGCACCAGCGACAACACCACAGGTCTGGCCTGCACCACAATCGGCATCAGCAGTGGCTAATGTACACACAGTGACACCATCATTTGCACAAACAAAATTGCAAATACCAGCATTCTGTGGGCAATCACAAAGACCGCCATTGTCATTACCTGCATCACAACCAACACCCGAATTCGCACAAACAGTTGTTGGGCTGTTCAGTACGTCAAGGAATGTCTCGACTGGACCGGTACAGAAATCACACGATGGCTGAACGCAAACAGATTGCGTACATGTTCCACTACCAAAGCAGGTAGAACCCAACGATGCAAAACCGCAAGTACCAGCACCACCACAATCAGCACCGGCTATAGAACCGGTACAATCACCAGCAACTTCGCTACAAACCAATGGACAAGGTGGATTACCTATAACATTAGCACAGTACGGTGTACTGGAGCAGTTATCACCAGCTGCACCACCACAAGGTAGCTGACAGGTTCCGGCGCCACCACAGGTATCACCAACAGCAGCACCCTGGCCACAGTCACCATCGCCACCAACTTCAGTACAAACAAAGTTGAATGCATAGTTGTCACAGAACAAAGTACCACAGTCAGTACCCGTGTTACCGGCATTACAGCTGGCATTAGCACTGGCATCACCAGCACAATAAGGTGTATCTTCACAGCACACGCCATAGGTATGAGTCTGTGGGCAACAGTTATGGTCTGGGTCAGTAAATGGTGTAACACCGCCACCCTGCTGACGTGTTACCGCAGCAAAGCAACCAGTACCACCGCCCAAGAATGAACCAGGCGCCATACAAAGAGCAGCCGTAGTATCTACACATACGCCGCTAGTACAGCAACCACCAATGTTACATACGTCTGACGCACACAACGATGGAGTCGTCGAATTAAATCTTGCACCCTTCCAGTCAGTACCGGTACAAATGGATACTGCAGTACCTGAAGGACTGCACTCGCGAGTCGCGGAACAAAGCTGTCCCAAACGCGGGCCGCCACCCTGACAGGTCGCACACTCATAACGATGTACATCGTCACAAGCCTCAGCGGATAGACCACAAGTACCAGCTGCACCGCATGCATTACCAGCAAAAAGGCCAACGCATTCAGATGCCAAGCCCGAGTCGCTACATACTAGCTGTGTAATACCACAGCAAGCACCGAGTGGCTCAGGAATCTTGTCACCAACAATCTCGAAAGCCAAGCCATCGTTGTTATTGCCAACAATCAAAGAGTCATCGGTGGTTGGTCCACCATCTTGCCACGCTAAAGTGTCGTCATTAATGCCCACATCAGGTGCACCAGCAGACAACCACGAACCGTTAGCCTTACCATTGAATCCACGACTACTACGCATAGTCACGTAGCCTGTACCAGGAATTCGGAATTCAGGATCGCTTGGTGCATCTGTATCGCCAAAGCAATCAGAAGGACCGCAATCGATTCGAATCGTTCTGATAGAAGCGTTGTCATTTGAAGTCTGAGCGACAGCAAACGCACTCACGCGGAATGGACCCCAGCATATGCCAGCGCCACTTGCACACGACTCACCGATGAAGGCACATGACGAGCCATCTGCAGTACATGTCGCAGGACCAGTACTATCCCAAAAATCAAACACAAGAACGCCACCAGCGTGGTCAACACCACCGCGATAGCTGAACTGCTTCAATGCAATAAAGGAACCATTGGAGACTGAGTAATCGTCACCAATGCGGAACTGGCCAGAGCAACGCATAGGGTCACCCACTGCGGCGACATTTCCACCTGCACCGGTACATGCCGTATGCGTAGAATCCTGACCGCAAGTAAGCGGAGCACAAGCTTGGGACTGACAAGTCGCTGTACCGTCACCGAGCGTTACACACTCTGTGTCACCAGTACACGACTGAGGCTGAACCGTAGGTAACATGCCATCAGATGTTTGTACACATACTTTTAGACAACCAAGATTTGTGTCTTCACAAGGTGTCAGGTCAAACGCACAAACTTTGTCTGTGCGGCGCACAGTACCAACAACTGAACCAGGCGTTGGGGCAATAAGCGCGCCACCAGCATCAAAAGTATCCGCAATACCCGCACTGTACTTTGGGCATCGGAATGTTGTCACGGTATCCTGAACACGACGCCAAGTAAGCCCGGTAGCCGTACCACTATTTGCTGCAAAGCAAGCTGCTGGAGACTTATAACCGCTGATAGCGACATCGACATCGCCGTTCACATCGTAAGCACAGCAACGACCAACGTCGCCACCATTTGCAATACAAATATCATTGGTGTCGTCACAAGTAGCAGCTGCAAGGCAGGCGCCACCCTGGCAATCCTGGTCTTTGCCGCATGCTTCATTAGCATTCGCGCTAAAGCCATCGCAACGCTTCAAACAAGGGTTTGGAAGAGTAGCGGCATCCGGATCGACAATGCATGCACCAGCACCATCGCACTCGTCTGCAGTACAAAACAGACCATCAAGGTCGCATTCCGCACCGTTAGCAAGGTTGATAATCTGACAGGTATACTGCTCGCCAACATCAACTTCACCGCCACCAGATTGGTCGGCAGAACATTTTGCGACTTCGCAGTCACTGGCCGGAGTTTCACAGTCAGCATCACAAATGCAGAAATCGCCCTGAAGAGCGGTTCCGCCATTTCGCTGCGTAACTTGTGATGTAGGCGCTTCGACGATAGAACGAAAAACGCTCAGCTCATCATCTGCACCAAACCGGTTACCTACTGCAGGTATCGCGGTCGAATAACCCACAGTCGGATTATCTGTCGAAGCTCGGTTCGACGTTGCGGGAGCTGGTGCGTTAGCTTGTAGCGTTGCTATTACAGCGCCTCCGCTAACTGATTTTACATCAGCTTTCCTAGGATCGGATGAGCTTCGCTCACCCTCGGCCGGAGCATCTTTAATGCTCAAACCAAACAAACATAACCCGATAGCTAAGCCTCCAACGATGGGTGACCAAGCTCGAATACCTTTACCTCTCATAAGTCCTTACCTCCTGCTAGTACCAAACCCCAGTGTTACGACGACGAATGGTTCGTTCGGATAACGCAGACACACGCTGCGCACCTAAGACATACAAAGCGAAAACTCCTGAATTCCTTTTCAATAAAGTGACAAAAGAGTTGCACTGACGTGAGGCGCGCTAAAATTAGTGATACCTTAATCAGTGCTTCTTCCTCCTCCTAAAACACCAACTCGCCATAAATTAAGCGAGTCAGAAACCAGCCAACAATCCCAAAACGGGCTTGCCAACACTGGCCACGAATCCCGAATGTACCAAAATGGACTTTTTGGGTCAAGGATTTTATTTATTTTAGTACTTTTCCTGTAACGGCTCGAATAACCCAAGATACCAAACACCCGCACGACTCTACCGAATTGCAAGCGGCAGGCATAAATATAAAGATTCACTTTATTCATTCTGCCTATACTGCCTTAGAACTCGTATACTACCTAATCCGCCTGTTTGAAAATTGCACAGACCAAATCATTTTTCGTTATTGGCCCAATAGATACAACTTCTTACCAAAGAGTTAATCGTAGCGAATAGTTGTTACCAATGCCGCTAACAGCGATTACTACAACTCGGCTTACAGTTAAATAAGTCTGGCGACGAACCATTTGGAATTGCCGAAACATTCGAACCTCCTGCATAGACACTTCTCTCCGCATTATAGGGCCGGTAAACCTTCGAATTCAACTCGACATACAATGACGCGCAGCCGACACTCATTACCGCAGTAG
This sequence comes from Planctomycetota bacterium, assembly GCA_024280855.1. Lineage (GTDB taxonomy): Bacteria > Planctomycetota > Phycisphaerae > UBA1845 > UBA1845 > JAJRPG01. The sequence continues at coordinate 61,974 of JAJRPG010000023.1, read as the reverse complement.
TCACGCTTCAGCTATGTGCTCTAACCTACGTCCCAGAACTGATAACTACCGTTAGTAAACTCTACGACAAAGTCCGATAGCCCCTAAGCCACCAAGTTTTTTTATCTTATCAACCATTGTTTTCTTGAAGTGCATCCCCATTACACTTATTCTAAGGTGTGCGATGAATCAGTAGCTCGTCGCACAGGCAAGCTATCACCTATTTGGAGGAATAGGGAAGCATTCATTCTTAAAACTTTTTTACATGGAGATAGTGCATTAAGTGTACGCCTCATATAAGTCATTTCGAGAAGCCCGTTTGCGTTTGTTAATCGCTGCCTGCACCGGCCTTAGCCTGATGCTATGCAGTACTTTTCTAAGGGCTAACGAACTTGTACCCGAAGAAATTTACCACGTTGAATCCGGGACGGTGCGCATTCAATTCGATCAACGCACATTACAAACACTCGATATATCCTTAGCTGTTATCGATACGCAAGGTGAAATCGCTAACTCAACTTCCGCTATCCTGGACATCCAGGCCTCCTCTACCTTTAGTGCCATCATGCCGTCTGACACGACGAAAGATTTTCGCATGGGTGGAATTATCGAAACAACCGGCGGATTTATGGTCACTCAGCATGGCCAACGAAGGCAAGTCTTCCGCGAATTGCAATTCAAATTCCAACATAATGGACCGTGGATAGTCACGGGAGGCGAGGCTCATACAAATCAGCCTATAGAACTCAAACTAGCGGAACCTTCGATCAACATTGATTTTATGACCAGACGAATAGTTATCGAAGCAACATTACGCATTCAGGATTCCAAAATAAACCAAAGCGAGCTGGCCTCATCGCATCCGTTGGGCCGGGTTGTCATTGAAGGCTTCCTGTCTAACGACAAAAGCTGCCGAGAGTGGACGGAGACAATCGCTCCTAAACGTATACAACTAGATGGGCAAAACGACGGACTCACCGTTGCGGCTTCTGGTCCAGACATCATCGTGAACAGCATTTTCGACGTGAAAAGTTTTGGCCAATCAGCCATCTCTGACGTCTCGGCTTTTTCCATCGGCACGATTTCGTGCAATCTGGGAGACGTGCCAGCCAATTGGTTTGGCTTTAATAACCAACATCCCGTTATTGCCCAAAACCTCTTCCGCATGAAAGACGGTCGCTTCGAGCAAATTGGCATGAGTTGGCTAAAGCACGGATTCCTTGCGACGACTGGCGACAGTTGCAATCTTGGATGTACCCCGCCCCCAGCCGGTAACGACCAGCTTGGCATCGGATGTTCTGACCCCTATTCCGCCAGCTTGAATGGCCAGCAAAGCAACCTCGGGCCAAGGTCCGATGTGAATCCCGTCACAGGCTGGTTTATTTATCCATGGTCCGCGCCATCACCAGAACCGACGGTAGGCCGAAGACTTCAAGCTCACAGCGCCGACCTCGACCCAGCCCTCAACAGTGGCGCGCTATATTTTGTCGATGCCCAATATATCTTGGCGGATGATGCGGCTGCCGGTTTGAATGTAAACAACGCCTCTTATCGACGGGCGACCGTCACACAGCCAAACGCTGATTTCCAATTGAATTTGACGGCTGCGACAAGCCCGCGGTCTCCTGGCATAAAAGCCTGGCGACATCACGACACCTCGGTGGTCGAAGCCACTATAGATGTAACGGGCGATGGCCGATTTATCGCCTCGGCTAAGACCGTCCAACTCGCAGGCGGATTCTGGTCATATGAGTATGCCGTATACAATATGAATAGTGACCGCAGCGCGGGGACGTTCTCCGTCCCCCTACAGCCCGGAGCCAGCGTACGAAATATCGGCTTTCATGACGTCGATTACCATAGCGGCGAGCCTTACGACGGGACGGATTGGTCAGCCATAGTGGGCACAGATTCGATCACCTGGTCCACTGAACCTGAATCGCAAAACATAGACGCCAACGCGCTTCGCTGGGGCACGTTGTATAATTTTCGTTTTGAGGCCAACGTCGCCCCTAACCGGCTCCCCGTTACCATTGGCCTGTTCAAGGGCGGAGTACCTGCCAGCGTTGAAGGCTTGCTGGTTGCCCCGGCTCTCCCACCGCCGCTTTGCGGAGACGACATTGTCGAAGGCAACGAAACATGCGAACCGCCAGATGGCGTGCTGTGTGATGCCAATTGCCAGACCATCACCAACGACGCACTGCGAGGCGGCCAACTTTGGGACCAGTGGTGGCTAATCAACGGAAGCGCAACTCCAGTAGGCGACCATCCATTGTACCCGGCTGTTGGCCAACAAAGTGACGCGAATACTTTCCGCTGTAAGGAATGTCATGGCTGGGACTATAAAGGCGTTGATGGCGATTACGGCAGCGGCATCCATTTCACCGGTATCGCGGGGATATGGGGTTCCACCATGTCTGCGGCTGAGATGTTCGATATTATTCAGCGCAACGACCTGCTTAACGGCCACGATTTCAGAAACCTCGGCCTGAGCGATCAAGACGCCCGCGATCTCGTTCAATTCATTTTGGACCTGACTATCGACACTGACAACTATATAGGTATGGACTCAGCCTTTATCGGCGACGCCGTAGCTGGCGAGGTCAATTACACGACAGCTGGTTCCACATCTTGCATCACCTGCCACGGACCGGAGGGAACCACAATTAATTTCGGCACGCCAGAGGAGCCGAAGTGGGTAGGAACCATCGCAGCCCAGAACCCTTGGGAGTTGATGCACAAGATCAGATTTGGTCAGCCAAACTCCCCCATGCCAAGCTGGCTAGCTGAAGGAGGCACTGACCAAGGGGCGGCTGACATCGGCGCATACGCCCAGGCAATGTTTCCTGAATTGTGTCTAAATGATGGCCATTGTGATGACGGCCTGTTTTGCAACGGCATGGAAACCTGTCTGAATGGCCAATGCCTGATAGGCAGCCCGCCCTGTCCGGGTCAACCGTGTGACGATGTGAGCGATGTTTGCGGCGTGGCTGATGCTCGTCACGGCGGGCTGCTTTGGGATAAGTGGTGGGCGGAATTAGGATTGAACCCGCCAACCGGACAACATGTATTGTATCCTGCTGGCGGTCCCCACACGGGAGACGAAACTTTTCGATGCGCAACCTGTCATGGCTGGGATTATAAAGGTGTGGACGGCGAATATAATGGCGGCCCGAATTTCACAGGCATACCTGGCGTTTTCGGAACGCGATTATCCTCGTTGGGGCTTTTCCAGATCATCCAATTGGATACCGTCACGAACGGACATGGCTATGGCAATCTGGGGCTTAGTGATAATGATATATGGGATGTGGTCGAATTTATCGAAAATCTGATGATCGACACGGACCCGTTCGTCGCGTTCAACGGCGATTTCGTCGGCGACCCTGCTAATGGATTGATTGAGTATGAAACCGGCGGCTCGACATCATGTATCGTATGTCATGGCCCGGACGGAACGGATTTGGATTTTGGTTCAGGGTCGACACGGGAATGGATCGGCACCGTCGCAGTTTACGACCCGCTTCGGTTATTACACAAAATTCGGATTGGTAACGCCGGTGGACCGATGCCCGGTTGGCTGGCAGGCGGCGGAACCGACGCGAGCGCAGCTGATATTGGCCGATATGCCCAGCTTAACTTCCCCGTCGATTGCACGTTGGACTCGCATTGTGACGACGGCTTGTTTTGCAATGGCGCGGAAACGTGCGTATCTCGGTTTTGTGTAGCAGGGACTGATCCATGCCCAGGCGAATTTTGCGAAGAGAGTATCGACGTTTGCATTTCAGGGAATTGCCCAGAACCAATAGCTACAGGCTCGGGGAGCCGACATGTGCGAATCGATCTGACTGCCATAGCGCAGCCCGTAGCCTTCAGACTAGATGGTGGCGTGAATGACCCGAACGTATTTTGCTTGTCTGCATATGTTCAATTTGACGGCTCACTCAGCGCGTTGCCTGCGTTCCAAATGCCCGATGACTGGGGCACGATTTTTGTGCGCGATGTAGCTATCTCGCCTAACTCAACATATACAGTGAGAACGGATTGTGGCGATGCCGTCACTGCAGACTATTCATTCGCACAGTCGGCCACCACAAACCTTTGGGCGGACGTCGATAGCAATTCAATTGTAAATGCGGCTGACATTTTGACAGTTGTAAAAGGTTTCCAGCTTGACTTTACTCTTGCAACATTAGAGGAGATGGATTTGGAGCCATGCGTACCCAACGGCATTATCAATAGCTCCGACATTCTGCAGGCCGTGAAGGCTTTTCAATTGGTGAAATACTCGGCGATGGGCTGCCAAGAAGTTTGCCCATAGGTTTGACAAAAAGTGTTTCGTTAATACTGCCTGACGAAGAAGTATGGACGTACTTCTAAAACAGTTAAAACAATTGTTGCAATTTTGTGCGTAGCTTGTCAGACTAGAGGGAGGTCGTGGCGACGGGATGGATGCGCGTGCTGTGCATCCGATCTTGTTGGCCGTGCTGACGTAACAGTTCTCGAATCTGGAATTTGGATGGAGAGAAGAAAAAATGAAACGAACAGCAGTCTTCTTTATGTCGTGTATATTGATGTTTCCTGTAGCTGTAAGTCGCGCTCAGGAAATCGCCTTCGTACCAATCGGTGCTGATGGTGCGTATACAATTGTGGGTGATGAAATCATTTTGCAAGGCGGCGGGCAACTCGTCGAGTTAGCAATCATGATTTCGGGGTGGGATGCGAATTTAGATGGTACGCCCCTGCTTGGCACATATCAGGCGGCCTATGACTCTACCTCCTTAGCTAGCGGCACGGGTGCGCCTCTGACTGCTTTTGCTACACCTGATGCTACGGCTGGCGCGTTTGTTATCCTCAAGCGTTGCACCGTTGGTCAGTTGGTCGACCCCAATGGCCCTCGTTGCGACATTTCATCTTGTCCTGCTGGTGAGTTTTGCATTGATAATTCCGGGCTGGTTGTTGCGGGTTTTGATCCGCTTTGTGGGGTCGCGACGATCCTACCTGATTACGAATATTTTTGCACGACTGGACCTGGCGCGACAACGGGAGTGCCAGACGACGGCACGGCTCGCTATGGTGGCACCTTGCTTATCGAAGTTCCAGCTACTGCGGCCGGGACTTATACGATTGCGTTCAAAAATAATCCGCAGATTAGCTTCATGCTCGATTTCGCTGGTACGGTACTCACGCCGCTTACTTTAACTCCAGCGAGGATTTCAATTGCCTGCCAAACTAATCTCGATTGTGATGATGGTAACGCTTGTACGGATGATGCATGTACGGCAAGCAATACCTGCGTTAACGCACAAAACTTTAACGCCAACGTCTTTTGCTGTGACCCAGCGGCTGGTGGACTGACTACTATTGATGATGGCAGTGAATGTACGGACGATGTTTGCGATGCGAACACGGGCGTGGTGACTCATCCATTTTCGCTCATGGGCGCACCTTGCGGTAATACAAGTAGTACGGAATGCGACGCACCGGACATTTGCGACGGTAGCGGAGTATGTCTGGCTAACCCTCGAACAAACGGTACACCGTGTGGCGACCCTAGTAATGCGGAATGCGACCTGGCTGACACATGTAATGGTAGTGGCATTTGCCAGACAAATCTTGCTGCCAACAATTCACCGTGTGGTGACCCCAGCATGTCGCAATGTACTAACGCAGACACTTGTAACGGCGCCGGGACATGCTTAGACAATGACGTCCCCAATGGAAACGCCTGCGATGATGGCCTGTTCTGCAATACGGGTGAAGCATGCACGGCGGGCGTTTGCTCAGGTGGCACGGGAGTCGATTGCAACGATTCGCTTCCGTGTACCAATGATTCGTGCAACGAGTTAAGCATGACTTGCGACAATATCCTCGCCTCTGGAAACTGTTTAATTGCTGGCGTTTGTTATAGCGATGGCGAACTGAACCCCGCCAACGATTGTGAATCCTGCAATACTTTTGTCGCAACCAGCTTTTTTGATCTGCTAATAGTCGGTACGCCATGCGATGATGGTGACCCATGCACAGGCACAGGCCGACCTGGAATTGGTGTTGACACATGCGACGACGCTGGTGTCTGCATGGGCGTGGAAGACCCTGAATGCAATGACGATTGTGGTTTTGCTATACCAGCGCTTACTGGAACAACCACAAGCGCCAATGAAAATGGAGGCCCGGACGACGCCGAAGCGAGTTGTCAGCCCAATTCAAACGGCGATGTTTGGTTTGTGTACACGGCCTTGTGCGATGGAATCACCTTTGCAAGTACAACCGGCAGTGTGTTATTGCCATCTAACGACTCAGTACTAAGTATTTACGACGAATGCCCGGACGCTGGAGGCACAGAAATCGCCTGCGATGATGATAGCGGTGTAGGACTGCATGCCGCTATCAATTTCAACACAATCGCTGGTGAAGATTACTTTCTTCGCGTTGCTGGTTTTGAAAATAATACGGGCACGATTGCACTCAATATATCTACCGTTGACGACTGTGTGATTAATGGTATTTGTTACGCGGCGGGTGATCGAAACCCGGCGAATGATTGCGAAGCGTGCATCCCAAGCGTGTCATCATCAGACTGGTCCAATTTGTTTGAAGGAACGGCCTGCGGCAATCCTAGCGATACAGAGTGCGATAGCCCGGATGCTTGTGATGGATTAGGTATATGCGAATCAAACCCCAAACCAGACAACATTGTGTGTACAGACGACGGGATTGAATGCTCGCTCGATGTGTGCCAAAGTGGTTTGTGTGTGCATCCACCGCGTCCTTCAAATACGCCATGCGGTGACCCCGCAGATCGAGAATGCGATGGCCCGGATTCCTGTGACAATTTCGGCAGTTGTTTGCCAAATTACAAACCAAGAGGCACATCTTGTGGCCGAACGTTTGGCACCCAGTGTGATCTCGCGGATAGTTGCGATAGCTTCGGACTATGTGATGCGAATCTCGTTCTTAACGGCACTGCTTGCGACAACTTAGACGTCTGCTCTAAAAACGATGCTTGCAATAATGGACTCTGTGTGGGTCAGTCCATCGCTGACGCCCCCACCCTGCTACCCGTTGGGCCTCGTGCATTTAGCGTGGAGGCATTGCCCACGATTTCTAATGCGCCTGTCGCCCTTCGCCTGACCTCATCAGATTGGACATGCCTGGACAAATACATTGCGGCAGATGGCTCAGTCGTGAACACGCCGGTGGTCCAATCACTGGTCGATTGGGGCGTGGTCATCGTTCAAGGTGTAGACATTGTGCCTGGCCCGAATAGCTCGTACACCGTCACAGCAGAATGTGCCACGTTCTCGTCACTACCGACGACGGTAGATATACCACAATGGGGCGACGTCACCTCAAACGGCATTGTCAACGCAGAAGATATACTAGCTGTCGTCCTCGCGTTCCAACTCGACTTCTCGCTTGGAATACCATTCGAAGCTTTCGATATTTCCCCATGCGAGCCAAACGGAATTATCAATGCCTCTGATATTCTTCTAGTCGTCAAGGCCTTCCAGCTAGCGCCTTATAGCGACACTGGTTGCCCAGTGCCCTGTCCATAGCGGTCCATAGCGAAAATCCAATCCTGCCTCGCAAGCGCCCATACATCATGGGCGCTTGCATGGTACAGGCAGGTCAATCTTTCGCCTCGGTCGGCGAATCAGCGACCGTACCCTACGGGAATTAGCCATTTAGAGCGCGATTTTTCTTGTAATTTGGCTAGCTCGATGGTACGGTGGACGGTCACAGTTCAGCCGGGTTTCGATATGTTTGTGAGGGGTACAAGGTTTTGATTATTTCTACAATTTCGGCCAACGTGCGACGGCCTATGGCTGCGCCAAAGCATCTGAGTTTGGCGCTATTGGTTACGCTGGCTTTGTGCTGCGGGGCTAATGGCCAAACTACGCTTTATGTGGACGACGACAACTGCCCATCGCCGGGGAGCGGGATCGCTGTTGATCCTTATTGCTCAATCCAAGATGCCATCGTCGCGTCAGTAGATGGCGATACGATTGAGGTCGCGCCGGGGACTTACTTTGAAGCTATTGATTTTATAGGTAAGGCTATCAAGCTGCGAAGTATGGATGGTGCGGCGGCTACTATTATCGACGCGACGAATGTGCAAAATACTGGCAGCGGAGTTTCGGTTGTTCGCTGTGTAAACGATGAGACGGCGGCTACTGTGTTAGATGGATTTACGATTACTGGAGGAACAGGTGATACAACTCTTTCCTTTAACCCCAGTGGCGGAGGGATGTATAATGTCGGCAGCAGTCCAACGATTGCAAACTGTATATTCCGTAACAATTTTGCCAGATTTGGCGCCGGAATGGCTAATGACAATAGTAACCCTAAAGTGACCAACTGCATGTTCAGTGAAAGCAGTGCAACTTCTGGCGGGGGGATGTGTAACCTCTCGTCTAGTCCGATGCTACTAAATTGCATATTCAGTGAAAATAACGCACTATTCGGCGCTGGAGTATTGAATTCCAGTGCCTCGAACATGACTGCGATAAATTGCACATTCAGCGATAATATAGCCCTCAACACTGGCGGAGGAATGTCTAATTCCAATAATAATCCGACGTTAACTAACTGCACTTTCAGGGGGAACAAGGCTAATTTCGGTGGCGGCATGTACAACTCTAACTCCAATCTGACAATGATTAACTGTGAGTTCAGTAGTAACGGTGCCCTCTTTGGTGGCGGAATGTACAATCTTGGGGCATCCAGCCCGACTCTTACCAATTGCACGTTCAACGGTAATAAAGCTAATTCTAGTATTGGCTTTGGCGGAGGCCCTGGCGGCGGAATGTACAATCTTAATTCTTCCAATCCAATTATGACTAATTGCACATTCAGCAACAATCTGGCCGATTCATTTGGCAGCGGGATTTTTAACAACTCTTCCAGCCCAATGGTGACTAACAGTACATTCTGGGGCGACACTTTTTACGAAATATACAATTTTGACAACAGTACGCCATCGTTCGCATACAGTAATGTTCAAAACAGCGGCGGTAGCGCATTTTGGAATACATCGTTAGGGATCGACGGCGGCGGGAATATCGATGCTGATCCGTTATTCGTAGATCCGTTTGGGCCTGACGGTATAGCTGGGACGGCTGACGACGATCTTAGGCTCATGCCCGGCTCCCACTGCATCGATGCTGGAGATAATGATGCTTATCTTGCGGCTGGTGGTGGGTTGGTTGACCTTGATGGCAAAGACCGCGCCATTGATAATACGGGTGTTATGGATACCGGCGTTGGCAGCGTGACGTATCTGGATATGGGGGCTTATGAACAGGGACCGTGCCACGGTGACGGCATTATTAATCTCAACGATCTAGAAAGCCTAGCCGGGTGCATGGTCGGCCCTAATGGCGGGGTGAATCCTAGTTGCGGATGTTCGGATTACAACCCAGACGGAAATGTGGACCTGCGGGATTACGCTTCTTATCAGCTAGCATTTACTGGCCCGCCTACGCCGACAGCGCAATATCAACTGACGTTTGAAGCCACCTGGAGCGCAGCTACTCATCCACAGGATTTTCCTTCCGGTGCGCATTTTTCCGGCTTAATTGGTGGCACGCATAATCGCAACGTGGACTTCTGGGAAGTAGGCTCACTAAGCTCGGTGGGTATTGAGAACATGGCAGAGCTTGGTAGCAAGACGGCGCTGACTAACGAAGTGAATGCAGCTATCTCAGCGGGTGATGCGGGGAGCGTGATCTCTGGCAGCGGGATTTTCCCATCGCCGGGTTCGGTGTCGGTGGACTTCACGGCTACGCAGGCGTTTGGGCTGGTGACGATGACCTCGATGCTCGCGCCTAGCCCGGATTGGTTTGGGGGGCTGGATAGCTTGGTGCTTTTTAACCATAACCAGTGGGCGGATGAGATTGTTGTGGTGATAGAGCCATACGATGCGGGGACTGATGACGGAGTTACATTTACCTCACCGAATGCGGATACGAACCCGGCTGAGGCTATTACGCAGATTGTTGGTTTTCCGTTTCTTGATGGGGCAGAGCAGGCGCCGCTTGGAACTTTTACGGTTACGCGGATTGATTGAAAAATAGTGAAGATCGGATGCCTGGCGTAGATGGGGATTACATGGTTCAGGCAGGTCGACCTTTCGCCTTGGTCGGCGAAAGAACGACCGTGCCCTACAAGATAATATCCTTCCCCCACACTTTGCCAGTAGGCGAAGAATGGGGCACCGGGATGGATACCCGCCTGCACGGGTATGACGGTTCGTTCGTGCGGGAATATGGTTTGTGACATAGGAATGACATATGGCTTATCGAAAACGTACGTTAATCAAAACAATTGTGATGGCTGGCATCTTGGCTCAGGGTTCTTTGTCGGAGACTCGGGCGTCAAGCCAAATCCAGCAGGCGACTGGAACCCCTTTGACGATTTCAAATCCTGGGTTCGAGGCGGATTTTACTGATCCTGGCTGCTTTTCTTTGTTCACACCAACTGGTTGGACGGTTTTTGACCCCAACGGCATCTTTGGCGGCGGCGATGTAGTTGGCGCGCTTGACCCTACGGGGCAAACATTTTTCCCGGCTGGTGCGCCTGAAGGTATCAATGTTGGGCTAACATTTCTAAATGGCGACATCGGGGGCGGGCCTATGGGACTCGCGCAGGTTCTCGGCGACACGCTCTTGGCTGATACTGTCTACACGCTCACGGTTCAAGTGGGGGATATTGCCTCTGGTACAGGGCCTCCGCCTTGTGATGTGTTTGGCTTTTTTAATCTCGATGGTTTCCCCGGGTATCAGGTTCAACTCTTAGCTGGTGGCGTACTACTCGCTCAAGATGACAACACGTTGGCAGCGACGCTGGTGAATGGCGTTTTTGAATTGAGTACGGTTTCAGTCACGATCGGGAGTGCACATCCGCAGTTAGGCCAGCCATTGGAGATACGTTTGATTAATCTGAACACGCCAGGGGCTGTGGGGGCGCCAGCTATTGAGGTAGATTTTGATGATGTGATGTTAATCTCGCACCCGGCAGTTGATGTACCAACTATGTCGAATTGGGGCTTGGTAGTGATGTTGCTTTTCATGATGACGATTTCAACTTTGGTTGCACGAAACCGTAGGGATGCAATGACCGAATCGGCGATATAATCGAAGCCTCTAAAACAAAGAATCATCTATTTATGGCTGTTAGCACGGAAATGGTTTAGGCAGGTCAACCTTTCGCCTCGGTCGGCGAAAGAACGACCGTGACCTACAAGATAATATCCTTCCCCCACCCTTTGCCAGTAGGCAAACAATGGGGCACCAAAAAGTGGGATGCCAATACATTACTAAACGGCGGTGACGCGAAGGACTTCCATGTTGGGATAGTTGCCCTGCCGGTCGGCAAGGGTTCGCGCTTCGTCGAAGGAATTGGCGTACACACGGAACTGGCGCACAGGCCCAGGCTTTTTATCGCCGGGGTTTTGGAACTTGTAGTAAACGATGTAGCTTTTTAACATGTCAGCTCTAACTGTAAAAAAACAATTGGTTCATTGACTGGCGGATTTGGTCAACTAATTCCTGGTTTTGACTTTCCCGTCAGTCCGCGCGGGCTGAAGCCCACGGCTCGTAATTCATTATCGACCAATGCCCAGCGACCATGACGCGATCCTGCTGGGTAGTCCTGCATTGTAGACCGAGATTACCCTTACGTCGATGGCGGAAGCGACGATCCTTTAGTTTCGGACGTAAACCCTTTTGTTCACTATAATTATCGTGCAAGTGCGGAGCATGGATTCGTGCGGCGGACTGGTCGATATACTGGGGTGGCTGATGCGCAGTTTTTCACGAAATCGGATGATTCCGGCGATTGGCTGAGGTATCGGGAAGCGTAACTACTCGCTCTATCCGCGTGGATCGCGGGTACGCAACTGTAAAGTTGCTGGTCCGATATGACGGTGCTAAAATCCCAGTGGGGATGTTAGCCTCACCATGTTTGGGATTGGCTCGCAGTCTTGCGACGAGCGTGGAAAGAATGGACTCGGATTTACAATTTGGTTTGCCGTAAGCGACTCATGTAACGTCGCCCGGCTGCCGGCGGAGACGCCTGATTATGTTTGAACGTTTTACAGATCGTGCAAGAAAAGTTATGGCGCTGGCCAATCAAGAGGCGCAGCGATTCAATCACGAGTACATTGGCACAGAGCATATTCTGCTCGGCTTGGTCAAAGAAGGATCAGGCGTTGGTGCCAATGTGCTTAAGAATCTCGAAGTTGATCTTCGCAAGGTTCGCTTGGAAGTCGAGAAGCTGGTCAAGAGCGGTCCCGAAACCGTGACGATGGGCAAACTTCCGCAGACACCGCGTGCGAAGAAGGTGATTGAATACGCCATCGAAGAAGCGCGCAATCTCAACCACAACTATGTAGGCACGGAACACTTATTGCTTGGGCTGTTGCGTGAGCAAGATGGTGTCGCGGCTCAGGTGCTGATGAATTTGAGTTTGAAGCTGGAAGATGTACGAGAGGAAGTTCTTAATCTTCTCGGAGCCAGTGAAGATTCGGATGATTCGGTGGCCATGGCCGGCGGCGAGCCTGGGAAAAAGGGTAAGAGCAAGACACCCGCGCTAGATTCCTTTGGCCGAGATTTGACGGCTATGGGTAAGCAGGGAAAGCTTGACCCGGTCATCGGTCGTGCGAAAGAAATTGAACGAATCATTCAGATTCTTTGCCGCCGTCAAAAGAATAACCCTGTGCTTCTAGGTGAGGCTGGCGTAGGTAAAACAGCTATCGTCGAAGGGTTAGCTACGCGGATTATCGCGGGCGACATACCCGAATTATTAGCTGACCATCGCATCGTCGTGCTAGACCTTGCGATGATGGTCGCGGGCACGAAATATCGTGGCCAATTCGAAGAACGTATCAAAGCGGTCATGAACGAAGTTCGTCGCGCGGGTAATGTCATCCTGTTTATCGACGAGCTTCATACGCTGGTTGGTGCCGGTGGCGCGGAAGGCGCGATCGATGCGTCCAATGTACTCAAGCCAGCGTTAAGTCGTGGTGAGATTCAGTGCATCGGCGCGACGACCCTGGACGAATACCGTAAGTATATTGAAAAAGATGCCGCGTTAGAAAGACGCTTCCAGCAGATCATCGTTGAGCCTCCTAATCGTGAAGAATCTGTCTCGATTTTGAAGGGTCTCCGCGATCGCTATGAAGCCCACCATCGTGTCCGAATTACTGATCTAGCTATCGAACACGCGGTTGAATTGTCTGATCGTTATATTACGCGGGTGCAGCCTGATAAATCTATTGACGTAATGGATGAAGCTGGTGCGAGGGTCAGATTGAAGTCAATGACGAAACCGCCAAACCTTACCGAAATCGAACATCAACTGGACAGTCTAGCTGGGGAAAAAGACGAAGCCGTCAAAAACGCCGATTACGAGCGTGCAGCTCAGGTGCGTGACCAGATTGATTCGATCAAACTCAAAAAGCGTAACCTGCAAAAAGAATGGCGGGACCGCACGAAAGAGGCTGATGGTGTTGTTGATGAAGAAATCATCGCAGAAGTCATCAGCTCTATGACTGGCATTCCGCTTACACGCATGGGTCGTGACGAAGCGAAGCGATTGCTTAACCTGGAAGATGAACTTCATAAGAAGGTTATCTCTCAGGACGAAGCTGTGAAAGCAGTGGCCCGTGCGGTGCGCAGAAGTCGTAGCGGATTGAAAGACCCGAATCGTCCGATGGGTAGTTTTATCTTCGTAGGCCCTTCCGGCGTAGGTAAAACATATTTGGCTAAGTGCCTAGCTGAGTTCATGTTTGGTGATCCTGATGCGCTGTTTGTGCTAGACATGTCAGAGTACATGGAAAAGCACAACGTCTCGCGTTTGATCGGCGCGCCTCCGGGATATGTAGGCTACGAAGAAGGTGGCCAACTGACCGAGCGAATTCGTCGCCGACCTTACTCAGTCATTCTGTTAGATGAAATAGAAAAGGCCCACCCGGACTGCTTCAATATGTTGTTGCAGATCATGGAAGAGGGTCGCCTGACTGACTCCTTTGGTCGTCATGTCGATTTCAAAAACGTCATCATGATTATGACGAGTAACGTGGGCGCTCATCGCATTACGGTACAAGACGAGTACGGATTCCAAAAGCGTGACGAAAATGTGACGTACCAGAAGATGAAGGAAGTGTTGCAGGTCGAACTGGAAGATTACTTCCGACCTGAATTCCTTAACCGTCTTGATGAAGTCATCGTGTTCCATAAGCTGGGTCACGATGAGATGATCCACATTATCGATCTCGAACTAAGCAAGCTAGCCTCTCGTTTGCAAGCTCAGGGCTTCGCACTTGAAGTCAAGACTGATGCGAAGGACTTCTTAATCGAGCATGGTACGGACGAAAAGTTTGGAGCCAGGCCTTTGCGTCGAGCCATTGAACATCACCTTGAAGACGCGCTCTCGGAAGCGATGCTGCGAGGTGAATTTGAGGGCAAGAACAAAGTCATCGTCACAGTCACGGCCATTAAGTCTGACGACGACGAAGTCAAAATCAAACTCGATGCCGTGTCTGTCGAGACGGATAAGCCGGATAAGCCAGAACCAGTAGGCGCTTCCCCAAGCGACCAGACGTAGGAATCGCTTTCTATTGCGTTTGACGCGGCGTGACCGTAAAAATATAACCTCCTACCAAGGCCTGCTTTTGCAGGTCTTTTTTTATAGCTATTTATCGCCAAGGCCATTTGTTGATGTACTGTGCGTAGGCGAATACAATAAACCAGACTGGCGCAAGCTCTCAAACATATGACGATACAGCGTCGCATGGCGTATGAGGTTGCGACAAGCGAGTCTCCGACGTTTTTCTGTCGGTGTGGGGATAAGTGGGTGATGATTCTCTTACATTAGCTACTATTTTTATGGGCATAGCAAAAACAACTAACCGATGGGCCAGATTAAACACCGCATCGATGGTCTGCGCCGCAATCTTCGCATTGACATGGATTACGCCCCCCCATGCCCAGGCCATTGTCGAGGCGAACGTCACGCATGTCGGCTATCCGGTGTTTCCCGGCGGCCATGCTGTACGCAATGGCCATTGGATACCTGTCACGATCGACTTGTCTTTGGTCGACCAAGCCACCTTCGACGGTTCAGCCCGCGTATCTCAGTTTGACGGCGATGGTGATGCGTGTTTTGACTCTGTAGAAATTCATCTTCGACAAGACAACGGCGGCGCACAACGTATTCAACTATTCATACCGGCTCGCCCTGTTCGTGGCGATATGAAAATACACGTCGAATTTTTCGATGCTCAAGGTGAGGCTACTCAGGTATTATCTCAAGGGCTGTTGGACTATCGCGCTACGCCTACCGAGCCACCCATGATTATTTCGGACGACGACGTATTGATTATTTCCATCGGGAACAGCACCGCAGGCCGGGTGCAAAATTTGATGGACAGCGACACACGCGAAAAATTTCGCAGGCTCGTTCATGTGGGACACATCAGCCCTGCTGACGTACCTGAACTTTGGCACGGTATAGAAAGTATTGACTACATCGTTTGGGATGCCGCTAAGCCGGAAGACCTGACGCAGCGACAGCTTGAAGCCATGTTGGAGTGGGTGAATCAAGGCGGCGTTCTCTTTCTCACGGCGTCCACGACGGCTGGCTCGATCACGCTTTCACCGAAACTGTATGAGATGATGCCTGTCGAACTTGGTGAAGTAGAAATCGTGGATAACCTTTGGGACGTTCGAGTAAAACTCCTTGGCAAACCTAAGACAGAATCGCGGTTTGATACCGGAGATTTGTGGCTTCAAAGCGGGTTCCCCACACCTGTCCCCATCGTCAAAGGAAAACTACGCGACGGCGCAACCCGCATTGCTTATGAGGAAACACTTGATACAGAAATTGTTTCGCGGCGAGAAGTCGGACGTGGGCGTATCATTTTCTCCGGGGTTACACTGCGCGACTTATTTAGCGGCGAAGGTGAATCAACTGATGTATTCGCTAAGGTATTCCACCTGAATCCGATCGAAGATGCTGAGCGAGGCCGACCGCACGCGATTTCCATTTACGATAAAATTTCCGGTGCAGTCTCATTTCCTACTTTTAGTAGCGCATATTTGCTTCTCGCTGGCGTTTTCACACTCACCTATGTGTTCATCGCGACCTTTGGCTCATGGATGTTTCTCACGCGCAAAGGATGGCGGCGGTATAGTTGGACGATGTTTTCCATCACAGCTATCGCTTGCAGCGCGCTCTCCGTGGTCGTCGTAAACTGGATGCGGGGCTTCGGCGACACGGTACATCAATTATCCATCATAGACGTAAAAGCCGGTTCGCAACGGGCACACGCCACAGTGTTGTTTGGCTTAAAAACGAGTCAAGACAAACTGATGGATGTTTGGTTGCCCAGTGACCCGCTCGGCGCGACCAAGCCTGGTCCTAGCACCTGTTGGATTAAACCCATTCCCAGCAGAAACGACATGGCCTCCGGCGTTAGCAGTTTCGCAGACCCTGGCACTTATCGCATATTGCCGGGCAGCGCGGAAATTCGTGACGTACGCATTCGAGGCACACTAAAACAATTCGAAGGAAGATGGGACGGCGTACTAGACGGCACGCTTGAGGGCTCCATTATCATTAGGAATCGCCTGATCTCTGAAGATAGCTATGTTATCAATAACCTTGGCGTTCCGCTAAAAGACTGCCTGCTTATACATTCAACCATCGATTTCGGTGACACGGACAGCATCAACGTAACGAACCAATTACGCGACCAATCAATCTTTACATACAACCTCGGCGAACTACCATCAGACGGCTCGCGTATCATGTTATACGATTTATGTTATAGCCCATCGACTGGGGAGACTGCTATTCAACTTCGTGAGAAAAGTAAACTCGCCCACGCGCACGACCAATGGGCAGCCAACTTCAAAGGGTTATTGCAAAGCATTGGTCTTGGTCCATCTAGCGACGCTCGATACGCACGCGGCGAGGAACAGCAAGCACTACTTCTGGCTTCGACGGTGGGTGAATTCGGCGCTAGGGATACGGGCGGCATGAACTTCGGAGGCATGGCCTCTTTTTACGCTATATCGCGCGACAGGTTACGGCAACTAGACCTTACCGATTCACTCATAGCTGGCGCTCCTGCAAAACCAGCTACGACCGACGTTGAAAAAGGATACGCCATCCCAGCCGAACCGATGCGGCCGGGGTATGTCATACTCATTGGCTTTGTTGAAGGTGCAGGGCCTATACGATTATTCACGAAACGAGGTGAAAGTAACTATCGCCCCATCGAGCCTGACGCTCGATATTCGTCCACGATGTACCGTTTTCAAATTCCAGTGACTCATGCGCCCTTTAGAGTAGCTGAAATATCGCCCAAACCTGAGTAAAGTAGTATCATGATGATGCTTAATCACCTTTTGAAGAGGTAGCGGACTTGATTGTACAAACGATAAACCTAACCAAGCGATACGGTAAACTAATCGCATTAAACAATCTCGAACTAAACCTCGAAGAAGGTGAATGCTTTGGCTACATCGGCCCTAATGGCGCAGGGAAAACGACCACCATAAAAATCTTAGCGACGCTTTTGCAACCCACCTGGGGAGAAGCCAGAATCTGTGGCCATGTAGTGGGATATGAGTCCAGGAAAATTCGCCCGCTCATCGGATATGTACCCGACTTTTTTGGCGCATACGAAGACATGGTCGTTCAGGAATATCTGGAATTTTTCGCCAGCGCTTATAATATCGTAGGAAAACAACGCACCCGCGTCGTCGGAGATGTCTTAGAATTAACCGACCTCGAATACAAAAAAGAAGCGATGGTAGATTCATTGTCGCGCGGGATGCAGCAGCGACTTAGCCTCGCCCGCGTTTTGCTGCATGACCCTAAAGTGTTGCTGTTGGACGAACCAGCCAGCGGCCTAGACCCTCGTGCCCGCATCGAAATCCGCGAATTGCTCAAAGAACTTCGCAACATGGGCAAAACCATTATCATTAGCTCGCATATTTTGCACGAACTCGCAGAGCTTTGTTCCACCGTCGGTATCATCGAACGCGGCGAATTATTATTTCATGGCTCCATCGCCGACGTGCTAAAGCGCGTTCAAACGGGAACCAAATTACACATTCGCGTTACCGAGCAACAGGACTTAGCTATAACTCTTTTACAACGTGTCAACGGCATCCGCTCCGTCGCACAAGACAACGGAACCATCATCGTAGATTTAGAAAAACAAACGCACGATTTCACCCCACTAACTAAGCTTCTGATAAAAAATAATTTCAAAATTCGTGAGATCAAAGAAGAGCCTATCAATCTTGAAACGGCGTTTATGCAATTAACGAAGGGTATGGTGCAATAGAGGTCGCCGCTTCTAACTTGGTGATAATTATCCAGGACATTATTTTCAATGGGACAAGTGCTTCACAGATTATGGCTATGGATTTGGCTGTTGATACCAGCCAATCCGATTCTCGTGCGCGTGGTGCAGGGTTCGTCAAAGCGCACGCGCCATCTGTGGCTTCGCGCGGGCTACCTGGCAGCGTTGCTGCTGGTCGTACTGTTTTCCTTAATTCTCAGCGGAAATAATCAAAGCGGCTCGTTAGCAGAATTAGCCAAAGCCGCCTCGCAAACGTTCGCCCATACCTCCCTCACCCAACTAGCGCTCATGTGTTTCCTCGCCCCCATATTCACAGCGGCGGCTATCACACAGGAACGCGACGCCCAGACGTTTAACATTTTACTTTCCACACCGCTGAGTAATAGCCAAATCGTCTTCGGCTCGCTCATGAGTCGTTTGTATTTCGTCATCATGCTACTCATCGCAGGCCTACCGATTTTTCTCATGACCATGGCTTACGGTGGCGTCACCACATCACAAGTTTTTGAAAGTTTCGCGCTATCTGGCTCAACAGCAGTCCTTACCGGCGCACTCGCCATATTTGTCGCCATGCGAAAGGTTGGAACCAGAGGCACGATATTTTCGTTCTTTCTGTTAATCGGTTTATACCTGATTAGCCTATGGATGCTGGGCCAATGGTCTGGCACTTGGGTTGAAGCATCGCAACCAAACGTCGCGGGCGTTCAGATGAGTTGGCTAACCCCACTCCATCCGTTTCTCGCACTGGACGTAGCTCTAAACCGCATTCATGCACCCGATTACGCAAGGCTATCTGAATATTCAAGTACCGCCCGGTTCGCATTGGCTTACCCCTCCGCCGCTTACGTTTGCTGGACCCTAACCCTGGCGTTTCTGCTCACACTAACAAGCGTGTTTTTTGTCCGACGCAGCGTTATCTCCGGCGACGAGACCTTTTGGGCTAAATTTACAGATCGATTCAGAAAAACGTCTGCATCCGACCGATCTCGAAAGCCACGTTCGGTATGGGCTAATCCAGTCGCATGGCGAGAAGCGAGAACCAGAGGCGGAGGCAGCGGCGCATTCTTACGCTGGTCACTGATTATTGCAGGAATCGTTGGATGCTCAGCTCTGGGCATATCCCATATGACGGGAAGCATTAGCGCCGATGTCACACGTCAGTCACTGTCATTCATCATCGTCGTCCAATTCGCAATAGCGATCATCATCGCGACGAACACCGCTGCAACTTCCATGACCAAAGAACGTGAATCCAAGACGATGGACATCTTGTTGACCACGCCGGTTACAAGTAAATATATTTTGTGGGGCAAGCTTCGCGGACTCGTCACCTTCGCCGTCCCACTACTCATTGGGCCAGTGTTATTTCTACTCGTGTTTAGCTTGTATGGACTCACCCAACCAAAAACCACGCCGGCTATCTGGATCGAATCTGCCGTAGAAATGGCTATCTTACTCATTATCTATACCGGCTGCGCCTGCGTGATCGGCCTGCGCATCTCGCTGGTCACGAAAAAAACAGTCACCGCCGTGATGTATAGTGTGGGCTTGGTGATCGTGTTATCGATCGTAGCTTCGCTTCTAGGAAAAGCCATCGTAGGCGGCGCGGGTGGCGGCGAGGTGGGCGCGTTCTTCGCGCCCTTTACTCCGTTCACCGCTATCTACTACCTCGTTGACCTCAACAATCTTTTTGATAGCCCCAAAGAATTTACCGCAGGAGTTCAAGCGGCAAGAATGGCTGGCCTACTAGGCACGGGCATCGCAGCTGTGGTGTACAGCTTTGTCGTATGGAGCGTATATACAGGCTTAGTACGAAACTTCGACATGATCGTAAGAAAACAAACCGGCTTATAGTCCCCTTAACCATAAATAAACTTCAACTCGCCACATTTATCTAATTCTGTTACGCTCGACGCCAGCGTTTCGCATTTGCGCGGCGTATCTGATAAACGCTATGATATGGGAGGTCAAACGTGAGCCATTTCAATAACAACATGATTAGAAAATTTTCTTGTCTCGTAATAGCTCTGACAAGTATATCGCTCATGGGTTGTCAGTCGCCAAGCCTACTCATCACGCCAGTGTCCGGCAGTCGTCAACTCGTCGAGACGCAGCTTAGCCGCGACAGTTTTTTCGCCAGCGACAAAATAGCCATCATTCACGCCAGCGGTGTACTGATGAATTCCGCTAAGCCCCAACTCATGGGAACCGGCGAACACTCGGTCAGTCTCATCCGCGAACAATTGGACAAAGCCAGGCGCGATCCAAACGTCAAAGCCGTCATCCTAAGAATCAACTCGCCCGGCGGAACAGTCGTAGCCAGCGAAATAATCCACGATGAAATTACACATTTCAAAAAGTCCGGCAAACCCATCGTAGCCGTCATGATGGACGTCGCAGCTAGCGGAGGATATTACATCGCGTGCGCCTGCGATGACATCATCGCCCAGCCATCCACCGTCACTGGCAGCATCGGTGTCATCATGCAACTGTTCGATATGAGCGGCACGCTCGCCAAGCTCGGCATCAAAAACGAAGCCATTACTTCAGGCCCTAACAAAGAAGCTGGCTCACCGTTTCGATCACTGTCACCCAAACATCGAGAATTATTTCAACAGCTTGTCGATGATATGTACGGACGTTTTGTAGAAGTCGTCATCGCAGGACGCCCCAAATTAGATGAAGCTACGATTCGCGGGCTAGCGGATGGCCGCGTATTCACAGGAACCCAAGCCGTAAAGGTGGGTTTAGTTGACAGGCTTGCGACCATGCGTAACACCATCGCTACCCTGAAAAAACAGACGAACATAACATCGGCTGTCGTCGTCACTTACCATCGCCCAGCCGAGTATAAGCCAAACTATTACGCCCACATGCCCCAGCCCGGCATCGACATTAACTTGATCAACATCGATGCGACCGGACTACTCAAACAGGCTTCACCTGATTTTCTATACCTGTGGGCTCCGGGCATCGCGGGCCAGTAGCACAACAGCCTATTGGTAGACATCGTGACAAGCGCCGCAGGTATTTTTAATGTTGGCAAACTTCGCCTTAAAGACCGCTTCGTCTGCGCTTCCTGATTTCCGGGCTTTCTTGGCCTCCTTTGCGATAACCATCGCATCATCCCGAACTGAAGCAGCCCATGCGCGATAGTCCACAGCCTTATTATGATGCACATTGACATTAGCAAGCTCAGCTAATAGTTCCGCCTTGCGATGGATGTATTTCATACGCTTGGGAGCATCAGGATTGTTGATGAGTTTGCCCAGTCCCTTAAAATAATCGACCTGGGCTTCCATGAGCGAATGAAGCGACGCGACAGGTTTGAACGCATCACTTTTCCCGCTCTCGTCCGCCCCAGCTAATACATTCAATCCGAACAACCCTATCGCTGTAGAAGCCAATACCAATCCAACCTTTGAACTCTTCATCATCCAACTCCCATAAAACCCCAACTGCGAAGACTTCGCAGCTATTACCCATCAACCATTCAACTGTAAATTTCGACTCACAATATCGTTCGCCTTGCAATAATCCATTAGCAAATGAACATAAGACGGCGACACATCCGAAAACGTATCAAGCTGCAACTCCTTTTGCACCCCCCGAATCGTCTGCTCATCAGCCCCTTCAATTTCCACAAAACACCCTAAATAAGGAGGCTCATCCAATTCTATGTGGCAGGACGAAAACCGCCACCGTTCCCGGCGTTTCTGATAAGTCAGTACGCTAACATACCCCAACGATACGAGAACGTTACGCGCGTCTTCCGCATCCGAAACTTCGACCTCAATTTCTTCCCGCGACTTTAACGCCCCCGCCAATCTAGGCCCTTTGAAAGTTAGGGTCGCGGGAACTTCTTTGCCTTGCTCACAAACCATCGACCGCACGCGCAAACCCTTACCTTGCCGTCGCAGCGTGCCATCAGGCTGATCCATAATATGATTCGTTTCGAGATAAACCCCTTCAAATATCCCACCCAATTCACGTAATCGCTCACGCACTGCGTCGTGTGATTCGACTTGAAGTTTAAGCTCAATCTCTATAGCCATGAGTTGCTCTCTGAATTAGCAATCACTTATGCCAAAGCGGTACCTACGTCGCTACGATATTCACCAGCCGACCTTTTACAACAATCACCTTACGGACCGTTTTCCCTGCTATCGCCTTAGCTACGCGATCATCAGCCATCGCAGCTTCCTTCATCGCATCATCATCTGAGTTAGCAGCCACCGTAATGCGTGCTTTCATTTTACCGCAGACCTGCACCGCAATTTCAACCTCATCATCCACTGTCAGCGCCTCGTCATAACCAGGCCAAGGTTCATAGGCGAGGGTCGTATCATGCCCCAACCGAGACCAAAGCTCCTCAGCGAGGTGCGGCGCAAAGGGAGCAATCACCAACACAAAAGGCTCTATCACCGCCCGTGAACGCTTTTCAAGCGGCGTCAAGATATTCACAAAATCAAAGATAGCCGCGATAGCTGTGTTGAGCTTTAACAATTCAATATCCGCCTGCACACGTTTTATTGTCTTATGCAATGCACGCAGCGCCTCTGGTGTCGGCGCATCGTCACTTAGCGCCGTAGAAAGTTCGTCGGTTTCCTCGTCAACCACCAATCGCCAGATGCGCTGACAGAGTTTATGTAATCCTGGCACATCGCGCGTATTCCAAGGCTTGGAAGCATCCAAAGGCCCCATATACATTTCGTAAAATCGAAACGTATCCGCGCCATATTGCGAGATAATCTCATCCGGATTGACTACGTTCTTCAATCCCTTACTCATCTTAGCCACGATGCGCTCGACCGACTCACCCGAATCTTTCAACACAAATTTATCGCCATCAAGCGCATCAACCTTATCCGGGCCAACGACCAATCCACGAGCATCTCGAAAAGCAAAACTCTGAATCATCCCCTGGTTAAACAATTTCTTAAACGGTTCGCGCGTAGAAACATAGCCCAAATCATAAAGTACTTTGTGCCAAAACCTCGCATATAAAAGATGCAACACGGCATGTTCCGCGCCCCCAACATACAAATCGACTGGCATCCAATACTTCTCAGCCTCACTATCGCAAATGCGCGTGGTGTTTTCCGGATCAATAAATCGCAGATAATACCAACACGACCCGGCCCATTGCGGCATAGTATTCAGATCACGACGATAGGTCTTGCCATCTCTTTCAACATGCACCCATTCCTTAGCCCGACCCAACGGTGGCATAGGAACGGTATCGTCACCATCTGCTATCGGCGCGGGTTTGAAATCTTCCATCTCCGGCAAAGCAAGCGGCAGCTCGTCCACCTCGATAGCGACCATATCACCATCTTCACCATGCAAAACGGGAATAGGCTCACCCCAATACTTCTGCCGACTGAACACCCAATCTCGCAGTCGATAGTTCACAGCTGAGCGTCCCACCCCGCGAGCTTCCAACCAATCTAAAATCGCAGACTTCGCCTCAGTCGTCGTCTTACCGTTCAACCCGCAAGAATCAGCTATCACCGCGACGCCAGACTCACCGGGAGAATTAACCGCAACACCCTCGCCCGAAAAAGGCCCTCCCCATGCTCTAGGGTTATTCACAAAGTGATTAACTAACTTAGTTAAACCTACGCCGTCACGTAAAACCGTTAGCGTCTTCTCACCCAGCCCTTCACTTCGCTGCCGACATTTCGCAATTTCCTCACCAAGTTGCGGACAGTCGTTCGATAAATCATTAAATCCATCGAGCGCCTGCTGATCGATTTTCGACGTCATTGCTGAGAGTCGCTGCTCAATCCAATCTGACGTAGGCTGCACCACAGCGATAATCTCAAGATCAAACTTGCACGCAAACTCAAAATCTCGCGAGTCCCCGCCAGGGACAGCCATGATCGCCCCCGTGCCATACCCCATAAGCACATAGTCTGCGACCCACACAGGAATAGGCTTACCCGTCACCGGATTAATCGCATACCCGCCGGTAAACACGCCGGTTTTTTCTTTCGTATCCATCGTGCGATCAAGCTCCGATCGCCGCCGCGTAGCCGCGACATATTCACTCACCTGTTCGCGCTGCGCGTCAATCGTAAGCTGCTCGACAAGCGGATGCTCCGGCGCAACCACCATATACGTCGCCCCATACAACGTATCAGGCCGAGTCGTATAAACCCGTATCGCGTGCGGAAAACTATCATAGTTCAACGAAGTTGGCATGGTCGTCGCAGCGTCCGTGCAAGACCACTGACCATCCTTAATCTCCCACTTATTAGCCAAAGGAAACACCACTTCCGCCCCGGTGCTTCGCCCCACCCAGTTCCGCTGCATCAACTTAATCGGTTCGGGCCAATCCAGCTCATCTAAATCGTCGATGAGTCTTTCGCTATATTTCGTAATCCGCAGCATCCACTGACGCAAGGGTCGGCGAAACACCGGATGGCTACCGCGATCACTTCGGCCATGGTTATCCACTTCCTCATTGGAAAGAACAGTGCCAAGCTCAGGACACCAATTAACCGATATTTCATCGATAAACGCGAGGCGATGACCATCAATAACTTCGCGCTGCTGGGCCTTTGTCAGATCAGACCATTTACAAAAATGCTCGTCGGCCACATGGCGCACGAGATTCAAAGATTCATCTACACCCCATTCGCCAGAAACCAGCGCCGACTCCAACTCCGCTATAGGACGAGCCTGCCCCACCATCGCCTTTCCATCCGGCGCGGTCCATGTGGCCTGCTCGTCGTACCAACTATTCACCATCTGCAAGAAACACCACTGCGTAAACTTGTAGAATCGAACATCAGAGGTGGCTACTTCACGGTCCCAGTCATAACTGAAACCAAACATTTTTAACTGCCGACGATAGGTGTTGATATTTTTCTTAGTCGTCTCAGCCGGGTGGACATTCGTCTGAATCGCATACTGCTCAGCCGGTAATCCAAAAGAATCAAACCCCATAGGATGCAGCACATTGTAACCGCGCATCCGCTTGAATCGAGAGACGATATCAGTCGCGCAGTACCCCAGCGGATGCCCCACATGAAGCCCGCTGCCACTGGGATAAGGGAACATATCGAGAATGTAGTACTTAGGTTTTTTCCCATCCTGGCCAAAATCACCAGGATTATTCACCTTGAACGTCTGATGCTCCGCCCAATACGCCTGCCATCGCGTCTCAATAGCGGTAAAGTCGTAACGCCCCAATTTGATCCTTGTCGTTGCCTCAGCCATGATTTCCTTCAGTTCACCTAAATTTCACATCTGATCTATAAAACGGGAGTTTAGTCCGCGCAAGGGCCTTTCGCAAACTATACTGCGTGATGAGAACAACAATTCCGTGCGAAATATCAGTTGTCCGACAATTGTAGCCTACCTACAATAAGTAGCCTAACAGGGAGACGATACAGTGACAGACGAGCAATATCAGCCAATAAACCCAGACCATCAGCCGCCCACTATCGGTGAAGACTTTCCGCCGGGCGACCACCCACTCGAAATTGCCGCCCGAAAAGGTATCGGACCTTTGAGCCAACTGGGGCAATCCGTCTGGCACGGAGACACCACACCCTGCGTATCATGCGGGCAATTGGTATCGCGTAATGCGCAAATGTGCGACGAATGCGAACAAGACCTCAGCCAGCAGATGATTGCCAAAATGAAAGCCCACTCAGGCCCTTGGTACGTCCTCGAACATGTGCGTCAATTCCCCGGCGTGACGCTAGATCGAATTGTGCGACAAATTCGTCGCGGCGTGGTCAACGAAACTTCAATCGTCCGAGGCCCCTGGACCGACCATCAATGGCGATTCACTATCGAAACGCCAGGCTTATGCCTGTTCTTTTCTCGGTGCTGGCAATGCCATGCCGATGTCGCCCCAACCGACACCGTCTGCCACGCATGTCAGGTCGCCTTAATCTATGAACAGCAAACAACGCCAAAGCCCGTGGAAACATATGTACCCGTAGCTATAACCCCCATCAGCCCGCCCATTGGCAACGAGAATCTAAACGCCCTGTCCCATGCTCTAACTTCGGGTAAAATTTCGCAGCAGCCCCCAACATGGAATGAGCCATCACGCGTCGGCGGTATATCAACGGCCTGGATCGCAGGAAGCTTGGTGGTGATCGCCTTGGTTGCCCTATCAGTCATCGCCCAGGCACGATCATCGCAGACTGAAAATTCACCTTCGCCCACACCGATTGTAAAACCAGCCATCGCGCTCGACGCAAATGGAGCGGCATAACCCAATAAATTCTTTACTTCTTTGTCCACTCATCCAGCCAGTCAATCACTGTATCATGCCAAAGCACACTATTCGCTGGCTGCAAAACCCAATGATTTTCGTCGGGAAAATAAAGAAATTTGCTAGGAATACCCCGCCGCTGTAAAGCTGTAAACGTAGACATACCCTGCGTGTCGACCACACGGTAATCCAGCGCACCATGAATCACCAACATTGGCGTCTTCCAGTTTTTCACATAATTGATTGGATTATGCTTCTGGTATCCTTCCGGATTATCCCATGGCGTGCCCTGATGATCCCATTCGGGGAACCATAACTCTTCCGTATCATAATAAGCAAGTTGCTCGTCCAAATTTCCGTCGTGGTTAATCAAACATCGAAAGCGATCAGGCCAATTCCCAGAAATCCAGTTAATCATATACCCGCCATAGGAAGCACCAAGTGCCGAGACTCTGTCACTATCCATCCAGGGATTCAAACGCAGCGCCTCAGCTAGCCCCTTCTGCAAATCTTCCAATGGCTTACCGCCCCAATCGCCGCGAATCGAATCGCAAAAAGATTGGCCATATCCCGTCGAACCGTGAAAATCGACCATGACAGCCGCGTACCCTGCTCCCGTATACGCCTGCGGATTCCACCGATAATGAAAATGATTCCCGAACGAACCTTGAGGCCCGCCGTGAATCAAAAAAGCTACTGGATATTTCTTACTGGGATCAAAGTCCACCGGCTTCACCACATAACCATGAACCTCTTCATTATTCCAACCCTTAAACGTAAACTGCTCGAAATCTCCCATCCGCGTCGCAGCCACTTTTTCCGCATTGATATTAGTAATGGTCTTTCGATCGCTACCATCAGACTTAACCGAATGGAGTTCAACGGGAGATCGCAAATCGTCTAAGCCAAAAACAACACGATCCCCAGCTACGCCAACGCCACCGATATTCCCGTCTCGTACCACCGTCCGCACTTTTCCATTAGTCGTCTCAATCGAAAATAGTGATCGCTGTCCCACATTAGAAGCTGTCACAAAAATCACCTGCCCATCGTTAGACCAGGTTAGCGACCCCGGAGATCGATCCCACTCCTCTGTCAACGTGCGTTTTTGACTACCAGGCCAGGACATAAGCACCACACGGAACCGATCAGCCTCGTACCCCGCTTTCGCCATCGCCAGATAAGCCAGCGTTTTTCCATCCGGAGAAAATACCGGACCTGCATCCCAAGCCGGATTATCTTTCGTCAACGATCGTGGCTTATTTTTCCCATCAATCGGAGAAACATATAAATCAAAATTTGTGGACCATGCTTCCTTCGCACCTGCATCGCGTGCCGAGAAAACAATCGATTGTCCATCGGGAGAAAACGTAAAATCTTCAGCGCCGCCAAAAGGCTTCGTCGGGCAATCCGCGTCCATCCCCTGCATGACATCAACAGCCTCGCCGCCACTGGTCCCTACAACAAACACATGCGCCCGTCGGCCATCCTTCCATGTATCCCAGTGACGAATGAAAAGCTTATCGAACACCAGCCCCGTCGTCACACGAGCCGCCACCTCGTCCAGACGTTTCTTGGTAGCATCAATTCCATCAGCATCAGGATAAACATCAACGCCAATAGCTAGGTGCTTGCCGGTGGGCGACAAATTCATCGCTGAGATGTCAATCGGCAGCGACGTAACCTGCTCCGCCTCACCGCCATCAATGTTAATGCGCCACACCTGCGACGAATCACTTCGGCTTGAAAGAAAAAATACCGTCCGACTATCCGGCGACCATCGCGGGTTACCATCACCAGCCGGGTGCGAAGTTAGTCGTCGCAAACCGTGGCCATCGGTACCAATCAGGTAAAGGTCTGATCGCCCTTTGTTAGCTTCCATGTCAGTCTTTCGCAACACGAAAACAATCTGTAATCCGTCCGGCGAAACCTGCGGATCACCGATACGGTCCATAGCTAACATATCATGCACCGAAAAAGGATGTGTTTCCCCAGCTAGTGCTTGCATGGACCCAGATGTCATCAGCATCACTCCAATAATAATCAAACCACAAAGTTTCGTCCGCATGATAATTCTGCTCCTAATTTTCTAAACAAGCTCCCGTCTGCCTTAGATCGGAGCAGACCACACTACAAAACAGGCTAACCGCTACCGAGAAGTCCAGCAACGCCAGACCGAGCCGCATGCTTCAGCTTGCGCGTCTTCGAGAGGTATATGTAAATTCAATTGCAATCAGCACAAACTCAGAAGGGAAAAAGCACTATATGCGATCCAACGCATCAATCATTCGCTCATCGCTGGCATCGCCAGTATTTACCGTTGATTTCGGTTCTATCAACATAATATGAACCTCCTCATCAGCCACCGGCAAATGCTCAACCCCCTTGGGTATCACCGCCAATTCACCAGGACCAAGCCGCAACTCACCATCACGCAGCTTGATTATCAATTCCCCTTTCACCACAAAAAAAAGTTCGTCTTCATGCTCATGGGCATGCCAGACGAACTCTCCTTTGATCTTGGCTAACTTGACATAGGAATCGCCCAAGTCCGCAACAACCTTGGGAACCCAATGCTCGGTAAACAGGCCAAATTTTTCGGCAAGATTGATAGATTGAATCATAGGCTAACCAGGATTCCACCAAGCTCAATGCCCCTTCGAACCATCGGCCGTACAGTTGAAAACTAGAACGCCATCTTACATAGCAATAGCTATTTTTTGCTCATATCCTGGATAGGTACGCCGGGGGGCGGTACGAATACAAATTTCTTGGGATCAATATCTCCGTTAATTTTGATATCGTCATACATCAAAGAGCTTCGCAAGGTTCCCTCGTTATCATAACTATCGCGTTTCAATAAGATGCCGTATTTCTTACTTATAGTCACAACGGCACGACGAGGCCTCTTGGTCCGGGCAATGGCTTCAAAAATGAAAACATCCTGGCCTTCATAAGTCGAGTCCGCTAACCGGCGAATTTCGTATCTCTCAAAAAACAATTGCATAGACGCGAGTCCGCCGATACAAAGCATGGGCGACTGCTTATATTTCGTCACCTCCGTACCGGATTCTACCGTTGAAACAGAATACTGGTAAGTGCCATCTCCAATCGTCGTACTGTCGCTCGCCGTTGTAGTCGTAATATCGTGTTCCTTAAAATCCAAAGACGACGTAACTGATATATCCTGTCGAATAAGAACTTTGCCATCTTTTTTCATCAGGAAATATGTACCCAGTAAGGTAGTAGAAACATCTGCAGCACGAATGTCCTTAACATTTCGTTGTAAAGATGTCGCGGATAATGTCCTGACCTTATTCCAGGCATCTTTCATTTGAGTGCGGGCTTCTGGCACACTAAGCCTTTCAGCCAAAACCGAGTTTACTGAACCAAACGTAGCTGATACCAACAGCAAAGTTACTAAACGAAGCTTCATTAATCCTATCCTCTCGAAACAAATTCATATACAAACAAGACAGCCCAACGCAGCTGCGACATCTACCCAAAAAACTGCTACGGCGCAAAGTCGTCAGTCTTCGTGAACCCCGCAGGGACTACTAATTTAAACGGACCATGATCCATTCGTGGATCAATTTTAACATGACTCATGGTCAAATCAGTCGTGCCTTCACCATGTTCAGGATGAACATGATAGCCTACAACACGCCGAGGCAAATAATCCTTTTGCGAAATGAACCATACCGAACGGCTATCATCTTCCTCGATAACTTCTATTTTATGACAAGCTTCTTGACCAACCAACTCAGTACCTTGAAGCTCTATCTTTTTGGCTTCCAAAACATCCTTCATAGGCTCCTTTGAAGTGTACTGTCGAAAAATCGCCCGTCGCACATTCCGACCCTGACTACCAAGCACAGCCGGGTCCATATCCAGATGTGCCATCTTCGTTTTAGGGTCTATCAAAAAATATTGGTCGCCATCTGAACCAGCCATCAAATGAATCGCTTCTTCACTATCATGTTTTTTCAACGTGACATCGCACCAGAACTCATCAACATCCCACTCGGAACGTCCCCCCACCACGACCTTGCCACTAACCTCACCCACACGCTTCGCAACCCAGGCAGTACCTTTGTAATCGACTTCGTAAGACACAACGTGAGCCTGCTTAATTTTACTAGCACACTGCTCAATGATCTTGCGCCCCGCGTCATCACCAGCATAACTAGCCACACCAGACAACAACACCCAACACAATATCAGTCCTGCGTGTCTCAACATTTGTACTACTCGCCTTCCGTGCCATTCATCTTAGATAAAGGGTGACGCCAGCCTCAATCTCTCAACAACATCTTCGCCCGATACCACACCAGGCAAACCCATCCCGCAAGTATAGTCTACCGCCCATCGACGCTCGATTCAAAGTATCAGAAATGTATCATGTGTGGCATATCCTTATATGCCCTCAACAATAGCCACTACACACGCCAGAAAGCCTTTCAGCCCAAATACCGGAATTTCAACTATCTTTTCGACAAGGCCTGATCACAAGCTCTCCGCCACAATTAGGGCAAACAAGCGATAATCCCTGGCTACAGGTCTCGCAAAAGGTGCATTCATAGCTACAAATATAGGCTATCCCAGCTAAATCAAGAGAGACCTGACATTGCCCGCAGGAGGTCTTCATTTCCAACGTCATTTTCCCACTCCCAATCAACAAACAAGAATTTCAATCACTATTCTTCCCGATCGTGAGCGACCTGTCTCGCAGGATCAGCGATCCATTCGCTCCACGAACCCGCATAAAGCTTACCCATACCTAACCCCGCATGAGCCAACGCCAACAAATTCTTCGCCGCAGACACCCCGGAACCACAATAAAACACCGCGTCGCTCACATCAACATCACCCAGCACCCCCTCGAAATGCTTCCGCAAAGTCGCCGAGTCCAGATATTTTCCATCCGAGCCAAGAACCGCTTCATGACACGCATGACGCGCACCCGGAATCCGACCAGCTACCGGGTCAATAGGCTCATGCTCACCGCGATAACGTTCCAACGTCCTCGAATCAAAAAGATAAAACGACTCATCACCAAGCCGCGCATCAACTTCATCAACCCTTACCACCATTTCAGATCGAATGTGCGCATGAAATGTTTCATTCTTCGTCGGAGAAAACGCCTCTTGAGAAATATCTCCGCCAAGCTCGCACCATCCCTGCCAACCGCCATTCAAAACCGCCACCGAATCATGGCCAAGCCAATTAAGAAGCCACCAAACCCGCGAGGCGATCATCCCCCCCGCATCATCATACGCCACAACCTGCACGCCATCCGTGATTCCCCAACTCCCAAACAGCGCCGCCATTTTTCCCACATCAGGCAACGGATGTCGCCCAGTCGTCCCGGCGATCACTTCACTAGATAAATCATCATCGAGATGCGCATACACCGCACCCGGCACATGCCCCGCCGCGTACGCAACCCGCCCATACGACGTATCCTTCAAAGTAAACCGGCAATCAATCACTGCCACCTTCGCGTCATCAATTAACGCGCGTAATTGTTCAGGCTCGATTAAAGTTTGATACATGATGTTTGAACTCACTGCTCCAGAAATACCCAACCGTATATTCGCACTCTAACAACCCCAATCATCGCACACGCCCAGCCGATTCACAAGCGGTATCAATAAACCGAAAAATGCGATAAAGTCTGCACTTTGCGACAATGAAAGATGTCGTGTGTTGTATGAACGGAAAATAAACCTTGACCCTCAACCTAACCCTTACCGACGCCGTCCAATTCGTACCCGGCGTAGGGCCAGGACGCGCCAAAGCCTTTGTCAAACTCGGTATCAAAACCGTAGAAGACTTAATCGAGCATTTCCCAAGCCGATACGACCTCACCCCAAAATCAACCCCCATCGAAGACATCGAAGAAGGCAAAGTCGCCACCCTCGTCGGCGAAATTACGCGACTCCGCTCACGAGGCTCTCTCACCAAACAGCGCATCACCGCCAACCTCGTCGATGGCACAGGCTCATGCCGCATCCAATGGTTCAACTCGCCTTACCTGCTGGACAAATTACACGAAGGCCAAGTCGTTCGATTAACCGGAAAAATAATCGTAGTCGAAGACCAGGCCAAGCTAACCAACCCCGCCTGGCAAACGGTAGACGAAAACCAGGACGCACTCCGCGTAGACCAGGACAAATGGAACCCCGTCTACCCCGCCACCAGCCAACTAACCAGCGCCCAAATCGAACGAATCATCGTCAACATCATCGACGACCTAGCCAAGCTATTCGTCGAATTTATTCCGCCAGATTTAGTAGAACGACGAAAACTAACCGACCGCAGACTAGCTATCCTGCGATTCCACAAGCCACGAACTCAAGAGGACGTGGAAATATCTCGACACAGAATCGCTTACGACGAATTTCTACTTTGCCAATTAGCCGTACAAACAGGTCGCAGCCGCGCCCACCAAATCCGCGGCGCTACCCCACTACCATGCACAAAAACCATTGATGACCGAATCCGAAAGCGCCTCCCCTTCAAACTCACCCCCGGACAAGACAAAGCCATCGAAGAAATTTGCACCGACCTCGCCCGCGACATTCCCATGAGTCGATTGTTGCAAGCAGACGTCGGCGCAGGCAAGACAGCCGTCGCCGTCTACGCCTCACTCGTTGCCGTCGCCAACCGAAAACAAGTCGCCATTCTCGCACCCACCGAAGTCCTCGTTTCGCAACATCTTCAAAAACTAACCGCCTACCTAAGCGAGAGTCGCGTCAACATCAGCTACCTCGCAGGCTCCTTAACCAAAAGCCAGCGCACAACCACCCTGCAAAAAATTCGCAGCGGCGAAATCGACATCATCGTCGGCACGCACGCACTCATCCAACAAAACGTAGATTTTCAAGACCTGGGCCTGGTCATCATCGACGAGCAGCACAAGTTCGGCGTCGCCCAACGAGCCGCCCTAACCGCCAAAGGAAGACGACCACACACCCTCATCCTCACCGCCACCCCTATCCCACGATCACTAGCTATGACCCTATTCGGCGACCTCGACGCATCCATCATCGAAGACGCGCCGCCCGGGCGTCAACCCATTGTCACTACTCTCGTCACAGAAGAATTAGAAACGCGGGCATGGACTTTCGTCAGCAAGCTCATCGCATCAGGGCAACAAGCGTACATCGTCTACCCGCTCGTAGACGAATCTGAATCGCTCCCCCTCAAAGCTGCCACAGTAGAAGCAGACCGCTTAGCCAACGAGCATCTATCCAACGCAAAAGTCGGCCTGCTGCATGGCCGCATGAAACCCGCAGAAAAATCCCAAATCATGGCTAGTTTTCGCAGCGGCGACCTCAACGCCCTCGTCGCAACCACAGTCATCGAGGTCGGGGTCGATGTCCCCAACGCCACGATGATGGTCATCCAACACGCCGAGCGTTATGGCCTAAGCCAACTTCACCAACTTCGCGGCAGAATCGGTCGAGGCGATCAAAAATCATACTGCCTACTTTTCTCCGACTCCAAAAACCCAAAATCCATCGAACGCTTGAATATCCTCTGCGAATCAACGGACGGATTCCACATCGCCGAGCAAGACCTGCTCATGCGCGGACCAGGCGAACTACTCGGCACGCGCCAACACGGCATCCCAACATTCAAAGCAGCCGACATCACCCGCGACATCCACCTGCTACAACAAGCCCGCGACGACGCAGCCGAAATCCTCCGAGACGACCCCGACCTGAAAATTTCTCAACACCGAGAACTCAATCGAGAATTAAAACGACGCTACGCCGCCAGCCAATCGCTCATGTTCACAGGCTAATACCCCATCGCATTCTAATATCCGGGTGGCATGGGTAATACGATCCGAGCGGCGAGCGCCAGCGACCCGTGTCCTCGGCATGCTATCACAGAGACAATCAAACCAGACATTTGCAATACACACGACAACCCAAAGACACCGGGCGCTGGCGCTACCGGCTCGGTTAAAGAATTCCTGGAGCCAACTAACCGCAGGGCCTGGCGTGCGACCCATCAATTTAAGCATGTCGGAGCATTAGTCTGCCCATCGAAAACATGTCTCGACACCTAAAACATGCCCTTCTTCGAGCTATCGGACCTCATTATCGACTAATAGCCGACGTGGAATCCTTCCAACAACATCGCTATGATTTAGCGGGGCAGAGCGGGTAATAACGCGGGCACGAAATATGCTGCGAATTTACCGAAGCTAGGGTGCGCCCTGTTTCGTTAGCCGATTAATACGGCTCAGTCATGTACAGGGGGGAATAGATGCGCGGTTCAACATTAACATTAGTTCTAGTCACGGCGATGGTCTGCTCGCTTAGTAGTCATGCTTTCGCAAGCCGTGGCGGCGCACCAGCAGGAACCACCGGCGGCCCAGCCGTCAGCCCCACCTTCGGCATTAACGGACAAACCTGCACCGCTTGCCACTCTCCCGTAAACCTGGGCATAGGAAGCGTAACCGTTCTCGATCTCCCCGCACGTTACGAACCCTCTCGAATCTACGATTTACGCGTCCACATTTTCGACCCGGACCGGGAAGG
Source organism: Planctomycetota bacterium (assembly GCA_024280855.1). Classification (GTDB taxonomy): domain Bacteria; phylum Planctomycetota; class Phycisphaerae; order UBA1845; family UBA1845; genus JAJRPG01. Next base: position 26,816 of record JAJRPG010000023.1, on the reverse strand, counting down.
CGCAGGCTTTCAACTAAGCGTAGAAAACGCATCAGGCCACGTCGGCACACTTATCGACGCAGACGGCAACCTCGGCGTTACAAAATTCGCCGACGGCTCACCGTTCTACATTACCCACACCGGAAGCAGCGCCCCCGGCCTAGAATGCACGAGCAAAGGCTATGGCGATTCGAGAAACAATTGGACCGCCAACGGCTTCTCTTACGACTACCCCGTCCGCTGGCAAGCACCCGCCACCGACGTAGGCCCCATCACCTTTTTCGTCTCAGCTAACGCGACATTTTGCCCTAGTGGTTTTACATCAGCCAACTACTACGCCACGCAAGTTACCATTGACATTGTCACCGAAGCAGACGCCGACGGAGACACCGACATCGACGTCGCAGACTACGCCGCCCTACAACAATGCTTTTCTCAAGACGTAACCGGACTGCTAACCGGCTGCATATTTACAGATTCATTCCGCGACAACGAAATCTCCCAGACAGACTTAGCCGCCTATTTCGATGCCATCACCGGACCAACATCAAGACTCCCAGCCAGCTACGTCTTAGCCGATAGCATTCGCGGCGGAAAAGTTTACGATAAATGGTGGATTACCAGTGAAGCAACGGTTCCAGGCTCAACAGATGACCACCCGCTATATCCAATAACCGGCGACAGAGCTGGCACAGGCGCAAACACATACCGATGCAAGGAATGTCATGGCTGGGATTACAAAGGCGTAGACGGCGCATATGGCCACGTTTCCACCACCCACCTCACAGGAATAACCGGCGTGTTCGGAACAACCCTCTCGCCACAATCAATATACGACCTGCTCACATCCACCAACACCGCAGCCAATGGCCACGACATGCTAGCATTCGGCATGACCGAATCCGATACCTGGGACGTGGTGAAATTTGTATTAGAAAAAACCATCGACTCAGACACCTACATCTTGCCTCTTACTTCCCCAGTACCAGGCCTCATCATCGGCAACGATGCCCTAGGCTCGATTCGTTATGGCCAAGTTTGCTCGACTTGCCATGCTCCAGACGGCGCCGGAAATTTCGGAGGAAGCGCAATACATGAAAACCTGGGCACACTCGCAGAGACCAACCCGTGGGAATATTTCCACAAAGCCAGATTTGGCCATCCCGGTGCGCACATGCCCATCCAGGAACGCATCAACCCCGACCTCCAGACAATAGCCGACATCGGAAGATTTCTACAAACCCTAGCCCCGTAGGGCACGGTCGTTCTTTCGTCTACTGGCGAAAGGTTGACCTGCCTGAACTATCGACACAATCGGGTGCCCCATTCTTCGGGTACTCCCGAAGGGTGGGGGAAGGACAACCAAATACCCCCCATCAAACCACCTGATTCATAGCTACATATTGCCTACCCACGAAAGCTAGCGTACATTCAAGTATCGGGTGTTGGGTGGCATGGGTACGTCCCGTGTCTTACAAATACAGATTAAGAATTAACATTCTTAGGAGACTAAAACATTTTGGACATGCAATCAGTGACAAGCCCATTGCATAAAGTTTTTATCCAGTCAATCATCAGCGCTTCACTCGTGATGTGCCTGGGAGGCTGCTTCGCCATTTCCATTCAGCCAACCTGCCCACTTGAATTAGCCGTGGGTGAATCTGGCAGCATCGCCGCTAACCAAATTGACCCCGGCGGAATCCCAACTTATGGATGGTCAGTCTCCCCCACCGGCAGAGGAACATTCGCCGATGCCACCTCGCCAACCACAACATTCACAGCCCTTCAATCCGGCAGCGCAGTCATTAGCCTCACCGCGAGCGACGGCCTATTCCAGGCCATGTCATCGTGTACCACCACCATCACAGGCCCAAGCGCCGTAGCTGTCTCTCTCTCCGCCAATACAAACCCAGCCGCCATAAACCAATCAGCCACGCTAACATGCACCAGCACAGGCGACACGCCAGCCACAACTTTCGTCATCGAGCAAACCAGTGGCCCATCAATTTCGCTCATACAAAATGGCGACGGCAGAGTCACATTAACACCAATCGTTACCGGCACACCCCAGTTCCAATGCATAGGCACAAGCGACGATAATCAAACAAGCAACCCCGCGACCCTAACACTAACGGTAAGTGAAACCCCACAAGACACCGGCGGCGGACGACGATAACCTAGCTTGGGGTGCCCCATTCTTCGGGTACTCCCGAAGGGTGGGGGAAGGACTCTTACGTCGGATGTTGGGTGGCATGGGTAAGTCCCGACTCCGATTGAAAATCGGAATCGGGATTCACCCGTGTCTTCAGTCAAAATCAGATGGCCCATTCTCCAGGGTACTCCCGAATCCGCGTAGGTCGGGTCATCGACCCGACATTTGGTTCAAACCCGGTAGGGCACGGTCGTTCTTTCGTCTACTGGCGAAAGGTTGACCTGCCTGAACTATCAACACAATCGAATACCCCATTCTACGAGTACTCCCGAATGGCGGGGAGACGGACTCTTCTGAATCGTCGACACCCAAACATAAGTAATAACCTTAAAATCCCAATCATTCTTGACGCCCCACCCCGCGCGTACTACGCTCCCATGCGCAGTAAGGTGACAGAGAAATTTATAATTAATAGCTGACGCAAACCCGGGAACAAGCCAAGAAACTTTACCCAGCCAACGCCCGGCCTAGTGTGGGATTGAATGATTCGTCCAACAGGATTCCGCGTCAGCTAACAACTGAAGGAGAACGACCATGGCCCATGAAGTACCCGCTTTACCCTACGATTTTTCCGCATTGGAACCACACATCGATGCCAAGACGATGGAGATTCATCACGACAAGCACCACGCAGCTTACGTCAGCAAACTTAACGCAGCCCTGGCTAAGCATCCAGAATTAGAATCAAAAAGCGTTGAGGAACTCCTTTGCGATTTGTCCGCCATCCCGGAAGACATCCGCGGCGCAGTAAACAACCACGGCGGAGGCCATCTAAACCACACCATCTTCTGGAACAACATGAGCGCCAACGGCGGCGGCGCACCAACAGGCGGCGTCGCTGACGGCATCGCCAGCGCATTCGACAGCTTCGACGGATTCAAAGAAAAATTCGCAGCCGCAGCCGCAACACAATTCGGCAGCGGATGGGCTTGGCTATGCGTAGACAGCAGCGGCTCTCTTGTCGTCAAGGCTTATCCCAACCAGACCAGCCCATTAACAGAAGGCCTAAAGCCAATCCTCGGCATCGACGTCTGGGAACACGCTTACTATCTAAACTATCAAAACCGCCGCCCAGACTACATCACCGCCTGGTGGAACGTAGTAAACTGGAAAGACGTAAACGACCGCTACGCCGCAGCTAAGTAGTTTGTAGCACAGCCGTTTCTTGCACCTCGAGCCGCGGGCTTCAGCCCGCGCGGACGCGAATATCCAAGTAGGTCGAACACTGCACGACCTACTTGGCTGCTTCGTCTTCAGCCCCTTGTAGGGGTGGTTTGTCTCGATATTTCTCGTATTCCACCAAGTAAAGCCGCTCGGATGCATCCGTGAACTCCTGTCTCCGTTCTTTGAGGTTTGCAATTTTCTCAGAGATGTTTTTGTAGAGAATCTGATGTGCTGGATTTTTGATGGCCTTTTCGTCGTACTCGTCTAACTCCACCTCCTCAGCAAGGGTCAGGTTCACAAGCCTTAGGATATCCTCTTTTGTGATCTTATCTATAGAAGTGAAACCACCTTGTTCGCCGAGATAGTGCCCGAGATTCTTATCTATCTTCAATAACTTCATATTTTCGTCTCCTATCAAGGTAGGTATCGCAACCCGCTTCAAGTGAATTCAGCGTAATCTCATAATTGCTAATCGTTTTGCCGTCCGGCGAATGAAGACTTAGGTCAGTCGGATAGCCGGAAAACAATTTGTATGCCACCTTGCCCCCTTCAATCTCTTTACTTGCATAGAGTAAATAGTCGGCCCCAACTGAAGCTCCGACTGTGCTGTTGTGTGTAACCACAACCACCGGCATTGTCTCCGAAATCTCTCTAATGATCTGATTGACAGCACTATGAAGGAACATATTATCGAAGGAAGACTCTGGTTCATCAATCAGTAACATGTCGTAATCTTGTGCGTCATTGATTTCCTGTAGCAGCCTGAACTCGGATCGCTCGCCACCAGACACCACGTATCCGTCTTTATTCAGAATTCTGTAGGTTATATTCACAAACAATCTGTAATACTCTGACTGAGTCAAGCTTTCATTAGCAAACAGCGTCAGCAAATAATTATATGGATGCTCGTAATGCTTAAAGGACTCTCCAAATGCCGTTTTAACTCCACTTGCTAACTTGATCCCTCCAGCACCGGCAAATGGCCCCTTTGTAGCAACGACGCGAAACCCTTGGATGGATTCCTCTGAGATGGTCGCGTTTTCTTGTAAATGCTTCACAATCTCCGTGAATCTCTCAACCTTCTTCTCGTTGAGGATCACCCTGTATAGGTCTACATCCTTAACTTGAACCGCTGACGTATGTCTCCCTAGGATTTCCCTGATGTTTCCCACCAAAACATTTACGAAATCCTTCTTCTTTCTTTCCAAGGCTTTTTCCCTAAGCAGTTCGATCAATTCCACTGCGAGTTGCTTCAGCGATTGGATTTCAATATGTTTGACAATTATTGCTTGGTACTCACCATTTTCAATTAAATGCCGAATTGAATCAATCAGTTCTTTCAAGCCTATGTCATCACTGATTGGAAATTCGGACTCACCAAAGAGCGCGGCATTTGAGAAGGCATCCCGCCTATCAACCTCCTCCGCAGACTCAATAAGGCTGCGGATGTAATCAGCTACCTCTCGCTCATCTACCCGCAAATCAACATTCATCACATCATTCAGAACATTCTTGAACCCGGCTAAATACTCCTCGATAAACTGGCTCTGATCTCTCTTGAGCTTCTTGCTGTATTCACGTTCATACGCGGCATCTTCTTGCTGGACCAATGAGAACTGCTTAATGTACTTCACATGGCCGTGAGATGGATTAGCATTGATTTTATTTAAAGTAAACGTCTTTCCTGACGATCTCTCGCCGAGCAAAATATTCAACCCCGTAGACAACTGCTGGCCGTTATCAAATATTGGGAATAGTTCGTTCCCGTTATTCTTAGATAGCGCAACTTTCCCCTTGTCCCGCAGGCATTCCTTCAGGGCGCCCAACGACAAGTCGCCACAATCAACAAAGGTTTGTCTCGTAGGAAGCGATTCCAATTCGGCGGAAATCCTAACGTCGCTGAACAAAACTGGCGTAAGCCTCGTCACGCCCTTGATGGCCCGGATAAATTTCTTTGCACTATTCACCTCGCCACACGGAACATACTCTTTTATACGCTCTAGGTCTTCACCCTTGATCGCCGGATTCTTGTCATAATGAGGGATGACCAAATATTCTTTTAGGTTATGGAATATGTCAAAAAAATCATCAAATGAAATGCGGTCTTCAGCGATAGTAATTTTCGCATTGACTTTTTCAGCTTGTTCCTTGAAAACGTCCAGATTGGCTTTGTCACTGATCACCAGAACATGCCCACAGTCTAGGGAGACCTCTATTCCTGGAAAGACTACAACGTCTAGCGCATCCTCAATTTCGGCGAATTGGTTGCCATCGAATACGTTGTGATTTGTAATGGCGATGGCATCTAAAGCTGCTTCAGTGACATATCTCTTCATAGTGTGGAGATCGAAACTGAAATCCGCATCGCTGACTGTTGCAACCGTATGAATGTGGAGGTCTATCTTCTTCATGGATATCCTATCTGCTTTGACGCATAATAGTTATGTAAGTCGCACACTACTCGGCGTCTCCGCCAACACATCCAGATCGAAATTTGTCTACAAATCGTTCGGCAGCAGAGAAAGTTGCTTCCACTGGTATCTATTATGACGAAAAAGTCCCAGAGAGTCTACTATAATAGTGGATGTCGTCATGAATACTTACAAACATCCCCAATAACCATCCGTCCCCCACCCTTTGCGAATCCCCAAAAAATGGGACACCAGATCACAACATCCCCCCGCTTTCCCCCCAAAAACAACCGCCTATAGCCGACCATCCCCCTTTTGCCGTACAATCCCCACCATGCCATCAGCCGCCGACAAAACAGCCTGGTCCAAGCCGCTACTCCGCAGCCCGCATAAGGTAGCTGACAAAGCCCAGCGTGTGCGCGGCATGTTCAACGAAATCGCCCCACGTTACGAACTGGTCAACAAACTATTCAGCGGCGGGCGAGATACTTACTGGCGAAAGCGAGCGGTCCAATTAGCCCAGGTTCAGCCGGACGACGACGTGCTAGACATCGCCTGCGGCACGGGCGATTTCGCACGGGCCTTCGCTAAGGCATCACCAAATTCAATCATCGGCACAGACTTCGCCCACGAAATGTTATCTCGCGCATCAGGCCGGGGCGACCAAGGCTTACGCTGGGTAGAGTCAGACGCCTTACACTTACCCTTCGCAGATAATTCCTTCTCAATCGTGTCGTGTGCATTCGGCGTGAGAAACTTCGTCAACCTCGACGACGGCCTAAAAGAGATGGCCCGCGTACTACGCCCCGGCGGTCGGGCGATCATCCTGGAATTCACCCGGCCCACGAACCCCCTGTTCCGCCGGGCTTATGAACTCTACGCCAACTACATCATGCCCATCGGAGCCTCCTGGATTTCTCAAGACCGCTCCGGCGCCTATCATTATCTCCCTCGCTCGGTCGTCTCATTCTTAAACGCTCAAGAAATGGTCAATCGTTTAGACGCAGCCGGTTTTTCCGACAGCCAAGCCAAGAGCCTCACGATGGGCGTCGTGTCCATTTATGTAGCAAAACTCCGATAGCTTAGATATGAATCAACGCGCTACATCCTCAACATCCACACCAGCCAAAACGCAAGAACTCTCATCACACGATAGCCTCGACTTAAAAGACGTGTGGTCACGGTCAGGATCAAAATACCGAACGCGGGCCTTCGTTCTATTAACCATTAATTTAATACTCTTTGCCGGCGTCACAAATTTCGCCTTCTGGCTACGCAGCGGAGAACTTTTCGCACCAAACTCAGCTACCTACTGGGACGACTTTGTCCAAACTTTTCGCTTCTGGTCGGACACCCCCGTCTCGCTAGGCTCGCTGCTGGTAGAACCAATCAGCGTGCAACACATTCCCATGCAGATTCCCATCATCGGACTCCTCATGGCCGCCATGATTTCAATCCCCATTTTGATAAGCATTTTGTACGGATTTTGGTTTAGCTTACCCTTCGTCGCCGTCGTCTCATTCTTCGCCGTCATGCCCTGGTTGGGACTCACACTCATCTCGTCCTGCGTGCTATCTTCAGTACGCCCGTTTCGATCGAGATTTAGATTCGTTTCCGCGCTATGGGGATTGGTCCCCGCTGTCATCTATCTGTCACTAGCATGGCAGGGCAGCTTCGACGACGCCGCCCTGCAAATCAACCCAGCCGACCGCATCAAGTTCATCGCACCTTGGGTCTTAGCTATCGTAGCCTCCACCACCTTATTCTTTATTGCCTTACTCATTGCTAAATTAGTAGACTACAGACCCGGCGCAGTCACACCGCTCTTAGCTATCATGCTAGGACTACCTGTCGGGCTATTCGAGTATTATGTGGGGCGAGATGAATTGTATTATCGCCTACTCGCCTCTCAGGAACGTGCAGCCTTTGCAGACATTGATGCCTCTCAAGGCCTGGAACAAGCCACGCGTCAAGCGATGGCCCTTCGCTCCATTCGCGGACAAAGCGTCGAGTCCATGCAGGAAATGGTCGAACAACGCTGGCTATTCGGCTTAGCTACGAATATCCCACGAGAAGAAACCATTCTCGTCCGCCATCAATCGGAGGTCATAGTAAGTTGCGATTGGTTCTTAAAATACTTCCCATTAAGTCCCTACGCGGGCAATGTGTTATACCTGAAAGCTAGAGCATACGACCGCCGTGTAGACCCCGCCGAGTTCAAGCGAACCAAGTGGATTCGTTTCTTTGATGATTTTCCTAACGACGCATCGCGCGATAGTTGGCGGTTGCTCGCGAAGAATTATCCAGACTCGATTCTTTCCGCAGTAGCCTTATTGCAATTAGCCAAGCTGGACGCACGCCGTGGCGACGTAGACCGCGCACGGGACCAGTTGCTTCAAGTTCTCTTCAAACTCGATAGTGAATTTCATCCACCCGACGGCCAAACACCATCCAATCTCAACCAAAGCGCACTGCGCGTTGTCTTCGCACCAGAATCTACCGAAGTAAGTTTGAATGTATCTGGCGACACTATCATCATTGAAGCCACCCAACTTTACGAATTATTAGCCTACAATCGTGACCCCATATACAACTACGACCCCATCAGCGGCCCCAGTCGAGACCAAACCCCCGTTTGGTTTGGCCTGCTCGACGTACTACCACGCAGTACGACCTATGTGGACCAATTGCGACGTTTAGACGCCGCGTATCCGAACTCTCAAATTCAAGACAACATCGCACTGGAAATAGCCAAATGCGAGACGAATTCGCAACTAAAAATAACCGGCCTTGAAACGTGCCTTGAAAAATATAGTAACCGTGACATCGTCGCAGAAACACTATTTCGACTCGGCGTAGCCTACAAACAAGCTGACCAATTAAGAAAAAGTGACGAGTCCATCGCCCGACTTTACAGAGAATATCCAAATTCCATATGGGCTAAGGAAGCTCAGCGATACATGCCAAGACCAATCTCAACCCAATTCACCCAGGCTCGACCATGAACAACCGCCCCAATCAAAAACAAATCATCGTGGGCATCACAGGTGCCAGCGGCGCGGCATACGCCCGCAGACTTACCCAATGCCTCATCACCGGCGGCGCACACGTCCACCTCGTCATCACCGAGTACGGCAAGCGTTTACTACACGACGAATTAGCCATCACCAACATCTCAGCCACGGGCTTGCTAGGCCAAGATTCGGATAACCTGACCATACACAAATACCGCGACGTAGGCTCAAAAATCGCCAGCGGAAGCTTCCCCGTAGACGCCATGATTATCTGCCCCTGCAGCAGCAATACCTTAGCCGCAGTGGCAACAGGCCTCGCCAGCAACCTCCTCGACAGGGCAGCCGCTGTCACCCTAAAAGAATCGCGACGTCTCATCGTCGTACCACGCGAAATGCCCATGGGGCAAATCGATTTGCAAAACGCACTACGCCTAAGTCAAGCCGGAGCCATCATCTGCCCCGCGTCACCAGGCTTTTATATGATGCCCAAAACCATAGACGACCTGGTCGATTTCCTCGTCGGCAAACTCTTAGACCTCGTAGCCGTACCTCACAACTTAAACACCCGATGGGCGACGCAGTTAGAATCTTCTTCACTAAACATGAAAGAATCCATTAGTGGTTAACGCAGCCGTAAATTCCATGCGCATCTGGGCGGACATGGTCAAGCTATCTCACTCCGTCTTCGCGCTCCCATTCGCATTGCTCGGCGCATTCTTAGCAGGAAGAAACATCGAGGGTCGCGGCATCCCTCATGGGGGACAGCTAGGCCTTGTCGTCGTGTGCATGATAGCCGCACGCAGCGTAGCCATGACTTTCAACCGAATCGTTGACGCCAATATTGACGCCCGAAACCCCCGAACAGCCTCGCGTCCCATACCCGCAGGCCGGTTATCCCCAACAATGGGCTGGACGATGCTAACCATCTCAGCCATATTTTTTATCCTGGGCTGCCTGGGCTTCGAACATTTTTACCACAACCCTTGGCCAATCATCCTATCGCTTCCCGTTCTACTTTGGTTATGCGGATACTCGCTCACCAAACGCTTTACCAAGTGGTCTCACTTTTACCTGGGCTTTGCTATCGCCCTATCCCCCGGCGCAGCTTGGCTAGCAGTTCACCCGGCGTCAATCGGCCTATCAACCGGGCTGCTCATCCTCGCCGTCGCTTGCTGGATAGCCGGGTTCGACATCATCTACGCCTGCCAGGACATTGACATCGACCAACAAGAAAATCTCCATAGCTTGCCCTCCCGACTAGGCCCAACCACCGCACTTCGAATCGCTCGCCTCGCCCACGTCATCGTCGTGTTAGCCCTCATCGGCGTAGGCCTAACCGCACACATGGGTACGTTGTACATTTTCGGCTTGGTATGCGCCGCGTTACTCCTAACCATCGAAAACGCCATCGTTCACCCCGGAGACTATAGCCGGGTAAACCTGGCCTTTTTCACTATGAACGGCGTCGTCAGCATCGTTTTCGCCACAGCAGCTATCGGAGACATTTTACTCGCACGCGGGACAATGCCATAAAAACATTAGCAAGCGGGTGTCCCATTCTTCGGGTACTCTCGAAGGGTGGGGGAAGGATATTACAAAACAATGCGCTCCCACACACTTAATTTTGAAGCCACAGAGTCCGTCTTACCCCATACAAAACCACCACAGCTTGACGATAGCCTAGCTATGTTAGTATCCTCATACAGCGTTGGCAGTCCTTGATAATTGAGGACACGCACGAAACCATGCCATCCACGGGGCACGATATGTTAAAACGGTTTAGAACGAAACACGGCTTTATACCTGCGGTCCATCCCCGTTACACACTCATAGCCCTAACCGTCGCGCTAATGCTTTCCACCTTCGGTTGTAGCCCGTTCATCTGGGAAAAAGTTTCCGATAAACCCGTTGACCTCGGCGTAGCACCGCAAGCGGGTCGCTGGGCAAATTCCGCAGCCATCAAAGACACCATCGGCGCTCTCGCATTCTTCGACGGAACAGGCGGCATCCGAGTACGCGGCATTGGATTGGTCTTAGGACTCGGCGAAAACGGTTCGCGCGAATGCCCCAAACGTGTCCGCGAGAAGCTCGTGGAAATGCTATACAAACAAAGATTTCGCGTTCACGCAGAAATAGGCCAAAAACTGACAACACCCGAACAACTCATCGACTCACCCAACACCGCCGTCGTCGTCGTTCAAGGGACAGTCACTGTCGCAAACTCCATGGGACAACCTTTCGACATTTCCGTCACCGCGATGCCCGGAACGCAAACGAAATCGCTCATGGGTGGCCTGTTAGCAACGACAAATTTGAACATTTTTCGACAAGCTTCAGGCAAAACTATCTCAGGCAAAGTACTAGCCCGCGCTAGCGGACCACTATTCCTAAACCCATTCGCCGGAGGCGATGCCGCCACGAAAATCAGCCCTTTACAGGGAACCGTACTCGGCGGCGGCAAAGCCCTGGTCCCACGCGAACTGCGCCTGGTGCTATCATCGCCGTCCTACCTTTGGGCACGAAAAATCCAAGACCGCATCAACGCCAAATTCCCAGCAGACCCACCCACAGCCAAGGCGATTTCACCATCGTTTATTAAGCTAACTATCCCGCGAAAATTTGCAGATGAAACAAGCCACTTCCTATCGCTGGTGCGTGCGACATATATATCCACAGACCCACGCTTTGTAGCCATCCGTACACAACAACTAGGACAAGAGCTTGTCAATAACAACGCACCGCACGAACTGATTTCTCTAGCCATGGAAAGCATTGGCCAGCCTGCCATTAGCGTACTCAGCGGTCTTTATGGACACGCAAAACCACACGTTCGTTTTTACGCCGCCCTGGCTGGCCTGCGACTTGGCGACCACATCGCCGCTGATAGCATTGCGCTAATCGCACAAGACGCGCTCGCTCCCAATCGTTTCAAAGCCATCCGCGCACTAGGCAAAGCCAAGGACATAGCCGTCGCTCGAGTCGCATTACGTCGCCTGCTGAATGATGAAGACCCACGCATACAAATCGCCGCATACGAATCTTTGTCAGATCGCCCGGACACCGCCATCACAAGAAAGCACATTGGCTCAGGCAATTTCGTGCTGGACCACATCCCCAGTGCCCGTTCAACTTTCATCTACGCAAAACGAACACGATCAAGAAAAATTGTTCTATTTGGCGACAAACCGCAATGCCACCCGCCAATTTTCTACCGGTCCCCCGATGGCAACATTACCATTAACGCCCTGGAAAATGACATCGATCTGACCCTACTTCGACGCATACCAGCTACCGGGCGAGTCTCTCCGCCTGTCACAGCATCACGCGATCTGGAAAAACTCATCCAACTCATGGGATCACCAGCAGGCGTCGGCGCTCATAATAAAATCACCGGCCTGGGGCTTGATTACAGTACCGTAGTTCGCGCCATATATCATTTATGCGCAGATGGCGCAATTCAATCTAAACTCATGTGGGAACAACCCAACATAGCAGAACTGTTTGGACCATCTCGACCGACAGGTCGACCAGAATCGGAGTTATAAAGTATGACTACCTCATCTAAAACACGCACGACCGTCTGTCTTATTTTCATAAGCGGACTCACCAGCCTATACTCCACTGCCACTTCAATGGCACAGGAAAACAAAACTAGCAGCCCAAGCCTTGGCTCACTGGACACCTGGGATGATGGCCTAGCCGAAATGTCTTACTACCGCGCCGTGGACACCCTGTATGGCAAGCCCCGCTCATACACCCGTACAATCATCATAAACCGCCAATGGATGCACCCACAATCCGGCGTAAAAACAGACCTCATCGCCAGCGACTCCGTTCAGGTGTTCAAGGTTAACATGGTCGAAGAAATCCCCACCGAAAACTACAACTATCGCTATCAAACCACTATATTTATTGATCGAAACGATCTATCTCCATTCAAAATGGTAACCTCGTCGCAAGAATGGTGCGGCACAACGTTCAAACACTTACGATGGTCAAACGACGAATTAACCGTGAAAAACTTTTCTTACTTCCCCAGCGAAGGCGATACGACTTCGTCGATTAAAACAGACGCTGTCCCATACGAATCCTTACTATTAATCGCTAGAGACGTCGCATCTTCAGGCCAACCAAGAACGCTGAACGTGTTAGAGCCAATGCGCTCCACCCACCGCGTCGAGCCAAAAGCAATCTCAGCCACCATGACCATCGGCGCGAAAAGCCAAGTCACCACGCCCCTCGGAACCATCAGCGGCGTCCGCATCGACGTCCAATGGTCAGGTCAACCAACGAGTTTTGTAGTGGAAGCTAAAGCCCCGTATCGATTATTAAGATACAGAACCGGCGGAGCGAAAGGTTCACTTGTACAAATTGAGCGACGCGCCTATTGGGACCGCAATTGGCCAAGCAGTTTTCACAAAGCAAACCAAGCCCCATAACGAGCCGCATGCTTCAGCTTGCGCGGAGCTACGAACTCATTTTGCGCCCAATAGTAATAACATTCCACCAAATCGCGACAATCATACTAATACTAAAACATCGTAACCAGCGCCACATTGTACGCCGCATGACAACCTGCCGCTGACCCATACCCTCGATACCAAAACACCCCAGCCAGGTACAAGCCCGCCAACGAGCGAAACGCGAAGCTCCCCATATGAAAGGGATCACTGCCGATAGGTTGATAGTGATGCGCCGCGAACACCAAAGCCGAAATCATCACCGCAGCCACCGCGACCCCCGCCTGATTCTGGCGAAGTATATCGACGCCAATCATAATCATGCCCGTAATAAAAATGAGCCGAAACACCATCTCCTCATACACCCCAGCTCCAACGCCCAGCGCAAGCTTATCGATCGTACCCGTCGAAACTCCCAACACGCCGGACAGCGGCACAGCCCAATTCAAAGCCAACAGCGGCAATGCGAGAAGCAGCGATTCGATATATAGCCAACCCACCCGTCGAAATTTTATAGACCACGGCATCCCCGACGCCGAATGGGTAGCCAGCAAAATAACAATAACCATCGCCGGCGGCGCCCAAGCCCCAAACGGACCAAAAAGCTCCAACACCCGCAAAATCAGATCAAACGCGATGACATGGTCACTACGTCCGCCCAATCCTGAGGGCCTCATCATCGCCACCACCTGATAGAAAACCATCAGCGGAATAAGAAAAACCAGCGCATCCAAAGGACGAGCAAGCACCCCACGGTCGGATGCTCCCGAACTATCATTACTTTGCTTAGCCATAGGCTCCTATACTGGCAGGAATCGCATCATAAGCAAGATCGAAATTTGAAATTATCATACTTGCCAGTAAAGTATCATGCCGCATGAATGAGTTCGACCCAACTATCCTAAGAATCCTCGACGCAAATGTTAATCGCGCAGGCGAAGCACTGCGTGTCTGGGAGGAATACGCCAGATTTCAGCTTGAAGACCGCAGCTTATCCGAATCCATCAAACAACTTCGACACGACCTCACCGCCAGCGTCCCCCAAATACTGCGCTCAGCTATGATTAACCATCGAGACTCTGTCGGCGATATAGGCCAAACCATCGAAACTTCTTCAGAATACAATCGCAGCGGCACCTGGAACGTCGCCCAAGCCAATGGCCAACGTGCCGCCCAGGCGCTTAGAGCTGTCGAAGAGTACAGTAAACCCATCGCCAGCGAATGCGCTCGCCAGGTAGAAACCATTCGCTACAAGGTCTACGACATAGAGCGGCGACTGCACAAAATCCACGCCGCCCACGAGCGATTTAGCCATGCCCGCTTATATGTGCTTATCACCGAATCCTTGTGCAAAAAGGACTGGTACAAAACAGCCCAAGCCGCCATCAAGGGCGGCGCAGACGTCATTCAACTAAGAGAAAAGAATCTTTCCGATCGTGAACTTACCATCCGTGCCAGGAGGTTGGCATCTCTCTGTCGTGAAAACAACGCCCTCTTCATCATGAACGATAGACCAGACATCGCCCGCCTCTCAAACGCCCACGGCGTCCATCTAGGCCAGGACGACATGACCATCGCCGACGCCCGACGCTTGCTCCCCGCTCACATGATCGTAGGAATAAGTACCCACACACCCCAACAAGTTGAACGAGCCATCCAAGATGCGCCAGACTACATCGCCCTAGGCCCCATGTTCGCTACAACCACAAAACCCCAGGACCACATCCCAGGCCCATCGCTACTCGCCCATGCCGCCCAACAAACCGCGCTCCCCCTGGTCGCCATCGGCGGCATAAACTCAGCCAATCTCAGCGACATCTCAGCCGGTGCCCCCCGCGCCTGCATTTGTGTCTGTAGTTGTGTCATTGGCGCTGCAGACCCATCCGCCGCCTCAGCCGACCTTTGTACCCAACTTCACAATACTCGCTCACCAATCACAACATGAACATAAAAATTATAGGGCGTCGCAAAACGTCTGTTCAAAGCAGTCAATGGATAACATCCGTTAGTTCATAACCTTATAAGACCTCAAACAACCACCTGAAACAATTGATTCGCTTAAATCTCCCAATCGAATTGGCCCGTTCGGTCGATAGTAAACTGTTGCGCGCGCGTTGATTTAGGTAAGCACGCAGGTTCACAAGTCCTTTGTTTGTAGACACTTGTGTATTGGCGTCGTTGACTTCGGGATCGTAGGATTCCTATAATTACTTGCGCGTGTCGAACTCCTTCGCACGAAGCGTTGGGGGCTTTTAGCTGGGTGTTGTTAGCACGGGAGAAATTGAAATGGCGGATGCACAAAAGATACTCGGTGTCATAGATAAATGTGTGAATCCCGATCGGTTTCGAGAGCAGCACTGGGAAGGTTCGTTCGAGGACTACCTGAACCTCGTCTCCAAAAAACCGCAAATCGCTCGAAATGCTTTTCAACGCATGTACAACATGATTATGCACTTCGGCTCCAAACGCTACACGCAACTGCGCGAGGAACTCGTACACTACAACTTCTTCGATGACCCACTCAACAACGGCGTCGACGGCATCTTCGGCTTAGATAAACCGCTCATGCACCTGGTAGATTTTTTCAAATCCGCGGCTCACTCATACGGCACCGAAAGGCGCATCCTGCTACTTCATGGGCCGGTAGGTTCCTCTAAAAGTACGATTGCCCGCTTACTAAAAAAAGGGCTGGAGCATTACGCCGCGTTGGGTGAAGGCGCGCTATATTCATTTTCATGGCATGTAACCGACGAAGACGGCAATTCAACCGTGTGCCCTTGCCCTATGCACGAAGAACCACTCAAGCTTATTCCTCTTGAAGCGCGTGACGCCGTGCTTGAGACGCTTAATGCAGACCTTGCAGAGGCTTCACGCATTCGTATCGAAGGCCCGCTCGACCCACTGTGCCGTCACATCTACGAAGAACTTTTGGTTAAATATGACGGCGACTGGAAAAAAGTCCTTAGCCATGTGCGCGTTCACCGCGTCATACTAAGCGAAAAGGACCGCGTCGGTATTGGAACCTTCCAGCCTAAAGACGAGAAAAATCAGGACTCCACCGAACTCACCGGTGACATCAACTACCGAAAAATCGCCGAGTACGGCACGGACAGCGACCCGCGCGCATTCAACTTCGACGGTGAACTCAACATAGCTAATCGCGGCATGGTTGAGTTTATCGAAGTGCTAAAACTTGACGTTGCTTTCCTATACGACTTACTTGGCGCATCACAAGAACACTTAATTAAGCCGAAAAAGTTCGCACAAACGCACATTGACGAAGTCATCTTAGGTCATACCAATGAGCCTGAGTATAAGAAGTTGCAGTCGAATGAATTGATGGAAGCCTTCCGCGACCGAACCATCAAAATCGACATTCCATACAACACAAGGCTCGACGATGAGATCGCTATTTATACAAAAGATTTCAATAAGGAGCGCATCCGCGGCATCCACATCGCACCGCACACCATCGAAGTCGCAGCTATGTGGGCCGTCATGACGCGATTGGAAGAGCCTAAAAAAGCCGGGCTGACCTTAATGCAAAAGCTCAAGCTTTATAACGGAAAAAATATCCCCAACTTCACCGAAGAGTCAGTCCGCGAGCTGCGCGACGAAGCCCCGCGCGAAGGTATGGAAGGCATTAGCCCGCGTTATGTACAAGACAAATTGTCCAACGCATTAGTCTCCGACCATGCCGTGCAGCAAAAGTGCATCAACCCGTTCATGGTCATGAACGAACTTGAAAACGGTTTGTCTCATCATAGTTTGCTCAATGACAAAGACACTAAAGCCCGCTATCGGGAACTCTTAACAGCGGCCTGCGAGGAATATGAGGACATCATCAAGTCCGAAGTGCAGCGGGCGATTAGCGCCGACGAGGACGCCATCGGACGGTTGTGTTCAAATTACATTGAGAACGTCCGGGCTTATACCCAACACGAAAAAGTGCGCAACAAATACACCGGTAAAGACGAAGAGCCAGACGAAAGGCTCATGCGTTCGATCGAAGAAAAAATCGACATCCCGGAATCTCGTAAAGACGACTTCCGCCAGGAGATCATGAACTACATTGGCGCGCTATCGCTCGACGGGAAAAAGTTTGAATACCATACCAACGCCCGTCTCCAAAAAGCGTTGGAATTAAAGCTCTTTGAAGATCAGCGCGATACCATCAAGCTGAAAAATGTCGTCTCTGGCGTCGTGGACGACGAGACCCAGGCCAAGATTGACGTCGTCAAACAGCGTTTAATCAAACACTTTGGCTACAACGAAACCTCGGCTAC
Source organism: Planctomycetota bacterium (assembly GCA_024280855.1). Classification (GTDB taxonomy): domain Bacteria; phylum Planctomycetota; class Phycisphaerae; order UBA1845; family UBA1845; genus JAJRPG01. The sequence continues at coordinate 9,290 of JAJRPG010000023.1, read as the reverse complement.
GGATGTGCTTAATTATGTAGCCAGTATTTTCGCCAGAGGAGACACCAAAGAGTCTGTGTCGTAGCCATGACACACATGCATGTGTTTGTGTAAAACGAGTAAAGCTAACACCGAACCGTGATGCGATAACTATGGTATTGCCAATCAACAATGACCATCAACGCTTCCGCAAAATCGTCAAGGGTAAAATCCGTGAAGACTTGCGCAAGTTTCTCTCCCGCGACGAACTCATCGGGCGCGAAGGGAAAAAGTTTATCAGCATCCCCGTACACGGCATCGAATCGCCCTATTTTCGTTACGGCGACAATGACGACGGCGGCGTCGGTAAAGGTGATGGCCAGCCCGGCGACACGGTCGGTCAACCCGGCGAACAAGGCCCAGGCGGCGACCAGGAAGGCCGGCACATTCTCGAAGTGGATATCAGCCTTGACGAATTAGCTGATATCCTCGGCGAAGACCTGCAACTGCCCCGTATCCAGCCAAAGGGAAAGCATAACATCACCAGCGAACGCGACCGCTACACAGGCATTCGACAAACAGGCCCGGAATCCCTGCGCCACTTCAAACGCACCTTCCGTCGGGCACTTCGCCGACAAATCATGTCCGGCTTATACAACCCGGACCGACCAAAAATAACGTTCGAGCGATGCGACAAAATTTATCGAAGCTGGAAAACCGTACTTAGCCCGCAGTCCAACGCCGTCATCATTTACATGATGGACGTGTCTGGCTCTATGGGTGACGAACAAAAAGAATTGGTCAGGCTCGAAGCGTTTTGGATCGACGCTTGGCTACGGAGAAATTATCAGGGCATTGAAAGCCGCTACATTGTTCACGACGTACGCGCCGGCGAGGTCGATCGGGAAACGTTTTTCCACATCCGCGAAGATGGCGGAACGCGCATTAGCAGCGCTTATAAACTCGCTCACGATGTCATCACACGAAATTATTCGCCTAGCGAGTGGAACATTTACCTGTTCCATTTTTCCGACGGCGACAACAGCAGCGAATCCGATAGCCGGGAATGTTGCTCGCTATTGACTGACCAGCTCATCCCATCCTTGAACATGTTCGGCTATTGCCAGGTGGCGAGTGCTTATGGTAGCGGAAATTTTATTAACGTCCTTCACGAACTCATGGACAAAGAGGAAGCGGTGATTACTTCGCGGGTTAATACGAAAGACGACATCTACGATAGCTTGAAGACCTTCTTCACCCCCGGACGATAGTCAGTATTTGTGAAGTGCAACAGTTACTAATGCGAGGCGTAAACGAAAAGAAGTAGGGATGAACCAACCACTTACCAAAGCCATAGCCGAGCAGGTAGAGATCATCGCGGAGCATGCGCGCCGTGAAGGGCTTGATTTTTACCCCACCATTTTTGAAATGCTCACAGCCGAGCAAATGTCTGAATTTGCAGCCTACGGCGGCTTCCCCAAGCGATATCCGCATTGGAGATTCGGCATGAGCTTCGAGAAACTTCGCAAGCAGCATAAATACGGGCTAGGCAAAATCTATGAAATGGTTATCAACAACAACCCTTGTTACGCCTACCTGCTCAACGACAATTTGCCGGTAGATCACAAAACCGTCATCGCCCACGTTTATGGCCATTGCGATTTTTTCAAGAATAATTATTGGTTTTCTCAGACCAACCGCCGCATGATGGACGAGATGGCTAACCATGCCACGCGCATTCGACGATTCTCGGAAAGGCACGGAATGGAACGTGTCGAACGATATATTGACACCGTGCTGTCACTAGAAAATCTCATCGACCCGCACTCGGTATTCATGCGCCGCGACCACGAGGAAGCCCCCCCAGGACAAGCGATCTCCAAAGACCCATCAGCCCCGACGCGATACCCGGCTAAGAGTTACATGGATCGATATATTAACCCGCCAGATCAACTTCGTAGTGAACGCGAGGAGATTCAGGATCGACAAACTAAGGCGCGAGTATCATTTCCATCTTCCCCGGTGCGCGACATTCTACTTTTTTTACTCCACAACGCTCCGCTAGAGGATTGGGAAGCAGACGTCTTAGCCATGATCCGCGAGGAAGCTTATTACTTCGCGCCGCAGGGTCAAACCAAGATCATGAACGAAGGATGGGCGAGCTATTGGCACTCCACGATGATGACCAAATACATCCTACAAGCTGATGAGCTGATCGATTATTGCGATCACCATTCCGGCACGTTAGCCACGTCGCCAGGCCAACTTAATCCGTACAAGTTAGGCATCGAATTGCTTCGCGATATTGAATATCGCTGGAACACCGGTCGTTATGGGCCAGAGTTCGATGCGTGCGAGGACATGGAAGCCCGACGAAACTGGGGAAAAGATAAAGCCCCAAAGCATCGCGTCGTAGGCCAGGATTCGCCCGGACGAAAAAAGATTTTTGAAGTTCGAGCCTTATACAACGACGTAAATTTTCTCGATGAATACCTCACACCGGAGTTCGTCGATCAGCAAAAACTCTACCACTATCGGCAAGACCCGCAGACCGGCCGCATGGTTGTTGTCAATCGAGATTTCGCTACCATCAAACGCCAAATGCTCTTCATGCTAACCAATCACGCGCAGCCATTTTTATATGTGCTGGACGGCAACTACCGCAATCGCGGCGAACTGTATCTAGGCCATCGTCATACCGGAGCGGACCTGGAAATAAAATACGCGGTCGCCACGTTAAAAGAACTTCATCGCATCTGGAAACGCCCTGTCCACCTCCACGCCCGCATCGACGAAGACCACATACTCTTCAGCTTCGACGGCGAACAATCCACCCAGCAACACGTCGATGAAATTATCGATAAGCCATCTCATATGGTTTGATTGTTTCTCTAACGACCTCTAAGAGCATTATCAAACCAGCTAGTGACAAAGAGTTTTCACAGGCGTACTATTCGGTAGGACAGCTTCTCGTCACAATGGCACGAAACTAATGGCACGAAAAATCCTTATCAGTATTCTTTGCCTTGTATGCCTTGGGATGATTGTCACGAGGGTGTGGTCTACAGCTTGGCATGGTACTGGCGACTATCTCAATATACGACTGGGTAATGTCAATGTCTCTTATGGCGGCTACAGATGTGATGTAGTCGTTAAAGTTTCAGGCGTACTAAATAATCGTACCGCACCAAGGCTGTTTAAGAACTACCGTTGGTTTGGCTATACGCTTGACCGAGGATGGATACGGGGGTGGTGTCCGTTTTGGTTTGTTTTCGCTCTTTGTGCTTGCTACCCAAGCATCGTCCTAACTCGATACCGTTTGCGACAACGAGCTACCTTGCAACGACAACTCCAAGGCTTGTGTACTGTGTGTGGCTATGACCTGACAGGTTTAACGATGCCGCGTTGCCCTGAGTGCTCAACAAGTAGCCAATGTAAACCTATAAGTTCACGGGTTCGCAAACTCGTCAAAATAGAAACGATTGTGATACTCTTCGTTGGCCTTGGAATCGTAAATTCCTTGTTTTATGTGTGCACCATTACGTTACTTACTTTCTTATTCTCCCAAAACTACGTTGGTGAATATCTCATCGAAACACCAATACAAACAATGATTTCAATATTGTGGTATACATTTTATATTGGCTTCATTCTTGGTCCGGCATGGACATTATTCGCGATACTCCTGTTTTACCGAAAATCGTTAAGTGGCCAGACTAAAGTGTTGATGTCCATCGTTGCCGCGCTTGGTTTCTTTCATGCAATCGTAGGCTATGTGTATCCGATCGTTGGGTATATTTTCTTACTTATCCCTACTGCTTTACTCTTCATCATATGCCTTTTTCTAAGGCGTACGCTCCCGAACGACGATTAGCCGAGCCTTACTGCATCCATTAAGCAGCGACCATCGCTTGCGAGACATTTTATTTCTTTTGGAATAGATCAGGATTTATAATGGTTGTAGCAGATGTCACGCCTATGACGTATGATTTTCATCATTAGAATCGGCTAAGGAAATTTCGACGGCTATTAAAGGAACAAATGATCGTGCCCATACTATCTCAAGTTAATCTATCTCGTTTGGCGATTACGCTCATCTTGGTTTCTGCGGTTTCCTTCCTTGCGCCATCGACATTGCTGGCGGATGAAATGCCTGATGCCGAATACAAGCTCATTCAGCAGGCGGACGAATTATTCGCTAAGCAGCAATGGGCTTTAGCCGCAACAGCTTACGATGAAATCACGCAGGCGAATCCCAAAAACGGGCGGGCATGGTTTCGTCAGGGTTATAGTTATCACGCTGATCGGCAACTCAACAAAGCCATTATTGCCCATCGTCATGCGGCACAGTTTCCGCAACAGCGTGTCCTGTCTCTGTATAATCTTGCCTGCGCTTTTTCGCTTAAAAAGGACGCGGCCTTAGCGATGTCGGCGCTACAAGAGGCTGTCGCTTCGGGCTACAATAATGCAAGTCAGCTAGATCGCGACTCCGATTTTTCTTACGTTCGAGAGTCCCAAGCCTTTCAGGATATATTGTCCAAGCTACGAAAAAATGCTAAAAATATCTCTCGACCGCCGGGCTATGGCCAATTTGATTTCTGGATCGGCGATTGGGATGTTTACAACAAGAACGGGAAAAAGGTTGGCCACAATCTCATCGAGCGACAACTTAATGGTTTTCTCCTTATGGAAAACTGGACCTCTGTTACTGGCGGAACTGGAAAAAGTATTAACTACTTCGACCCGACCGATGGCCTATGGAAACAAAACTGGGTGTCGGCAGATGGCGGAATCGTTCGCTACGTTGGGCGCGTCGAAGATGGCGCGATGCACTTCACGGGCGAAAGCATTTCCCCAAATGGCAAAAAGGAATTAGCCGATGTCAGATTAACGCCGCTGCCAGACGGACGCTTACATCACTTTATTAAACACACAAAAGACAACGGCAAAACTTGGTACACCTACTTCGATGGCATATACGTTCGACGAAAATAGCCTTTACACCTGCTGATTGAAATCCGGGATGCTGGTAAATGATATTCTCGTCGGTGCCGTAGACTGGGCACCGAACATGCCACCAAAGTACACGCTATGTCGGCCAAAGATCGTGTTGATGCGGTCCATGGTATGCGAAAGCGTCACGCGGTTGCGCTCGCCGAGAAACAACGGCTGAGTGGTGGACGATTCGCAGACCAAATCGCTCAGCCTCATGCCGACACAAAAGGGCTTACCCTGCGGACAGGCTGGCCAAATTTTGTAAAAAGCCTCCAAAATACTCAGTGTATCCTGACATAAGCCCAAGCGAATCCACTCGCGCCATTTCGTATGCGGCAGCACCTCGACATAAAGAGAAAGCTTTCCCGTCCAATAGCCTAGATCGCGCAGGCGGGTCGCGGCTTTGTGGATCAAACGGATCAACACGGCGTAAGCTCCTTCTCGCGTGCGCCACTTGGGCGGCAGGACATGCGAGTGTCCCACCGTTCTTCGGTGCGTAGGAATATCCGCTAAATCATAGCCATGCAGGAAGTACCAGAACCGTTCGCCTTCCACGCTGTGCCATATGCGTGACATATCTTCGGCACTCAGCGCACATAGTTGTCGCATCGACTCAATACCCTCGCGCTGCAAACGCCGGAGCATGCTTCGGCCAATGCCGGGCAGATCGTCCAGCACTAGCTCGTATAAACGCCCTGGCAATTCATGAGGCTCTAACACGACCAAACCGTTGGGCTTTTGCATGTTGCTAGCCACCTTTGCCAGAAAGCGATTCGATGCGAGACCGATCGAACAACGCACGAAAGCGCCAATCTCACGACGGACGGAGGCTTTTATTTTTTTCGCAATGTTCACAGCTGTGTCAACGCCTCGCTCGTTGCTCATCAGGCGACACGACATTTCGTCCACCGAATGAACGCCGTGAATGTGTAGACAATTTTCCACCGTCTCCACAATTCGATGATGATACTGCACATAAAGCTCTGGCCGGGCTAGTGCGATGCAAAGCTTGGGGCATCGCTGCTTCGCTTCACGAACCGACGTCCCAGTGCGAATACCGTATGGCCGAGCCTCGTAACTCACCGCGATGCAACAGGTATTGTCGGTGATCGTAGGAACCACGGCTGTAGGTCGCCCGCGAAATCTCGGCTCCTCCTGCTGCTCGACAGAAGCAAAGTAAGCGTTCATATCGAGAAACAGCGTGGATAAATGTTTTCCTCCGCCATCCATGACCTAACATATACCAAACGCATGACTGGCCGTCAATTGTGGATGATGAGGGATCATCTGATAGCGGGAAGCCCGGGGACGTGAAATGTAAATTCAGTTTGACGGCATTAAGAACTTCTCCAGGCGTTAGCGGCGAACGTGATAGCTCATGGCGGAGGTTCCAATAAAACTATGCGTTACGGCATGCTATGAGAGAAACGCGGGGAAACCGCCTTATTAGTTGAACCAGGAACACCTTTTGAGTACAATGGGCACACGGGGTTTCTTGCGTCAATAACGTCGTTTGATCGTGACTGATTAATACAAAATTTCGAGGTCGAGCGTTTGATCAAACTCGCGCTTGACGAAGACGCATCGGTCTCTTGGGCGACAGTCCTCTCTCTATTCGCAAAATAGAATAGAGGTGGTGACGCTTAGGCTACGAGATCCTCAACCGTATAAATAGCCTTAACGTGACAAAAAAATGATGGGAATGAAGGATTTAGTATGATTCAGACAAAGCAACACACTAACGACAACGACGAATCGAACGAAAAAATTGACTTCAACTATCTCGCTAGTGCCAAGCATTTTGCAGCGATGGTAGCGATCTTGATCCTGGGAACTGCTATCGGCACACCTACTCGGGCTTATGCTCAGCCATGTTTATCACCACTCTTAATTGGCGGATACGATTTGCTGGCTACCCCGCAGGATGTAGTGGTGGTGGGCACGACAGCCTATGTAGCCGACGCGCAACTCGGCCTGAAAATCCTTGATGTGAGCGTCCCGTCGTCTACCATACTTCTGGGATTAATCGACACACCTGCCGGTGTCAGAGGCGTGGCAATAGTAGGTGACATCGCGTACCTGGCAGTAGATTCAGATGGGCTACAAATCTTTGATGTGAGCGACCCGGCTTCGCCTGTCTTTCTTGGCGCATATGACACGCCGGATCAAGCTTTGAAGGTTGCCGTCGTTGGCACCAATGCATATGTAGCAGATGCACATGGCGGGCTGCAAATCATCGATGTAAGCGACCTCACCGTGCCGACTTTCCTCGGTTCTTACATCCCGACAGGCATTGTAAATGGTATCTCCGTGGTTGGGACAACAGCATACATATCCGTGTCCGGACTAGGCTTCTGGTTCGAGACTATCAATGTTAGCGATCCCACCGCACCTAGCCCCTTGGGCGCGCTCGGTAACGGCAGCGCATTAGGCGTTGCCGTGGCGGGGACAACGGCTTACATTGCCCGCCTTAACGTCGGACTTGAAATTGTTGATGTGAGCAACCCTGCACTGCCTACGATTTTGGGATTGTACGTTCCGGCAAATCTGGTACAGGATGTCGCAATCGTCGGAACTTATGCTTTTTTGGCAACCAACCAGCTAGGGCTGCAAATCGTAGACGTGAGCGACCCAACGTCTCCGACCTTGTATAGCTCGTTCGATGCGCTAGACGCTAAAACATTGGCTGTATCCGGTCGCAACGTTTACGTCGGCAGCCCTGTTTCCAAGCTTAAAATCTTTGATTCGGGCTTGCTGTCGCCAACTTTGCGCGGCTTTGTCGATTCGCCTGGCTCAGCCCGTCATGTAAAGGTAATCGATACGACAGCATACATGGCTGACGGCGCTTCCGGCTTGCATATCATCGATGTTAGTGATGCCACATCGCCGACGTTACTTGGTACGCTTGATACGTTCCTTGCATCAAGCGTTTCGGTGGTGAATAAAATTGCGTATATCGCAGACCGAACAGCCGGGCTACAGATCATCGATGTCAGAAACTCGGCAGCACCCAGTTTACTATCCACATATAACACCCCGGGCGCGGCATTTGACGTCGCCTTAGTCGGAACCACCGCATATATAGCCAATGGCGGTCCTGGATTGCAAATTATAGATGTGAGTAATTCCTTTTCTCCCTCTTTAAGCGGCACCTACAATACGCCGGGGTCTGCCCGTGGCATAACGATGGTCGGAACCACGGCGTATATTGCGGACAACTTTTCCGGACTGCAGATTATCGATGTCAGTGATCCAAGAAATGGCGTCCTGCTCGGCACATACGACACACCTGGCGCAGCGACGAATGTCATCGTATCGAACAATGTGGCATATGTAGCCGACGGCGGTTCGGGGCTACAAATTCTCGACGTGCGTAATCCTGCTTCGATCAGTCTGCTCGGATCATTCGACACACGGGGATTCGCCCACAATGTCACGCTGCAAGGAACCACTGCGTACGTCGCAGACGGCGCTTGGGGCCTGCAAATCCTCGACGTGAGCAACTTGACATCGCCCTTTTCACTTGGCACATACGACACACCGGACACATCGTTCGACGTCGCGGTATCAGGCGCAACGGCGTACCTGTTGGATCGAACATTTGGACTCGGCATCCTCGATCTAGGTGGTGGCGTCAGGGACTTAAACGGTGACAGCTTGAGCGAACTGGACGATTTCGCCATCTTCTCTGATTGCTTCGATGCACCGGATCAGCCCATATCAGTCGAATGTGAAGTCACTGATTTCAACCTGGACGGAGACGTGGATGAAGCCGACTTCGCCATTTTCCAAGCGGCCTTCGGTTGCCAGTAGATTTCGACTCTACCAACTAACAAGGGGCCGCTTCCTGACGGGCGCGGTTCTGTAAGAGGGGTGGGGCTGAAAGAGGCGCGTCCTGATTAGATGCCTCCGAAAGCTATCAACCCGGGCTACTATTTAATTGTCAAAGAGCGAGCGACCCCGTTCAGAACAAAGCCTGGGGGTAAGGTCCGCACATCTAAGGCGCACTGAATTTTCCTGTCGCGCGGGAAGCTGACTTCTTCCCGAGTTCATACTTTGATTTGCGTGACACAAAAAATCGTTGCTCCATATAAAGAACAACGCCGGTGATCTATCGAAACTGTTTGCTAGAGAGATCAGGGGGCGCAAAATGCTGGCTGGCTACGTCAGGAATGAGGATTAAATTATTCGTAAACGCGCGAGGACAATGGTACTGTGGGTTAATCATCGACTCCCCCAGGTCCAGAAAGAAGGACCTGATTCCATGAAAGAGAGTTCTCCTGCAGAATTCATTGGACGGCGTATCCTCGTGGGACCGCCAAAAACAGAATTCTTTT